>CAZBZV010000031.1:0-46332 GCA_964496505.1 uncultured Ignavibacteria bacterium | reverse complement strand
TGAGTTTTTGATCTCACGTGTCTCCTACTTCTCCTCCGAAATCGAAAACCTGAAAGAAGATTACAGTCTGATGGTTGACAAGGAAAAGGAGTTGCGGACGATTTTCAGCCTGCCGATGGTGGATGAGCAGGAAAGGGCGCTGGGTATCGGCGGACCTGTTTTCAAACCGGAGGAAACACCCAGCTACGCCAAACAGGTCGCGTTCAATACCGAAAACCGTCTGGATGAGCTGGTGCGTCTCTCCTCCTTCGAAACCGAGCAGTACGACACGATTTATAATACCCTGATTAAGAAGAAAGAAGACCTTGACCACACACCCTCGATTATGCCCTCCTCGGGATATATCACCCGCGGCTTTGGTGTGCGTGCCGATCCGTTCACCGGAATCAAACGGATGCACAGCGGAATCGATATCTGCAACCGCGAGGGTACACCGATTTATGCCAGCGCTGATGGCAAGGTCAAGGCGATCCGGCGAATGGGGCATCTGGGTATCACACTGATCCTGGATCATGGCAACGGCATCGAAACCTACTACGGGCATATCCTGAAAGCCACCGCAAGACGCGGCCAGGAGGTCAAGCGCGGCGATAAAATCGCTGAGATGGGCAACAGCGGAAGATCCACCGGACCGCATCTCCACTACGCCGTCAAATCCAACGGCAAATGGATCAATCCCATGAACTACATTCTAAACCGCAACTGGCTTGCAGATAATAATTGACAAATTGTCAACATTATATTTTTTTAAGATAATACCGGACAGATTCTGTATTGTCTTGTAATGTACCCTATTTTCTGAAAATATACTACGTAGTCTGAAACAAATTGGATTTTTTGTGTAGAAAACCCATGGATTTAATCCGGATTTGCAAAATATCTATAATTTATTAGCTTTGCGAATCCGAAAAGATATATGGGGAATCTAAATTACCAGCATTGATCTTCACAGGTCTTCGGTTTATTGGAACCATTTGAGGTTTCCAATGATTACGGGGATGACGGAACAGTCTGCTGGGGCAAGTGTTCTAATAATTGGAACCTTGGAATTGAGACAAGAAAGGTCGCATAATGAAGATAAACAGGCCGGATAACTCGGGACCTGATAAAGATAAAAAGAAAAGCAAAGGCCGCGGACGACCCAAGGGCAAAAAAAATATAATTGAATCGAATGAGCGTTTTGAGCATGAAACGATTCAGATTATAAGGAAAATCCGCGAAGGTGAGGACCTTGCTTTTAACGACCTGATCGAGCGCTACAAGCGCCAGGTGGCGGCGGTGGCGTTTCGCATGGTGGGCGATTATGATGAGGCAGAGGATATCGCGCAGATGGTCTTCGTGAAGACTGCCAAGAACCTGAACAAATTCGACATTACCAAAAAGTTCTCAACCTGGCTTTATAGAATCACCGTGAATGCCTCGATTGATTTCATGCGCAAACACAAGCGCCATAAACATGAGCTAATCGACAATTACTCCGAGTCGCTGGAAAACGAAGAGGATAATCCGGAAGAAATCCTGAACCGCAAAAAGCTGCGCGGGATTATCCTGAAGGCTGCGGACACATTGAATGACAAGCAGAAGGCGGCCTTTATACTTCGTGACCTGGAGGGGCATCAGATCGACGAGGTCTCGGAGATACTGGATATGCCTGAGGCGACAGTCAGATGGTATCTGCATCGCGCGCGAATCCGCTTACGCAAGGAACTCAAACGCACCTACGGCGGATATCTGGGTACGGTTTATAATGTGAATGCCCTAAGCGGAAATTAAACCGAGTTCGATAGATGATTTTGTAGGGCGGGACCCCTTTGATTGATCCCGCCTATTTTTTTGTATGACACATTGTGCCGTCGGGAACCCGTTCCCGACGGGTGCGCCAGGTTGGGGAACCTGGCGCGCACATCAATGGGAAACTGATATAATCGGGTGGCACGCCCAAACTTGCTTTGGGCGTGTTGATACAAAAGCGACACCTGCCCAAACACAGTTTGAGCAGGCCACCCAAGATTCATTTAATGCGTGCGCGGCGAATTTTATGAGAATAGGAAGAATCGCCCCCCCCGTCAGTGGCCGGGTCCTGGACTTCGCTCCGGGTTCTTCCCTACTCTCTTTAATAGCCCATAGTGGAATCTTTACAGGTCAAAACTCTGCGAGTTCTGACAGATAGTCAAGTCAACCATTCAAGTCCGTCGGGACGTCCTTTATGGGGGGCTTGACCTCCGGATAACTTCTTCTATTCGCCATGTATTACACAAGTAACCCTACCGTCGGACTTTCTGATTATGGCATGGGCGACTCCCCCGGCCACAAAGTCCCCTTCTTCCCCATAATTAAAAGAGCCATAGACTATCCAGAGACTATCCTCAAACAAAGTGGCATTGAACGGCAGTTCATCAAAGATTGTCTCCTCACCATAAATCGGCACCCATACAGCCTCAGCTATTTTTATTGCGCTCTCCGCATCAGGGACAAATCCACTTTCTGGGAAATAGCATTCACCGTCTTTTACGGTATCCAAAATCCACTTAACATGGATATCATGATCACTCGCGCCTTCTTTATCAGCAAAGACATTTGCGATGAACAATGCGATTATTACAGTAACGACAATAAGTAAGATTCTGAAACATTTTTGTATTTTCATATGATTTCCTCCAATAGAATGTCTTTTCCCAAGCTGAAGCTTGGGGCACCCTGGCGCCTCATCAGTTTAGTTTTCTTCGACCTCAGGATCACGACCATATTTAAAGAAAAACTCTATTGTATCTTCAGCCAATCCAGTCGTATCATCGGGAGGAACCCAATAGCCGGCTGCGGCATACCAGCCTGAAGGAAGCCTGGCGCAAATTTGATAAAATGGCTGACCTACAGACTCCAAATGAATACATTTGGATAGCGCTTGCCCGAATTCCTGCCCTATCCGAAGCCCTTCCGGCGAAACAAATAACGAATCGAAGACTACTATCATTTTAATCCAACTCAACTCATTTGAAATCTCAAAGCAATACTCTACTCCATCAATAATAACTGGACAAAGCATCGGAATAAAGCTCGAAATTGGGCTAAAAGACAAGCCGAAACATGAGTCTAACACGATCGAATCCGGCAAAGTATCACCGATATCGAATGGCAGTTTTGAGCCGGTGGCCTGGGGATCATCGGCGGATAATGCTATGAAGGCGATTAATATAAATATTATTGCGGTGAAAAATATTTTGGATGCCATCTCCCCTTCTCCCTGCGAGTGGTTTCTTATTCATCTCTATTTTAATAATGTGCGTTTAATTCTATTATACAATGGGATTTGAAATTAGAGGCATAAAATATTTAGAATTTTCCTATCTCGCAATTTTCGCCGTCCTTCCATTGATGGACAATTGCATAAGCAAATAACGGCTGATGCTTTTTAATCGTTTTGTAAAGGTTCAAAACTCTGTCGAGGTCGGTGGGATCGTCGATAAAATAAAACATGCATTCTACAATGGAGTCCCTGGGATCATGCCACAGGATCATGTTCTTCGACTTTTCCGTTTGATTATACTTTTTATCTTCCGCAAGTTCTCTGAACCCCTCAGCGATATCCTTAAAACCTGAATTGAACAATTTGGCCCAGCGGCGTTCGTATTTGCGTTCCAAAGGATAGAACATCCCGGAAAGATCAATCCGCTTCTTCTGCTTTTCGGTCAGCTTTTGTTTTGATGTTTTCATAAATTACTCCGGTTAGCAAAATCGCTTATAGATAATGGCGTCGATGATGTCAATGGATATTTTAGGGATAAAAACAGTTGTTAGAGAATACTCTTCACTCAGGTTATGAGAATGAACATGAACTAAGGGTTAAGTCTTGAAACTCGAATTTACACAAAATTCTTTGCAGTTCCGCTTGCTACTTAATTCAATGCAGAAGGCGCCTGAAATATAGACTGCAAAAAAAGCCGCCCGGTTTCCCGGACGGCTTTTAATATCATATTAAGGCCATTACTAACAATCGGTTTCGCCGTTTCCATCGGTATCACAAGGTTCAAATCCTCCAATGAAGACATAATTGATAACCCAGACCGCATCGGAGACATTGACGCTGCCATCGCAGTTGGCATCTCCCGAAATTAATGGATCGGGAGGCTCTCCACCAATGAAGACATAGTTAATGATCCAGACAGCATCGGAAACATTGACACCCTCATCGGAATTAGCATCTCCGCAGATATAGGGCAGACCTTGGAAATAGGCCCACAAGAGGCCTGACCATTCACTTTCTGCATCATACTCATCTTTGGCCTGAACCTTGATTCGATAGGTATCCGCCACTGACCAGCTATGGGAAGCGGAGGCTTCCGCACCTGAGGCGTAAGGCCCTATCCAATCGCTGGTATCACCGTCATCCCAATCCCACCTGTACCACAACTGCTGCCCTTCGACATCTGTTGTGCTTGTGGTATAGGTATATTCTGTCATCAAAAGGCCGGCAGTTTCGCCCGAGGGCACAGAAGGCTTCTCCGGCTCCAGATTTATAAAGGTATTCAAAGTTGCAGAGACATCGACTGTTATCGTACCTTTGGAATTGAATGTTAACGATACGGAGAGGTCGATTTCCGGAACCTGCCTGACTCCGACTATATCCATAAGAGTGGTATAGTAATTCGGATTAGAGTATCCGCCTACAAAAACCGTATCACCACCGTCAAAATAAACCGTGGGAACACTGACATTATTCAATGAATCTCGCCTTGGCTGAACGTTTGGTTCACCGGCGCAAAGGGCAGCATAATGAAAGTTATAGGTTCCCAGGCCATAAATTGCATCTAACGCAGACCGCGTTCCAGGGCAGGACGGTCAGCCGTCCCATGTAGCTTCCTCAAGAAATACGGTATGCGTATATCCTCCCGCGACCTCATTATAGCCGGTTTCACCCGGTTCGGCGGCCGCGCTGGCATCTGCATGATAAGCTATAAAGGGGTCATCCACCGGGTATCCTGGCTGGATATAACTGTATTGCGGAAAACCCTCCATATGGTTGAATAACACGGCAATTACCTTGATATTGTCTGAATATATAGGATCATCAATGCCGTTCAGAGCCGGCTCCCATGAAACCGTCTTATTAAAGGGAACCTGGTACTCCAGATTCAGGGCGGTGTCGATTGCGAAATCGAGAAACCCGAATTCATAGTTGTGGCCTTCTGAATCTCTGTAACGTGACACCGGTTCGACCACATAGACTTTCAATTGACAGAAATAAGGCGCTCGGCCGTCTGCTCCAATTTTAACCTGTTCTCCACCGATATTCGGCGCCTGTGCGGGCCGGCCCGAAATACCAAGACCGACATCATCAAGTCTGGTAGCGCCTGGGAATTCATCCGCAATTGCGGAACCGGTAAGAAACACGAAAATCGAAAGCAGAGCAACAAGCACACACCTCAAACATGAAATGCGTTTGGGGGCTGGGTGCATAATTTGTTCCTCCTATGTATAAGCAGTAAGTTTGCATTCATAGGGTGATAGGTCAGTAATCATTATAATTTAAGTAATAATTGAAATTTGACAACATATTTTTTCTGCAAAAATAAAATGAAAAGCCAATTAAACTGTTATTTAAATGGAAATGAGCCGCAAAAGCTTTGCTTATAATACGAACTGAAATGTTTATTTACTTGATAAACTTCAATTAAATCAGTATATTACAGGCGTATAATGGGTGATAGTTTTTTTGAGTTATTTGCCGGGAGGTCCCCATGAGAACTGCCTCAATATTATGCACATCTATATTTATGATATTTGCTATTTCCGGTTTTGGCGGCTCCGTTTTGCATGCCGAGGACAACGTCGAATCGGAAGAGGTTTTTGTCGATCTTGACGGCGACGGCTTTAACGACAACATTCCAGACGAGGATAATAATAGCATTCCCGATACAGCCGAAGATGATAAAAATTTAAATGAAAATGAAGGCCTGCTTGCCAGTTCCGATAGTCAATTCAAACCTATCGAGAGCCTGGGCGGATTTGACCTGAACAGCTTATTATCCAATTCTGAGATTTTCGGTAAACTGGAGTTTTTAACCCGTGCACAATCATGCTGCCGTGGCGGTTTCGAGGCCGGATCGGATTTTGGTCCGGGCAACGGAATCGGTCTGGGCGCCGTATCCGGATGCGCCGGCGGAGTGTGTCATTAATATTAATTTTCAACCATGCGTTCGCTAATAATTGGAATCCTGATCATATTTTTCTTTTCTATTCCGGCTTCGGCCGATTTTGGCTTTGAAATCAAATTCAGTGAAAGCTTCACCAACAATATTATCAGCGATTCATCAGAATTATCAGATTCGTATTCCTCCACAAATGCCGTTCTCAGGTATTACCCAATCCCTCAGGTTGAGCTTAATTTAAAAAGCGAATACAGTTATTATTCCGAGCTTATCGCTCTGGGAAATTTGATGAGCGGCGCCGAGCTCACAGCTATCCCCACCTCTGCGGAATCTCCCGTCGTGGTCTATTTCAATGCATCCTATGAAAACCGCTCTTACAGGGAAGCGTTCAGCATATATAATACAGACACTTATGGGGGGATGGCATCTGTTTCCTACAAGCTGACTCCAGTCGCTCAAATCAGGGCCGGTATAACATACGAAAATACCCTGTTTAAAAATTCAGAGGAGGCTGACAAAGAGGTCTACGGGATCACGGGAGGGATCAATCTGACCTTCCTGGGTTCGAACAGCCTCGATATCGAAACCGGTTACACATTTGCGGATTTTATTTCTATTGAGGAGGAGGGAGTATTGGCCTACCCTCAGGTTTTGGAAGAAATCGATGGCGATCTGAGGTCCTTTTATATCTCGCCGAGGTTCTCCCGTCCGCTGGGAAGAAAACTGGGGATGAATATCACATACACCTATCTCTCATTCGTGGATTATGAAGATCCGATTGTATACAGCTATGCGACCGGCTTCCTATCGCCCTGGGGCTCTGTATGGGACGGTAATTCGGTTACTCTTAATTTCAAGAGCTATCATATTCCCAAAATGATTATCACCGGAGGTTTTGGGTACTGGAATAAGCGAATGCTCCGCACTCTGGAGTTCCCCGACCGTATTATTCCCCGCGAGGATGATTATAGCAGGTACTACCTTGGCTTAAGCTGGCCCATGCCTTCGAGATCGGGGCCCTATCTCGAACCGAGTATACAGCTCGATATAATCAATAACACCTCGTCAAACAGACTGTATGACTACTCAACATTTTCGGTAATAGTCGGCCTGACTCTAAGGATGTAAATTATCGAGAAAATTTTTGATTATTGATCCGCTAAAGGCGGATTTTTTTATGGGCAGTCATGGCATGGCGAAGGACCGCTGATGAAAACGTAGTTTATGATATAGACCGCATCAGAGACATTGACATTCGTATCACAATTGCATTCCCCCGCAATCAGCGGCTTGGGAGATTGCCCGCCGATAAAGATGAAATTGATCAGATACACCGCATCGCTGACGTTGATTACATCATCACCATTGGCATCGCCGCAAATATAAACCGAGACCTGAAATTCATAGCCATCCGAGCTGCAATAATCCTGAACTGTGACATTAATCGTATCAGTCCTGTTTTCATCTGGTGCTGTACCTGTAAGGCTGTCGTTGACAATGGTGCACCAGTACGGATAGCTTTCGTAGAGAATCGTGTGCAAGGTATCGTCGGGATCGTCTATTGCCGGATAATAAACGACCTGGCGGCCGTTTTTTATGTAGAACAGGGTAACCGTATCGGCAATTACCGGCGGTTGATTGGAATGATCGATTTCGATTATTATAGTCGCTGAATCCGCAAGATCGCCATCGGAAGCAACTACAGTGAATGATGTATCCTGATGATCGCATTCGGCCGTTCCGCCGATAGAGCTGCCTTCGACCTCGCACCACGAGGGATAATCGATAAAAGCGATCTCAAGTTCACTGCCATCACAATCGGGATCAGACACATTTGGTTCATAACTGAATTCATCGCCCGGCTCGAGAACGATAGGTGCAAACACATCTATGACAGGCGGCTCGTTTTCGCCGATTGGATTACAGCAGTCATCTTCGGGATGAAAAGGACAGATATCGCAACGATCGCCAGTACCGTCGTCATCAGAATCCGCCTGATCCGGATTGGAAATATCAGGGCAGTTATCGGTTAGGCATGTATTCGCGGGATAACCCGGATCGCCATAGCCGTCATTATCTGTATCTGTACATACATCGCAGGAATCGCCCAGTCCATCGGCATCGGCATCTGACTGACCGGGATTATATATATCCGGACAGTTATCTTCTTCACATGTATTGGCCGCAAAACCGGGATCGCCGTAGCCGTCATTATCGCTGTCGGTGCACTCATCACAAAGGTCACCGATACCATCCTGGTCGAAATCTTCCTGATCCGGATTGGAAATATCAGGACAGTTATCGATTTCGCATGTATTTTCCGGATATCCGGGATCGCCATAGCCATCCTCGTCAGAATCGGTACAAACATCGCAGGAATCGCCCAGCCCGTCATCATCGCCGTCGGCTTGATCAGGATTGGATATATCGGGGCAGTTATCCGTTACGCAGACATTATTCGGATAACCGGGACTACCGTAGCCGTCGCCGTCCAGATCAGTGCAGCTATCGCATTCATTGCCGATTCCATCGGAGTCATCATCTAGCTGCTCTGGATTTATGATGTCGGGACAGTTGTCGGTCTGGCATGTATTGGCCGGGAAACCTGGATTGCCGAAGCCGTCGCCGTCAGTATCGGTGCAGTCGTCGCAGGAGTCGCCGACATCATCGCCATCGCGGTCCCATTGATAGGGATTATAATTATCCGGGCAATTGTCGAGCATGCAGGTACTGGCGGGAAAGCCGGGATCGCCGAAACTATCGCCGTCGGTATCGGTGCAATAATCGCATTGATCTCCCCTGCCGTCGCCGTCCGCATCGGTTTGATACGGGTTGAAATTATTGGGGCAGTTGTCCGGCGGGCAGGTATTATTAGGGAAACCGGGATTGCCGTAGCCGTCGCCGTCTGTATCGGTACACTGATCGCAGGCATCCCCAACTCCGTCCCCGTCATAATCGAGCTGATCCGGATTCGGCAGATCGGGGCAGTTGTCTATATCGCATAGGTTGACAGGAAAACCGGGATTGCCATAACCGTCCTCGTCGGTATCCACACAGGTATCGCAGGCATACCCGATGCCGTCGGAATCATAATCTATCTGATTGGGATTATAGTTGTCCGGGCAGTTATCGAACTGGCTGCAGATATTATCGCCATCGGGATCTTCACAATCGTAATAGAGCTTGAAGTTATCGATCATCCACCATCTATCATCGCGGGCAAAATAATAGTGAAAGCGTATTTGAACCGAATCGCCATCTCCTATATGAGAGGTAATGTTAAAATCCTGAATGTTCGGTCCATAAGTCATATTGGTCATGCGCAAAACGTTGTACCATTGTCCATTTGCCCCATTGCGCACATCAACATCAGCAATTTCGTCGGGTATACTATTATCCCAGGCAAAGTAGTTTGAGAAACTGAGATGTACATCAACATCCGAGGGGCAATAGAAATAGGCGGTCAGAAGAGTCTCATCCATAAACGCTGTGGTCGCGGCGCCAGAGTTAACAATCATGGCAGTATCGTCAAATGGCGCATATAATCCGAAATAGGTTATGTCTACGAAATCCCATGTATAGCCATCGCCACCACCGTCTATTATCTGCCAGCCGGAAGGCAGTTCGCCATCATCAAAATCCTCATATACCAGCGTTGGCTGAAATGCGGTGTCATGCTCGGTATTCGGCAAGCCCTGCGCCTCTGCGGTCTCAACCGCAAAAACAGCCAGCAGCAATACAAGAAACATGGGGGCGAATTTTCTCATATTATCCCGCGGAGGTTTATGGTCTGTATTTCTTAACTGTTTGCAGTCCCAAAACGGGGTCAATATTAAAATACTCTCAGGGACCCCGCATGTCAACACTTATCCTGCTGCCGGAATAATGGCATTGAGCGGTCGACATTAAACGGTGACTGCTTTGTATATATTTGTCGGAAAATTGGGAGAGAATATGAGCGAACGGTATGATAAAAACCGGGATTAATAAATGCTACATCAATCCCGGTTTATTTCTGAAATTTTATCTTACTTTGTTTTTCGCCTGCGACTTACGAAATCCCAGAAGACATAATCCCCGAGATTCTGGGAAGATGCGAAGTAGGCCCGTCCGCGGTTCAGTTCGGTCAGTTTGGCCACAAATTTCTGCAGATAAGGATCATCTGTTATCATAAATGTCGTAATCGGAATGCGTTTTTTGCGGCAAATAATCGCCTCGTCCAAAGTGCGGTTTACGATTATTGGATCGAGACCGACCGGATTTTTATAAATCGAACCGTTGCGGCGGTTTATCATCGAGGGCTTGCCGTCGGTAATCATGAAAATCTGTTTATTCACATTTTTCTTCTTGAGAAGAATATTTCGAGCCATTTCCAGACCGGCTTTGGTATTAGTATGATATGGCCCCACCCCGATATAGGGAAGGTCTTTGACCTTGACCTCGCGCGCGAAATCACCAAACAGGACGATATTGAGGCTGTCCTTGGGATATTTGGAAAGAATCAGCTCGGAAAATGCCAGCGCTACCTGCTTGGCCGGAGTAATTCTATCCTCGCCGTACAGTACCATGGAATGGGAGATATCTATTAGCATAACAGTGGCGCAGTTGGTCATCTGTTCAGTATCATAAACCTCGAGATCCTTTTCGTCCATATTGAGGCCCAGCGAACCGGTACGCTTTATAGTATTCATGAGAGAGTTCTGGAAGTCGATATTGCTGAACTCATCACCGAATTTATATTCGCGTTTTTCCGGCAGGGCCTCTTCAGAAGTACCTCCGCCGTGAGGTATGATATGGCCGCCGGCTCCCGATTTTCGAAGATGCTCGAAGATACTATCGAAGGCGTCCTGACGAAGCGACTTTTCTCCTTTTCTGGTCAGGGAGATATTATCGCCCTCCCATGAGACTATATTGTTTTTCTCCAGACTCTTCTCGAACTCTTCGAGATTATAATCTTCGGGAAGCACACCCATCTTCTGCAGCTTGCGCATCAGCTTCAGAGCCATCTCCGCATCCCCGTTGACCTGAAGCAGAAGATAGTTGAAAATCGACATCAGGTCCTTCATGTTTTTAAGCTGCTGGAAAAGGGAGTCGTCCCATTCGGAATATATAAAACGCATAATTAGCTCCTGAGAATTCGCTCGATCATATCGGTATAGATGAACTTGTTGTCGGGCGATTCCTTGGCGATACGGTTCATCTGATGCAGACCCTCGAGGACAAACTCCATGTAAGTATAGATTTCGTCCTTATCCTTAACATCGCAGTACTTCTTGACGATTTCTCGCAATCCGACTATGTCGTCAAGCACTTTCTTATATTCCGCATACGGCATTTCGTCGGAAATCTCGAGCTGTTTACCTGCTGAGAAAAAGTCGATAACCGGTTCGTAGACGCTGTCCTCCGGAATTATTTCATCGTAATCTCCCTCCGGAGTACGCTGACGTTCTTTTCTGGGTTCGGGGAACATGCGCAGGAAAGTATGCTTTATCGCTTCACCTACAAGATTGACCGCGACCATGGAAGGCCCTTCCTGCTCGCCTTCATAAACCAGCTCTATCTTGCCCATAATCGATGGCAGTATCGCATATAGATCAGCAATACGCGGATGGGCATGCTTGTCATTGTTCATAACAACCCGCCGTTCAACATTCGAAAGCAGGTTTTCATAAGCCGAGATTGTCAAACGTGCCGAAACGCCCGAGGTCTGGTCGACATATTCGCTTTCACGTGCACGGAAAGCTATCTCTTCCACGATATCCTTTATAAGACCGGGAATTTTGATTTCAACACCGCGTTCCTTCCAGGCCTCCTGCTCGGTAATTGCCCGGGAATCTTTCAGATCGCGGGGATAATGGGTATTGATCTGGGAGGCAATTCTGTCCTTAAGAGGTGTAATAATATTGCCTCGGTTAGTATAATCCTCCGGGTTGGCCGTAAATGCCAGCATCATATCCAGAGGAATTCGAATCGGGAAGCCCCTGATCTGCAAATCATTCTCTTCCAATATGTTCAAAAGCGCCACCTGGATTCGGGGCTGTAGATCGGGAAGCTCGTTGATGGCAAATATGCCGCGATTCGTGCGGGGTACTATGCCCCAGTGAATCACCTCTTCATTGGAAATATCGAGCTTCTCGCGCACGGCCTTGATCGGATCGAGATCGCCTATCAAATCGGCCACAGTAACATCCGGGGTGGCCAGCTTTTCATTATAGCGCTGATCCCTGTGAAGCCATTCGACTTCCAGATCATCCCCGGCCTCGGCCGCCAGCTTCCTGTTTTTGTCCGAGATCGGGTTGAACGGATCTTCATTCAGTTGACTCCCCTTGATAACCGGGATATATTCGTCCAGAAGAGAGACCATTTGCCTCAAAATCCTGGTTTTGGCCTGCCCCCTGAGACCAAGCAAAAGCAGGTCATGCCTGGAAAGTATGGCATTTTCCAGTTGCGGCAATACGGTGCGGTCGTAACCAATAATGCCCGGAAAACGTTTTTTGCCGGATTTGATTAAATCTATCAGGTTATTTCTTAATTCTTCTTTGGTAGAACGGGATTTATAACCGGATTCCCTGAGTTCGCCCAATGTCTTCGCTTGATTCATAATACCCTTCCAGTTTCATTTTAGAGTTCAATAAATCTTAACAAATTTAGTCCTATTCGGTTCAAAAGAAAATTCTTATAAAACTGAACATTCATGGAGCTAAACCGTCTATTAAAACAGCGTCTCTGGATTAACTACAGCTGGCAAGAATAAATAATAAACTAGAAAATGTCCTTAACGCAGGGAGGAACCATGCATTTAACCTCAATCCTGTCCCTGATATTTACGCTCAAAATGATGATTGACAGTATCAGCCTTGAGCATCTGCCTCTTCTATGAGCACCTCCAGGGGACAAAAATTGGCGCACATTATTAAAATGCACGCCGAATGGGAATTGGATGGGGAGGAAAAACACTTAACAAAGCTGTTATTTATCTCTGGGCGACCTGTCGATATGCCCCTGTCTGTACATACCCAGGATACCCTTAACTTCTCCGGAATTATTTTGCTCAAATTTCATTTTGAAATAATCAACGCCCTCGATCATGAATGTGTCGTCGGATAGCGCTATTAATTTTCGTTCAGGATTTCCGTCTCTACTGTAATAAAGCTCACCATTTTCCATCCGTACTTTTCTGGGGCCGTAATTTCCGGCATATTTCTGCAGAGTCGATTTGGGGACCTCAGCCGGATCAAGCTGCGCTTTGAGCATATCCAGATCCCATTGAATCATACCCCTTTCCCCGTCGCTTTCAGCTTTGGCCACCATCATTTCCAAAGCCTCCGCCCTGGCCACATCAAGCGCCTGATCGGAGGAGCATTCGATATGGGGTTTTACACCTGTACCCTCCCAGTTTGTGCCGGTAACCGGATTTATGGCACGGCCGAATGGAACGCTCATGGCAATTTTTAAATTAGGGAAGATTTCGCCCTGCACGGGGTGCGCTCCTCCGCCCGTGGTTTCGCCTACGATTGTGGCACGCTCAAGGTTTTTGAGATTATATGTAAATTCTTCTGCTGCCGAGAACGTGTAGTTGCTGGTAAGGACATAAATTGGCGTATTGACCATACGTGGACCCTCGACATGCGCAGCGGTCCAGAACTGTTTGGTGGTATCCTCCTGGCGGATGTAAAAACTGTTCAGATGAACCGATTCATTGAAGAAATAGCCCGATATAAGTTGAATCATCGATGGTGAACCGCCGCCGTTTTCCCGCAAATCGATAATCAGAGCATCGGTATGGGCAAGAAAATTCATAGCGGCAATTGCGGTGCTGCCTCCAAAAAAGGCGTCATTAAAACCGTCGAGCTTCAAATAGCCGATATTTCCGGGTAGAATTTTGATCTCCTTAAAGCCGAAGTTTTCTCGGGCCAGCCTTTCGAATCGCTTTTGCCTGTCTTCATCCGTAAGGGTGTCGCCCTCACTGCGAATATCTTCCATGGTAATATCGGGAGCATAACCCACTCTCAGATGACGGTCGTGGCAAATATCGCGCAGGTCCTCAGTCAATTCCCGAGTGAACTGCTCGAGGCTGGTTATACTTCTGTATTCCCCCTTCTCGTACAGCCCTTTCACATGGTTTTCCATCTCTCCGGCTACATCCGGAAAAACATAGACTTCGTTTAGCACCCGCGTGACCGAATCGATTATTTCGGCCTGAATTTTCGAGTCGATAGTTTCATCCTGCCGCTCTGCAGGCTGAGGCTGAGCGCTTAGCGATGTGATAATTGCAAAGGCTAAAAGCAATGCGATTATCCAGAAAGCTTTCCTCATTTTCATCCTCCCGTGCTTTTTCTATGATAAATATTTATTTTATGAATCACAATTTTATACGGGAGAGTGTTTGAAAAGGTTCAATATTTATGTAAGTACTTACATAATATTTTCAGCGTATTTTAAGAGCTTTTGGGATATGGAAGGAATATTACATGCGAAAAATGACCGATTCGCGCTCGAACCATTTCTTGCAGAACAGAAGCGCCAGGAGAGCAAGTACCAGGGTGGAGACAAACGCCACCAGCACATAGTTCCATTCCACGGTGCCGGCAATGGCATCCTTGATTATAAGCGAGACATTCAGAACCGGAATTAACGCCATCTGATAATCTATCTCGATTCCGGGAAGGAAAGATACGAACGCCGGCAGGATTACCGCCATATTCAGGGCGGTGATATAGCTTTGGGCCTCCTTGAACGAGCGCGCGAAAATCGAGACGGACAACAGGACACTGGCAAAGATGCCGGCCAGGGGCAGTATGATCAAAATTATCAAAACCACCATTTCGAAGCTGAATTGGAGTCTCAAAATTTCGGAGGCGATATCGCCAATAACATTATCTACCATATAATTCAAAGAAAATGTCAGGCTTGCCATGGAAAGCAGGGCGGCAACTATTCCAGTGGTCAGGACCACCAGATATTTGCCGACCACGAATTCGCTTCGAGAGGCGGGAGAGACCAGCAGCGTTTCCAATGTGCCCCTTTCTTTCTCCCCTGCTGCCAGGTCAATGGCCGGGTACATGGCGCCCATGAAGCACATGATGATAATCAGATACGGCAGAAAACCGCCGATTTCCTTGCCCGCGACTTTCTGGGCCGAGGCAACATTTTGGCGGTTGACCTCGAACGGCTTGAGTATGTCGGGTGACAGCTCACGTTCCTGCAGGCGTGCCTCGACGATTTTTTCTTCGTACGGATCGAGAATATCGCGGATTTTATCCACTGCAAAATCGGAAGAGAGCTCGGCCCTATCGTAAAATAGTTCGATATTAGTGGGCGACTCGCTTTCAATCGCACCGCCGAAGTAATCCGGCACCGAAACCAGGGCGTCAAATCCGCCTGCCTTAAGCTCCTCTATCAGGTCAATAGTATCAGCATAATCGGAATCCATCTTCACCTCAAGAGAAGGCGCCTGTTCAAAGGATTCCCTCAGGTCGGCGGGAAGATTGCCGTATCCCTCGAAGACAACCGTAGCCTTCTCCTCTTGTGCCTTCGTTACTGCGCCGATCATCAACGAGGTCGTGAACATAATCAGTAACGGTATGGCGACAATCGGCACAATCAGCATGAAAATAAGTGTACGGCGGTCACGCAGGGTATCCTTCATCTCCTTGCCGTAAATTGTCTTTACATTGCGAAATTTCATTTCATACTCCGACTATCTCTATGAAAGCGTCCTCGAGATTGTCCTTGCCGGTCTTCTTAAGAGCCTCATCCACATTGCCCTCGAAATAGATTTTACCTTTATGGATAATCGCGATCCGATCACAGAGACGCATCGCCTCGCTCATGATATGAGTCGAAAATATCAGGCATTTATTATCGTCCCGGCACTTCCGTATAAACTGCACAATCGTACGCGAACTCATTACATCCAGCCCGCTGGTGGGCTCGTCAAAAATCATCACCGGCGGATCATGTAAAACCGAACGGGCGATCGAAACCTTCTGCTTCATACCGGTGGAGAGCTTTTCGTTACGGGAGTCAGCAAATTCGTTCATGTCAAGCATGTCGAATATTTTTTCAGTGCGCTGGACAATCTGATCTTTTTTCATGCCGTAAAGTTTGCCGAAATATTCCACCATCTCCCGAGCGGTCAGCCTGCCATAAAGGCCGGTATTGCCGGACAAAAAGCCGGTTTCATGCCGGACTTTCTGCGGTTCTCTGACAATATCGGAGCCCTCTATCAGAGCTGTCCCGGAGGTCGGTTTGATTGCCGTGGAAAGCAAACGCAGAGTTGTGGTCTTACCGGCGCCGTTAGGTCCCAGAAGACCGAAGACCTCTCCCTTCTTGCATGAAAAGGAGATATCATCGACGGCCCTTACCTCGCCGCGCTTTTTATCCTTGAAGATTTTGGTCAGATTTTTTGCTTCAATCATACGGCCTCAATGAATCCGAAATTATATGGTTTTAAGTAAAATTTTGCAAGCAATTTGATATTCGCTAATCAAATATTAACAGCGGCACCATGCCAAAATTCAATTTTTTTTCAAAAATTTTTGAAGAGATCTGATGACAAAAAGTACTCCTTAAAACTCAAATAACGACAGGTTCAATCCATTTTTCTAAAACTTTGATAAACATATCGCTTACATCAATCATCAAGTCATTTCCGAGCATATTCAGGATATTTATAGTCCTGTATAATCCACTATCATTCAACGGGTTGCCCAGATTTTTTTATGAAACCGAAATCCCGCCTTTTCGTAACCTCTTACCAAACAGGAGAGGTCACAATGAGAAAAATCACAGCTATGCTGATAATTTTGGGTTTTCTTGCACTTTCAAATCTTGCTTTTGCTAATCAGACATTGGAACAGCAATCTAATCATGAACTTAATGTTCCGCGTCTCAGCGGAGAGATAAAAATCGACGGCGAAATCAGAGGAGCTGAATGGCGGAAGGCGGCTCAGGTTACCGAATTTTACGAAAATAATCCGGGCAACCAGGTCGATCCGCCGGTCGAGACTCGTGCATACATAACTTATGACGACACACATATTTATGTCGCCTTTGTCTGTCTTGACGAAAGGGAGACAATCCGAGCTTCATACTGCGAGAGAGATAATGTGGGCGGCGATGATAATGTCGGGTTTTTTATCGACACCTACGGTAATGCCTCTTATGCATATCTCTTCAATGTCAATCCCTATGGAATTCAGTCGGATGCAATCTGGTCAAAAAATGGCGGAGAGGACTCCTCCTATGATTTGATCTGGGAGTCTATGGGTACTGTGACCGACAGCGGCTACCAGGTTGAGATGGCAATACCTTTTTCCAGCCTGCGCTTCCCCGATTCAGAGAGGCAAACCTGGAAGGCTGAGTTCTGGCGCAATCATCAGTATGATACCCGGCGCCAGTATGGCTGGACAATGTACGACAGGAATGAATCCTGCTTCCCATGTCAATGGGGAACAATAAACGGGATTGAAGCAGTCAAGCCGGGAAAGGGGATAGAAATTCTGCCTGCGTTTATCGGATACCAGAGCGGACAGTTGAGCGAATATGACAATCCCTCCTCCGAATGGAAAAACGACAAGGTTGACGGCGACCTGTCATTCGGAATGAAATATCCGATTACCACCAGCATCACAGCCGAAGTTGCCATGAATCCGGATTTCAGCCAGGTGGAATCGGATGCCGCTCAGATCAATGTTAACGAGACATTCGCGCTTTTCTACCCGGAGAAACGCCCCTTCTTCCAGGAGGGCAGCGATATGTATTCGCGCTGGTTTAATACCGCTTATACTCGTTCGATAAACGATCCGCAGCTTGCCGCAAAAATAACCGGGCGCATGGGCAATACCCGCATAGCATATATAGCTGCCAGAGACGAGCATTCCCCTGTCATTCTGCCCTTTGAGGAACGCAGCGCCTATCTTCAGGCGGGTGAGAGCTTTTCGAATATCATCCTCGCCAACCAGACGGTCGGTGATTATTCACAACTGAATTTTACTCTGACCGACCGCAGGCTTGACGGCGGCGGCTCGGGAACTCTGGCCGGCTTTGACGGCGATATTCGCCTGACCCAGAAGCATTACCTGCAATGGAGTCTGGTGGCAACGCACACATCCGAGCCGGACGACACATCAATGACTTCCAGTCTCAATGATTACCTTTTCGATGAGGGCCGCCATACAGCCGCTTTTGACGGGGAATCATTCTGGGGACATGCCTTCTATCTGAGCACCGGACGTATGTCCAAACATGAAGTGCTCGATATCAGCTATTATGAGCGCAGCCCGAGATTTCGTGCGGACAACGGTTTCGAGCCAAGAAATGACCAGCGTAAAATTCAGCTTTATGCGGGGTATAATCTTTATCCCAACGGGAAGCTCTTTCACCAGCTCAGACCCTATATTAGAGCCGGAAGAATCTGGAATTTTAACAGCATGATAAAAGAGGATTATATTTCTATAGAAATGGATGCTCACCTGACGGCCCAGACCAGCATTCATCCTGCTTTCTATATTAACAGGGAAAATTATCTGGGTGTGCAATTCGACAATATATGGCTCTTCCATCTCTGCTGGAACAGCAGTTTCAGCAAGCCGCTGGGAATTAACGGCGCGTTCAACTACGGTCATCAGATCGCAAGAAGAGTGGGCGATCCGGTTCTTGGCAAAGAGTTAAGCCTGTATCTCAGCGGATATATCAAACCGACCGAGCGCTTTCGTATCGAGCCGACCTGGAGATACACAAGGAGCAATCATATCGATACCGATGAAATCCTTTACGAGGCCTATACGCTCAGAACTCGTTTGAGCTATCAGCTTAACCGCGAATTTTCTGTCAGACTCATTACGCAGTACGATGATTTTTATAAAAACTGGGAGATCGATCCGCTGATAACTTACCAGATCAATCCGTTCACGCTGCTGTATGCAGGTTCCACCCACGATATACACGACTACGACAGCCATGACGAATTCGATGATATCGGCCTGAGACAGACCTCCCGTCAGTTTTTCTTCAAGATACAGTATCTCATACAAATGTAAGAGCTTACATAAAATGAGGACATGCGGGAAAAATCCTGAAACAGGATAGGGATTTTCCCGTATGTCTGAATATGAATAATCCGGTACATATTAAATCCAGTAAATTTCCAGCGCTTATAATCACTTTGCTGGGCATTCTGTGCTCTACAGCAATCGCGGATGAATGGGTACCTGTCTATCTGCCCGAGGCTGAGATTTCTGCGACTGATAAATCTATTGAAATTGACGGAGATGTAAGCGATCCGGGCTGGTCAGAAGCTTTGCATATCAACAGATTCCATGAGCATTTCCCCGGCGACCAGACCAAGCCGCCGGTTGGCACCGATGTTTATGTCACATATGATGAAGACAGACTATATGTTGCTTTTGTGTGTGAGGATGATCCATCCTCTATCAGGGCAACTTACAGCGAAAGAGACCGAGTTGGTTCGGATGATAATGTCATTATTGCACTTGACACATACGGAGATGCTGCCTGGGCGTATGAAATCGGCGCAAATCCCTTTGGCGTCCAGTATGATGCGCTCTGGTCGAGAGGCGGAGGTGAGGATGACAGTTATGATGTTATTTTCGAGGCCGAAGGGAAGATTACCGAGTCCGGTTATCAGGTTGAATTCGCCATCCCCTTTGCATCGCTGCGTTTTCCAAACTGCGAAATTCAGACCTGGAGGATAGATTTCTGGCGGAATCATCCCCGCGAGCTTCGCCGGCAAAGCTCCTGGGCAGCATATAGCCGAGATGAGCCCTGTTGGCCCTGCCAATGGGGTACAATTACGGGAATTCGGGGCGTTAGTCCCGGGCGGGGCATCGAACTGCTGCCGTCTATCGTTGCTAACCAAAGCGGGGGCTTGAACGATTTCGATAATCCAAACTCGGAATTTATCAATCAGGATATTGACGGTGAGGCCTCGCTGGGCGTAAAATACAACCTTACCTCGAGCATATCCGCTGAGGCGACGTATAATCCCGATTTCAGCCAGATCGAATCTGACGTTACTCAGATAGATGTCAATACAACATTTGCACTTTTTTATCCCGAGCGGCGTCCCTTCTTCCAGGAGGGCAGTGATCTTTTCCAGACCTGGTTCACTCCGGTCTATACACGTTCGATCAACGATCCGATCTTTGCGGGAAAATTAATCGGTAGAATGAATCGCACCAATCTGGCATATTTGACTGCTTATGACGAGCATTCCCCTATTATTATCCCGTTCGAGGAATCCAGCGCATTTTTATCCAACGGAAAAAGTTACTCCAATATTTTCCGCGCCCGTCAGACATTCGGAGAAGAATCTCATATAGGCGCGACAATTACCGACCGGCGCTATAATAACGGGGGATCCGGCTCAGTAATCAGCACTGATATGCTGTTTAAATTGAATAGAAACTACCAGCTTGAATTTCAATTCATGGCCAGCCATACCGAGGAACCCAATGACAGCGCTATCACAAGCGAGATCAATCAGTTTACTTTCGACAATGGTACAAAAACAGCCGCCTTTGACGGGGAATCGTACTGGGGACAAGCAGTCTATGCCAGCTTCGAGCGCAGCGCCCGCACCTGGTGGTTCGATCTGGATTACTGGGAAAAAAGCCCGACTTTCAGGGCCGATAATGGATTCGAAACCTCGAATAATTTCCGCCTTACTGAGTTTAACACGGGACTTGATCTCTATCCGGATTCAAAGATCATTGCCAATATCTTTCCATCAATAAGCATCGGCAGAAAGTGGAATTTTGCCAAAGAGCGTAAAGATGAATGGTTTCGGGGCGGTCTGGGCATGCAGCTTCCCGGCCAGACATTTCTCGAGATGTACTACCTGGGAAGCTGGGAGAAGCTGAGGGGTGTGGAATTCCCCGGAATCAAAAGATTTTCGGTTTATACGACTACGAGATTTACGAGTTATCTTCACTTTGGAGCGAACCTGTCACTGGGACGTTCCATTGCGCGCAATGTCGATCCCCTGCCGATAATGGGACAGGAAACGTATCTGGAGGGCTGGGTGGAATTAAGGCCGACTAACCGCTTGACAATCAGCCCCCGGATCGAATATGTAAAATCAGATTCGGCTTCTACCGGAGGAAATATCTTCGAGGGTTATGCCACGCGCATTCGATTTGACTACCAGTTCACCCGTGAATTCTCGCTGCGCTTTATCACCCAGTACAATGATTTTGCAAAGACCTGGGAGTTCGATCCGCTCCTTACCTACAGGCTCAATCTATTCACGGTTTTCTACCTCGGTTCCACTCATGATTTGCATGATTACGACGGCAAAAATGGTTACGATTTGAGACAATACAATCGTCAATATTTCATGAAGATTCAGTATCTGGTTCAGTTGTAGAAAGCGCTGCTTAGTCGCTTATAATTTTATCAATCGTCTCGGCCAGTTTAAGCGAGGATTTTTCATTGTGCGGAAATGATGATATCTCGGCGTGGATATCGAAATTGTAGGAGAAATCAAAGGTGCTGGAGATAAATTCATTCAAGCTGTGCGAAAGCCGCTTTGAAAATGCATCGGCGCCTTCAAACGGTGTCTCGGCCAGGAGGATCATCATGCGGTTGCCCTCAATGCCAGAAACGACATCGGTCTCGCGCAGGTTTTTGCAGACAAATTCCCTGATCTTTTGCTGAGCGGCTTCAAAATCGCCGTTTTTGAATTTCTCGCGCTGCTTAAGAGTACTCAGCATCGAATCCAGATTCAAATCTACCAGCGACAAAAAGCAGGCATAACGCTCCGCACGCTTAAGCTCCTGCCTGGCACGAAAGCCGAAATCCTCCAGCTCGGGATAGTAATGAACAAAACTTTTTTCGATTTCTCTCATATTCGTCTGGGCGGCTAATTATGGATCACACAATTATCTGATTATAAAATTACACAAACCAAATTTCAAGTCTTATTATTCTCCAAAACCAAAAATACAACTTTTTTACGAGTTCATCTCATTAATTCTGTATTCCTTTATCTTATAGAGCAATGATCTGTATGAGACCCCTAAAATCTCCGAGGCCTTACGCCTATTCCAGTTGACCTTATTTAAGACCTCCGCAATCAATGATTTTTCCTCGCGCTCCACAGCTCTGGACACTCGCTTTTTGAGCGAATAATCCTTTTCACCGGTTTCCGGATCTATAGGAGTCGGATTTCCGACCGGTGCCTGCTGCTGTTGTGTTCCTGAATTTCCGGGAACTCCCGCACCCGCATTGGTGGGCATAGCAGCCCCCGCCTTCAGAAGCGCATCGGTAATATTCTCATCTTCGCGGACCACAATCTGCTTGATAACATTTTCAAGCTGACGGACATTACCGGGCCAGTGAAAATTGGAAAGCCTTTCTATTGTCTCGCTTGAAATCGTGGGATAATCCTTTTTATACAGCGCGTTGTACTTCTTGAGGAAATGATCAACCAGTAGAGGAATATCGTCAAGACGTTCCCTAAGCGGCGGAAGGAATACCGTTATTTCATTCAATCTATAAAACAAGTCATCCCGGAAACGTTGATCGGCGATAGCCTGTTCCAAATTTCTGTTGGTGGCGCAAATAATTCTGACATCAACCTTGATATTCTGGATTCCGCCCACTCTCACAAATTCCTGCTGTTCCAGTACCTGCAGGAGCTTGGACTGTAAATCCATATGCATATCGCCGATTTCATCCAGAAAGATCGTCCCCTTGTTGGCAACCTCGAAGCGCCCCGGCTTGGTCTTGTGCGCGCCGGTAAAGGCGCCCTTCTCATAGCCAAAAAGCTCTGCCTCAAGAAGTTCGCGGGGAATTGCGGCGCAGTTTACCTTGGTAAAAGATAGAGCCGATCTGGCCGAGAGGTTGTGAAGCATGCGCGCTACGATCTCTTTTCCTGTGCCGGATTCACCGCGAATCAATACGGTCAGCTCGCTGTCGGCAACCTGCTCGATGATATTGCGCACCTCGACCATCTTATGCGAATCTCCGATAAAATTCTCATACTGATTTCTGGATTTCAGTTCTTTCTCATATTCGCGGATTTTGCTGCGCAGATGACTTTTTTCCAGCACGGACTGGAGATGTATTTCCACTTCCTTAACATCAAATGGCTTATTGATAAATTCCGCGGCACCGAGCTGGATCGATTCCACGATATATTTCGTCTCGCCATGCCCCGAAAGCATAATAACCTCCGAGGGAATCTCGGCCTTTTTCAGCTTTCGTAAAACCTCGATCCCGTCCATACCGGGCATTTTGATATCCAGAAGGATTAACTCGGGATTCTCTTTGGAGGCAACCTGAATCCCCTCGATGCCATCCCGAGCCAGCAATATATCATACTGCCCCTCCAGACCTTCGGTCAGTATCCATCCAACCTTGGGATCATCATCAATTATGAGAAGCTTTACTTTATCTTTCTTCATTTATGCCATATTCCTGTCTTTGTAATGATATCGGCCACATACGCCCTTTAATTAAGCAATAGACTGCCTATTTTTTGCAAGCATTTGCAAAATCATCAATCCAACCCAAAATGTCAATAGAAAATTATATGGGGCTGTTTTGCAA
This sequence comes from uncultured Ignavibacteria bacterium, assembly GCA_964496505.1. GTDB lineage: Bacteria > Zixibacteria > MSB-5A5 > JAABVY01 > JAABVY01 > JAABVY01. The sequence continues at coordinate 22,609 of CAZBZV010000031.1, read as the reverse complement.
CAACTTAGGAAACAGGCAGACTGATTATAAAGGTGGTGCCCTTTCCAGCCTTTGACTTCAGTTCGATTTTGCCATTATGAGCTTTGATAATGCGGTCGACCACAGACAATCCGAGACCGGTACCGCTTTCCTTGGTGGTATAATAGCGTTCGAAAATCCTCTCATGCTCTTCAGCCGGAATGCCTTTGCCGGTGTCGGTAATCTGAATCTGCACATACGACTTGCCGTCTTCATAATCGGCGCTTCGGAGAGCTTTTACAGTGAGTTTACCGCCGTCTTCCATAGCGTCAATAGCATTCATAAACATATTCAGGAATATTTCGATTATCTGGTTGTAATTAATGGCAACCGATGGCAGGTTTTCCTCGAAATTGGTTTCCAGTTCGATATTATTGCGCTTCAAATCATGCTGCACCAGTTTAGTTGCCCGGTCGAGAATCTCATCGACTTTCCTTTTCTCGGTTTGATAGCGTGTTGGATTTGAAAAGTCAACCAGTTCGCGTACCAGTTCCGATAGACGTGAAAGCTCCTGCTGTGCCATATCGAAGAAATTGTCGTTTTCGGCAATTTCGGGCCAGCGGTCTTTCATAATCTGCATCCCGCCCTTGATATTGGTAAGCGGTTTGCGAAGGTCATGGGAAATCTCCGACATCATATTGCCCATAGTCATCAGCCGCGTGGCGTTAAGCATAGCTCTCTGGCGTTCATAGAGCGAAGCGGCCTGGGAGGTTATAATTGATGCCAGGTATTCATGGTCTGTCATGAAGGCTTCTTCCTGAAGAGAACCCATACAGAAAAGGCCATAGAAATGCCCTTTAGTGTAGATTGGCACAGCCCGGAAAGACTTGATCTTGCCCTCGATTGGAAGGCGTTTATTCAGAAAATCGAGAATTACCGAGGCGCGACCCTCGGGGCTTTCAATCTGCTTACCCCCAAGAGGGATCTCCTCGTTTTCGACCTTCTCATAGTTTTCTTTGCCCCAACCGTCCCAGAAGTTAAAGGTCAGGACTTTTTGTTTAATATCATAGGAGAGCCAGAGTGTCATTTCAACCGGCATAATATTTTTAATGTGGAAATGTACAAGACGCGCCATCTGCGGGAAATCCTCCAGATTCGGAAGTTCAGATGCGATTTCATAGAGTGCCACGAATTCGCGCAGCTTGCGGCTGGCTTCCTCGAAATGCTGGGCGTCGTCGATTGCAATCGCGGCCTGAGAGGCAAGCGCATTCAAAAGCTTAAGGTCCTCCTCGGTGAATTTCTCGTCGCTGATTTTGTCTGTTAGGTTGATTACTCCAATCACCGATCCCTTAACCTGCAGGGGCACCGAAAGAAGGGACTTGGATTCATACTGGTCTTTGGCCTGACGTTTGAAATCGGGGTCTGTCTCAATATTTTCAATCATTATTGGCTGACCGGTCTGGGCCACAGAACCTGCGATCGATGACCCGACTGGGAGTTCGGTATTCTCCACGATTTCATTTTTCACGCCGATTGAGGCCTGGATTTTAAGTACATTACGGTCGCCGTCCAGAAGCATAACCGAGCCGGTTTTGGCACCGATTACCTTGGTAGCCAGTTCCATTATCTGAGTCAGAAGTTCCTTGATTTCTATTGTGGTTGAAAGAGAATGACCTGCCTTATAGAGCGCATTGAGTTCAGCCAGTCGTCTGCTGAGCTGCTTATTTTTTTCCTTCAGTTCGTCCAGAAGCTCGAATCTGGCCTTGTTCGAGAAATGCTTGTCGAGACCGCGGCTGACAGCAATCTTCAAATGCGTGAATTCAACCGGTTTCAGCAAATAATCATAGGCGCCCTGGCTGATGGCATCGACAGCCGATTCCAAAGAGGCGTAGGCGGTCATAAGAATAACTACCGCATCCGAATCGAGGTCGCGAGCTATATTCAGAAGCTCGAGGCCGGATTTATAGGGCAATTTTATATCGGATATTATAAGATCGTAACTGCCCTTTCTGATTTTCTCGGCACCCTCGTTGCCGTCAAAAGCGATATCAACCTCATAGTCGAGGCCTTTCAGAAGAGTTTGCAGGCTTTCAGCCATACGCTCTTCATCATCAACAACCAATATATGCGGGTTTTCGTTAGTGCTATTCATGATATACGGGTAAACTTACGGTAAACTCGGCTCCTCCTCCAGCCCTGTTTCTTACGGAAATATTTCCTCCATGATTCTGTATAATGCCATAGCAGACCGACAAGCCCAGACCTGTTCCGGCTCCGTTCTTCTTAGTAGTATAAAACGGATCGAATACTCTGGAAAGGGCTTTCTCATCGATGCCTGCTCCGCTGTCGGCAAAATCAAGGATGACATTACCATTATCCTCTCTCCCGCTGATTATTATCTCGCCGCCGTCGGGCATGAAATCCTTCGCATTCATAATCAGGTTCAGGAAGACCTGCTTAAGCTGTTCCGCTGAAGCCCAAACGCCGGGCAGGTCCACGGGATAATCTTTTTTAAGACGGATTCGATTCGATTCCATCTGCACCGAAACCAGCACAATCAGCTCATCGATCACGTTGGCAAGATTTACCTCGCCCTTTTCAACCGATCGCGGATGATAGAAATCCAGAAGCTGGCGTACAATTCCGGCAATTCGATTTACCTCTTCGCGAAGTATGCTCACGAATTTATCGAGTGTTTCAGAACCTTGGGATTGCTGTGATATGAGCTCCAGATAATTTTTTATGATTCCCAGCGGATTATTCACTTCATGTGCCACCCGAGCAGAAAGCTGTCCCAGAGCCGCCAGTTTTTCTGTTTCCACGAGCTGTCTCTGGGCTTTGGCCAGTTGATTGTAGGCCTGCTTCTCGCTTTCAAACAGGCGGGCGTTTTCTACCGCAACGGAAAGCTGATTGGCCAGAATAGCCAAAAAATCCTTATCATCCTCATAAAACGGCGTTCGGGATATTTTCTCGGTAACAACCAAAAGCCCGCAAATTTTATTTTTGAGGGTCATTGGAATGACAAGAGAGCAGTCGATTGATTTCAGAATATCGATTTCTTTTTGAGATTCCGGGAAATCCTTTTCGAGCTCGGTTATATGATAAGTGATATTGGGCGTATCCTCCGCCGCCTTGAAAAGCCTGCTGTCAAACGGTATGTTATATGTTTTTGCCTTATCGAGCGTAAGTCCTTTGCTTTTGGCCAGAACAAGCCCCTCATTTTCACTGGCTGCGGTAAATATGGCGCACCCCGAAACACCCATCTGGCCGATAATGGTCAATATGATACCATCTAAAAGGCTCTTGGTATCCAGAACAGAATTTAAGTGCCTGGAAATTTCGAAAATCGTATAGAGGTCAAAAATCTTACGCTTCAGCCGCTTATTGGCCCTGGTAAGCTCATCGATATGCTTCGAAATCTCCTCTTCTAGCTTTAAGACTTTATCGGTACTACCAAGTTTTTCGTAATCGGAATCCATCATGACACCAAATTTTAGACCGTTTATATATTATTAGGTCGGGATATTTTCGAATTTCATAATCCTGCCGAGCGCGAAATGTGAACCCACTACCAGCAGAATCTCATCGTTATCAACCAGCTCTCGCGAAAATTTGTATGCTTCCAGAACGTCGGGAATCAATTTGAAATTGAGCCGGGCCTCGATAGCCTCGCGCGCCAGAACCTCAGGTTGAGGCGCCCGGTCGTGATCCGGGATCGCCAGAATTATTTTATCAGAGATCTTTTTGACCTCGGTAAAAATCTCCGGAAAATCCGGCCGGCGAAGCATACTCAATAGAAGTAAGAACTTTTTGCCAGGATAAATTGCCTGTACATTTTGTACCAGCACACGAATGCCGTCGGGATTGTGGGCGCAATCGAGAATCAAATTCGGCTTGCCCGGCACGAATTGCATTCGGGCGGGCCAGAAGACATTCTCTACGCCGCTTTTATATGCATCTTCGGGAATTTCCAAACCTTTTTGGGCGAGGACTTTCAGACCCAGAAGCGCCAGCCCGTAATTCTCAGCCTGATGTGTTCCCACCAGATTGGCGACATAATTTTTGGGCGGTATCGAATTCTCGCTGAAGCTGAATCGCATTTTTTCTATACTCATGCTCATAACTTCTACCATATTCTCCGGCAGGAGGCAATAGAGCGGAGCATTTTTGCTTTCGGCTACCTCACGAATAACATGTAACGCCTCGGGATCATAAGCCGAGGTGACCAGCGGAATATTTTCTTTTATAATACCACACTTTTCGAAGGCGATTTTGGCGATTGAATCGCCCAGGGTTTTGATATGATCCTTCGCAATTTTTGTGATTACTGTTAATTCCGGCTCGATCAGAGAGGTAGCATCCAGACGACCTCCCAGGCCGACTTCCACCACGCCGTAATCGACATTATTACGGCGGAAAAGCTCGAAGGCAAGGCCCGTGCAGGTTTCGAAAAATGTCGTGCGCGAGGCCTTGATATACTCATGATGCTCCTCAATGAAGTCCGCCACAAAGGATTCATCTACCTTCTCCCTATCGAGATGAAAGCGTTCGCGGAAATTATAGAGATGAGGCGAGGTGAACTTGCCGACTTTATAGCCCGCCTCATGCAGGATCGATTCGAAGATCGAGGCAACCGAACCCTTGCCATTTGTACCGGCGATATGAATCCCCTTGAATGATTTCTGGGGATTGCCGAGCCGGTTGAGAAATCTGGTGATGTTGTTCAGGCCGAGCTTGACGCCGAAAAGCTCGAGGCCGTATAAAAAATCAAGCGCTTCCTTGTACGTCATTGGAGAAGTACTCCAAAAATAGTGATATAGTTTTCTTGAGATCACGGCGGTGTACGATTTTGTCCAGGAAACCATGCTCCTGGAAAAACTCCGAGCTCTGGAAACCTTCGGGCAGGTCCTGGCGGATTGTCTGTTTGATAACCCGCTGACCGGCAAAGCCCAGAAGAGCTCCAGGTTCCGCAATTATAACATCGCCCAGAGAGGCATAACTCGCCATCACACCGGCGGTTGTAGGATTGGTAAGGACTGATATGTAAGGTAAGCGCAAATCATCGAGCCGTGCCAGAAGAGCCGAGGTCTTGGCCATCTGCATCAAAGACAATATTCCCTCCTGCATACGGGCGCCGCCGGTACAGGATACAATGACCAGCGGAATCTGCATCTGAATTGCTCTTTCAATCGTGCGGGCCATCTTCTCCCCCACCACAGAACCCATACTGCCGCCGATAAATGCGAAATCCATGACCGCAATCGAGATAATTCTGTCGTCGATTTTGCCAATCCCGCACACGACAGCATCATTAAGCCCGGTGTTTTTTCTGGCGGTTTTGATTCTGTCGGGATATTTTTTGGAGTCTTTGAACTGAAGAGGATCGCCGGAAATCAATCCCTGGTCTTTTTCCTCAAGTTCACCCTCATCGAGGATAAGCCTTATATAATCCGAGCTTTTTATACGGAAATGATATTCGCAGTTGGGACAGGTCGAGAGGTTTTCCTCGAGCTGCCGGACATAAATAATGTCGCTGCATTTGGGGCATTTGGTCCAGAGCCCCTCGGGGATATCCTTCTTCTTTTGCGATATTATGCCTTCGCGTGCCTTTTTAAACCACTCCACGTTTAGACCTTTCGCTTAAATTCAGTACCATAACAAGCGCATCCTCCGGCGGCTTGCGATAATAGCCCTTACGTTCGTAAAGAACCTCGAAGCCGTATTTATTATAAAAGGAGATTGCCCCGGAGTTTGACTTGCGCACATCCAGGTACATAATCCTACATCCATGCCGTTCGCCGATATAAAATAAGTGTTCTATCAGTTTATGTCCAACCTTTTTCCTCCGAAAATCGGGATGGACGGCTATATTCATCAAATGCATCTCGTCCTCAACCCTATGGCAGATAGTGAATCCCACTGTTTTTCTGTCGAATTTGGCCGTCAGGGTAAGGATATCATCATTTTCCAGATCGGACAAAAAAGCAGAAAAGGGCCATGGATCGGGAAAGCAGATTCGCTCTATCTCAATGACCTGCATCAGATCATCCAGACCCATCGGTTCAATTATTACCTTTTCTTCGGGCAAGATTAACCTCCGCCTGTGACGGCGCCATATAGTATATTTCAGGTATGCCAAACTCAGTGTCAGACGTTGACTTAAATTTATCAAGTGCGAGTCTGGCAAGCGAATTCATGGTCGGGGAATTCTCGAAACGGCTTTGGGCTGCCAGTTTTTGCAGAATTTCTTCCGGGCATTTCTGCAGAAATTTCTCTCTGCCCGGGCCGATAATTTCGACCTTGTCTGCATCCAACGGCAGTTCAATTTTTGATGGTACCGCTATCATCGGCCCGATACGCTCATCCTCAGAAGCGCCTGAAATCCTCATATACATAAAGTAGAATTCATCTCCCCGACATTGAATTGAAAAAAGATAAGAACCATCCGAACCGCTAACATCCTCTATCATAATCTCGAAGCCATTGAATCCCAAGAACGGGACATTTTTTGACATCGCCAATCCGGCCATCGCCGAGGCACCGATTCTCAATCCGGTAAACGAACCGGGACCCGTGTGGAGCGCCAGGAGATTTAAATCATCGAGCCTCCGGCCGGTTTTTGAAAAGAGCTCGTCTATCTGCGAGATAATGTTTTCGGAATGATTCCCCATGCTGTCCGAAGATGATTCTGCAAGCGGTTTTTCATCCTCGAAAATCGCGGTCTTGAGGATACGATCCGAACTGTCCAGGCATAGAATTAACATGGGGCTAATATTAATGTATTTGAGGTTTGCGATCAACCGATTTTATCGGGCCAGACCGAATCGAATATTTCGATCCGCCTTTCGTTTTCGCCGGTCAATTCGAGATAAATTATCCATTTACGTTCAGGAAGCATCTCCCTTATCTTCTCGGCCCATTCGATAATTGTAACTCCCTCTGGATAAAAAAGTTCATCCGGATCGAGATCGCCCACTTCATTCGGACTTTCGATACGGTACAGGTCAACATGGTTGATCCTGAATTTTCCCTCATAAATATTGACCAGCGTAAAGGAGGGCGAACTCACGATTCCATCAAAGCCTAATCCCCTGCATAAACCCCGTGCAAAGACAGTCTTGCCGGCGCCCAGCTCCCCGGTTAAGGCAACCAGAGAACCTTTCCCGAGTTTTTGAGCAAAATCAGATGCTATTTGAATAGTCCTGTATTCCGAATCGGATTGATACCGGAACGGCTTCATGGATCAGGCCTTTGGAGTGAGAGTGATTACCGGTAAAATTATTTCTTCCAGAGAGATGCCGCCGTGCTGGAATGTGTTCGCATATTTGGAGACGTAGTGATGATACTGGGTCGGATAGACGAAATAATAATCTTCCTTGGCAAAAATATATGTCGTGGAAACACCGAAGCGCGGCAGACGAAGCTCCTCGGGATTTTTCACCAGATATACTTCGCGCCTGTTACAATTCAGATTATCGCCGTATTTATAGCGTAGATTGGTGGAAGCCTCTTTACGTCCCTTAACGGTGGTCTCCTTATTAGCCAGTATCGAGCCGTGATCAGTGGTGATCACGACCTTACAGTCAATGGTCGAGAGATATTTCAGAATCGTAAAGAGGGAGGAATGCATAAACCATGATCGCATCAAAGATCTAAAGGCGGATTCATCGGGAGCGATTTCCAGAAGTATTTCGGATTCGGAACGTCCGTGTATCATAAGATCGAGAAAGTTGAAGACCATTGCCATAAGCCCGACGTTCTGATAGGTCGAGATACGTTTGGCCAGATTCTCGCCCTCTTTCTGCTCCAGAACCTTGGCATATCTAAGTTCACCTTTGAGGTCTATTACCTTCTGCTCGAGTTGCCGCTGAAGGAGCTCTTTTTCGTTGGCATTCAGGGATGATTCGGTTTTGCCGAGGTCTCTCCATACATCGGGAAGGATTTCCGCGATTTTGTCGGGAAATTCTCCGGCGAAGATGGCATTACGTGAAAACGGCGTGGCTGTGGGCAGAATCGAAAAATAATAGTCTTTTTCCACCTGAAAATAGTCTGCTATTACAGGCTCGATGGTAAGCCACTGGTCATAACGCATGCAGTCGATCACGATGAAATAAACCTTCTGCTTTTTTCTGAGATGCGGGGTAACATATTTACCGACGACATCGGGAGAAAGCGTCGGATGTTTTTTTGATTTCAGCCAGTTCGGATATGCTTTCTCGAAGTATTTGCAAAATTCGTTATTGCATTCTTTCCTGAAATCGGCCTGAGATTCCCTGAAGCCGACATCCGGATTTCTATCCAGCTCAACATCCCACTGTGAAAGCTTGCGATGCATATCGATCCAGTCTTCCGCTTCCATGGGAGCATATAGTTTCATTCGCAGTTTGTTGGACCGCTCAACATAATCGCGGGTGAACTGATCCTGCTGAATTTTCTTGCTTTCCAGCACACGCTTGGCCACCAGAAGCACCTGCGAGGGGTTAACCGGCTTGGTCAGATAATCGGTGATCTGCTTACCGATAGCCTGAACCATTAAGTCCTCCTCCTCGTTTTTTGTCACCATGACAACCGGAAGGTTAGGATTTACGGCCTTGATTTCTTCCATAGTAGCCAGACCGTCCATACCGGGCATCATCTCGTCCAGAAAAACCAGATCGAAGGGAGTCTGCTTAACTTCCTCAATAGCGTCAAATCCTGAGGACACAGCGGTAACGACAAAACCGCGTTTCTCCAGAAACAGGATATGGCTCTTTAGATGCTCTATCTCATCGTCTACCCACAAAATCTTTTTGGCTTCATCCTTCTGCGGCATGTGTAACCTTTCTAATTATCCGTTTGAGCTTTCAGTTTATGATTAAACACCTCAGCCGTCCTTTTGATCCTTTTTGGGGACATCATTCTCGGCGGGCAGGCTAAACTGTATAATAGTCTCGCGTTCCGGCACTGATGATTTAACTCCGATACGGCCGTCATGATATTCCTCGATAATCCGCCTGGCCAGGCTCAACCCTAACCCCCATCCCCGTTTTTTGGTCGTGAAGCCGGGATGGAATATCTTCTTATGGCTACCGACAGGAATCCCCTTACCGTTGTCGCCGAATTCGGCAAGGACAGTTTTATGGTCGGACGAAAGCGTTGTGGCAATCATGATTCTGCCCGTCATGGGATCGCATGATTCAAGTGAATTCTTAATCAGGTTTTCGATGACCCATCCAACCAATTCGGCATTGATCTTAACTGCTCGAATCTCTCCCGGCACAAAACTGATTGTAATCCCCTTGCCCTGGTAGGGCAGGCGTTCCCGGAAATACTCGACAACCTCATTAATGATGTAGTTCAAGTCGGAGGTTTTCAGGGTCGGACGCGATCCGATCTGCGAAAACCTGTTGGCGATCTTCTGCAGTCGCTCGATATCCCGTCCCATCTGCTGGGGAATATCCTCGATCTGGCTCAGCTCTTCCTTGCCCTTGCCGGATTTGCTCTCCTCTTCGTACCAGATATTCATGATTTCCAGCCAGCCCATCAGGGAGGAAATGGGAGTGCCCAGCTGATGTGCGGTTTCACGTGCCATACCGACCCAGATAAAATGCTGTTCGGAACGTTTGATATTGCGGTAACCGATATATCCGACTATCAAAAAGGCAGCCACAATGCCGATTTCTATAAAGGGCATGGCCTGAAGCTGTTGTATGAGCTGGGGATCGCCATAGTAGAAATAATTTATGATAGTTTCGGTGCCGGTTTCCTGATCTATGTGCTTGATGGGAAAGCTACCGTATTTTTCGTTCATAAGCTCAATCCGCTCCATCAACTCATCGCGATTTTCCTCGGTTACGATGTTCGTGTCGAGTCCCTGGATATTCCTGAAGAAAAGCGGATTTCTATTTCTGTCGGTGATGATAATCGGGATTTCGGTGGGCGCAATAATTTCATCGAAGATAACGCCGGTCGCCTCGCCGGAAGTTTCCTGCGAAAGCTCGACCTGGAGGAGCTTTATACTGAGGTTGACCATGCGCAGGGAATTGGCCTTCAACTGCCCGACGACATTCTGGGTGTAGTATACGAATACCAGCGCAATGACCATAAATCCGAAAAACAGGAATACCCTGAAGATCAGGGGTACACCTGTGGATCGGGAACCTTTGCCTATATTGAATTTAGGAGACATCAGTCAAGTTCTTCTAATCCGCCCAGGTATGGACGCAGTACCTCCGGGACAACTACAGTCCCTTTCTCGGTCTGGTAATTCTCCAAAATAGCGATCACCGTTCGCGGAAGAGCCAGACCTGAACCGTTTAATGTATGGCAGAAGAGCGGCTTCTTGCCATCTTTGGGACGGTAGCGCAGATTCATGCGCCGTGCCTGGAAATCATTGAAAATGGAACAGGAGGAGACCTCCAGATATTTATCAACGCCCGCTGAGTAGACCTCGATATCGTAGCATTTGGCTGCCGCAAACGATAAATCGGCGGTGCATAATATTCTTACTCTGTAGGGAAGATTCAATAGCTGCAAAACCTTTTCTGCCTCGGACAAAAGCGATTCCAGCTCATCCATCGAATTCTCCTGGCTCACCACCTTTACCAGTTCGACCTTGTCGAATTGATGAATGCGGATCAGGCCGCGTGTATCCTTGCCGTGAGCCCCCGCCTCTCGTCGGAAGCAGGGCGTATAGGCTGCATATCTCTTCGGCAATTCTTCTTCGTTTAATATCTCGCCCGCATGAATATTGGTAACCGGCACCTCGGCGGTCGGTATCAGAAACATCTCACCGTTTTCCAGCTCATACATATCCTCTTCCAGCTTGGGAAGCTGACCGGTGCCTGTCATAGTCTCGCGCGTAACCATAAAGGGCGGCGAGACTTCTTTGTAACCATGCTCAGCAGTATGCAGGTCGAGCATGAAATTTATAAGCGCTCTTTGCAATCGCGCTCCTCGCCCGGTGTAGAGTATAAAGCCGCTGCCGGAAATCTTTGCTCCCGCAGGCAGGTCGAAAAGCCCCATCTTCTCGCCTATTTCCCAATGCGGTGCGGGAGTGAAATCGAATTTGGGTTTCTCGCCCCAGCTTTTGATTTCGACATTATCATCTTCAGTGCTTCCCACAGGCGTGTCTTTGTCGGGAATATTCGGCACGGTCAGAAGTATTTCCTTCAACTCGTTTTCCACATCGCGGCGACGGTCGTCCAGTTCGGAAATATCCTGCCCCAGTTTTTTCATTGCGCCGATAAGCTCCGAGGCGTCCTGCCCGGCCTTTTTTAGTTTGGCAATTTCACCGGTGGCCTTATTTCTCTCGGCCTTCCTGCTTTCCACATCCTGAATCAGTTCCTTGCGCTTATTATCGAGTTCTATTATTCGGTCGATATCCGCTTTTTCATTTTTGTCTTTTACGGCCTGTTTTACCAGTTCAGCATTTTCGGAAATAAATTTAAGATCCAGCATCTAACCTTTTACCTCTTTGTTCTTAATTGTCCTTTCCATTGGTGTATAGTTCGGGACTATCTCCTGAAGCTTTGCGATAATTCCGTCACGATCCATTTTTTTACAAAGCTGATGAAGATCGATCAGGGTATTTTCGAGCATCTCCTTATCGCAGATTTCAGGCTCAGCAATCAACATCTTTTCATGATTTTCCGAGACCAGCCTTTCCTCGTCAAGGAAAAGCTCTTCATGCATCTTTTCACCCGGTCTCATTCCGACAAATTCTATTTCGATATCCTCATTCGGAATAAGTCCCGCCAGCGTAATCATATCTTTGGCCAGATCGAGTATCCGCACCGGATCGCCCATTTTCAGGACGAACAACTGCCCGCCCTGCCCCATGGCCGAGGCCTCCATTACCAGCAAAGTTGCCTCTGAGATTGTCATAAAATAGCGGCTTACACGGGGATCGGTGACCGTGATCGGGCCGCCCTTTTCAATCTGCCTCCGGAATAAGGGTACCACAGAACCGTCGGTGTCGAGCACATTACCGAAACGCACACTGATGACTTTGGTAATCTGGTTTCTTCCGGCAATTCCAGCCAGAAGCTCTGTAACCTTCTTTGTCGCGCCCATAACCGAAGTCGGTGCAACTGCCTTATCGGTCGAAATCAGTATGAAATGCGAAACCTTGAACTCGAGCGCCAGATCGAGCACCGCCTTGGTGCCGAAGATATTGTTCATCACAGCCTCTTCCGGAAATTCCTCCATCAGGGGGACATGCTTAAAAGCGGCGGCATGATATACTATTTGCGGTTTATGTTCCTCGAAAAGAGAGCGCATCTTTGCAAGGTTGCTGATATCGGCAATACTGAAGGTCTTGTTGATTTCACCAAAGCCCCTTAATTCCTGCTGGAGGTCGTAGAGATTGTTCTCAGCGCGATCCACCATAATAACCTCGGCCGGTTCGAAATTCATTACCTGACGGCAGATTTCAGAGCCTATAGAACCCGCAGCGCCTGTTACAAGAACACGCTTGCCGTTTATGAATCTGCTGATCAAATCGATATTAAGATTCAATGGATCGCGTCCCATCAGGTCGTTCACGCGAATATCACGCACCTGATGGATCGAAACTGTATCGTTGATTATGTCTTTTAAGGGCGGAACGGTTTTAAAGCTGACTTTTAATTTGCGGCAGTTTCTTATAATGCGACGCATCTGACGATTGGTGGCCGAGGGTATCGCTATAATAATTTCTTCAATAGTATATTTATCTACAATTTTTCCGATATCGGTCTGATCTCCCACAACCGGGACATTATGAATGCGTGTGCCTTTTTTCTGAATATCGTCATCGATAATGGCCACCGGATTGGAGTTCAGTTCACGAGAGCGTTTCATCTCACGGATAATCATCTCCCCCGCATCCCCCGCACCGATTATCAGGACACGTTTTCCTTGGCGCAGAAAATTCGGCATGAGCTCACGGCCAAATCGTATCGTAAGCCTGAGGCCGCCGGTGAGAATTATCAGAAGCAGTGAATCGATAAGAAGCACAGAACGCGGGAATCCCATGATCGGTATGAAAAAGATCGGAATAACCAGCGCCACCGAGCCTGTGCCCACCGCTTTGATAATCTGAAGAAGATCGTCGATTGAGGCGTATTTATATGATCCGGAATAGACCTTGAAATAGGCAAAGAGCGTGAAACGCACTATTACGACCATAAAGATCGTATTGGCGAATACCTCCAGTTCGTTCTTTCCCAGATCGCCTCCGAACCGAAGCTGGAATGCTCCCCAGTAGGAGACAATGATGAATAGAAGGTCGAGCATTACCAGAAATAGGCGCTTCTGATTGGCCAGATTCGCCAGATACTGCTTGCGGCCGATCTCGCTTCGGGGCTGGATATATCTGAAATGCAGAAGCCTCATGACCACCAGGAGTGTCAAGAGAACTCCCCAGTACACAAATGCCACCAGACGGGTTTCCTCGAGCGGGAAATCTGTGCTGTAGAGCATGAAGGCGAAAATCATAATGCCGATCGAGACAGCCGTAATAACCCGTGTGATCTCGTCGAAAAGACCTTTAATCGGTTCAGGGCGGTAAAATTTGAATATCGCAAAAACTGCAAGCCAGCAGACCGTTAGAAGGAAGCTTGGCACCAGATAGTCCATGAAGCCAAGACCCAGCGCAGGCTCCTCGGGAGGCGGCAGAAGGCCGAGCTTGTAGCGCGATATAAAGATCACGAAAAAGGCTATCTGCAATGCCAATATATCGAGCAACAGCAGTATGAATTTTCCGGACAATAACTTACGCATAGGGTTAAGGAAACAAGTTTTTCTCTAAAATGGCAAGTGATTTTATCGCTTTTGAAAAAGCGCCCCAAAAGTTCTGATTATTACCTTGAAGTCGGTGCACAGGTTACGGTTATGCTGATAATCTATAGATATTCGTATCTTGTCGGGAAGTATCCTGGTTGCGTATGTCTCTCTCGGGTTCTCGAATTCAGCCAGAATTGATTCCTCATTTCTATATTTAAGCGTTGCCGGATCGACCAGTCCCGGCCTGTAATTCAGGATCTCCTTTTGTGTGTCATCATAGTTCGAAACATATTCGGGTACTTCCGGACGCGGTCCAACGAACGACATGTCACCCTTGAGTATATTCACAAGCTGCGGTATTTCGTCAATTTTCGTCTTTCTCAATATTTTTCCGATCCGCGTTACCCTTCGATCCCCCTCAACGGTTATACACGGTTCCTCCGCCCGGGATCGACGCATGGAGCGAAACTTTATGATTTTCATGCGTTTGCCGTTCAAGCCCACTCGTTCGTGAGCAAAAAACGGCGATCCTGGCGAAAAAATTAGAATCAGGGGAATAACGATGATCCATAGCGGAAGGCTTAGAATCAGAAGGATCAGGGCCAGGATAAAATCTACTATCCTTTTCATAGCTTGCGATTTTTTGAGATGATTTTGCCTATTGTATCAGCAACATATTTTACTTCGGCTTTGCGCAGATCAGGATAAAACGGCAGCGAGATCACACGCTCAAAGGCGCTCATAGCACCCGGGAATTTTCTTTGAGACAATCCGAATTTGCCTTTATAAAAAGGCTGAAGGAAAAGCGGTATGAAATGTACGCTGGTGCCGACGCCGTTTTCGGTCAATTCCCTTATAAACTTATCACGGTCGATTTTGAGCTTATCGAGGTTGAGCTTGATGATGTACAGATGCCAGGCATGTCTGGAATCTTTGTCCCTGGCGGGTAGTTCGATTTCTTCGAATTTGCCCAGCATCTCATCATACCAACTGGCGGCTCTTTCGCGCTTTTTCTGAAGGGTATCGAGACGATCCATCATGGCCAGCCCCAGGGCCGCATTCATATCAGCCAGATTGTACTTGTAGCCCAGCGAAACCACCTCATAATACCAGCTTCCATGTTCCAAATAGCGTTTCCAGGCCTTTTTATCCATACCGTGCAGGGACAGCACGCGGATTTCTTCAGCCAGATTTTTATTATTGGTTGTTACAATACCGCCTTCAGCCGTAGTCAGATTTTTGGTGGCATAGAACGAGAAGCTGGAAAGATCGCCGTAGGCTCCGATCTTTTTGCCCTTAAATTCGGCGCCGATAGCATGGGCGGAATCGTTTACGATAGAAAGCTTATGCTTTTTGGCAAGCCCCATGATTTTATCCATACGGCAGGGCAGTCCGGCAATATGCACCGGTACGATTGCTTTTGTTCTTTTAGTTATCTTTCTTTCTATATCTTTTGGGTCAATATTTAAGGTAACCGGATCGATATCGGCAAAGACCGGCCTGGCGCCGCAATGCAGAATTGCTTCGGTTGAGGCCACGAATGTAAAGGGCGTGGTGATTACCTCATCCCCCTTGGAAAGTCCCAGCACTTTCAGCGCCAGATGCAATCCGGCGGTGCATGATCCCACAGCGGCACCGTAGTCCGCATCGACATAGCGGCAGAACCTGTCTTCCAATTTATGGGAGATATTGCCTGTGGTAAGCCATCCGCTTTTTATCGTATTCGTGACCGCATCAATCTCGGCCTGGGTAAATTTCATTCTAAAGAATGGTACAGAATCTATTTTCATTTCAACCTTCCGTTTTGATAGAAATATTGAATTTATAAAATAAAGCCGCTAATAACAATAGATTTGTGGAATTCAAAATAGGCTTTTCACAAAAGAGATTTGTACAAATCAAGCTGCATTTGAGTGGTCTTTACAATATCATATTTTTCTGCAACAATTTCCCTCCCAGCAGAGCCCATATTTAGACGCAATTCCCTGTCCTCAACCAGGGATCGGAGAAAGATTTCAAAGGCAAGATTATCTCCTTCAGCGGCAAGCAATGCGCTCACGCCGTCATCCAGAATCTCCGGAAGGCCGCCTACTTTGAAAGCAACGACCGGTAATCCGCATGCGGAGGCTTCCAGGGCAGAAACCCCGAAGCTCTCGAATCTGGAGGGCATAGCGAAAATATCGAGTTGATTCAAAAAATCGGGCAGTTTATCATTTTCGACCTGTCCCAGAAAATGGATGCGATCCCCATTTCTCAAGCTTGCCTTCAGCTCCAAAAGCTTATTTTTTTCAGGCCCTTCTCCCGCGATTCTCAACCTCAGATTCGGGTGGTCCTCTGCTATTGTATCGAATATCTTCATTAACAAATCGATCTGATAAATCTCTTCCAGTAATTTGGCGGTTCCAATTGTAATCTGGTCTTCTGTCTTCTCCGATTTTGAGGGTTGAAAGAGTTTCATATCAACGCCGAATGGGATAACATTTATTTTGGATTCAAATTCCGGATAAAGCGCCACTGTACCGTCTTTCAGTTTCTGGCTAGTGGCGCAGATCGCGTCAGCGCTGTTCAGCACTTTACGCGTAAATGTGCTTGCATATCTGCTCTTATGCGGAAAATCGAAGATATCGGATCCCCAGACAGAAATCACAAAAGGATGAATTTTGAGCTTCGAGCCGACATATCCATAGCCGGTAACATAATGAGCATGAAGGACGTCCGGATTGAAGTCCTGAATCAAGCGTTTCATTTTGCCAGCGCCAGAAAAATACCTCAATTTCTGAGGAAGAACCGATTTTATAACAACCTGACCATTTCCGTACAGCTCTGTACCTTCCCTGAACGTGAAGACTTTAATATCGCATTTTTCCCGAAGTGACTTGTACCACCTGTATGTATGCCAGCTCTCTCCCCAGGCAAGCAATGCAACTTTCATTAATCTCACCGCCTCTTCAAAAATGATCCGATATTGGAGAATATATCATTTATATCCGAACCCTGTATAACAAAAAAGGAATGCAACTTCTGGCGGAATTTAAATTTAATAAACGCAATCAGAATCACAAAGGCGACAAAATAAGCGACTGCATTGGAAACTGCTGCGCCGATTTCCTGATATTTGGGCACAAGAATCAGATTCAGAACCAGAGACACGATCACGGCTGAAATCGTGCAGATGGAATAGATTAACGGATGTCCGAGCCCCGATATTCCGGAGGCAAGTATCCTGAAGACCGCCAGGAATATCATCCCGCATAACAAAATCCAGAGCGGCTGTAATGCGCCGATAAAGGTCTCGGAAAACAATATCGGGATCGCTATGGGAGCCAGGACCGCGATTACAAGGGCCAAACACAATGACATCAAAAATGAAATCCGAGCGGTCTGCTGAATCAGATGCCAGCCCTGCTCCTGAGTGCGGCGAGAGGCATGGGGAAAGATCACATAAGAAAGTATCAGCGGCAAAAACATGATAAGCTCGGAGAAATTAATGGCTACTGAATAAACTCCGGCCGAGGCCTTGCCCAGATAGTAGTTCATGATCAGGAGATCCAGACGCGTGGCGATAACATTGGTGATATTTCCAATCTGTCCCCTGGTTCCGAAGGAAAGCATATGCTTCTGCACTACTCGCTCAAAAGACAGTCCCAGGCTCAAATCCTCGAGATTCTTCCTCCAGTATATCAAAACTGTCACAATCGTTATAAAAAATGAACATGAGTATGCCAGCAGAACGCTGCTGCTTCTGGGTAAAACCCAGATCAGGAACACTGCAACCAGAACGGCATAAATCAGGCTGTTCTGAAGCGTGAAGACATTGCCTTTGCGAATTTCACCGCGCCCGTTGAAGATACCGAGCTGAAAGGACATAAAACGATTCAGGGGAGCCATAAGAAAAACAAGCGCCAGAAGCCCGAAGCTAATCTCGCCGAATAACGGCATAGCCAGGTACGTAAGCGGAAGCAGGACAATTACTGCAAATACGGTGGATACCAGAAGAAAAGCGCAGGCATTATGCCAGATTCGCTTCAGGTCATAGCGTCCCCTGCCCAGATAGAATATAATGGCGCGTTCGAATCCGAGACCGATCAGCATTCCGACAATAGAAAAGAGGAACATTGCAATCTGGAGTTCACCCTTGGCGCCCGGTCCGAGAAAGCGGGCAATCATGACCTGAACGCTGAAGGCGAGCAGGTAGCCAAAAACGCGGACAATAAAAGTATGAGCGCTATCTTTAAAAAACAAGGCAGATTGCTTTCGGATAGATTGCTTTTATTTGAAAAACGCGGAGATAACCTCTGCCACGTAATTCCTTTCATCGTCGGTGAGATCGGGATATATCGGTATGGAAAGCACTTCCAGCGAAGCTTTGGGCGCGTTCTCGTAGTCCTCATCCTTATAGCCCAGATATTTATAGCATTCCTGAGCATGCAAAGGCAGCGGATAATATATTGCGCATCCGATTTCATGCCTGCGAAGATGCTCCACCAGCTCATCCCTTTTTTCAGTGGCAATCGTATATTGATTATAGATATGATAATTGTGCTCGAGCTCTACGGGAGTTTTAACCGGAACATCCTTTAAAGCCTCATTATAAAAGGCCGCATTTTTTCTGCGGGCTTCGGTCCATTGATCGAGGTATCGCAGCTTGACCGAGAGTATGGCGGCCTGCAATGTATCCAGACGAGAGTTATAACCGATATAGGAGTGATAGTATTTGGGATGAGCGCCGTGATCCCGCAGGCTTTTCATGAAAGTCTGTTTGTCCATGAAATCGGAGATAATCATGCCCGCATCCCCGGCAGCTCCAAGATTTTTTGATGGGAAAAAGGAGAAGCATCCAAACTCACCCATAGTACCGGCTGTCTTGCCCCTATATTTTGCGCCGATGGCCTGGGCAGCGTCCTCAACCACCATGATATCGTTCTCACCCGCTATCTGCAGAATCGAATCCATATCCGCGCACTGTCCGAATATATGCACCGGCATTATCACACGAGTTTTGCCGGTAACCGCTTTTTTTACCTCTTCGGGACGCAGATTGTAGGTCTCGGGATCAATATCGACAAAGACTGGAGTTGCTCCCAGGCGCGAGATCACTCCGGCCGAGGCGAAGAAAGAGAAGGTTGAGGTAATCACCTCATCCCCGGCCCTTACTCCACAGGCCCGCAACGCGATAAGAAGAGCATCCGTGCCGGAGGCCACACCAAGGGCGTACTTACTGCCGCAGTACTCCGCCGCCTGATCCTCGAATTCCACAACCTCGTGTCCCATAATAAATTTGGTATGCTCGAGAACCTTATAAACGGCCTGATCTATTTCTACTTTAATCTTCTTATATTGACGAGTTAAATCTAATAGAGGGACCTGCATATTCCTCCTTGAAACTGTTTCAATATTAGCTTTTAAGATTTGCGTTTCTTAAACCCAAATAAATCCTTCTTGAGGGTATTCAATATAACCGAGATATCATTATAACTTTCGGGATTGGATACTTTATAGTCGCGCCACCTGTCGTAAGCCACGGCATAAACCATGGAAAAAACAAAACTCAGTATCATTGCTGTAATAACAATATAAGCCCGCTTTGGCTTGAATTTGAAGCGTGGAGGGACCGCCCAGTCCAGGATCGAGATTGTGGGCGTATCCTTGGCCTCCATAATCTTGGCCTGCTCGAGCTGAGTGGTTAATACCTCGTGCAGGGCTTCCTCGCGCTTAAGATTGCGCACAAGCTGCATATACCTCAGAGATATTTCCGGCAATTCAGAAAATGGAATGGCGAGAAAAGCCGCCGAGGTATCTTGGGGAACGGCGCTGCCCCCCTGGAGCTCCCTGAGCCTTTTTTCGATTTCGGAGACTTTGTAGCGTAAATTGATAACATCGGGATGATCCGGAGAATGTGACTTTTCCATGACCTTGAGATTGATTTTGTCCAGTGTTAGCTGGCTGTAAAGTTCGGCGGCAGCATTGATAGAGGCGGCGGTCTGCTCATCGATTGAGATGGCCTTGTGAGTGCGCTGAAATTCCTGCAGGGCCTGCTCGGCTTTATGCAGATTCTCCTTATTTTTCTCCAGCTCTTCCTTTATAAATCTTTTCAGCTCGGAGGCCTTTTGTACCTTGGTCATTCGGTTTATATTATCCAGCGCCCGGGCTAAGGCATTAGCTACACGTGCCGATAATTCCCGGTCTTTATCGACATAGGAAATATCAATTATTCCGTCGGCGCGCACATGCACATCCATCTGTTTCTGAACAACCCTGATTGCATCACGTTCTTTATTGACATCATATATTTCCATAAGGTCAAGCGAGTCTACCACGCGCTCTGCAACCGTGCGGCTTTCAGCGATAGATGCCAAAAGATCCGAGGGCGAAGCCATGACCGGCAAAGCAAAACCGGAGCCGCTCAAACCGAGGCTCTGTAAGCCCATGGAAACCGCTATTTCGCTTAAAGATTCGGTTTTTTCGGGAGGAAGGACTACCACAGTGGCCTTGTACCATTTGGGCAATATCAGGCTTATTATAACGGCTGCAACCGTTACAATAAATACATTCAAAATAATAAGCCGCCGATGTTCCACCAGCGAGCGCAATACAATGAGGAAACTGTTTTTCTTATCTGCCATAGGTTCTATTCTATAATCTGATCAATGACTACATAAACGGTGGCAAGGTTGGCCAGGAAGAGACCTACATCCTTGGTAACCTCCCACCAGTCGGTATCTTTTTTCTCCGGTACGAGAATCTCGTCTCCCACCTCGATGCTGATTTTTGAAGAAGGCTTTAAAATTGAACCGGTGGCACCTTTAATCACCCTGATTTTGCCTTTATCGGCGCTCTTGGTAAACCCCCCGGCCTTACTGACATAATAATCAACTTCCGCCCCCTCCCTGAAGGTCAGGAGTCCCGGCTTAAGTACACGCCCCATAATGCGAACTGTAAATGATTTCCTCGGTATCATAATCCTGTCGCCGTCTTTCAGCGCAACATCAAGAGAGGTATCGGCATCGCCAAACAGCTCCTCGAAATCGATCGATACGCGCCCCTGATCGGGATCGCTCTTCATAAGAAGATATTCGCGTTCGATATCCGACAGCTTATCTATGGAAAGTTTTATTTGACGGTCCAGTTCGGTGTCCCGGATAGCCTCGTATCCGGAACGGTACATCCTGGCTTCCGCCAATGAGGCGTCATCGGTGAATCCTCCCGCCCATTCTATGACCTCGGTTAATGTGGTTGTATCTTCTTTGATAGGATAGACTCCCGGATATCGAACCTCGCCCTCTATTTTAACCTGAGCTTTGCGATGATAATCGGGAATTGAGCGGATGAAGACACGGTCGTCCGGCATAAGTTCGATGTTCATCGGGCTGGAGGGATTTTCGAGAATCCCTTTCAGATGAAGATTTATGGTAACGCTGCTGTCGCTTTCTTCATCGAATCTAACCAAACTGGCTGAGTTCAGATTGGCGTCAAGAGTAGTACCGCCTGCCAGCATAATCAGATCATGAGCTGTTTCGCCGCGCACGAATTCATATTCTCCGGGTAGTTTCACCGCTCCGTAAATTTCGACCAGTCCGATATTCTTTCTACGAGGCGGGACGAAGATTTTGTCTCCCTCCAGAAGGTATGGGTTGGCATCTTCATCTCCCGCACGCGCAAAGCTCAATAAATCGGCATCCATTACCCTGCCGTTGCGAATCACACGGATATTGCGTTCAGAGCCTCCCTCGGTAAACCCGCCGGCCAATTGAATCGCTTCGGTTATTCGATCCATCGAGGTAACCGTATAAACTCCGGGAAAATTCACCTCACCGTCGACCGAGACCTTGAGCTGCCGCAATTTCGAGAGCGTGACTGAAATCTCAACATTACGATAACGCCTGCCTAATGCGTTGAGGATCTTTTCCTTGGCTTCTTGCAAGGTTATCTGCCCCAGATAAATCTCACCGAATTCGGGAATCAACGCCGAGCCCTCGGGTGTAATCAAAATGCGGTTTTCGCGGGTGTAGCCGCCATAGAAAAATATGGTCAGCTCATCTCCGGGCCCGACTATATACTGCTGCGGATCGATAATCCGATCCTGCGCATCAACATCACGGGATCTGGCATACTGCTCGGCACGTTCACGAATGCGGGCCTCCTTCTCGGCCTCAAGCTGAGCCTCATCCATCTGCGCTGCTGCTGAAAGCGCGAGAAGCAAAACGATTATTACGGTTTTCAGGGAGATACTACATTTCATGTCACGGCACTTTTTTCAACTGTTAATCAGCAATGATAAACTTCCGGCTGTTTTTTGTCAAGTTAATTAAAGTCAACAGATTGCGAATACAGCACTGGTAATTAATGATATAATTCCGATCCGGAAAAGTTCCGTTATATGTGAAAGCCTTTCTTTACGAGGGATGTCTTTGGATTCAGTAACTGGTGGCTGATATCCGAACCTGTACTATTTCTGCATGGAGTCGATTTTATCCCTGAATTCCTCGATATATTTCTGGGCCAGGGCCTTGTCTCGGGACTCAGAATATATATGGAAAAGATCCTTTTCCCGATCCGGGGCGATCAGCACCCATCCACCATCCCGCAGTATCCTGATCCCGTCGACAAGCTGGCGGTCTTCATCCGCGGTCCGGTTGATAAGATTGCGCATTACCTGACCCTTTTTGCGCCAGTTGCAGGGAACATCATCACTGATGTAAATCAAGTCGGAAAACTTCTCGCGAATATCCCCGAATTTTTGGTCCGTGGCGGCCAGAAGCTCCAGTATCTTTGCGGCCGCAAACATAGCATCGGCGCCTAACTGGAAACCGGGGAAGATAAATCCGCCCCTTGTTCCGCCAACGAAATCGACATTCCTTTTGGCTTTGGCGCTCATCATGGCCTGGTGATCGATGCGCACACGCAG
>CAZBZV010000030.1:12111-47314 GCA_964496505.1 uncultured Ignavibacteria bacterium | reverse complement strand
AGTTCCATATAGTTTCACCCAAATCCATTATTTCATATAACAAAAAGCTTGACAATGCTTTAGATAGATGTTATTTTACCGGTGCAAATCGAATTAGGCCCAAAAGTAACTATCCACAATTTCCCGGAAAAATCCGCACAGATTGATTAAACATTTTTAAAACTGAATCGTGTAATCTTATAGCCGGGACGGTTAGCATGTCGGCCAAACTTGTAGCGCTTTTAAAAAGCGCCAAGACAGGTGACATTAAAGCTTTCGAGCAGATCGTCAAGATCCTGGAACGGCAGGTGTATATGACCGCCTACGCGATCATACCCGATCCTGACGAGGCCATGGACATAGTCCAGGAGACTTTCATAAAGCTTTACAATCACCTGCAAAGAATTAGGTCGGAGGCTGGTTTTAAATGTTTTGTCTTCAAGATGGCCACCAACTGCGCCATTGATAGGAGGCGCAGACTTAAGCGGAAAAAGCTTTCGCTTAGTGAAGGCGAAACTGTTCCAGCCTCCGTAGAAATTGAACTCTCAAGGAGGAACGAAAGCCCGGATAAAGATGTAGAAAGGCGCGAGTTGATCGAAATCGTGCAGTCGGTTGTGGACGAGCTTCCGCCCAGGCAGAAACTCTGCCTGATCCTTGCCGATCTGGACGGCCTCTCCAAAAAGGAGATCGCCAAAACCCTGGGCTGTCCGCAGGGCACAGTCAGGTCCAATCTGCATATAGCTCGTCTCAAACTGCGGCGCGCCTTAAAAGACTTCAGATAGAGGTTTGAAGCTATGCCCAAAGCTTATCCCGATTTTGAGGAAAAGGCCGAGAGATTTCTTAACGGCGAGCTCTCACCGGTACAGAAGAAGGTATTTCTCGGCCTGGTAAGAAAGGATGAGTACCTTTCACAGATGCTAGGTGAGATGAAGTTCGCGAGACAGGCCATGAAGGTTTACAGGACTGCTCTTCCGAGTGCGGATGAGTTTAAAATGTCACGCAGGAAAATTCTGTCCGCACTCTCGTAAGAACTTTTTAGTGATATTTTATGGACGAGTGCGACATTGACTTTGCCTGGATCAGGTACTGCATTAAAAAAGCCCCATCATCACGATGGGGCTTTTAATTTAAAAAGTCGAAAGCTAAAGAGTCAGTTATTATTTCTTCTTCTTGGCTGACTTAGCTTTCTTTCCACCTTTGTGCAGATAACAGTATTTGGCCGGAGGAGTAACCATACGCTTACACCTCTTGCCATCAGCAGTTACACCTTTGCAGCGGATTTTCTTGGGAGCTTTTTTCGCCTTCGCTGCTTTCTTCTTGGTGGCTTTTTTCTTAGCTCTTTTGGCCATGTCTACCCTCCTCGAAATTTCTTAAAGGTTTAAACCCAATTTAAAGTGACATGCACATCAGCTAAATTAAAACAAGTATAACAATTTATTGTCAACATGCAATGTTTTAACATTAAACTTTTTTAATTTTTTTTCATATCGTGCTTTTTTACTACTTCAGTAAATACTGGATCATCTCCTCTTCCGCCTGCTAAAGCATAATCATCTTTACTACGATACTTATATAAAAGACAAACAAAGGATATAATATGTCCAAAAATGCGATTGTTATCTCAGCAGTCCTCTTAGTGGCAGTCCTTTTCTGCTCACTAAATGCCGAAGACCTGAAAGATACAGCGCTGCATCAAAGAGCCGACACTACCCGAGCGCAATTGCTTTATCCCATCGACTACGCTCCGCGCTTCGCTGCTGAAACCGTATGTACCGTGCGTATGGCTGGGGACGCCTACTGGGCGGTCTCGGACTGGATAATCGGAGATGAAATCTATAAGACCTATCAGGACCCATCCGTGGACGGTGTAAATTGCAGTTATCCGTTCGAGATCGACGCTGTAGCGATGCATCTGCAATTCGCGGCGGCGGGCTCATTATACGCATCTGCCGATATCGAGGCGTTGCACCCCGATCTATCGCTGCCCTCATGTCCCTATCCGGGCGGAGTAATCGATATTTCAGAAGAACAGACCTTCTATATACCCCAGGCGGGCGGTTATCTGATAATGATTAACTTCGAAGAGCCTGTTACTGTCACCGAGCCGTATTTCTGCGGATTTTTCTTTGCAGGTGATGTCACCGCGCTGGGAATCGAAGTCGTACTCGACAACGATCCGTATCTATGTGTAAACTGGAATGACTGGGGGGAGGGTTATGTCGATCTTGTCGACAACGAATACTACAACTTCCCCGGCAATCTGGTACTCTATTCAATCGGGAGGTCGGGCGGCAGTACCGAAACGGTGCTTCCTCAGGCGCGAATGGCCTGGCCGCACGACAGCGCTTATGTATCATCAAACGTGCACCTCAGGGCGACTGAACTTGTCGATACGATTTTGACCTCACGCTGCGTTTTCGAATACTACCATACTTCCAACGGCTGGACCGAAATCGGCACCGACTATAATGCCGATGTCACTCTTAGAAACGGCGTGGGGCCTGCATCATACCAGGAAGGCTACTCCTATTCATGGGACGCGTCCTCCATGGCCGAGGGCTGGTACTATATATGCTCCACCATATACGATGCGACCGATAATGTGGGCGCTGACACGATTAGTATTTATCTCGATAATACTCCACTTGAACCGGAGTTTACAGGCCCGGTCTGGGGCGATACTATTTGTGATTCAATAACACTTAATATGGATGTACCCGATGAGGATGTCAGCTTTATGCAGTTCGAATATATCGCTGCACAGAACACATTGTTTTCAAGTCCGGCTCCCCTGCTTCAGTCGATGTACGGAGATACTGACGGCGATACAACCGACGGCAATTACTATACCAACGGCGAATTCGGTGAATTCTATAACGCTCCCACCCTGGTAGCCGGATATATAAGATATTTCGCTAATAACGGCTATCCTGATATTGCTAAAGACGGCGGCACTTCGTTGACTGACAGAGACATCGTTGAGGAGCTGGCCGATTCCATACAGGTCAGGCAGAATCTCGGCGCCGAAGACGACAACTTCATCTGGGCTGTGGAGGAATACTTCAAGCGCAAGGGTGGGCAGTTCGATGTCAGATTATCGAACAGTCTTTCTATAGAGGAACTCGATTATATCATGGGCTATAGATCAGGTGCGATTCTGGGTGCAATCGGCCAGCCCTACGGGCATTGGCTGGGAATTACTCAGGTTGATTTCAGCTCCTCCGCAAATGGCGAGTACCCGGCTAATCTGTATGATACAAAAACCGGATCTATTATCCAATCCACTTTGAGATTTAATCCGCTTCCGGAAGTCATGTACAATGGATCATACAGAATTATCGATCTTGCACTGGGAATGTATCCCAGAGCATACAATGCAAGCAATAGTGTAATTGGCCTGGATTTTAATCCCGCTGACGGCTTCAGCTATTACTGGGACATCCCCGAAATCGATGAAACAACATATTACTTAGTCGGCAAGTGTGCGGATAATCTGTCCCATACCGGGGAAGCTGCCACACGTGTAAGCCTTTCATGTGAAGCCGATTATATCTCCGGGGATACTAATGGGGATGGCAGTTTAAATGTCTCTGACGCTGTCTGGCTCCTGAATTATATCTTTGATGGAGGCCCGGAGCCACTTCCGGTTCTGATGAACGGCGATGCCAATTGTGATGGCGCGGTTAATGTCTCCGATGCTGTCTGGATAATAAACTATGTCTTCGTAGGAGGACCGCCTCCCTGCAATTAACCACCTGCATTATGGGGATAGAAAAAAGCCGGTTCATTCGTGAACCGGCTTTTATTTTTTCGAATTTTCACTCTATGAGCCGAACAGGTAGGATATACTGACCCTGAAATTTCGCATCACACCACGCACCTGTGAATCGATGCCTCTTGCCACAACCGGTTCCCCGGTTTCATCGCTGATTACGCGCTGCGTACCTGTCGTGTTAATACTGTAATCGCTGTAACCAAACCTGCCCTTAAACCATAAACCGTCAAAAACTTCGAATCTGCCGCCCAGTTCAAACAACCAGGAGGTGCCTCCGTCGCCCGAGTTCCAGGCCTCAAGTGAATCGCTTCTGACAATATGATCGTCGTAATCATCTACACCGACAAAAGGAGAAACTCCAAACCTGCTTCCAAAGAGAAGCTTTCCCGGAATTGTTGTAATCTCAACATCGGCGCCGAAGATCGGCAGATGCAGGTCCTGTTCATAGTACAGCACCTCGCCCTCTAACATAGTATCACGCGGAGGATCGTATTCGGTACCATTATTCAGGTCATAATACCAGAGCTGATCCAGATCGGTCATAGTGAACTCGGAATGAAGTTTGGTATACTCGAAGAACGGTCCGAACTCAAGAATGTTATATGTGAAATCATAACCAACGCCGATCTGGTAGTAATAGATATCCGGATCGGGCGTCGTTCTGCCGTAAGCAAGAGGGATATCATCATCCAGACTCGAGGTCAGCCAGTCGAAATCCTCCATCACCTCATCCGTGCTGGAACGATACTCCTGCCAGTAACCGAAACTTGCCGAAATCCCGGCGTATTCGGCATTCACACTGCCGCCCGAAAAATAGCTTGTGAACGGGAATTTCAGCCGGGAATTGCCGTAAACCTGAAGATCATCTTCATCCAGCGCCAGAAATCTGATCTGATACTGTGTAAATCCCTCTCTTCTTTCGGTACCAAATTCGGTTGAAATCTCCAAATCCGATCCAATTAAGGCTTGTCCCTGAAAAAGCAGTATAAAAAAGCAGGCGAGTGCAGCAGAGAGTATATACTTGCGGTGCATAATATCTCCTGGCTAAGGATGCGGGACTGAATCAGCCTGACTGCGGAATGATTCTAAATACCACAGTCAGGCGGCTGTATATCTAATAGCCGATTTCTACTTGAGTTCGGCTTTGAATTTCTCAGTAAGGGCCGGGACTATCTCAAACAAATCTCCTACAATACCATAATTAGCGACCTTAAAAATAGGCGCGTCCTTATCGCGATTTATCGCTACAATCGTGCCCGAGGACTGCATTCCAACCAGATGCTGTATTGCACCGGATATACCGCAGGCTATGTAGAGCTTGGGATTGACCGTCTTGCCGGTCTGGCCGACCTGATGGGAATACTCGATCCAGTCGGCGTCAACAACGGCACGTGACGCTCCCACAGCGCCGCCCAGCGCATCAGCCAACTCCTGCATCAGCTTGAAGTTCTCGGGGGCCTTAAGGCCGCGTCCGCCGGATACGATAATATCGGCCTCGGTCAAATTGATTGAACCTTCACCCCCGCCGACATTTTCCTTGACCTTAACCTTGCTTTGCACCAGATCCGAGGAAACCTCAGGCTTTTCAACCTCGCCTGAACGGGAATCATCTTTCTCCGCCTCAGGCATAACCTTAGGCCTTAAGGTTGCAATCTGGGGACGCTTTTCGGAAAATGCCACAGACAGCCAGACATTACCGCCAAAGGCAGGCTTGGTCGCCACCAGAGTGCCGTCATCTTTTGTAGCCAGACCGTTGCAATCGGCGGCAAGCCCTGTCTCCAGAAGGGCCGCCAGGCGCGGGAAAAGCGCTTTTCCGTAAAATGTCGCCGAACCCAGAAGTATTTCCGGCTCATTCTTTTTCACCAGGTCCGCGAGCAGATTGGCGTAAGCATCATCCTGAAACTGCTCAAGCTCCGGATTATCGCAGTAAATCACCTTATCAGCGCCGTATTTGAAAAGATCGGCCGCAGCATCATCCATCCCGGAGCCGAACAAAACAGCCGTAATCTCAGAGCTTTTGGCCTCTGCCAGCTTCTTTGCGGCAGACAACAGCTCGTAAGATACATTGGAAAGACTGCCCGCTTTTTGCTGTGCAAATATCCAGATTCCCTGTGCCATCAGAACTCCTTTATCTTTTTGATCTCAAATTGCAGTTTATGATTAAGCTCTATTATACTAATTTTGTGTTTAAATGCCAACCTTTTCAAATCCTCGTATTCCGGATAATAGCGCTCTTTCCCGGCAAAATGATACACCTTTGTCTTTACCGGTCCGAAACTGCTCTCAATCGTCTCACTCGAACGTTTGAGCTTGGTGCGGTCCATAAGGCAGTATCTCATTCCCGAGGTTGTCGAATTTTCGAAAATAAAATCAGTCACCTTATCCTTGTCCTCCGGGGAGCATAACACCGTAAGAAGCGTGCCGGGACGGTTTTTCTTCATCTGAATAGGTACGGTGAACAGGTCTTTGGCGCCAAGCTCGAATAGCCCCTCGAAAAGAAACGAGAAAACTTCAGGATTCTGGTTGTCGATATTGGTTTCTATCTGAAGTATTCTATCATATTCGTATGAACCGGAGGGCTCAGCCACGAACACTCTGAGAAAATTGGGCAGTTCCTCCAGATCACGGCTTCCTGCGCCGTAACCGATTGATTTGATCTCGTACTCAGCGATATTTTGAAGCGGTTTGGCAAGTGTTGTGATTACAGCCGCACCTGTAGGCGTGGTAAGCTCGCAGTTAACCTTTCTGAAGACGGTTGGAAAACCTTTAACGAGTTCAGCCGTGGCCGGAGCCGGGACTGGCATATTGCCGTGAGCGGCCTTGATAAATCCGCCCCCAAGGCTGATCGGTCGTGAATATATCGCTCCCACACCCAGCATTTCGATCGCAATGCATGAACTTACGATATCAACTATTGCATCAACAGCGCCTACTTCATGGAAATGAATCTTCTCCGGCGAGGTGTTATGCGCCACGCTCTCGGCATCGGCCAAACGGGAGAATATTCGCCTGGCATTGTCCTTAATATTTTCGCTCAGTGAGCTTTTATCGATGATATCGTAAATATCCTTCAGATGCCGATGGACATGCTCTTCGCCGGTCTTGACATCCACTTTGACACTTGAAATATGATGACGCATTACCTCCGATTTTTCCAGGCTGTAATTGTCCAGACCAAGGTTTTTTAATTCAGATTTTAGCTCATCAAAATCCACTCCGGCCGAGACCAGGGCTCCCAGAATCATATCCCCGGCACATCCGGAAAACGGATCAAATATCAGAGTTTTCATCATCCTCCTTCATTGTTCGAATTATCCTGAATGCCGCGCAGGCCGCCCCGAAACCGTTATCGATATTGACCACGCTGATACCCGAAGAGCAGGCGTTAAGCATCGACAGAAGCGGACTCAGGCCGGAAAAAGAGGTACCGTAACCGATAGAAGTCGGCACTGCGATAATCGGCTTATTATAAAGACCGCCCACCACCGAGGCCAGCGCCCCCTCCATACCGGCAACCACAATCAATATCTTGGCTTCTTCGAGCTTTTTTTCCTCGCCCAGGAATCTATGTAACCCCGCAACTCCGACATCATACACACAATTCGCCGGCACACCCAGAAAATCAAGCGTTTCGCGCGCCTCCTCGGCTACCGGCATATCGGAAGTACCTGCCGAAATTATGCTCACCAGAGGCTTAACATCCTTCTTCCTGCTTTTTTTGGTGTCTTTGATTACAAAGGTCCGGGCCTCTTTATTATATTTTCCTCTCGGAAATTTCTTTTTCAGGCTTTTGGCAATGGATTCCTCCACACGTGTTGCCAGTACCGGATGCTTGTTCTTCTGCATCCGATCGATTATATCCGAGATCTGCTGCAGTGATTTTCCTCCGCAGAAGATAACCTCGGGAATACCGATGCGTATTTTGCGGTGATAGTCAACTCGTGCGAATTCGAGATTCTCGTAGGGTGCAATTTTCAGCTTCCGAATAAATGCGCTTTTGCTGATCTTTCCTTTTTCGAATTTCTCCAGAAGTTCTTTTATATCGCTTTCTTTCATCAGGCTACTTTCTCCAATCCGTGCAGATAATTGCGCAGTACCTTCTCGATATCTTCATAACTCTCGACAGAAAACATGAGCGGACGGATTTTAGTCACATTTCGCCATCCCCGGGTAAACCAGGCCAGATGCTTCCTGAGCTTCAGGCAGGCCGGCCTTTCACCGAAGTCATCAATCATCAAATGGCAGAACTCAAGCATAATTTCTATCTTATCATTCAAAGACGGCTCTCCCGGATCGTCTCCTGTACGGAGATATGTATCGATCCTGCGGAAAATCCATGGCGCACCCATGGCAGCGCGTCCGATCATAACATAATCGCAGCCGGTCTCATCCAGCATCCGGCGGGCATCATCCGGAGTACCTATGTCCCCGGATCCGATTACATCTATATTGACATTCTGCTTCAAAAGCCTGAGCTTGCTCCAGTCCGATTTGCCCTTGAAACCGGATGCACGAGTTCTTGGATGCATCACCAGATATGATGCTCCGCGGGCCTCGGCCATCTTGCCGAATTCTATGAATTTCATGCTTTCACGGTCCCAGCCAGAGCGAAACTTGACCGAAACAGGAATATCGACAGCCTCAACCACGGCGGATATAAGCTTCTCTGCAAGTTCTGGATTATTCATCACAGCCGCCCCGGAGAGATTGCGCACAACTTTTTTGGCGGGACATCCGAAATTCATATCGATCATCTCACATCCGGTCTGAGCCACGATCTGGGCGGCATCATACATCATCTTCGGATCATGACCAAAAATCTGGAAACAGACCGGTTTTTCACCGCCCCTCATTTTTAACATATTCAGAGTTTTGCGGTTGCCCCTAACCAGCCCATCAACCGAAACCATCTCACTATAAGCTATTGCTGCGCCATACCTTAACGCCATAGTACGATAGGCCGAACCGGCAATATTTGCCAGCGGAGCGGAAACAACCTTACCATTTAGACTTAACTTTTTGTCTCTCATAACCGACAATATAATTGTATAAAACCTGACAGGCAAGCGCAATCTTCCTGTAAGGTCAAGCACGACTTTATATTAGGTGCCGACTAACAAGGAGCTAAAAATGCCGGAGATTATTGTAAAATATGACAACAAAATTATCGAAAAAGTTGTCACGGAGAAACCCCGCATTTCCATTGGCCGAACTTCTGATAACGACATTGTCCTTGATAACCTGGGAGTTTCCAGAAAACATGCTTTAATTGAATTTTCACCTGACTCAACCATTGTGATCGATAACGACAGCTTGAACGGCACCTTTTTGAATGATCGAAAGATCACGGAGGAATCGCTCAGGGACAAAGATCGTATCTGTATTGGTAAATACGAATTACTATTTAATAGTTCCATGGACAGGGACAATAAGTTCTCCGACCTCGATGGCACCATGCTCCTGCAAACAAAGGAACATAAAAAACGCCTGGAGGCGGACAAAACCCAAAGACAGATCACCGAAAAGCTGGGCTGCTCCGTTTTGGTGGAAGTAAACAAAAAAGGTAATAAAAAAGAGCATCTTCTCGATCGCGATGTCGTCACATTTGGAAAATCCAAATTCTGCAATATACCCGTTAAGGGCCTTTTTGCACCTCAAATTGCCGCCAAAATCATTAAGGAAGGAGCTTCCTTTACACTGGTGAATCTTGGTAAAAATGGCTATACTAAAGTAAACGGTGAAGCAATAAACAGGTATGATTTGAAGAACAACGATCTGGTTCAGGTCGGCAAAGTTTTCTTCAAATTCATTGAGGCTGGTGCATGAGGGTAGGATTTTTTTCAGATGTTCATGGCAACTGGGAAGCCCTCGCCGCATGTCTAAAAGATTTTGAAAGCTCCGGATTAAACAAGCTCTTTTTTCTTGGCGATGCTGTCGGGTACGGGGCCGATCCCGATCTGGTGGTCGAAAAAGTAGTGGAAATCTGCGACCTTAGGGTGCTTGGAAATCATGACGCTGCGGTTATTGGGCTCTTATCCCCGGATTATTTCAATCAATACGCCCGGGCCTCATTCTTCTTTACCCGGGAGGCAATGAAACCCGAAAATCTCCAGAAACTGAAAGAATTCCCGATTACCGAAATATGGGATAAATTCACGCTGGTTCATGCTCTCCCAAAGGATCCCGAAAGCTGGGGCTATATTTCCACCCTGAGGGAGGCCGAGGAGAATTTCGCCTATTTTGAGACACAAATCTGTCTCATAGGACATTCTCATCGCCCCTTCATTGTCGAGAAAAAAGAAGGGGAATCTGCTGTTTTGCTGACTACCGAACATATAAAAATCGATCCAAACTGCCGATACATTATAAATGTAGGCTCGGTTGGACAGCCCAGAGATGGCAATCCCGATGCTTGTTATGTAACTTATGACGACGAAAATGGGGAAATATACTTCAAGCGCTTGAAATACGACATCAAAGCCGCCCAGGAAAAAATGAAAAAAGCTCAGATTCCGGGCTACCTGGTAGAAAGGCTTAGTGTAGGAAGATAATATGAGATTACCCGGATTTTTGAAAAATATCCAGATCAGCGATCCCAACAAGTCCTTCGTCAGAAGTCACCCGGGGCTGATTCTCTATCTCCTGATTACCCTTCTGGTAATCGCGCTTTTCCTGGAGCAAAATACGCTCTTTGAAGGGCTGGAGAATAAAATACAGGATGCGATGTTCACCTTCAGGGGTGAACAGGATGTTGGCAATGATATCACTATACTCGAAATTGACGATAAGGCGATCGATTATCTGGGTTGGTGGCCTTGGCAGCATAATACGATGGCGCAGATGATCGAGGCTCTGGATTATTATCAACCCCGGGCAATTTATCTCGATTTTAAGATCGATAACAACGTTGACGATTACGTATCCGGTAATTCGCAGCTTCTGGCCGAAAACATCCTTCAATCAAATAATATTATTATCCCGTTTGACGCTGTTCTTGGAAACCGTACCCCGGCGACACGTGCCGCCCCGGAATGGCTGGCGGCATCATCGATCAAGCCGGGCGTGGTTTCTCGCGACGATGTGGAGAAAATCCAGAGGATTGATCTGCCGGAGGATATTTTCGGGCAGGCCGCAAGGTATCTTGGCGCTGATATCAATCTCTTTGAAAAAGACAACAGCGTGCGCTATCAGCCGTTGATAATGGATTACGAAAACAAGTATTATCCCGCCGCGGAGTTGATCCTGCCCGCCTTCTATCTCGGAATCGATCCTGCACAGATCACATACAATCCGGGTGAAAATATTAAAATAGGTAACAGGTCAATTCCCGTTACCGGCAAGGGACAGATGCTCATAAATTACCTGGGCAAGCCCGGCCTCTTCCAGTCCTATTCGGTAAAATCCCTCTGGGAGGGAGAGGTTCCGGTTGAAGCCCTGGAAAACAAACTGGTAATAGTTACACTAACCGCCACCGGTCAGTACGATCATCTTAAAACACCTATGGCCGATAATATGCCGCCCGGCATCAAAACCGCCACAGTAATCGAAAACATAATCAGAAATAACTTCATTAACTCGTTTGAAACCTCAGCCAATGCCGGAATACTGGTTATCCTGGGCATCGGGCTGTTCTGCGCCTTCCTTCTGCCGCGGGTGGCGCTGATTCATCGCTTCACGATTCTGATAGTATTTCTGTTTGTACTGATAAATATAAACTTTATTCTGTTTTCATCCTTCAATACCATTACAAAAACGCTTTACCCGGCACTTGAGATCCTGCTTTTCATGGCTGCCGCACCGATGATGAAAAGTAAAGCGGACATTCGCAGAAAAGAGGAAAAAGAACGCAGAGCCAGACTCGAACAAAAGGAAAGTCTGCTGCAAGCTAAGGAGAACAAAACTGAATCTCCAGTTCCCGAACCGAAGCAGGAAAAGGCGCCTGAGCCGACTTCCCCTACCGAGGCAAGAATAGAGCGGCAGAAAAAGATCGATGAGTACGCGCCGACCGAAGTCATGAAAACTGCCGGCCATGGTGATGAGGACGAGGAGACATCAGAATTATCGTCATTCGATCATTCGGTGGTAAACATCGATGATGCCGTTATCGACACCAATGATGTCGACGAATCGGATCTGGATCACGAACATCATCCCGCAGTCGAGGAATTGAACGAGCCTGCTCCTCCAAAGACCGGCACCGGCAAGGTCAAAAAATCAACTGGCAGCGACAATATAGAAATTTCTTTCGACGAATCCGGACGCCCCTCGCAGTTTGGCCGTTATGAAATCCTCGATGTGGTCGGACAGGGCGCTATGGGTACCGTTTATAAGGGTCTCGATCCGGCTATCGGCCGCCCGGTGGCATTAAAGACTATACGGTTCGACAAACTCGCCAATCCGAATGAAATCGAGGAGCTGCGCGAGAGATTCATGCTCGAGGCCAAGGCTGCCGGCAATTTCTCTCATCCACACATAGTAACAATCTACGATGTCGGACAGGATAAGAATATACAGTACATAGCAATGGAATATCTGGAGGGACGTACGCTCGATAAAATTATCGAACGCAAGCTCGACCTCAATTTCCGAATCGTGGGCAGCGTCATCTCGCAGGTCTGCAGCGCTCTTAATTACGCCCATGACCGGCATGTAGTCCACAGGGATATTAAACCGGCCAATATTATGATACTCGACGGTTTCAGGGTAAAGGTCATGGATTTCGGCATCGCACACTTCGAGTCGTCAAACATGACCCAAACCGGTGTGGCCATGGGTACACCCAATTACATTTCACCCGAGCAGTTGAGCGGCAAAGAGGTCACCAAATCCTCCGACATATTCTCTCTGGGCGTTGTGATGTACGAGATGCTTACCGGACGCAGACCTTTCGAGGGCGAAAGCCTGAATAACCTGATCGTAAAAATTCTCAACGATGATCCTGAGCCGCCCTCGAAAATCGATCCCAAGGTTCCCCTGCTTCTGGATCATGTAGTTATGAAGGCTTTGGAAAAGGATCCGGTGAAACGGTTTCATACGGCCACCGAGATGGAAAAATCTCTGCGCGATTTTATATCCTCCTTTGCACCCAAAGGAGTCAGATATTGATAAAGCTTCGAGGGAAGCATCAAAAAAGCGAAACGGCGCCCGAAACAGGCGCCGTTTTTATTTTAAAGCTAAATTTCTATGCTTATTCTTCTGTTTCGGAATCATCCTTCTGCAGAATATCCTCTGCCAGCGAAAGAGCAACTCCCGAAAGCATTACCTCCACGCCGAATTTCGTAAAATCGGAAGAGATTAATTCACGGTTGATATTGGAGTAGAGTGAGCAGGCGGCGTCGCTTTCAACCACGATCCCTGAAATCTGATCCCCGGTCTCGGACACGAATGTCACTTCACCCAACTCATCGGAGGTGACGAATCCCGAGCAGTTGTGAAGCTGGAGATGTGCTCCGCCGGCGTATACAACAATCATCGCTCCGGTCTTTCTTCCCAGAGGCGTGTTGGGATAAATCTCGAGTATCAGAAGTCTGCGCGATTCCTTCGAGGTTACTTTGAGGCGGTAATGGTCGGTATCCCATTCTACTTTTTCCGCGCCGACAACATGCGCTATTTTATCGACCTTTTCCTTGGAAAATTTTTCCATTACTTCTTGTCCTTGGAATTATCTTCCAGTTCCGATTTTCCCTTATCCGAAGAATCATCCAGATTACTGATCTCATCCTGGGTTTCCTTCATCGATTTCTTGAAATCCCTTATACCGCGGCCAAGGCCTTGAGCGATTTCGGGAATTCGCTTAGCGCCGAAAAGCAGAAGGACCGCCAGAAAAATCAGCAAAAGCTCGGTGGGTCCGGGCATCCATAACATATTAATTCCTCCTAAACCCATTATATATACCACCAGCGGAAATATATCAATACCAAAATCATAAAAAGAACACTCATGAAATTTATCACGACTTCAATACCGAAGCTGAAACTGATCACATAAAAATCGACATTGCCGGTATCAAAGCCAACCGGGATATTCTTCTGAAAAAGCGTCTTAACGGCGCCGTCGGGAAGATAATAACCGACTATATCGCCAATCAGACCGCCCACAATTCCTGCCAGAATAAGCGAGAACAAAAGAAACATCAAATCCCGACGCTTCATACCGCTGCCCTCCTGCTATAATACGCACGAATCGACTCAAAAAGTTTCAATCCGTCGGTTGAATTCAAAACATTTTCCACAGCGCGTTCCGGATGAGGCATCATTCCGAATACATTTTTGTCGAGGTTGCAAATTCCGGCAATATTAGCAACCGAACCGTTGGGATTGGACTCAGAGGTAATATTGCCCTCAAAATCGCAATAGCGAAATATAATCTGGTCATTTTCTTTGAGTTCCTCGATCTTTTCAGGATAATCGTAATAATTGCCGTCCGAATGTGCGATTGGAATCCTCAGTACCTGGCCCTGGTTTAAACCCGCCGTGAGACGGTTACCCACAGATTCAACCCGGATATTGACATACCTGCATATAAAGCGTAGTCCCTTATTGCGCAGCATTGCCCCCGGCAGAAGGCCGGCCTCAAGAAGAATTTGAAAACCGTTGCAGATTCCCCAGACAGTCCCGCCCTCACGGGCAAACTTGATTACCTCTTTGACTATCGGTGAGAAACGGGCAATAGCGCCGGTGCGAAGATAATCGCCGTATGAAAAGCCACCCGGAAGTATCACAACATCCGAGCCCTTTAAATCGGCATCCAGATGCCAGAGGAATTCCACCTCTTCTCCCAGCACATGCCTGACTGCGGCGTATGTATCATAATCACAGTTGGAACCGGGGAATGTCACCACGCCGAATTTCACTACTCCACCTCGATCCTGTAATTCTCGATAACCGGATTGGCCAGAAGCTTCTGGCAGATCTCATTTAGCTCACGTTCCGCATCCTGCCTGTCATTCTTATCTATATTCAGATTGAAGACCTTTCCGGTGGAAACGGATTTAACCGAATTATATCCCAGATCCTGCAAAGCACTGTATATTGTTTTTCCCTGGGGATCGAGAACTCCCTCCTTGAAAACAACTGTAACCTTAGCTGAAACCATCTATAAACCTCACTGATTCATTATCAATTTGTTTTTTGCCGGGTTCCTTTGCCTCTCAAAAGCTGCAATCCCTCATTCACAAGTGACATTCCGATATAAGCCATTATCATGCAAAAAACCGTTATTTCCGGCTTTATAATTAAGGGCAAAGCGAAAAAAATTGAAAGTAAAAACTTTAGCCATAGAGGATAGCTACGTTTGAAAAGCCTGAAACGAGGGAAATTTATAGTAGAGACCATCAAAATTATCAGTCCCATGATCAGGCCGATTAACAGACCCGGTAATGCGATCTGGCCCGAGAATTCAAACATTATCATCACAAAACCGGCCAGCACTATCCCGCTTGATGTTATCGGAAGTCCGACATAGCCATCATATCTATCTTTGTCATATTCCAGATTCTGGCGAATCAGACGAAATGCCCCGGCCACCAAAAAAACTCCAGACAAAAGCCATGACCATATTCCAATAGAATCCAGCATAAAGCTGTAGAGCATTGCCATCGGAGCTATCCCGAAGGTCACGAAATCGGCATATGAATCGAATTCCCGCCCAAAGCGCGTGGAGCCCTTTAGTACCCGCGCCAGCGTGCCGTCCAGAAAATCCAGGACCGCCCCCAGACAAATAAACGCAGCCGAGGAAACCAGGTTGCCATTGATTGCAGCGCCAATTGCCAGAAATCCGCTTACCAGATTTCCAACCGTGAATGCGCACGGAAATACCGCCTTAAGATTCACTTATTGCAAACTCTCCTATCACTGTCTCACCCGCCTTTACTTTATCGCCAATACACGACAGCAGGCGGACATTTTCGGGCATATAGACATCCACACGGGAGCCGAATCGGATCATGCCGAACCGTTCACCCATGTTAACCCTCTGCCCTTCACTAAGATTACACACTATCCGGCGAGCTATTGTTCCGGCTCTCTGGCAGAATCCTATCCTACCATAATCATTGTCTATTTCAATTGTGGTATGCTCGTTCAGCTCCGAGGCCTTCTCGGTAAAAGCCGGCTTGAATTTCCCCGGATGATATTCCAGGCGGCTGACAGATCCTTCAACCGGTATCCTGTTTATATGTACATTCAGCATGGATAGAAAGATCGAGAGCCGTGTGCTGTAACCATTAAAATAATCAGGTACCCTGTTATCGAGCGCCACGATTTTACCGTCCGCAGGTGAAATCACCGCCAATGCATTATCGGGCACTTCTCTATCCGGATCACGGAAAAAGAACAACACAAATGCCAGAAAAAGAGCGGAGGCCAGCACCGGATAAACCAGAATCGAAAGATCCAGAATAAAATACAAGGCCAGCAATACTACCAGTACAACTGCGCCCGGATATATAAAGTACAGACCCTCGGAGGCAATTTTCATTTAAATACTCGCTTAAAAATCATATTCGTATGCTTAAGATATGATTTTACGTCAAAGATCTTCTCAAGTTGCTGTTGTTTGAAATGCTTTTTCAGTTCCGAATTGGTCAGAATCTCTTCCTTGAAATCAGCGCCCTCATTCCAGGCCTTGTGTGCCGCTTTCTGAACAATCCTATACGCCTTCTCACGCGATCCCAGCTTATCTGTCAAGACCAGCAGAAGCCTGCCGGAAGCCCAGAGACCGCCGGTGAGATTTATGTTCTTTTCCAGATTTTTCGGGTAAACCACCAGCCTTTTCAGGATATTGGTCAGTCTGACCATCAGGTAATGCAAACCGATCGTACAATCCGGCAGAATTACCCTCTCTGCCGATGAATGCGATATATCGCGCTCATGCCATAACGCAACATTTTCGAGCGCTACCTGCAAATTCGAGCGCATAACCCGCGCCATACCGCAAATATTCTCAGCCGAAATCGGATTCTTCTTATGGGGCATCGCCGACGATCCGGTTTGCCCCTTGCCGAAGCCTTCCTCCGCCTCTCTAAGCTCGGTTCTCTGGAGATGACGCATTTCCAGAGCGAATTTCTCCAGCGAGGTGGCAGTCACGGCAATCGCCCAGATAAATTCGGCATAACGGTCGCGGCTGTTGACCTGGGTAGAAATAGGCGCTGGTTTAAGCCCCAAACGCTTACAGGCAATCTTCTCGATATGCGGATCGATATTGCCATACGCTCCCACAGCGCCCGAAATCTTGCCATACGACACAACCTCAGCCGCCCTTTCCAGACGTTTCCGGTTGCGCTTCATCTCATCATACCAAAGCGCGAATTTGAGGCCAAGCGAGGTAGGCTCGGCATGGATACCATGCGTGCGTCCCATCTGAGGCTGATCCTTGTGCTTATAGGCCAGCCGCTTTATCTCCTTCTGGAGATCGTCTAAACGCTCTAATAGGATTCCGCCCGCCTCTTTTAAAAGCAATGCATTGGCGGTATCCAAAACATCAGATGATGTCAGGCCAAAGTGAATATATTTGCCGTCTTTACCGACGCTGTTGGCCACATCAGTCACGAACGCCACCACATCATGACGAGTCTTCTCTTCGATCTTAAGAATGCGCTTAACGCTAAACGACGCATTTTTCTTAACTCGTTTTACCGCGGCTTTGGGAATCTCACCCAGCTCGGCCCAGGCCTCACAGGCTGCAATTTCGACCTTCAGCCAGGCACCGAACTTCGATTCATCAGTCCAGAGATCTCCCATCTCCGGCAGTGTATAGCGAGGGATCATCCTCTCGCCTTCACTTTCTCCCAGTCATCCAGGAATTTCTTCAGGCCGATATCGGTCAACGGATGCTTTATAAGCTGGCTGATCACCTTAAACGGTATAGTGGCAATATCCGCGCCCATCAAAGCCGCCTCGACCACATGCAGCGGATTTCTGACCGATGCCACAAGTACCTCGGTCTTGAAGCTGTAATTATTATACATGGTCACGATTTTCTCTATCAAATCCATGCCATACTCGGAGATATCGTCCAGACGGCCTACAAAGGGCGAACAGAAGGTCGCCCCGGCTTTGGCAGCCAGAAGCGCCTGTGTGGTCGAAAAGACCAGCGTCATATTAACCTTGATCCCCTCTTCATTCAGGGCCTTGGTAGCCTTGAGCCCTTCCAGTATACAGGGTATTTTTACCACAACATTTTTGTGGATTTTGGCCAGATGACGAGCCTCGGACATCATACCCTCAAAATCGGTAGCCGTAACCTCGGCCGATACCGGGCCGTCGACAATATTGCAGATCTCAAGAATTATATCTTCAAATTTACCCTCTACCTTGGAAATCAGGCTGGGATTTGTGGTTACGCCATCTAAAACCCCCATATCATTGGCGGCCTTAATCTCTTCTATGTTGGCGGTATCGATGAAGAATTTCACTTATAAGCCTCCATTCTATACTGGGCCAAAAGCCCTGAAATGATATTATTTTTCATACTCATATTTAACTTTCATCAAATATAAGCCATTAGGCGGAGCGGTGAAAACCTTCTCAGACCTTTTCGGCTTCGATAAAAGCTCCTCAAAAACCTCCTCATCCTTAAATCCGGCGGAGATTTTAACCATCGTGCCAACCAGACTTCGCACCATTCCATGCAGAAAGCGGTTGGCAATAATCTGGAAGTTATATTCTTTACCCCGCTTTGTCCAGTGCGATTTTGTAACCGTGCAGAGATTGGATTTTTTCTGCGATTTCCTTACGCAAAATGACTTGAAATCATGCTCACCCAAAAGCTTGGCGGAAAGCCGTTTCAGACAGGCGAAATTGATCCTGGCCGGATACTGCCAGTAGAAATTGCGCCGGATACTGCCTCTGGCGTTATATATACGGTATTCATAATGACGGGATGTAGCGTCAAAGCGCGCATTAAATCCGGAATCGACCTCCTCACAATCCAGTATCACGATGTCATCCGGAAGCACCCGATTCAGAGCCTTTCGCACACTCTCCTCACCCCATTCTATTCTCGACTTGAAATTGGCCACCTGTCCGAATGCATGCACCCCGGCATCTGTCCTCCCGGCGCAGATAACATTGGACTTGCGGCCCGAAACCTCGATCACGGCCTTCTCGATCTCACCCTGCACCGTGCGCAGTCCCGGCTGCACCTGCCAGCCATTGAATTCGCTGCCGTCATATTCTATGGTAATCTTGTAATTATGCATAATATGCCAAAAACACCGAACCTGAAGATACAATCAAAACCACCGTCAGGAAGATGCAATCCGAAAACCCGATTTTGAAAATTCTGAGAGATGATCTCTCTCGATCCGGATGAAATCCGCGTGCCTCCAGAGCCTCGGCCATATGTCCTGCGCGGCGAATCGAGGATGCCAGAACGGCCGATATTAACGGTATGGAATTTCTGAGACGTTTTATCAATCCACCCTTCGGATCGTACCCCCGCGATACCTGAGCGGCGTAAATGGCCTGCGACTCTTCGGAAATTACCGGCACGAAACGGAAGGCCAGGAAAATCAAAAGCCCAAGCTGATCGACCGGCAGACGAAAGACCTTTAAAGGTCTTAAAATCCGGGTAACTGCATCAGAAATATCCAGCGGATCAGTTGTCAAATTGAATAGGACAGCCGCAGCAAAAAACAGCAATATCCGCCACCCAAACACCGCCCCGGTTACAACTCCCCCACTTGTTATCTCCAGTCCCGCAAAAGATATAAATATACGTCCTTCTCCTGAGGAAAATATCAGATGCAACAGAAATGTCAATAAAGACAAAAATATGAAAGGCCTGATATTGACCCAGACAAGTTTCCATCCCGGCTTTACAGAAATCATTCCTGTTACAAGAAGCGCAGATATAAACAGATACGAAATAGGACTGGAGACAAGGGCGGTGACCAGGATTATGATTAATACCGAAATCAGCTTGATTCTCGGATCGACATCCCTGAGATAATTATCCTCAAGAATATTCGATCCGAAAATCAGCCTGTCAAGATTCATGGAGGATGATGATATCAACCTGAATCATCCGTCATTTTATTTTATTTCTGACTGTATGCGCTTGCGTCAAATACGACATTAAAAGGCGCCCATCCCGGAACCGTATCGCCGTCTTCATCAACCGCCGGCTTAAACAACGATTTCTTGGCAGCATCCACAGCGGCCACATCAAAAGGCGTGTATAACGCCTTTTCAATAATCTCTGCCCGCACAACCGTGCCGTCACGATCTACCAGAACCATCATTTTTACAGTATCGGAACGTTTCATCCTGAGAAGATGAGCGGGATATTCCGCCTCCGCCTTATACATGATCTGCGGATCGGTTTTGGGCGCTGGAAATGTCATACTGAATGGGTTATAGCCCAGCTTCTCGAATTCATCTTCCTGTGAAAACTCATTTAAGAGCGATTTCGGAAAATTGTCGTGCGGTGTATAAGAGAAAAACAGAAACATAACCTCATTGCTTTCGGCATCTGGACGGAAAGCATATATCACTGTGGGATTGACCCTGAGTTCCACCGTAAACGGCAGCATCTCCCTGCCTTCACGATAAATGAAATTATCCACTCGAGTCAACTGCCGTCCCAGCAGCAGATGGCCGCGGAAATCGAACTGCCAGCCTTTATCATTATTTTTGGAGTCCTTATAATAGAGAAACATGATGGAATCGTTGACCTTTTTTTCTATGCGGTATGATCCAAGCTTAAATACCCGGTCGATATTGAAATCTCGATTCAGAAGCTTTTCGGCGTCGGGGGCAAAATAAACATTGACGGGATAATTAATCATCCACATTTCAGGATAAACAGGGGGCAGCGGTTCGCCGTCCTTGAGGTATCCGGAATAGAGCTCGGCGGCAACTTTACAGCGGTATTTATGCATCGCCTGTCCATAGGCATCAGAAGAAAATCCGATCAATATAAAAGCCAATACGATTGAGAACAGAATCTGTGTTGTTTTCCTCATTATAGCATTACCTCTCTTTATGTTTTTGAATAATAACAATATATTAAATTTTACCATTTCATCAAGGGAGGGATCGGGATAAAAATAAAAAATCCACCCCCGAAAAGGAGTGGATTTTTTGATAATATTTTTATCTTTATTTCAAAAGTACCATTTTCTTGGTCTCAGTCAAATCTTCGGCCTGCAAGCGATAGAAGTAGATTCCGGTCGCCACGGGATTGCCGCTATCGTCGGTGCTGTCCCAGAGAACCTCGTAAAATCCGGCATCCTGAGGCTCGTTAACAAGCGTTTTAATCTCCTGCCCGAGAATATTATAAACCTTAAGGTTGACTTTATCCATACTGCGGTTAAGCTGGTATGAAATCCGCGTTTCGGGATTGAAGGGATTGGGATAATTCTGAGCCAGTGCGAATTCCCTGGGTACCTGCTCGGCTATTTCTTCTTCATCTTCAGCATCGGTTACGATGCCGTTTTCCAGAAAATCCAGAATCTTTTGCATGACCTCATATCTGGTGCTAACCACAGGGCTGAGGCTTGTTACACCTTCGAAGCCGAAGCCCCAGAATACCAGACGATAATCATCGCTGTATTCCAAACCGGCAATGCCCTGAACCTCTCCGCCGTAAACATACATAAAATTTGCCGAGGCCGAGGGAT
Source organism: uncultured Ignavibacteria bacterium (assembly GCA_964496505.1). GTDB lineage: Bacteria > Zixibacteria > MSB-5A5 > JAABVY01 > JAABVY01 > JAABVY01. The sequence goes on along the minus strand of CAZBZV010000030.1, from coordinate 25,937 downwards.
CGATATCCTTCAGCATATCTCGTGATTTCTGATTCGAAGCGCCGTCATAGCTTAATAACAGCCTCAGGCTGTCTCCGCCGATGTAGGTATTATCTACTCCATAAAGCCAGGCATATCTCTCCTGACTGGAATCATAATCGCATTTCAAATAATCCCGCAGGAACAGTGAATCGGGTCCCGATGCCAGGCCCTCAGCAATATTCTGGCCGGTCAGGAACAGCCTTCCCTCCTGATCCAGATACGATTCCAGAAAATCGACATCTTCTGGCGCCAATGAATCGGTGCTGGCGAACCAGACAATATTTTTGTAATTCAGATGTTGGGGCCCCGGTGATCCCGAGTTAGCCCGTGAATAGTAAACATAGGGTATCCCAAGGCTGTCAAAAATATCGGTATAGTATTTTTCATGCTCGAAATCATCCGGAACGTCATAATCAACCAGTAAAATCTGAGGCGTGCCCAGATTTATCTGCTGCACAACTTCCAGAGAATCGGTATTGGAGGGATCTTTTATCCTGAAGGTCAAACTGGCTATTGTGCCCTCCATACCTGAAGGCACGCTGAATTCAACCGGAAATGTCAGGTTGTCGATTGTATCGTTTGCGGGCAGATCACCCATCAAAACCGAATCCTGCTGCAGTTCTACTAGCTCGTTATCGATATCCACATACAAGTATACATCCTGAGCATCGGCACGATAATTGGCGACAGTCACCGAGAGGCCGTGAGTCTCGCCCGGTTCGATAAAATCATCCCCGTCGCCGCTGATCTCGGGAATGAAATAATCTACCAATGCATACCTTGGACGCGTGTAGTTGACATCAAGATTGGCATACATCACGCTGTCGGAGTCTGATATATTCCAGACAGCGATAAAAGTTGTATCGGGCAGTTCCGGAAGAGTTTCAATCGGATAGGGATTGGTAAAACTGGCGGGAACAGTCGTTTCGGAAAACTCTCTTACGCTCATACCCCCGGGATAGGGATCATTTATATCACTACCGCCGCCCTCTTCCAATTGAAACTTACCATCCGCCTGCTCTAAACCCACCAGATAATTGTATTCGTTTGTATTACCCCACTGGGTTTCATCGACATGCCAGATCATTAGTCCCTCTCCGGGAAGCTTTGAGTCAAAGCCTTTTTTCTGACGGTTTTCGATCAGATAATACTCGTTGCTTGTGCTGTCGCCGTTTGTCCATAATTTGGCCGTATAGCCCGAAGTTATGACTTCCGGGAATTCATGAGCTTGTACGCTTGCCTCGATAACATCCGGCTCAATCCAGCCCAGCTCTTTCTTACACCAGGCATCCAGGTGTGCCGGGCTTTTGCTGCCGCCGTTATAACTGCCCGATGCCATCAGGCTCCAACTGCCAACACCAGTCGAACTATAATCGGTATCGTAGAGATCAGGCAGTCCCAGGGTATGACCGAACTCATGGCAAAATACGCCAATACTGATAGGCTCGTATCCACCCGTGCCAAACTGCCCAATGGGTGACTGCTCCGGATTCATATTATACTCGTGTAAATACACGCCGTCATTGGAAACAAATACAGATTTCATTTGCCATTTATGCGAGTGAATCATGGTTACATCGCCGGTTTCCTCATAGCCGCCCCCTGCGTGAACCAATATCAGTGCATCGACATAATTATCTCCATCATTATCATATTGAGAATAATCGATTTCCCCGTCGGTCAAAACCAAAGCATCCCATACAAGCTGCTGCACATCCGAATGAAGAGAGTCATCAGCGCCAAAGCCACGATTGCTGTCCACGTAATAGTCATAAGTACTATCCATCATATACCAGCCATAGACATCTGCAATAAATACAAACTGGTCATATGAATTCTCCTTGTAAAACTCGCGCATACTCCCATTCTGCCATTCACCCTCATAATTAAAGAGAGTATCAAAATACTCGGGAGAGACATAAAGAGTGTCATCAGCGGGATTATCGGAGAATTCCAGAAGCAAAACCACCGCTTTCATCGTGTCCGGTCCCGTACCCTGCGATATAACCGTTCGCTTATTTTTGGTCTGCGAGGGAGCATTCAAACCCATCTCTCGCAACTCCCGCATCGATTGCTTGTAATCCTCGAACTTGCCTTCCTGTTTCAGCTTCTCTGCAATATCCGGCCGAAGCGGAGCAGAATACAAGGCGCTTGAAACAATAAAGAGTATTGCAAATACTAATATAATCGTGCTTGTAATGCGGCTCATTCCAATCATTTTTTGTCCTTCCTGAAGTCGTTAGATTCCCTTGTAAATCAAACAAAAGGACATCAATTTAGTTTCCATTGGAATATATTTAATTCAGGGCTTCAAATCAAAGGCTATTTGAGTATCATCAGCTTTTTAGTAGTAGTTTCGCTGCCGTTCAATGTCATCCTGTAGAAATATGTGCCCGAGGCCAGATCATTGCCGTTTCTGTCCCTGCCGTCCCAGTTTATCGATACAGTACCGGCCGGATATTCACCGCTGGCCAGTTCGGTAACCTTCTGACCCAGCAAATTGTAAACATCGAGCTGTACATGACCTGAGGAAGGCAGGTCGAAACTTATAGTTGTAGCCATATTGAAGGGATTGGGATAATTCTGATTCAACTCAAAACTCGAAGGCAGAACCGGATCATCGGCGATATCGTCAATATCGGTAGAGATATTGTAGTAATCATAAGCCTTGGTAAAACCATATTCAAGTTCGGTAAGAGACTGCCCCACCACAACCGCAATTCCGATTTTGATACTATCGCCGGTAGCGTAGTATGATTCCTGCGTGGAAATAACGCTGAAATAATCATTCCACTTTTCAACACCGGTATTGATTTCTCCGCCGGTAAGGTACTGGTATTTGACGGAGTCGCTGAGAAGCGATTTACTGCCGGGCACATTGGGCATAATCTTGTAGCCGTAAACTGGCTTGTTCAAAAAACGCAGGCCCACATAAAGATCTTCGGCCTGGTTGTAGAAATAGCAGAATTCGCCGGAATGATTGTATGATGATTTCTCGATTCCGCTGCCGCCATCACCCAGATCCCAGTCCATCAAAAATCCGATATAATAAAGATCATCATAAGCCGCAGTTTCGGGCAGAATCGAATATTCGATAATCACGCAATTTTCGAGCTCGGGATCGTCGAAAATCGAGGTACGCTGCTTAACAGATAAACCCAACGGTTCCGAAGCCAGCGAATCGCTATAATATCCGAAAAGGTCTCCGGTTCCAAACGATCCGGGATTTTCAAACACGGCTTCGAACTCACGGCTGGCCAGGAAATCGTTGTCCGACACGAACTCTGTTTCCGAACGGGAAGCATCGGAAACACGTTCATCATTGCTGCCTGCGACCATAAGCGAAAATTCCGGGAGAATATCGAATTCGCTTTCATAGGGGCTGAATCCCACCACCCCGGCGGGTGAGGGAGAATTCTCGCCATGCCCGATACCGCCGAAATTATCCACTGTCAATTTGATAATGCCGTTGGCCATTGTATGGTACTCGGCATTCTCGCTCTGACCGACAACGATCTCAATCCGTCTGGTATTTACAGTCTCGCCGTTCTCATTGTAGAAATTGATATCAACAGGCATTCTGCCACCGGGTCTGATCTGATCCGATATCAAAAGCATAAACGGATTAGAGGAGTTATCACCGGTCTGGTCGGCACCGATATACCCGAAATCTGAGGAATCCAGAAGAGCCTGGGCATATTCCTCAGACACAAAGACCTCAGCCCAGAGATTATTGATTGAAGAGTACTGGCTGATAACTTCAATATTCAAATTCACAATTTCGCCTGATTCAATAATACGGTCATTACCGTCATCAGCCTCAAAACCGGTAATCTCAATATTTGGCGAGCTGGGCGGAGGGATCAAGGCCAGCGCGGCTTCCAGATCGATTAAACCGTTGCCGTATGAGTTGTCCTTACCCTCTTCTCCCAGATCAATCGCGGAATTATAAAGGGCATTCTTGATCTGTTCCGAGGTCGCCTCGGGATTGTACTCCCGCAGGAGCGCCACCGCACCGGCCACCACCGGAGCAGCCATCGAGGTTCCGCTGATTGTCCGGTACTGGCCGTCTTTGTAACATGAACGGATATCGACTCCGGGAGCCACGACCTCGGGCTTTATGACTGAGTTGTCACAGCTTGACGGTCCGCGGCTGGAAAATGATGCTACCGTATAATTCGGATCGGTCTGATCGACAGCTCCCACCGAGAATGCATTCATCGGCGCACTGGAACGGTCGGCGGGGATACGCAGCGACATGGCGTCAGGCCCCTCATTGCCGGCCGCAAAAATACAGACCACACCCAGATCCTCGAGATTATCTATCGCGTCCCAGAAGGTGTTGTCGCAGGAGGGGAAAATTCCCTGGGGAATACCCCATGAATGGCAGATAACATCCGGAACATCATCCATAGTATTCGCATCGCCGTCAGGATCGGCGGCCCATTCAAAAGCCGCCAGAATATCCGAAATTGTCTGCGAAAGGCCGGAGCCGCGGTCGATTACCGCCGCCGAAATCCATTCGGCATTATATGCCACTCCAATGGTATCGCCCTCGGCCATTCCGACCATAATTCCCATCGTATGAGTGCCATGCCCGTTGTTATCGAACGGAAAATCGCTTCCATAGGGATCGAACCAGGCCGAAGAGTTGTCATCGGCGGAATTCCCTCTCCAGGATGAGTTCAGGGCCTCATGTGCGCCCTCGACTCCGGTATCGAAACTGCCGACTATTCTTCCATTTCCAGTCAATCCCCTGGCCCAGAGCTTGTCGGCGCCGATTGAATACAGATGGTCGCCCACTCCCTGGGATGATTCCGAGGATAGCGAAATCGAGACCGGATCAACCAGCGCCAGCGTGGTATCCGGGGCCACGAATTTGACGCCATCGAGTTCGGCCAGTTTGTCGAGTTCGGAGGCGGGCAGTTCCACCAATGCAGCGGAGGTAATCCAATATTCCTTGATCAGACCGGCCTTTAGCCCGGCTTCCCTGATCGAGCTTTCGAATCTATTTATATTGGTATTTGAGCGCGATTTCAGCGCAGCGAGGCCTGCCTTGTGCAGTTCACTGCGGTTCATGTTATTATAAGATGACCTGGAAAGAACCGGTGTATTATCTTCAAAAAAGACAAGTACTTCGATCCTGCTGTCAGCCATAGCAGAAATATCCTGCAGGGAGCCGGAAAGCTCCCCGCATCGGATTTCTCTGGTCGGAGCAAAAAGGAGAATTACAGGTAAAAGAGCCAAAAGAAATTTTTTGCTGAAGGTCTTGATATAATGGTATGAGTTCATTTGGTTCTCCTTTATTTGCTCCATACCCTTTAGAGCAAACAGAGTGCCACAGAGAAATTCCGATTGAGTGCGGGAATTAATTTCAGACCGGATATTGTAAAATAGAAAAATGCCCCTCATAAGTCAATGGATTTTAGCTGATTACAGAATCTCAGTGAGGGAAACCGCCTATACCCGAACGAAATAATTTCAAAATACGCAAGTGTGAAGAGGTTTGCACACAGATTACAAGGTGCATTTGGATGCACTATCTATGAAAAAACTTGTTCGAGTCAATTAAATAGCTTAAAATAAAGGGAGATGGATACTAATTCAAAGGCATGGCGGCAGGAACTCTATTTTCTGCTTGCAGTTACCGCAATCCATATACTTTTCAGACTGATCTATATCTGGCAGTATCAGGGCTCTGAATTCTGGGGGTATTTAACTGTTGATGCCCGTTACCACTATCTCTGGGCGCAGGCGATCGCTTCCGGGGATTTCTGGGGCAGCGAGGTCTTTTTCAGGGCGCCATTTTATGCTTATTTTCTTGCGCTGCTGAATCTTATATTCTCAGGCTCGATTTTGGGAATGGTAATAGTTCAGAATGCTATTGGAATCATATCATTTTTGCTGGTTTATAAGCTCTGCAAAGAGGTATTCGGAATCAGACCGGCCCAGATTGCCACAGTTCTGTATCTCTTCACCTTCAGCTTCTATTTCTTCGAATCCGAATTACTTTTGGATTTTCTGCTGGTATTCTTCTTACCCCTGTTCTTCTTAACCATCATAAAAGCTGAGAAATCCAATCGAATCATTTTCTGGCTTCTGGCGGGCTTGATCCTGGGATTAGCGGCGGCTACCCGTCCAACTGTTTTGGTTCTGGCCTTAATCATACCGCTATTTTTCCTCAAGCCAACCTCTAAACTATTTAACTACAAAAGCTGGCTCAAAAACAATGCCCTTTTGTTAGCCGGAATAATCATAATACTTTTGCCGATTGCGGTCAGGAATCAAATTGTCGGCGGCCAGTTTACACCCCTGCCTACACAGGGCGGGATTAACTTTTATATCGGCAATCATCAGGGCGCCAGCGGCTGGTCGGCGGCTATGCCGGATTCGCTGGGCGGGGCATTCTGGCAGTATGCCGAATGCAGGCAGATTGCTGAAAATGCTGCCGGACAGGAGCTTAATCCGTCCGAGGTCTCCAATTTCTGGCTGAAAAAGGGTCTGGAGGAAATGGCCGAGAATCCGGGCGACGCTCTTCAGCTCTATCTGAAAAAGACAGCCCTCCTTTTTACGAATACCGAAATTTCAAATAATCGAAATATACCACAATTTAAACGGCAAATATCGATTTCATATATCCTGCAAATCTCATGGTGGCTGTTATTTCCGTTCGGCCTTGTGGGCATAATCGCGGGGTTAAAAAATAACTATAAAGCCCAGTTAATCGCAGCTTTTATACTGTTTTACTCAATCGCAATATTACTGTTCTTCATCACCTCACGATTCCGTCTCCCCCTGCTTCCATTCTGGATAATCTTCTCATCCTATGGTATCTATCATATATGGCAACTGATAAGGGAAAGGGATATTCAAAAAATCATATTATACGCTGTTTTGATATTAGCGGCGGGGGCATTCAGCCTGATAAACTTCCAGAAAACCGACTTCTCCAATCCATTGCAGGAGAAATATGCGCAGGGCAATCGTCTTTTGTCGGAGGGAGATTATAATGCGGCTCGGGCGGCATATCGGGATTTACTGAAATCCAATCAGGAGTATCCGCAGGCCAATATGAATCTGGCGGCATCCTTCGTAAAAACCGGACAGCTCGATTCAGCGCGTTATTATTATCTGCGCGAACTGGAGATAAATCCCAATTCGGCCTTGTCACTTTCGAGTCTGGCCGAAATTTCCAGATTAGGCGGGAATAATCAGGAAGCATACAGCTACGCATCGAGGGCATTTCAATTGAAACCGTATTTTACCGAGGTGATGATAAATTATGTCAAATCAGCGCGCACAGCTCAAAAAGCGGACTCGGCCCTTCAAGAAATCAATGAACTCGAAAACGAGCATCAAGAGAACCCATACTACTACTTCTATCGCGGCGTTTTGAATATCGACCTGGCCGCTGTGAATATGGAGCGTTTAACAGCGGCAGAGGATGATTTCCGTAAATCGCTGAAGCTTTTCGATAAAACCAGCCAGCCTTCCTACGACCGTGATCCCGCGCTTCATACCCTGCTATTCTCGGTGGAAAAGAAGGAGGAGATGATTGCGCTGGCCTGGGCCAATATCGGCGTGATAAATCTGAACAGATCCGAAAACAGCGAGGCGCTTGAAGCATTCGAGACTTCACTCTCATACGACAACACACTGGATCAATCCCGGCGAGGGCTTCTGGAAGCGTTGATAAGAACCGGTGAATACAACAGGGCATTAGAGCTTGCCGAAGAACTGATTCCGCAGTCAAGCGGGATAGAGCTGCGCACATTTATGCTTTACAAAGCTCAGGCCTTGTATAATCTCGGCAGGAATGGCGATGCCGTTGAGGCCCTGGAAGAGTTACTCGGCCTTTACCCCGATTATGAGCCTGCCCGCAGAATTTTGAATGCAATAAAAACGGGAGGATGATTTCTCATCCTCCCGCATATCTCTATCTAAAGGATAATCTCAGACGTTACCTGGTATCCTCCGCAGTCAGCCAATCCATTATAGAACGTATGAATTCTACGGCATAGTTCTCGGGCATGCAATAGAGCGAGAATGAGAAGGATGCTGTCCTGTAGACATCAGTTGCCTTCCTCACGCCCACAACACGGCCGTCAATGGATTCTCGCGAAGATCCGAACAGTCTCTGGAATTCACGTTTATCATGACCGTAGATATCCTTGGACGAATATACCGATCTGGCAGTATATACAGCCTCGGCATCGATAGTCTTGACATAGTACGATACCCATGGCTCGGCGCCGCCGGTAAACTCGTAGGTGTTCCTCATTTTGATTGTAGGATATATAAAGGAAGTATCTATATCATCTATGAGCGTATCCGGAGGATCAACTGTATCGTCAATAATCCAGGTGGTATCGATTCTGTTAATAATCGTATCAATAAAGGGAGCATACTGCGGCCTGACATAGTAATGCGTCATATGTCCTTCTGGATCAGTTGGAAGTACCGGCGGCATATCCGGCACGATTGCTTCGGCCTGAACGAACTCCTCGGGAGTTATGCCCAGCTGAGGTCCGAATTCGCCTTGAACAATCTGATTCCATCCGGTATTATATTCCGCCTGAATCCCAAAATATTCATATGCGAATTCACCCGGGGCGAAGTTTTGCTTAACCGGTTCGGTTGAACTCAACGAGAAAGTATTCCATCCGATAAATATGACTCTTCCGCCAAGATCCAAATAATCTTCCAGCGGTTCAAACAGAACTTCTTCCTTGACCTCTACAGGTCTGTGCTGCTCTCTGAAGAACACCACATACTTGAACTGGAATAGTGTGTCAAAAGGCGGCAGACCACGTGTATTGGGCTGGTATTGCACATATTTATAATATAGCGAATCTGCGGGATATCCAGCCTGTGAAAAGACTGACTGGACATAAGTTTGCAGAGCCACAATGGCGGAATCGTCCCTGGCGGGAAGGAATCGAGGCTCCCTGCCGTGGTAAACGAAGTCCTGAGCTATATACGAATTATTGTCCACCAGCAAAAGGCCTTTTTCAAAGCCGGGTTCCACCACTTGGAACACAGCCTGGGCAGGAGTCGGATCCGGTACGAAAGCATCATCGCGCGACCTAACCTCGAACAGGAAAAAGTCCGAACGGGTTATGTCCGATCCGCCCTGGTTTCTGTAGAGATTGAACAATGTCGAAGCTTCTCTATCGATCCAGACGCTGTTTGTAGTTGAGTCATATGACTCATATACGAACTTCTCCGGATCGGCAGTAGCCTCTTCCCTCGATGCAAACGGTCCGTACACCTTCCAATGATATTCGAAAGGCGGCTGGCTTCGTCTATAGTCGAGGGAATCGGATCCCGACCAGCTAAAGTTAATCCCACCATAGGTATCCGTAGTATCTTCCAGATTGAAATAGATCCTCTCCGTATCAACACTCATATGCGTCTCGGGCGGATTATTATTTCTGGAATACATGCGGTATGCCAGGGTCTGGATATTCCCGTTGGTCTCATTTGTATCCGTGAAGTTTGACGGCAGACCGAAATTGTCCACAGCCTGCACGAAGAAGTACTGAGGCGTATATATCTCTGGATCAGCCGCGGCAAAAAGGGAAATCGTATCCGAGGTAGCCGACTGACCGGGAGTCAGAGAATCGGTATAAATTATGGTCCAGTCATCATAATCACCGTTGGCCAGAACATTTTCCGCATAGGCCATCGGATCATCGTTGATGTCTTCGGCCTTCTTTACGATATACCGATACTGGCTGATGAATCCGTCTTCATCGGTTGCAAACCAGAAGAGCCGAGGATTCTGTGAGTATTCTTCGCCTTCCGTGGGAATATTAGAAATATAGCACTTCGGACGCGCATTCTCCGGCGGATCACCCTCGAAACTGGGCTTACTGCAGCCGGAAAACATCAGGGCAGAAACAATTAGTGCAGCCGCAACAAATAGCAATATTTTTGCATGCTTATTGTGCATCATTCCTCCAATTTATAACAAAAACTTTTTTCCTATTTAAAGGCTAAACCCGATAGAGAACCTGTGAACCGATTCCAGGATGCCGAAGTCAAAATAAGCATAATCAAGACGGACATTGTAATCGCTGACCGGGAGCTTCACTCCAGCTCCGGCAGAGAATCCACCCGTGTCGATCTGGAAACGCTGACCCATTCGTACCGAAAAGATCTCGTTGAAGGCATACTCCAGACCCATCGAATACTTCTCGAGATTATCCGATGGATGTGAACCCTCCACCGAGAAGGTCGTACGATGTTTCTCGCTCTCTATCACATTAAAAGCACCGCCAAACTTGAAATTTATCGGCAACGGCGCTGACTCCGTTAAAAACGTCATGTCAGGACCAAAATTCGTAATCATCATCGATATCCTAAAACCGCGGAAACCTGTATCGTATATCGTTCCAACATCAGCAGCCCAGCCCGTCGCTCGTACAGACTCGTAAAGCTGGTCGATTACCTTAACCGTCACTCCTACCGAAAAATGATCCGTCAAACTGCGAGCATAACTCGCGCTCAGGGCGTACTCCTTCGCGCCAAACGTACGACCCGTGCCGTTGGCATGACCATAAGTCGTCTCGTCTATATCGCCCGCATCGAACATGTATATGCCGAATCCCAGAACTCCACCGATACTCCACATCGGAAGTACGAAGGCGCCGAACTCGTAGTTCATGTCCGCCACATAATCTATGTGCGAAAACATGAACTCCTTCTCGAAAATCTGTGTCATTCCGGCAGGGTTGTAATACACCGCTGAGGCATCGTCAGCAATCGAGGTGAACGAGCCGCCCATAGCTACCGCCCGGGCAGAAACGCCTATCTCCAAAAACTGCGCCCCCGCTGTCGCAACCTTCGCCTGACCGTACAACACTCCAGGCAAAAGAAGCAGAATCAGAATAAAAAGGTAAAATTTAGTCTTCATATCTATATCCTCATCTTTAGTTTAAGCTTTCTATTTAATGACTACAATCTTACCCAACTGGGTGCCCTCATCGGACTCAATGCTGTAGATGTATATTCCGCTCACGATTGCCTGCGTGTTACGCGTAATCATATCCCAGTAGGCTTTGGAATTGGTTTCCGAGAACTGACCGCCCGGTTCATGCTCGATCTCTCGCACCAGATCGCCATCAACCGTCCAGATTTTGATCGTGCATTTCTCCGGCAGGTTGATGAAGTGTATTCGGCGTTCCCATTCGGTTCGACCGGTACGCTGTGGATCCTCGAACCGGTCCTCGGCATATCCGGCATCAATACGATACGGATTGGGATAAACCTTCACTTCTGCATCATTCTCCTCAACCTGGTCAGCCGAAAAGATCGGGAAAACCTTTATAGCATTAGTCAGAGGTGAAGACTCCAGCGGCTCGAGCGCATTTTCAGGATTACCGAAGTCAAATGCAGTCACCGAGAAGAATACCGGCTGAGAATGAATCAAACCATCGATTGTATATTCATATTCATAGAATTTATGATACATGGTATCATTGATCTCGATATAATTTTCGGGATAGAGATCAATCCCCGAATCGGCCGTTACGGCTCCCGATTCGATCTCGTCTCTGTAAACCTTTCTGATTCCGCGAGGATCGGCGAAATGCTGGTTCCAGTCAACCTTCTCAAAATAGTATTTGGTGTCGTTCGGCGCTATAAAAGGATTTGATTCAGGATAATTGGCCGGGTTAAAATCATCACCATAAAGATTCTTGAGCTCTTCAGGCGTCATTGGAATACCCGTCAGGAACCATTTCTTTTTTCCAACATCCCAGTAATACCGATTATAATCAACGATATCATGAGAGGTCAGAAGCGCGAAATCATCGATTTTCAGCTCCCTGCCCATATAGACACGATAGCCTTCGAAATCCTCGAAGCCCGAGAACGGATCGTTGAACCGTTCGGTCTCCATACCATTCCAACGAATGGTGATCTCGCCCGGCAGGGTCGAATATCTGATGTATGGCGCAGGCGGCGGCGGCGGGCCGTCAAAGTCGGGAACTCCATCACCCTCATAGTAAATACAATCCTCGACAATTGTAGTATCGTCGCCCTCGATTATAGTATCGACCACCGGTCGGCATTTGCCCGAATCCAGATCGCCGTCGGTATCGATTCCCGGATTATCATAAACCCAGGCAGCCCAGGTAGCATTCAAGCCCAGATCGCTGAAAACGAGTTTATCATAAAACTTATCCGGCTGATTCATATCAAAGTCCTTAAAATCATCCGGCTTGTTATGGAAGTTATCCCCGGCCACATAAGCGAGTGTAACCGGCAGAGAATCTCCGGGCTCGATATTGAACGGGCCGAATGATATCAGATAACGGGTATCATATCCTCGGGCAAGCTGGGAGGCCAGATCCGCAGCCGGCGGAGGAAGCCAGCCCTCCGTAGAGAAATCTATGGCCGAATAAATCTGGTCATAGTCGAATTCATTATTGGACATGATATAATATTTATTCTTGTCGCCTTCAGGCGTGCCTAATCCTCCGGTACCATAGTCACGATAGTTGTCCTCCATCATCGGACCCCAGTCGTACTTGGAGGGATTGTATTGCTCGGAAACCCACCAGTTGAATGAATATTGCAGTTCGGGATTGGGCGTCCGAACAACCCTGGTACCCGTTACACCGACCGGACTTGCATAATTGAATGCGCCTCCTTCCGGATCGCCCTCATTGTCGGCAATCCAGGCGATTCTGATAGTGTCCTCAAGATTATCCGCCTCTCTTATATAGGTCCACTTAAAACCGCAGATGTCATCAGCAAACCCGTTTGGATTGGCGTCCGGATGGAAGACATCAGCGTCAATGTAAATTCCCATATAGACCTTGCGAAGGCTCTTGACGCCTATGTTGTAAATCAAAAAGTCAAAGAGAATGAAATCCTCCGCATACTTGTAACTCCAGGAATAGCTCTTTTGCTTAATGCGGATATTAATCGGCTTGTGAGGCCTTCTATCCATAGGAGTACTGGCCACATAGGACTGATCGGTTAGAGTATCCGTGTATTCCGCAATATAGTCGGCCTCGGATACGGCATCGGGATGATAGGCCGGATCGTTGGGCCTTATCGACCGCTTTTCGATATCGCCGTCCGGTATCGCCTCAGGATACATCTCGTAAACATGCTGCCAACCGTCGGCCCCGACACTGACCAGAGTATCTTCCTCGACGATCGCACCAATCCAGAGCGAACCCTGGAAAAGGTATTCTATTCCGGAACCGGCCGGGAATTCCGCGGAAGGTGCCAACAGGCCGGTTTCCGGGTCCCTGATGCCTTCGTCAATCTGGCTGCCGAAGAATCCCCAGTTGGAAATACACATGAGCAGATTGCCGACCTTGTGGACTCGATGCTGTGTATTCGGAATACCGGTCTCGGTCGGTTTCAAATAGCCGCGCAAATCCCTCAGCTCACTGGCCCCGGGATCCTCCATCATTTCCGCCGAAAGAACCGCCGGTAATGATATAAGCAATGCCAATGCGCAGCTTATCACAAGTTTTGTTGTTTTCAATTGCCAAATTTTTCCTCTCATATAGAATCCTCCAGCTACTTTATAAATACATCAATATTTTCAAAATAATCTATGTCTCGTTAGCAATACGCTGTATTAATCTCCTTCTATTGTCATAAACTAAATCCGATAGAGAACCTGTGAACCGATTCCAGTATGCCGAAATCAAAATAAGCATAATCAAGACGGACATTGTAATCGCTGACAGGGAGCTTCACTCCCGCTCCGGCCGAGAAACCGCCCGTGTCGATCTGGAAACGCTGACCCATTCGTACCGAAAAGATCTCGTTGAAGG
>CAZBZV010000030.1:0-12011 GCA_964496505.1 uncultured Ignavibacteria bacterium | reverse complement strand
CGCCTATCTCCAAAAACTGCGCCCCCGCTGTCGCAACCTTCGCCTGACCGTACAATACTCCAGGCAAAAGAAGCAAGGTTAGAATTATAAAAGCCGATATTAATCTCATCATTTTCCCCTGAGCGCTAATTGCCTCCCTCACTTACTTAATCACAACTATCTTTCCGAGCTCAGTGCCTCTCTCGGATTCTATACTATATATATAGATTCCGGTTACGATGGCCTGAGTATTACGTGTAATCAAATCCCAGTAAGCCTTGGAATTGGTTTCCGAGAACTGGCCGCCCGGATAGTGCTCTATCTCGCGCACCAGGTCGCCGTCGGTAGTCCAGATCTTGATCGTGCATTCCTCCGGCAGATTGATGAAGTGGATACGGCGCTCGAACTCGGTACCACGGCCACGCGGATTTTCAAAGCCGTCATCCGCATATCCGGCATCAATACGATACGGATTGGGATAAACCGAAATCTTGGCGTCAATTTCTTCAGCAATCTCGGCCGAATAAATCGGGTAGACCTTGACATAGTTCGACAACGGAGATGATTCCAGAGGCTCCAGGTCGTTTTCGGGATTGCCGAAATCAAAGGCGGTTACTGCGAAATATTTAAACTGCGAGGGCCTGAGCCCATCTATTGCATACTCATATTCATAATATTTGTGGTAGGTCTTGCCATCGGTATCCTCTACGAAATAGTTATTGGGAAATTCGGCCTGTCCCGTATCGGCAGTCACGGTTCCCTGATCGATCTCATCCTGATAGACCTTTCGAATTCCCTTGGGATCGGCAAAATACTGATTCCAGTCGACCTTTTCGAAATAATATTTATTTCCTTCATTATCGATATACGGATTGGATTCGGGGTAATCCAGAGGATCGAAATCTTCACCGTAAATCCCTTTTAGCTCATCCATGAAGAATGGTATGTCCTTCAGAGACCATTTCTGCTTGCCGGGATCCCATATAAAACGATTGAAGTCGAGCAAATCATGGGAGGTCAGAAGAGCGAAGGCATCCAGCTTTATCTCTTCTCCCATGTAAACACGATAACCCTCGAAATCCTTTCTCTGCGAGAAATCATCGAGATAATTTTCCGTCTCAATTCCGTTCCACCTCAAAGTCACCTTACCGGGAATGGCTTCATAGCGAAGCTGAGGTGATGGAGGAGGAGGAGGACCTTTAAAATCGGGCACACCGTCACCTTCGTAATAGACCTTGGTCTCGGAGAAAGTTGTATCGCCATTCTCGACAATAGTATCAATTCTGATTCGGTATTTTCCGGAATCCAGATCGCCGTCGGTATCCACGCCGGGATTATCATACATCCAGGCGGCCCAGGTGGCATTGATAGCTAAATCCGTAAAATCTAGCGCATCATAAAGTGCATCCGGATTCTGCGGATCATAATTATCTGAAAAATCCGACGGCTTCTGGTGGAAATCGCCACCAGCGACATAGGCGCAGGTAATCAGAAGCGAATCGCCCGGCTCTATATTGAACGGGCCGAATGAGAACAGATATCTCGTATCGAAACCATTGGCAATATTGGTCGCCAGATCGGAAGCAGGCGGAGGCAGCCAGCCTTGATCGGAGTAGTCTACAGCCGCATAGAGCTGATCATAATCGAATTCGTTGTTGGAAAGGATATAATACTTGTTTCTATCTTTTTCGGGAGTTCCCAAACCGCCAGTACCAAAATCTCGATAATTTTCTTCCCTCATCGGGCCCCAGTCATAGTTAACGTTATAGCCGTTAGAAGTCCACCAATTGAAGGAATACTGCAGTTCGGGATTGGGTGATCGAACCACTCTGGTACCGGCCACGCCGGTCGGGCTCAACTGGTCGAAAACGCCGCCTACCGGATTGCCGTCATTATCAGCGGTCCATGCGATGTTAATAGTATCCTCCAGACCTCCGCCGGCAGGAGAAGGCACTGATACCTTAAACCCGGAATAATCATCCTCATATCCCCTGGGATCATTGGATGTAGGCCCGGCCCAGATGTCGGCATCGATGTATAGACCCATATATGCCTTCCGGATGGTTTTCATGCCGATGTTTCTCAACATGAAGTCGATCAGGATAAAATCCTCGGCATATTTATAGCTCCAGGCATATGACCTCTGATTGACCTCGATATTGATTGGTATATGGGCGCGATTCTCGATCGGGTCCATGGCAACATAGGTCTGGTCCGTAAGCGTGTCGGTATAGGTGGCATAATAATCGTCTTCGGAAATAGCATCATCGGCATAGTACGGCGAGCCCTTGCGATTCGACTTTCTCTCGATTCCGCCGCCGGGAATCGCCGCCGGCCACATCTCGTTCACCCACTGCCAGCCGTCGGCGCCCACGCTGCAAAGCGTGTCATCTTCAATAACAGCAGCGAACCACAGGGCTCCCTGGAAGAGATAGTTGATACCGGAGCCGGCGGGAAACTCGAATGAGGGCGCCTCCATCCCGGAGGGCTCATTTTCGCTGCCGTAAGTGCAGTATTCTTCACGCAGAGGATCCTGCCAGAATTTTGCACCGAAAAAGCCGTAGTTAGTAATTGTCAAAAATACGTTGCCGACCCGATGGCTGCAATTCTGAGAATTGGGTATGCCGGTTTCGGATGGCTTGAAGAAGGGATCGTTCACCCAGCTTTTATAGCCAGGGTTATCCTTCATTTTGCCGGACGCAAACGGTCCGGCAAAAATCAGGAATACGCCCAATATTATTATTGTCAGTTTAAATAATCTCATTATTCAGAACCTTACATTATACTTTAAAAGTTCAGGGCTAAGCCTAAACGAATGTTTCGGCCAGCTCCGTAATTGTAAGGATTATTCGAATATTCCGAACCTTCCTTCACCTGCCCGCTGATATTGGTTCCTGTGTCCGGACGTCCGGTGGCACCGTAAACAATATCCCAGTTCTCGGTATTGAACAGATTGGTAACCCATAGCTCGAACACATAATCCAGACCGGCCAGGCTGAAATTCTTCCGGAATCTCAGGTCGACATTGGAATAGGCAGGGTAACGCAGGCTGTTCTGCTGCGGATCCTCACCCGGGAGAAGCCTGAGACCGGGATAATCCCTGGTCGGTGTGTAAGGATAACCTGTACCATACTGCCAGATAACAGTGGCGTTCCAGTCGTTGGGAATCCGGAAACCGAACAGTTTGGGTTTATCGGACTTGGGAATGCTCAATGAGAACTGCATGGTAAGCTGATGTCTTACGTCCCAGTTGAGCGGGAATTCACGAATCGGAATAGCTCTGTTATAGAAATCGTCAAAGTAGTTCGAGGACTCCGAGGAGCTCTTGCCATATGCGAAAGCATAGGTATAGCTGGCACGGCCGGAAACGTAATTTCCGTAAACCTTACGCAGCTCGAATTCGAGTCCACGAGTTCTGGCATAGTCCGAGTTCTCGTACTCGTTGCGCTGGAAAGGACCATAGGTCTTTCTCTGAGAGTTAATCAGGCCGAACCAGTCGTTATAGAAACCGGCCATCTCGAAGATATAATCATTGGAAAGAGTATAGGTCATACCGATTTCGTACTGAATATTCTTCTGATAATCCAGATTGAAGTTGCCCACGATACCAAAGGCATTGGAGGCCTGCGTGGCACGGCGGTACATATACTGGAACTCGGGAAGCTGGTAAAAATGCCCGTAGTTGAAATATATCTTGGCTTTATCCGTAATCGGATAACTGATTCCAATACGGGGCGAGATCTTCGTGCTGTATTCATCAGAGTCCTTGCCCTCGAGATCCTCGACCTCGAGCTGGCCAATATTATCGGACTGCTTGAATATATCCAGCCGGGCGCCCAGCTTGGCGATCAATGAACCGAACTCCAGAGAGAAGGATGTAAAGAAGGCTCCTTCCCATGGATACTGCTCATAGAAATCACGGAACACGCCGATTTCCGGCCATGGTCCGCCGTCCGGCTGACCGTCATACGGCTGCCAGGGATAACGGAGGTCAGCCATACTGATCTCGTTATACTTCAGCTGGAAACCGGTTTTATTCTGAAGCTCTGTGAAGAGCTGTTTGGTTACTTTGAAATCAAGAGTGTTGACGATCGATTTACGATCCTGGTAGAAGGCCCATTGATTATAACCGTAATCGAAAAAGCCATCGGCCGCATCCCATTTGCCGTTATGGTTCAAATCGACAAACGGCTCGCCATAGTCGTAGCGACCGTTGGGAGCATCATAAAGACCGTTGCCGTTTAAGTCTTCGAACGGTACGCCCGGCGTCCATGGATCATTGGGACCGTCATATTGTGAGTTCCGGTTCAGATCCATATTAACCGTGGGATCGGAGGACATCACGAATTCATCAATACCGTTATCGAAAATACCGTTCTGGTTGACATCTATAAAAGGCTCTCCCAGATTCTTATCTCCATCGACATAAGGCTCGGGATCGTCAACATTAATCATCTCACCGCGTTCAGGATTATATTTTCCGTCGCCGTTGGTGTCCCAGCCCTGGTAGAAGAAATCACCGACATCCCATTGGCCGTTGCCGTTTAAATCGACATACGGTTCGCCGTCAGCATTATCGATATAACCATCTCTGTCCCAGTCCCAGTAAAGGGTGTCGAAGAGGTTCTGGGCCTGTTTCCAGTTTACCTCATCGAAGCTCTCCTGGCCGTCCTCTCCCAAAAGTCCCCAATAGTCTCCTATACCGTACCAGGCTCCGAAGAAACCCAGCGCATCGCCATTGGTGTACTGCGGATCTCCGAGGAATGTCGTGTCGCCGCTGGCATTGATAAACGGCTCAGGAGCATCATATCGTCCATTATTGTTATCATCCGCATAAAATTCCCAATCGGTATAAACCATGAAGTCATCCGGTTCGAGCGGATTGCCCGGATTATTGGGATCATCCGGAGACTGGAAATACTCTTTCGAATAACGTGAAAGAACGATTTCATAAAATGTTGTCTGGTTGAGCTGATGGCTGAATGTCGCGCTGAACAGATGTGAGGTCTCCTCCACGTAATGCGCGGTGCCCGGGGTGTATCTGAAATCCCAGGAATAAGTGTCGAAGGGATTATACACATCCCAGGAACCAGTGTAGTTAAACGTGAGCTTCAAGCCCCCGCCGGGATTGAATGTCAGCTTGGTCTGCAACTGATAACTGTTGTACTGCCTGTCGCCGATAGTCAGTCCCAGGAAATCATGCGTCTTATAAGACCTCTGGTGAAGCGCGGGAGCATAATCGTTATAAGAGATCACACCGTCCCGCTTCTTCACATCGAGATTCACGAAATAAGCCAGCTTCTCCTGAAAGTAATCAATGCCCAGTGCGGGCAGAAGATGCTGCGACAAGAAGGGCTCGGGTCCGCCCATATTGAAGGATATCTGATCGTAATTTCTGGAATAGTCGTTCAACTCGTCTACTCTGAAATTATCGGTCCAGAATTCCAGACGTCCGCGGGTCAACTGCATATCACCTTCACGTGTCACCACGTTAACAACCCCGGACATAACTCCGCCATACTCGGCATCAAAGCCGCCCTTAATAATCTGGACCTCCTGCAGTGAGTTGGACTGCAGGTTGATACCGACGTCGGTTGCACCCAGACCGCCCAGAGGGTCTCGGGTTTCGACCCCGTCAACGATATAGGATACCTCGCCGGAACGTCCGCCGCGGATATGAATTTCGCCGCCGCGCGTTACAACACCGACCTGCACCGAAAGAATCTGGTCGACGTCCTGCACCGGCATGGCTTCGATTTCATCCACACCTACGGTTCTGATGTTCTGAACCTCGTCGATCTTGACATGATCGATCTTGGCCGTTACGATCTGTTCCTCGCCTTCGATCACCGTCTCTTCAAGTTCCGCATTCAGTCGAAATGTCTTATTCGTCTCAACCGTCACTTCCGGAACGATCTGAGTCTTGTAACCGACCAGACGAAGCTTGACAGTGTATGTTTTGGGAGGGATATTCAATATCACATACTCACCATCGACGTTTGTCAGGGCGCCTATCTTTGTCCCCTCAAGCTGAATAGCTACTCCGGGGAGCGGTTCCTGTGTATTCTTGTCAACCACCACACCGGCAATCTTGCCTGTCGTGGCCGCAAAAACAGTATTGGTCAGGAATGCAAATAAACACAGCGCCACCAAAAATATTGATAATCTTTTGGCAAACAGCATCAGCTAAACCTCCTGGAAATATTTTAAAACCATATTTTTTCTAACCTTCAACTAATGCGAAGATAACGATTGGAATGAAACCTATTAAAAGCTTCCTCGTATAGTTGACTAAGATAAATTTTTCTTTCAAAAACAAGGTCCAGATTACGGGCATAAATCTGTCTCCATGACAGCATTTAAACCCATAATAAAAGGACAATTTCACCTCTGTGTCAAGCGCTTTTTGGCCTCTGCATCAAGGTTAATAAGTCTCAATATAGACCCTTAAGCACCTTGTTACGTTCAATTAAATTTTTTGAGAAGATTCCGTAACTTTCTCTCAAATCTCACCTTCATCTACGTTTATTACGTAATATCCTTTGCCCGTCGATAAAGCTTTCAACAGAGCTTTCTCTAAATCATCCTCTGAGAACCTTTGATCCGTCTCTTCTTCGAGGGAGGTAATGTTGGCAAGCACAGACTCATCCTTTACCAATCCTTTGAAATATTCGAAATCATCCACCGAATGCGGCGAAACCCTGATCGAAGACTGTACCAGAAATCTGTCCTTGCCGACATAGAGGGCAATTCCGGCTATCTTTCTGCCTGATGCCAGAAGTTCGTAGGGAGTGGCACTCAAAAAGCACGGGAGTTTTCCGATTCCGCTTCTGTGACCTCCGGACAGCCTTGGCCCGCGGGCCAGCACTGTTTTTGTTCTGAGGTTTTCAAAGAACAATTTTAGTATTTCCGCAAAATTATTATATATTTCTTTGGCAGTAATTCCGCCGGCGCCCCTGTCATGCAGAATACCCGCCAATGAAATACAAACATCGTTTTTATGGTAAATGGCCCGGCCACCGGTAGGCCTCTTTACTACAGTGACCCCCGCCTTTGTGAGGTATTCCGTATCCAATACTCTGCCTGAATCCTGATTTTTGCCCAGTGAGACAGCAGGGGGATTCCAGGTGTAAATTCTGAAGAAGACTTCCCTGTTATCCAAACCGGCCTTTTGCAGAAGCTTGCGGTCGAATTCCATATTGAATTCTCCCGAGCGCCCAAAAGTTGTCAGGAAATGACAGATTTCTCTTTTATTCACAATAGCTTACGCCTAATATACGATACAAATATCATGCCAATTTGAAATACTGAAGAAATACCTCAAGCCGTGAATTTACAACAACTTAGAAAAGACCGCAAGTATTATTTGGAAAAGAATAAAACAGGGTTAAATCGCAAAATCTGCGATAGATGTCGGCGTTTAAATCAAGGGCTTCGTAACATCATGAAAGACAATAAAAAAAGCCCGGGGCAATTTCTGCGCCGGACTCTTCAAATTTAATCAATGATTTTCTACTCTTTAGAAATCTTATACTCTTTTATTTTAAGCCGGAGGGTTGATTCCGGAATACCGAGAGCATTGGCGGCATGCTTTTTCACCCATCGGTTCTTGGAAAGAGCTTCCTTTATATACTTCTTCTCGAACATGGATATGTAATCATAAAGCGTAAAACCGCCTCCGAAATTCTCTATTTCAGGAAGATCGAGCTCTCTGCGATTGTCAGAATCCTTGAAGAACTTCCTCGAAAGAAGGTCAGTCGTGATTTTCCTGCGATCGCCCGAGAGCAGAACCATCTTCTTGATCTCGTTGTCCAGCTCACGCACATTCCCCGGCCATGAGAAAGAGATGAATATCTGCTGGACTTCCGGATCAATCGTGACATTGGAGTCATATCTTTCCAGGAAATGATTGATCAGAAGGGGTATGTCATCTTTGCGCTCTCTCAAAGGCGGTATTCTAAGCTGCATGGCCGAGAGACGGTAATACAGATCCTGACGGAATCGTCCTCCGCTCATCATTTCCTTCAGATCACAGTTGGTGGCAGAAAGCAGACGCACATCGACCTTGCGCCCGCGTGTATCGCCCAGACGGACAACTTCCTGGTCCTCAAGTACTCTCAGAAGTTTGGCCTGAATCGATAGGGGCATCTCACCGATTTCATCCAGGAAGAAGGTGCCGCCATCGGCTTCCTCAAAAAGTCCTGCACGGTCACGGTCTGCCCCGGTAAAGGCGCCTTTCTTATATCCGAACAATTCGCTTTCAAGCAATGTCTCCGGGAGGGCGGCGCAATTCACCGAGATAAATCTCTTTTCCTTGCGTACAGAGTTATAGTGAATCGTCTTAGCCAACAAATCCTTGCCGCTGCCGGTTTCGCCCTGAATCAGGATCGAGATCGGTGAATCCTTGACCTGAATCACCTTCTCCAGCATCTTGAGCATGCTTTTATTGGAGGTGATTATGTTGGGGAAGGCACAGCGATCCTCAAGCTGAGTACGCAGCCTGAAATTATCCTTTTCGAGGTTGTCTTTTTCTTCCTCCACAGCCCTGAAAGCCAGAATATCGGAAAATGCAATTGAAAGATTCAAATCGGTGTTGCTGAAAAATCCGGTCTTCTCGGAATCAGTGTTTCTCTGCAGGAATATTATGGCGGATTTCTGCGCTCCCAGGTCCATGGGAATTAAAATAATACTTCCCGCGTCTTTAAACGAATTGAAGATCTCCGCATTGCCGTTGGAGGACTGGTAGGGAGCGGTGATATAATACGGCTTCAAATTATCGGGACGAATCCCCGTATAGTTTAAAACCTTTTTCAAATCCTCGAGCTTCTCAAGGTCGAACTCATATTGGGCAAGAGGGGTAAAATCTTTCTTTGCCGCATCGAACAGGCCGATAAAGGCGGTATCCGCAAAAACACGTTCCGCCAGAAACTGCAGAGTGTAGTTCAAGTCCGCCTGCCGCAGTTTAACATACTCACCGGGTTCTATAATCGACCGAACCAAATTGTATTCATTTGCATCCGAGGTCGCAATCTCCAGCATCCCCGCTTCGATCTTTCTTCTAAGACCGTGAACTGCATTGACATCATCTTCGTTTCCCGACTCATCGAAGTATTCTTCGGCAGCAGCGATAGCGCTGAAAGCACGGTCGAACTCGGAATTCCTGTAATTCAGTTCGGCCTCGATCAGGCTGCAAACGGCAGAATAATAACCGGCTTCCAGCTCTTTGAAGAGCTGACGGGCTTCACGCAGATGATTCCGGCACCATTCGAGTTTGGCCAAGTCATTATCGTCAATCTCTATACTCGAAAAGGCCAGATGCATCCGGGCAATCTCATATTTCTCACCCAGCGTGGAAAATGCCTTCTCGGCTTCCTCAAAATAATCGGTTTTATCTTTACCGGCATGATGCACCGAAGAGGCCAGGGCCAGAACCTTAAGGCTGGCAGCCACCTCAACACTCTCTCCAACCTTTTCCGCAGCCTTATGAGCCTCCAAAGCATCCTTATAGGCCAGATCATACCGGGCGGTTGCCAGATAGAGCTCTGCCCGCCTGCGAAGAGTCTGTGAATACAAGGTGTTGTTCGAGGGCATCTTGCGCGAAATCTTCAAAGCCGTGTTGAAGGCCTGTAGTGCCAGATCGAATTTGTTGAATTCGGTGTAATATTCGCCCAGATACTCGTAAAGAATGCCTTCTTCACGAGGAAGTTGGGTGGAATCCAGAAGCGATTTGACCTCGGCAAAGCAATCCTCGCAAAGCCTCTGGTCACGAAGCCGAATTCCCAGATATCCGAGAGAGAGAAGGTTACGAATCAAAGAATCGGTTACCTTGTTCTTCCTGTTATGTTCTACACACTCCCTAAGGAGCCTTTCGGCCTCGCTCCAGTTACCGGTGAGAATATAAATACGAGCCAGGTTACCATAATACCTCTTCAGGGTAATCTCGGCATTGAGATCATTTTTGGCCGA
The DNA here is from genome assembly GCA_964496505.1 of uncultured Ignavibacteria bacterium. GTDB lineage: Bacteria > Zixibacteria > MSB-5A5 > JAABVY01 > JAABVY01 > JAABVY01. The sequence goes on along the minus strand of CAZBZV010000030.1, from coordinate 2,066 downwards.
GGCCTGGAAGCTCTCAATCGCCTTCAACAGGTATTCGGCGGAGGCTTCATAATCGCCCAGGATGAATTTGATCTGCGCCAGACGGTTCTGACATTCAAAGATCCCGGTACGGTCTTTTATGCGCCTCCAGGTGGCAAGACAGTCATGATAAGTCTGTTCCGCCTCCGGCAAATTGCCCATATCCATTTGAATACGGGCTATTAATTTCTGAAGCCGGCCGATTTTCTTATTGTCCGATGTTGATCTATAATATTCGAAGGAGGAGAGGGAATTTTTCAGAGCCTTGTCGTAGCTGAGCTCCGCATGCTGGATCAAAGCCTGATAATAGTCAAGTTCGGCCTTTATTGAATCAGGTTCACGGGCATAACTGTCTATCTGAGCAGCCAGTATTGTTCTGGCCTGACTCAATTTGCCCTGTATGACAAGTAACTCAATTTGGTTTAACTCATCAAGGACAACCCGCTTCCTGTTCGAGAGGTGTGGATTCATAGTCCTATCAAATTAAATTAATTATCGTCTTAACAGTTTCTTTTGAGTAAAGTCATTTTTTCTGGACTTACTCTCGGTTTCCCTGCTCTTGTGCTCCTCTTCATTCTTTTCGATATCATTGGCGCCAAACAGTCCGTTCAGCCAGCTTGAGAACCAACTGTGCCAGCTTTTGGGAGCCGACTCCTGACCATCACCTGTATTGCCATCAGTTGGATCCCCATTGGGTCCGGATGACGATACAGAGGCCGTATCGATCAGCTTGGTACCATCCCAGGGGTGGTCTAACGCACCGGAAGGAGTGGACCATAGAATCACGGCAATCAAGGCCACAATCACAAGGCGGCATAACCTTGTCTTACTCATCTATCTTCCTCCAGATAAAATCAAATTATTCACTTGAGGTTAGGGGTAAGGCAAACCTCATTGATTTTGGGCATGCCTTCCCGCTTTCAAAATACATGGTATGTAATAAGTTGTCAAGCTTTAAATTTAAAATCTCATAAAAGCACAATTCTCATATATTTATAACACATTTATCAGACATATATGTTCCCATCTGTGGCGCAAAAACTGCGTCCCAGCAAGAAGGAGATCAAAATCTCATAAAAAAAGCCGGCAGCGATGTGTCAGCCGGCTTTAATTTTAAATAACCTGATCCTCTCGAAGCTTCTTGAACAATTTGTCGGCGATTTCTTCCGGTGTTTCCCCTTCAATCTTTTCGCCAGCGGGCCGCGGCGGAGGATTCGAGGCCTTCTCAGTCTTCGAGGGCGACTTCTCACCCACGCCTTCACCGTCAAGACCCAGATCCGAGGCCGAAAACTGCTCGATTGTGGCCTTCTTTGCTTTCATCTTACCCTTTAGAGAGGGCAGACGCGGTTCATTAATCTCTTTTACGACAGAGAGTACGGCCGGAAGGCCGACTTCGACCACATCGTGGCCATCCTCGGTAGCTCTCTCGAGTGTAATCGAGCTGTCGGATATTTCGGTTATTTTGCGCACGAACATGGCTTGGGCCGTTCCCAGATGTGCCGCCAGCGCCGCCGGAACCATGGCATCGTCCGAATCAATTGCCTGCTTGCCGCCTAAAACAAGGTCGAACTCTCCCATTTTTTTCAGGGTAGCCGCCAAAATTTTTGCCACAGCCTGATTATCCGAATTTTCAAAGAGCGGATCGGAAACCAGAATGGCCTTATCGATTCCAAGCGATAACGCCTCTTTCAGGGCAACTTCGCTTTGCTTGCCGCCGACACTGATGGCGACCGTTTCCGCGCCGTCTTTTTCCTTGATTTTGAGGGCTTCTTCGATAGCGTAGGAGTCGAAGGGGTTAATAACTCCCGGACCCTGCGGATATTCTACCTTCCCGGAGCTCTCGTCCACATTCACAAGAGCGATTTCAGGTACCTGCTTAACGAGTACTACAATTTTCACTTTTCCTCCAGTTTATGAAAGAAATTCAGATTTTGCTTATTTATTTTGGCCAGCTTTTCCAGTCCCTTTTTGGCCGCATTCTGTTCCGCCTCTTTCTTATTCAGGCCGTGCCCGTTGCCGATTTTCTTATTCCCAAGATAAACGCCCAC
>CAZBZV010000029.1:0-47433 GCA_964496505.1 uncultured Ignavibacteria bacterium | reverse complement strand
TGTTACCTATGTGCCCGGTTTAATGTGTTACCTATGTGTCCGGTTCATACCAAATGGTACCCCACATGGAATGTGGGAAATTCCGGTCATACTGCCATGTCTGATTTAGAAAGCAACATAGCAGGTGAAATTCTCTTCGCCCACCTGATAGGTGGGATACAAATGTAAATTCAGTCACATAAAATTTCCGCAAGGGTGGCCCACATCTTCAGATGTGGGGGAAACAATAGATAAGAAACCTGCCGCTAAAGTGAATAGGCCACCCTTGCCTGCAAGCAAACTAATGTCATATCTAAAGGTCAGAACGGGCAGCAGTTGCCACCCTGACCAGTCCATGATCCTGACGAACAATCTCCCGGATCGGGCCCGCCCTGGAAAGTATATTCAATTATATATACAGCATCAGATACATTAACGGTCGCATCTGTATTGGCATCACCGCATGCCAGTACTGGTAAAGGCTCTGGTCCGCCGATAAAGACATAATTGATTACCCAAACTGCATCGGAAATATTCACAGGCCCATCACTATTTGCATCTCCGCATCTTCCCTGGCAATGAGGGGAAGGGATTGCCCCCGCACATACAAGTGCATCATAAGCATTAACTTTTCCGTCATAACCATTGCTGCTGGTAGATTGAAGGCAATAGAGTACATCCGAATAGGGAAGTGTCGGATCAACTTCGAGCATTAGGGCCACCAAGCCGGATATATGGGGAGCGGAAAGACTTGTTCCTCTATCAAACATATGGCATGAATCTTGCGCTAGATATGAGAAGTAAAAGGGATGAACCAAAATATAATATTCTGAAACAGAGCTAGCAATCCATGCTCCAGGAGCATAAATTTCCGGTTTCGTTCGCCCATCTCTGGTTGGCCCAACTGATGAAAAGTAACATTCTTGTCCGAGATAATAATCGGGCCAATTTACTGGGTATCCTTGGATATCAAACCATCCCGACCTTGAAGTATAAGCTCCGACAGATATGACATTATATGCATTACTGGGCTCATGAATCGTGCCCTCATTATCATAATCAATAATATAAGATTGATTTTTGGTGTTGCTATAATAAATGTAAGTATCCCATTTCCCCTGCCCGCTATCCATCACTATCTTAAATGTATCACTTGTTATCGGCCAGAACTGCCCATTCATATAATCTTCTCCAAGATAAATATATATTTCATTATCATAGGTGTTTGGATATTGATCAGAATATTGTCCTGTATCAGCAAAATTCTCATTATGAACAGCATAGCATCCATAGGGACTCGAATAACCTTGGCCGGGAGGACCCGTCCCACCATTGGGGCCAATATATGCCAGAGTATCATTGTTGGGTGACAAGAGCATTACCCAATAATCCTGGTCGCCCGGGTACCAAATCTGAATTTTTATGGTTTCCCTTGTACTATCAATTGCTGAGCCAGCAAAAAATTTTACAGTATCCTTGTCGCATCTAATTGCATGACACCGGCTGCCTTTTTCTCCGCCTATGGAATCTACATAATTGAAATTACCCGAGGCATTCACAATGATGACCCCTGGATAGGATGCGATAGCTGAAAGTGCCGATTCAAATGGACTTGTACCATCCCTCGGTCCCATCTTGCTTCCAAGGCTAAGATTGATGGCACATGGCATTCCCAGACTATCAGCCTTATCAGCAATGTATGACACACCATCAATAACTCGAGCATTCGTTATCTCATATTCATATTCAAAGTCAAAGCAGATTATATTCGCTTCAGATGCAACTCCCTTATAAGTGCCTGTAGGAATGCCTCGCCCTGTATTCATACCATTTCCGCAGGCAATACCCATTACCGCAGTGCCGTGGCCATTCCAATCCACATTGAATGGTAAATTATTATCAATTTGGCTTTTTGTATATTCAGTTCCATAAGTAAAGGGTGATGGGCCTTGTGAATCTAATACCTTAAAATCATATAGTATTCTTGTTTTTGAAGTATCTCCTGGTTCGCAAAAATCATGATTATGGATGTCGATACCCGCATCTACTATCCCCACGATTACACTATTTCCTTTGAGATTAAATGAATCTAATGCCACATCCATATTTATGCAGATTAAGCTTGTGTCCAAGCATAAATCACATTTTGTGCCAGGTTCAATTCTCAAAATATCTTCTTGAGATATCAAGAAGTCGATTTGATCAAAGTCAAGGGCGCATGTGAAATAGTCTTCGATTTTCGAATTCACCGTAATCCCGAATTCACGAAATCGATCAAATTTTCCATCTGTCTGAACAATGCAATATATTAAGGTGTCATTTTCGCGATAGATAATGTCAATATTGTTTGTCAGATTTTGCCAGGCGATTGGATAGCTTACCTTCTCTTGATTATTGATAAAGGTTGTTTTCTGTCTTTGAATTTTCCTCGTTCCTCTCAGCATTTCAAGTGATTGATTGCATTTTTGACTGAATAAATTTGCCGAACATAAAAGTATTAGCACAACCATAATATATAATGATAAAGACCTATTCCTTCTTCCGTTCATCTTGGTCTCCCCTTTCTTTAAATTTGGCTAACCAGGCGGCGGCTCCGAGCCCCGGATCTTCCCCCGGCAATATCGGGAACAATCCTGTTCGCACCAAGGATATGCTGTCCTCTGCCACTCGAATATAATTCATTACTCCCGGCACACAGTGTGTTTCTCCGAATAATCCCTTCTCTGGTTCAGAATTATGTGTGTCAATCGGTCTTGCCATATCGGGATCGTTTCTTATTTCTTTCAGAAATTGAATCAATGAGTCTTCTTCCTTCTCAGTTAGTGTATCCCATACTGATATAGCTTGCATATCCGGCCTGACCTTTTCACAAATGAGTTGATATCTTCCTATAGGTATATCCTCAAAAGTGAAATTCCCCATTGAATCAGTAATCCCTGTTGCAATTATATTGTCCCTGTATTGCGGAGCTGGCCTTTTGACAATAACCGATATTCCGAGAGAATCATAAATATAATCCAACACCTCCTTTGCACCACTCCTTAGAGAATCCTTTATTGCATTATGCCATTGTCGCGCCGAAGGAGCATCCCGAGGCATTTCACCAATCCAATCCGGAATTTCAACCGGTTTGATTTCGGGCATCCGGCACAAAAGCAATTTAATGCCATGCTCATAAGGCGGAGGAGCGCACCCAAAAGCCTTGATTTCAATATCTCCTGTTTTGACCTTATCCCGAGCTGAATCCGGCTCATCCGCTAGGCTGCACGCGGAAGCTGCAATCATAGTAGTGATTAGGATTAAGATTAATTCTTTTTTCATCAAACCTCCTAACTTTTTCATTGTTTTAGTCAACTACAACCAAACCACCAATTTATTCCCCGATGTCTATGCGATAATGGTGCACGTATTCTATTAACGATTGAGTTGGGATTTTGTCAATCATAAATCTATTTTAATTATAGATTTTTATTCTGAGTGCGCCTTGGTTTGCCGGGAATAATGCAAAAAAATGCCGGGATTGCGATCCCGGCGCAAATATTAACGCGGAGTATGAGGACATACTCCGCGCACAAATCTTGCGGAGCACTGAGATCTGCTCCGTCTGAGCTGAACAGGTCCGCGCACGATTTTAAAAGCATCTATCTGCGATGGCAGGAATCCTTTCCTGCCATTACGATTAACATCAATCCAGATACAAAGGCGAGAATTTTTTCTCGAGATAATCCATGAACGGCTTATGCGATAAGGGCTGTCCGGTAACCTCCTTGACCAATTCAGTGGCCGGATAACGCTGACCCTGATAATGTATCTTCTCGTTCAGCCATTTCTTGAGGCTGGTGAAATTGCCGACCTCGAACTCATCATGAAGATTGGGCATCTCCTCCAGAGCCTTGGCATAAAACTGCGCCGCATACAGATTACCCAGCGCATATGTCGGGAAATATCCCAGCGCACCCATGCTCCAGTGCACATCCTGCAAACAGCCCTGGGCATCATCGGGAGGAGTGATACCGAAATACTCGGTGAACTTCTCATTCCAGATGACCGGAATATCCTCGACTTTTATCTCTTTATGAATGATGCCCTGCTCAATTTCGAACCTGAGTAGAATATGCAGGCAGTAAGTTACCTCATCGGCATCGACACGAATGAACGACGGGCGCACATCATTTATTGCAAAGAAAAAGTCATCGAAATCGACCCCGCCCAGAATCTCCGGATACATCTGCTGCGCGCGCGGGAAGAAATGTTTCCAGAACGGCTTGCCGCGGCTGACAATATTCTCCCAGCATAATGACTGCGACTCATGAATACCCAGGGAAACCGACTGGCCCATTGGAAGACCGCCGTATTCATCCTTCTTCAAATTCTGCTCGTAAATGCCATGCCCGGATTCATGGATCACGCCGAAAAATGCCTGCCCGAAATGTTTGGGATTGTAGCGGGTCAGGATTCTGGTGTCGCCGTACCCGATCCCGGTGCAGAACGGGTGAGTGGTTTCATCCAGGCGGCCAATTGAATAATTAAAGCCAATTGCGGCCGAGGCCGATTTTGCAAAAAGTTTCTGGCGATGGATGTCGTAATCATTTTCGATAATCGACATATCCGGATGCTTGCCGGAATCTTTTATCTTCTCCACAAAAGGTACCAAATCCTCGCGCAGCTTGGCGAAGGCATCAGCCACTTCTTCTGTTGTGGCATGCGGCTCATAATCGTCAAGCAGCGCATCATAAGGGTCTTTGTCGTAGCCATACGCTTCCGCTACACGGAAATTCAATTCGAATACCTTGCTGAGGATATCCTTGAAGATGCTGAAGTCCGCCTTTTTACGGGCTTCCTGCCAGATACCCTGCGCCTTGGTCGTAGTCGATGAAATTTCCTCCACAAGTTCCCTGGGAAGCTTGGTATCTTTGTCATAAGAACGCCTGATTTCGCGAATATTGACTGCTTCGGGGGAAACCGGGTCCTTAACCAACTCGGAGTCCTCCAGTTTCGAGAGTATTTCACCGATTTCCGGGGCGGTCGACATCTCATGCACCATGCCCGAAATCAATGCCATCTGGCTGGCACGATGTTCCACGCCTCCGCGCGGCATATAAGTGCGCTCATCCCAGCCAAGAATGCCGTTGGCTGAGCCCAGAAGAGCGGCTTTTTTCCTTCTTTGAATCAACTCATCATAGAGTTTCTTTGCATCGTCTGCCATGAATCTATCCTTTCCGTATTCCAAGATTACACATAGACCAATAGAACAATTTTACGAATGTAACAAAAGAAGTTGCTTTTTTCAAGCAAAACCGCCCTTTTGGCTTTTAAGCAGTGGTATATTTGCGGCCTAATCTTCGCCCTCGGTCTCAAGCGTATCCTGCATTCTGCTGGCTTCTATGGAATCTCTCACGAACTGCTCGCGTATCCGTTCATGCTCATAATCCGGCTCGGAGCGATAGATCTTTTCACCGTATCCGGTTTGCGAAAAATCCATGATCTCATCAATAGCTTTATAGGCTGGATTGCCGCTTTCGAAACCGACTGCAAACGGATCAACCTCGCCCATATACAAAAGACTGCTGTCGCTGCCGAATATCATGTGGTAATCTATTCTGGAAAACGGCATTTTACTGCGCTCGGCCTCCGGACGATAGCCGAATATTTCGAATGAGATATAAGAACGGCCGCTGCTTTTGGGCATCATCTGGAACGAGACCTCAAAATTTTCGATTTCAGCAGGCATAGGTCCCGGCGAAGAGGAGAGTGAATCTATTAGAAGGTTAGTAGCGCCGATTATCTCGTACTGCATATCGGTAACTCCCGGAATATAGGGCGCTATTGTAAGATCCACCTGCGATCTCTCCCCGACCTTCGGGGTGGGGGAGAAGGTCATATCGATATCGAAAGGTTCCGGCCAGGACTTTTGATGCATGCGGGACTTTGTCGCTCTGCCTTCAACCCGGGTTCGTATTTTATCATCGAAGACATAATGATGCGCTCCCAGAGGATAACTCGTTGGCGGAGGAAATTTCCCCAGATAAACAAGCCTGCCCTCTTCATCGAGGACAATCGAAACCAGCATCTTTATTATATCCTGGCTGTTATCCATCTCAATAAGCTGAAGAGTATACTGTCCCACTCCTGTAAACTTGACCGGAATAGTCGCCTTAAACGAATCCTCAACCTCAATCGGCGGAACCCAGCTTAAAACCGTGTCCGGAGCTTCGACATAGCGCTGCGGGCCGAGCTTGAGATTAAAATCAAGTTCCTTGCCTTCAATGAAGATGTCTTTTCTTATGAATCGTCTGCCTTCTCTTTTGATATTCGGGGACTTGAAAGCATGAGTGTTGACCTCTTCACTCTTTGAAACCAGCGTTACAGTCAGACTGCATTCCCGATTGTATTCGGGCAGAGGAGCAAAATGAAACTCGGCATGCAAAAGGCTGTCAGTGTCATCCACACCAAAAACGACCGGATTCTCGATCTGTGAGAACAGCGCCGGTGCAGATAGCAAAAATATGAATAAAGCGCATATTATCTTTTTAATCATTTCATCCTCCTTTTGCTTTTGGCCGACCAGTACAGCTTCAATTTATAGCGCGCATCGTAACCGCCCTCGGAACATGATCCGCAGGAGGCATTATATATCCGGCGGTGGCGGTAGTATTTCTGGCCGCACTTGGGGCAAATATAGATATATTTGTGCGGGCTTTTGCCGCCCGGATATTCTTTGGCATAGCGGGAAGTCCCCAGACGCTTCGCTTCAAGCTTGAATTCGCGCCCGTGATTAGGGTAGAGAATATGGATCATCTCATGCTTTAGGGTATCCTCGATCTCGTCAGGGAAATGCTCATGATATTTCCGGCCCAGCCTGATAAGTTTATACCCTACAAAGCATTTACCGGCAATCCTCATTCGTTTCGACCATTCGATTTTAACCTTCGGCAATTTACCGTCAAAATAGCGTCTATTAAGCCTGTCATACATCAAAACCAAGCCAGTTTCATCCGGTAATTCAGGAGGCGTTTGCATCTCGGCCTTTGAGGGCTGAAGATTGAAAAAGAGATCAAGATTGCTGGTTTGCAAAGCCTGCTGTTGCTTTTTGGTCAATTTCATGCCTTGAATTTATTACTATTCTATCTTGCATACAAGCCGAAATTGGCTTAGATTCAAAAAATCCGGGAGGTTCTATGAAATCTGTCTGGCTCATTGTACTTATCTGTCTGCCGGCAGTTCTGTTCTTATCCTGTGCTGAAAAAATCGAAATCGGCGATCATCGCACATTCATTGTCGACGCTTCTTCGGAAATAGAGGAAGCAGACGGCAGCGATTATGCGCCCTACAGGTCGCTGGAGGCGGCAATTTTGAATGCCGGTGACGGTGACGAGATCTATCTCTTTCCCGGCCAATATGAAGCTGAGCCTGAATCATTCGTAGAGCCCTTGTGCGGCAATTGCAGCGAACATCAAACCCGGGTCAATGCCACCGCAGGATTCCACATCAAAGATAAGGCGTTGACAATCAGGGGCAAACATACCGACAGCGTAATCCTCATCACGAATGCCGGTTATGGAATCCTCTTTGACCACAGCAATGGCTCTGCTATTCAAAATATTACAATCACCGGAGGTAAACGCGATCCCGACGGCAGCGCCACCGATGCTGCGGTTGTGGTCAGATATTCCAATGTGACGGTTGAAAACTGCAAAATCATCAACAACGATTATCAACTCGATTCGGTCACGGTTGGAATCGGTGGGATTTTCGGACGGGAAGGCTCACAAATAACAATCAGAAATAATCTTATCGAAAATAATGGATGGGATGGTATCGCCTTATACCGCGGAGCGAGTGCATTTATATCAGGCAATATCATCAGCAAGGGAAGAGGCGCCGGAATCGGCATAACCTGGGATTCCAAAGCAGTTGTAATCCGCAACCGCATATCCAATTACTGGAAAGGAATCGGCACATTCGGCAATTCATGGGCGGTTGTCCTGAACAATATAGTTCATGACAACCTCGGATGGGGGATTATCGCCACCGGCTTTTCGATGATGGACGTGCGCAACAATACAATCGTCCGCAACGGCAACTGCGGTTTTGCGGCCTGGTCCGAAGATGCGCGCGGGTATGTCAAAAACAATATAATCGCTTTTAACGGTTGGCGCGAGGAATGGGTTTGTCCCTGTGTGGGAATCTGGATGAATGGCAAGCTGGAGAATTTTCCGGTTTCTTATAATAATGTCTTCGGCAACGAGGCCGGCCAATACAGAGGCATGCCAAACTGGAAGGGCCTATACGGAAATATCGCCGTCAATCCGCTGTTTATAGATTCGCTCGATTTTCACCTTGCACCCGAATCGGAGCTTCACGGCGCGGGTGATCCGTATTATACAAATCCCGACGGCAGCCGCTCCCACATCGGCGCTTATGGCGGTCAGGAAGCGTTCTCTGATTAGAAAATATTTTTTTACTGTGCTAACATTTTCCAAACAATCTATCTCTTGACAAATTGGACTTACAGAGTATACTATTATCTTTCAAATTCGTTAAGCTCAACTAGGATAAAATCTTGGCGTCGTATGTTCAGGTAAAAGAACTAAGAAAAAACTATAATTCTCTCAAAGCCGTGGATGGTGTCTCTTTTAACATCGAAAAGGGCGAGGTGTTCGGTCTCCTGGGGCCAAACGGCGCCGGTAAGACCACAACGGTCGAAATTATGGAGGGGCTCCGCAAAGCTTCCGGGGGAGAGGTTAGTATCAATGGCTACAATCCCCGGAAAAACGATTTTCGACTGAAGCAAATCCTCGGCGTGCAGCTCCAGAAATCAGCCATGGAGGAGAAGATTAAGGCACGGGAAGCATTGCAATTATTCGGCTCATACTATAAAAAGTCGATCCCGGTCGATGAACTCCTTGAGCTGGTAGGGCTTTCCGAAAAGAAAAACACTTATTTCGAGAATCTCTCCGGCGGGCAGCAGCAAAGATTATCTCTCGCAATCGCTCTGGTCAATGATCCTGATATGGTTTTTCTCGACGAGCCCACTACAGGCCTCGATGCTCAGGCACGGCGCAGTATCTGGGACATCATAAATAAACTCCGCAACGAGGATAAGACCATACTTCTGACAACACATTATATCGAAGAAGCCGAATATCTATGCGATCGGGTTTCGATTATCGATCATGGAAAAATAATCGCCGCGGGAACGCCCAGGGAGTTGATCGATAATTCCGGCATCTCCCATCGGATTGATTTCAAGACAGAAAATCCTATCAAAGATGATACTCTGTCCCAGCTCTCCAAAAAGCATGGCAAGGTTGATTTTGAACGCGATAGATACAGCATGAAATCCGATCAGGCCGGAAAGCCCTTGATTGACCTGATAAAACTACTCGAAAAAGAAGGCAATGAACTGACCGATCTTCATCTCGAACGACCTACTCTTGAAGATGTTTTCATCAAGCTGACCGGAAGGAGAATCAGAGATTGAGACAGTTTTTCATGTTCACATGGGTGGCTACCAAGATTCTATTCCGGTCCCGTGAGGCTGTCTTCTGGAATTTCCTTTTCCCGGTGGCTTTATTTATTCTCTATGTCACCGTGTTTTCCGGCGTATATCCCAGCGACATTCCCAAAGCGCGCACTGTAGCCGATAATTTCTCCAAAATTCTGGCAATCACCATTATGTCCGGCGGCCTGTTTTCGCTGGCAATCTCTGTCTCGGTTTTGAAGGAGAAGGGGATTCTGCGAAGATATAAAGTCACCCCGGTAAGACCGATTACGATTGTTTCGGGAATCGTGGTGCGTCAGTACTTTTTCATGCTGCTGGTAACTGCGGTTCTCTATCTTCTGGCGATTATACCCTACAAAGCCGATTTCGGCGGAGGCATTCTCGACCTTTTCCTTATTGCAACACTGGGTATATTCGTTTTCAGCAGTCTGGGATTTTGTATTGCCGGAATTATGAAGACCAATCAGGGGACCATAGGCGCGGCAAACCTGCTCTTTATGCCCATGCTGTTTTTAAGCGGCGCCGCGATACCCGCCTTTTTATTTCCGAAATGGCTGAAAGATATAGCAAGTATATTTCCAGCCACTCATCTATTAAACATCCTTCAACACACCCTTTTCGAGGGAAAACCGTTGGGGCAGGACCTGACCAGCATCCTGATTCTTGGTGGATTCGGTGTCGTCTTCATGGTTGCGGCGGCTTTCATGTCGCGCTGGAACTGATTATTCCGAAAGCTCATCGATTTTAGCAGCCATTATGAAATCATTTTCCGACAAACCATCTATCGCATGAGTCCAGATTTCGAATTCGGTCTTATTGTAGTGCACGCAAAAATCGGGGTGGTGTCCCTCGTCCTCTGCAAGGTCTGCCACTTTATTCAAAAATTCCATATTCTTTTTGAAATTCTTGAATTCAAACTCTTTGTAAAGGTGTCCGTTCCAGATAACCCACCCGGATACCTGTTTTAGCATTTCATTGGTTTGTTCCTCATCAAACGGTTCCACGCCGCCCTCGCAGGGCACACATTTTTTATCTGTCAAAGCCATAATATTCCTCCTTTTAGCTTTACACTGATAAAAAACAAAACAGACATGGCAATGTTTCACTGATACATGAAAGTAAAGAGGCTTTTTTGCAGTCATTCTGAGGGAACGCAGTGACCGAAAAATCTTTTTGTCCCATGCAGATTCTTCGCTTCGCTCAGAATGACAGTTGTGATATGGGCTTCAAGAAAATATATTAGCGACTATGGTATCACAATCGTGTCCTCACGGCCTGCGCCGGTGGATATTATTGTCGCCTTACAGGCTACATAATCCTCGATAAACTGGATATACTCCTTGGTTTCCTGTGGCAAATCTTCGTAGGCGGTCATGCCCTTAATCGGCTTTTTCCAGCCCTTGAGTGTTTTATAAATCGGTTTGACCGCATCTAAATTCGAGATAAGGAACTCCCCCCGATCTTCGGGGAGCTCATAGCGAGTACAGACCTTAATCTCGTCCAGGTCATCCAATACATCGAGCTTGGTAATAGCCAGATCGGTCATGCCGTTTATACGTACCGCATATTTCAGGAGCACCAGATCGAGCCATCCGGTTCGCCTCGGACGGCCGGTTGAGGCGCCGTATTCCTTACCCGCCTCGCGTAATTCCTCGCCCTGGGAATTGTCCAGTTCGGTGGGGAAAGGGCCGTTGCCGACACGGGTTTGGTACGCCTTCACAATGCCCACTGTTTTATGGATATAACTGGGCGGCACACCCAGTCCGGTCAGTGCGCCGGCGATGGTCGTATTCGATGAGGTAACATACGGGAAGGTACCATAATCGATGTCCAGCAAGGTCCCCTGAGCGCCTTCGAATAATATCCGCTTATTGTCCCGGTTGGCCTTTTCCATAAAAATCGGCCCGTCCACAACCATCGGTTTGAGCTTCTCAGCAAAAACCAAAAGTTGATCGTAGAGCTTATTCATATCCTTATAATCGCCCTCGCCGTATTCGGAAACGGTTATAGCCTTAAGCTTGTAATTCATCTCCAGACGTGATTTCAGGACCTCAGGAAAGAAAAGGTCATATACACGTATACCGAAACGCGAATATTTGTCGGTATAGGTCGGCCCGATACCGCGCAGTGTGGTGCCAACGCAATTCTTGCCCATCATAGCTTCATTGTGTTTCTCCATCCATTTATGGTAGGGCATCACCAGGTGTGAGAGGCCGGAGATAAAAATACGGCCATCAACGCTGACACCTTTCTCCTTAAGCCCCTCGATCTCATCAAAAAGCCGCCAGAGATCGGTAACCACGCCGTTTCCGATCAGGCACTCCTTGTCCGGATGCAGAATCCCCGATGGTATCAGATGCAGGATGAATTCCTCGCCGTTTATAATTACCGTATGCCCGGCGTTTGCCCCTCCCTGCGAGCGGGCTACTATATCCGCTTTCTCAGAAAGCAGATCGACAATTTTCCCCTTGCCCTCATCACCCCATTGGCTTCCAACCACTGCTGTGTGCTTCATGATCCTATCCTTTGCATTCCTTTATTCTCCACTCTATCCACTGCAAAACCTGTTTTTTGCCGGTGCCCTTGACAGCCGAAAATGGCACCGGATACAGGTCAGGTGGAAGACCAAATTTCTCTCGTGACTTTTTGACCGACTGCACCAGCTGATTATTGGACAGCTTATCGGCCTTGGTCAAAACGATTATATAATAAATGCCGTAATCCTCCAGCATTTCATGCATCTGCAAATCCAGCTCGGTGGGATTGTGACGGCAGTCCACGAGCTGAACCACTCCGCAGAGCTTCTGCGAGTTCGTGAAATAGTCAGACATCAGCCTGCCCCAGTCATCTCGCATTTTCTTCGATACTTTGGCGTAGCCGTAACCCGGCAGATCAACAAAGTATAAACTGTTACCAATAATGAAATAATTTATCGAGCGCGTTTTGCCCGGAGTCTGGGATGTCTTAGCCAGATTTTTGCGATTCATCAGACGGTTCATCATCGACGATTTGCCCACATTCGAGCGCCCCGCAAATGCGATTTCGGGTAAATTGCGTCCTTTGAATTGCTTGAGATCAAAAACGGAAGTAACGAATTCAGCGTTTTTTAGTTCGAGCATTGCGCTTCTTTTTTGGAAATACCAGTGATAAGACCTGGTCGGCACTTTTGACCAGCTTTATATCCAGCCCTTCGGTAATCTCTTTTGCAAGCTCCTCTATCTCCGCCTCATTTTTTTTAGGGCAGATTATAGTCTTGATTTTGGCACGTTTGGCCGCAATAAATTTCTCGTTCAACCCGCCTACCGGAAGCACCTGTCCGGTCAGGGTCAGCTCACCGGTTAAGGCGATATCTGACGACACCGGTATGTCGGTCACTGCTGATAGCATTGCTGCCAGAAGTGTGATGCCCGCCGAGGGACCATCCTTGGGCACCGCGCCTTCAGGAATATGTACATGGATTTCCTGCTTTTCGTAAAATTCCTTACTCAAATTCAGCTTCTCGTAATTACTGCGGATAAACGATAATGCCGCCGCGGCCGACTCCTTCATAACATCGCCGAGCTTGCCGGTGAGATTCAACTTACTTTTACCCGGCATAAGCGAAACTTCGACCGGGAGAATTTCACCGCCGCTTTCAGTCCAGGCCAGGCCGTATGCCCGCCCCACAACATTACTCTTCAACCGTTCCATCTGGAGGAATTTGGGTGCACCCAGAATCTGCCGCACTTTCGCTTTGGTCATCTTGAATGTGCGCCTGCGGGGATGTGTGAGCACATCCTCAGCAATCTTCCTGAAGATAGCGGCGATCTTGCGTTCCAGTTCTCGTACCCCGGCCTCGCGAGTGTAATCCCGTATAATTTGCAGTAAAACCGGCTGCTCGAGGCTGATCTTGTATTTGGAAAGTCCCATCTCCTTTTTCAGGCGGGGTATAAGATAGTCCTTGGCGATATTCATCTTCTCGAAATCCAGATAGCCGGGAAGGCGGATTACCTCCATGCGGTCGATAAGTGCGGGAGGTATACCCTGAAGAGTATTGGCTGTGGTCAAAAACAGCACCTGCGAGAGATCATAATCGACTTCAAGGAAATTATCCGAGAAAGCCTTGTTCTGTTCGGGATCCAATGCCTCCAGAAGCGCGGCCGCCGGATCACCCTTGTAATCGGCGCCCACTTTGTCGATCTCATCCAGCATAAAGACCGGATTTGAGGACCCCGCGCGTTTGATCGACTGAATCAGCCGTCCTGGAAGAGAACCGATATATGTCCTTCTATGACCACGGATTTCCGCCTCGTCCTTCATGCCGCCCAGGGACATACGCACGAATTTACGGTTCAAGGCCCTTGCGACCGATTTCCCGATCGAGGTCTTGCCTACGCCGGGAGGGCCGACAAGGCAGAGAATCGGCCCGCGCACCTTGCCCGCCAGACGGATTACCGCCAGATGTTCCAGTATTCGCTTCTTGGGCCTTTTGAGACCGTAATGATCCTCATCCAGAATCCCACGGACCTCTTCAAAATCATCATTGTCTCTTGTATAGTGATACCAGGGTAATCCCAGCAGCCAGTCCAGGTATCCCCGTACCACGGCTGCCTCGGCAGAAAACGGATGCATTTTCTGCAAACGCTCTATTTCCTCACGCCCCTTTTTCTTAATTTCCTTGGGCGCTTTCAGCTTCCTGAGCTTATTTTCATACTTCTGAATATCAGCGCCGCCCTCCTCGTACTGCCCCAGCTCCTCTTTGATCGCCTTGAGCTGATGCTGGAGGTAATATTCACGCTGGCTTTTTAAAAGGGATTCCTTGACACTGGTATCGATTGAATCCTGTATTTTCAAAATCTCGATTTCATTCTTTAAGATGCCGTCCAGCATCTTGAGCTGTTTGTACACACTTGAGGCTTCCAGAATAGTCTGCCGTACCTTTAACTTGACCTCGAGATGCGCCGCCACGGTATCGGCCAGCTTTTGATTATCGTCAATCTGACCCAGATACATCAAAACCTCATCCGGTATCCGATGCGAAAGCCGTACATATTCCTCGAAATAACGGGATACCTGACGCGATAATGCCTCGATATCGTTTCGTTTTGCGCCCAGTGAGATTTCGGGGAATTCCAGTTCTGCCGTATAGCAGTTTTCGTCCAGATACATATCGACCAGGTTGCCTCGAACGATTCCTTCCACTAGAACCTTGATCATCTGGCTGGGCAGCTTCATCACCTGAAGAACCCTGGCCACCATGCCGACATGGTAGAGGTCTTCCTGTTCCGGTTCCTCGACTTCGGCTTTGCGCTGGGTGCAGAGGAAGATCAGTTTTTCGCCTACCATAGCTTCCTGCAGGGCATCTATGGAGAACTGACGTCCCAGCAGAAGGGGTACGACCATGTTGGGAAAGATTACCATGTCGCGCAGAGGCAGAAGCGGGAGAGTATTGGGAATCTCGATCTTTTCACCATTATAATCTACGGCAATAGTATTAAGCACTGCGTCTCTCTTTGTGGATTAGCTTCGGTTCCGATCCTTTTCGTATCACATCCTCGGTGATTACACATTTAACGATGTCTTCCTTGGAGGGCAGATCATACATGACATCGAGCATAGCTTCTTCCATGATACCTCTTAATGCCCGCGCTCCTGTCTTTCTGAGCTGGGCTTTTTCAACGATTGCGTCAAGCGCCTCGTCCTCCAATTCCAGTTCGATATTATCCATCTTAAACAGCTTCTTATACTGCTTGACAAGGGCATTGTTTGGTTCTGTCAGAATTCGTCTCAGAGCATGCGTTGTCAGTTCATGCATACTGCTGATAACCGGCATCCGCCCCACCAGCTCTGGAATAAGGCCATAATTGAGAAGGTCTTGCGGCTGGCAAAGATCGAGAATTTCTCCGGTTTTGCGGCTGTCGATGCTTTTCTTCTCGGCCTGGAAGCCCAGAGCCTTTTTGCCCACACGGCGCAGGATGACATTTTCCAGTCCGTCAAATGCTCCGCCGCAGATAAATAGTATATTTCTGGTATTGATTTTGATAAATTGCTGTTCGGGATGTTTGCGTCCGCCCTTGGGAGGGATATTGGCCTCGGTACCTTCTAGCATCTTCAGAAGCGCCTGCTGGACACCCTCCCCTGAGACATCACGGGTGATCGAGGGATTAGCATCACGGCGGGAGATTTTGTCGATTTCGTCAATATAGACGATGCCGTACTCGGCCAGTTTAACATCATAATCGGCCGCCTGAACCAGGCGCACCAGTATATTTTCCACATCCTCGCCCACATAACCGGCCTCGGT
This sequence comes from uncultured Ignavibacteria bacterium, assembly GCA_964496505.1. GTDB lineage: Bacteria > Zixibacteria > MSB-5A5 > JAABVY01 > JAABVY01 > JAABVY01. The sequence goes on along the minus strand of CAZBZV010000029.1, from coordinate 31,666 downwards.
CAGGACTGTGGCATCGGCAATACAGAAAGGCACCGAAAGCATGCGCGCCAGAGTCTGCGCAGCCAGAGTTTTACCGGTACCGGTAGGGCCCAAAATAAGGATGTTCGATTTATCCATCTCCACATCATCTTTTTCCTTAGGAGCCATAACCCTCTTGTAATGATTGTAGACCGCGACCGAAATAGTCTTTTTGGCCTTTTCCTGCTCTATTATATATTTGTCGAGAAAGGTCTTGATATCGACCGGCTTCAAGAGCTTGAAGTCACGCGATATCTTGACCCGGCGTTCCTCTTCCTGCAGGATACGATTACAAAGAGTAATACATTCATTGCAGATAAGAGCGTTATCCCCTGAAAACAGCCTTGCCACAGGCGGGCTGGTGCGGCCGCAAAATGAACATTTTTTATCTACGAGAGGTGGATTTGCCATAATATCATCTCCAAAAAAATTGGGCTTATCCGAAGCCCAATTTGCGAATTTATATTCTCGATAAACTTAAATCAAGCTCTTTTTTCATAGACTTCATCGATTAGGCCGTATTTCTTGGCCTCCTCGGCAGACATCCAGTAATTACGATCGGTGTCCTTCTCGATCTTCTTCAAATCCTGGCCTGTATGTTTGGACAGGATCTGGTTCAGTATCTTCTTATGTGTCTGGTATTCTTTGGTTTGGATCTCAATGTCGGTTACCTGACCCTGAACACCGCCCCAGGGCTGATGAATCATCACACGGGCATGGGGTAGAATCGAGCGTTTTTCTTTGCCACCCGCCGTCAGGAGCAACGCTCCCATACTTGCGGCCATACCCATACACGTAGTGGCAACATCCGGCTTGATAAACTGCATCGTATCATAGATAGCCATACCTGCCGTCACCGAACCGCCGGGGGAATTGATATACATGAAGATATCCTTATCCGGGTCTTCAGCTTCCAGAAACAGAAGCTGTGCGATTACAAGATTGGCCACATGATCGTCGATGGGAGTGCCGATAAATACGATTCGATCCTTCAAAAGCCGTGAAAATATGTCCCATGAGCGCTCGCCGCGTCCTGTCTGTTCAACTACGATGGGAACTAAAGGCATTATGCTTCCTTTCTCTTACTGATCCATTTCCTTGATCTCAGAATTTTCTATAATATAACTTAAAACCTTCTCTTCCAGAATCGTTTCCTTTATATCCTGGATTTTTTTCTGGGCGGCCAGAAATTCCCGCGCCTTTTCTACGTCCATATTTGCTCTATCGGCAAATTTTTGCAGCCAATTATCTGTATCCTCTTTTGTAACAGTGATTTTTTCCTTCTCGGCGATCTCGTGATAAAGCAGATTCCAGCGAATGAAACGGATCCCGGTGGGCCTGTATTTCTCGCGAACTTCCTCTTCGTCAACTTCCTGATCCGGATACTGCTTCTTTATGTCCTCTACCATTGCATCCAGGTAATTTTCCAGAAGCGAATGGGGAAGTTCGAATTCATTGGTTGAAATCACGGATTTTATGGCCTGCTCCTTGATATCGCCCTCGATTTCCTGTTTTTTGCGTTCCAGAAGATCAGTCCTGATTTTTTCCTTCAATTCTGTCTCGTTAGTAGCGCCTTCGTACTGCTTGAAAAACTCCTCATTCAGCTCCGGGCGCACTATCTCCTTGATCTCTTTGACCTTAACCTTGAATCCAAGGCTTTTTCCGGCCATATTCTTGTCGTAATAATCCTCTGGATAGGTGACATTGATCTCACGCTCATCTCCCGGTTTGGTACCGATCAGGTTTTCTGTGAATTCCGGAAGGGTTACATTTTTATTAAGCTCGAAGGTGAAATCGTTCATCTTATCGTCTTTGATGATATTATCCGGATCGGAAGTTTTCTCCATATCCACAATAACCACATCGCCCTCGGCGGACGCTTCGCCCTCTTCTTTCTGCTTCATCGAGGAATGCTGGTCGACTATATGGTTAAAAGCTTTATCTACATCCCCCTCATTAACTGCGGCCGGTTCTTTTTTCAATGTGAATCCTGTGTATTTTTCGGCCTTCACATCCGGTTTGACATCAAACTCGGCCGTAAATTCAATCGGTTTGCCCTCTTCGATCTTAATCATCGAAAATTCCGGCTCGCTGATCGGAAATACGCCCGATTCCTTGATAGCATTGGAATAGGCGTCGGGTACTATAGTCTCCAGCACCTCTTTTTCTGCCAGTTTGCCGTAACGGGATTTGATTATGTCCAACGGCGCTTTGCCGGGACGAAATCCCGGGATTTTGGCCTCGCGCCTGAGGACCTTGTAGACCTCACTGAATTTGCTGTTGACATCGTCTTCAGGGATTGTGATGGTTAGCTTTCTGTGCCAGTTTTGTTCTTCTTTAATATCGTATTTCAATTATCCTCCTGGGAAGATTAATTTGTTTTCACTTTCACAATATGTCCTATGGAGACAATTTGTTCCAAATTAAAATATGCGAAAGAGGGGAATCGAACCCCTATGGCCTCTCGGCCACTGGATCCTAAGTCCAGCGCGTCTACCAATTCCGCCACTTTCGCAAAAAACGTTCGAATTTCAACGGGTCAATATATAAAATTGGGCCATAACGGGCAAGGTTTTTCAGTTTTTGGCGGGAGAATATGATATTGGGGAGAAGAGCTGCAAGACCAATTGTAGGGCATGATCCCTGTGATCATGCCTATTGGATATTGGCAGGTTCGCAGGGAACCTGTGCTGCTAACCCCCGAAATCATCGGGCAGAGAATTTACAATGTCTACGGTCTTGAGGCTGACCGTTATAACCTGGCCAACTAACCTTACAATATATTCAGGGTCGTCGTCACGGTTTGGATCGGAGGTGATGCCGGTACGTTTATCGGTTTTGACACGGTATTGATCGATCACCCATTCCAGCGCGGAACGGTTTCCCAGGCGGTATTCGAATGCTTTTTTGGGAATTCCGGCCAGAGTCAGTGAATCATTAACCTTGAGCTTGGTCTTGTCTTTATTCAGGCGCATTTTGTCTTCCACACGGTACGAGAGCGGAAGGTCTTCGTCGATAATCCATTTAAGCTCGTATTCCTCGGCCTGTTCGTAATTAAGATGCAGATCGGAAAGCTCCCTGCCGGCATTGGAGAAGGCCCAAAAATCCGGCGCGAAGGGTACGCGTGGAAGCTCCCGCCTGAGGCAGTCGGCATATTTCTTTCTGTATTTCGGGTGATGCAGAAGCCCGTAGACATAATGGAAGATATCCCATTTTCCGATTTCTTTATCTTTGTACTGAGTCCTGAATTGCTCCAGCGCCCAGGCGGTGATATTTTCCCGCCGGTTCGAACCATCCTCATCATAGACATAGAACGGGAAGCATTGAAAGCCATCAATTGCGGTTAAAGTAAGGTTCACTACACGATTAGATGCCAGCGCTGTCCATTCAGCCCGATTTCCAATTCCAGGAACAGAAATTATTCGATTTGCATCCGATTCATTTTTCAAAGGAAATATATATTTCATTTTATACGTTCTTTCATTAAGAACATTATCGTAATACAAATACATTGTGGTGAATGGTCGATAAATTGAATACTTCAATCTGTCTTTGTGAAATTTAGTGTAGTATAATCTCTTAAGATTCGATTTTAATGATGAACTCCACTTCACTTTATCATAATCAACAAAGTCATCAATATTGGCATTTTTTGGAGCTCTCTTCCATCTATCAACCTCTGAATTATAGCTATCTATAAATTTCTTAATTCGCTCTTCCAATCTTTCACGATTGAAATCATATACAATTGCGTCACGATTTGTTTTTACTCCTCCCGAATATAGCTTAAAAATGCTTTCCACATCTTCATCATCTGCGGCTTTGCCCTCTTTTGTGCCCAGCGGCATAAAGGTCTCGAATTGAGCGTCGCTCTTGGAATATAGCCATTCGTATTTTTTATTTGGGCTCAATTGCTCCCATTCAATTTTTTCTATGCTGTCAAAAAAATCTAAATATTCAAGTTTTTTCGCAGACCTCCAATAGTCTTCAACTACATGATATCTGATTGACTTCTTTTTGCTATTTGAATTTCTAATTAGCAATGTTATGCCTACTCCGCATCTGATTTGATCATGAAATATATTCCCAGCTTCCCTTCTTCTTCTCTCACCTGACGTTCTGGCATTGCCTTTAAAGTCAAAATGATAAATCAAATCAAAGTCGTTAAGTAAATGATGTCGAAATCCATCAAAGGCAATACCTCTAAGAAATCCATTATTTGAAATAAATGCAACTATGCCATCCCTATCGCCAATCCGATCAGTTGCCCATCTGAAAAACTTAACATAGGCATCCCAGAGCGCATTCTTATTAGTCGCTTTCGAATCCTTGGCATAGGTTTCTCTTATGCGTTGATCTATTACCTCATATTCGCGATTCTTGTTATTATCATTTTCGTTCAACTGGCCTACATTGTAGGGGGGATTGCCGATTATGACGGTTATCGGGGCTTTCCTCTGCCTCTCGACGCGTTCGGTATTCTCTTTTGTCATGAATGACATTTGGGTCTGTCTGCCCTCGGCCATATCCAGCGTATCCACAAAGCAAAGCCCCTCGAACGGCTCGTAATTTCCGGTCAGCTCGTAATAGGCATGCTCAATATTAAGCGCGGCGATATAATAAGGCATAAGCATGACCTCGTTGGCAAACAGCCGCTCAAGATACAGCTTCGGAAGCTTCCGCTTATTGACCATCTTCATCAAATTGACGATAAAATTGCCGGTGCCGGTACATGGATCGAGAATATAAACATCTTCCGAACCCAGCTCCTTGCCAAACTCCTTCTTTAACGCCTCCGCCACGCTGTTGCACATGAATTTCACGACCGGCTGAGGGGTATAGACGATGCCGTGAGTGTCGGCCACCTTGACCGAGAATCCCTGGAAAAAGCGCTCATAAATATTGTTAAGAAAGTGCTGTTTTTCGGTGAAATCATCCAGCTCCCGCGCCGCGCTCTCGATGGCGACATAAAATTGATCGAGGCTTTTCAGGAACTCGTGCCGATTGAAGCTCTTGCTGGTCAGGGCGGTTATAACCTTCTCGACCTCGGCCGCGATAACATTACGCCGGGTGAAATCGGGATTATCGAAAATCGTTCGAATCAGCCGTTCGGTCAGGAGATGCTGCACCAGCATTTCATCCACAGCATCCTTGCGCAGATTCGGATTCAGCGAATTTTTGCAAAGCTCGAAAAATGAGTCATAAGCCTCTATGAATTTCTTATTGTCCTTATGAGCCTGCTTTATCAGCTTAATGAGGCCCTGCGCGAGGTCGGGGACGGTGTCCTTGAATTTTTCGACCGCCTTTTCGAACTGCTCGATATTGGGCGGCTGATAGGAATAAAATTGATTAAGGAGCCTTGCCAGATCGCCGGAATTTGTCAGGTCGGCCTCAAATACCTCTTTGCCGTTTTGATATAGAATACCCCTACGTGTATCCTCGAAGATAATATTGCTTGCAGGATAACCTTTGCCGAATTTAGCGCGGATTTCCTTCTCAAGATCATCATCGCTGTCCTTGGCCTCCCAGTATCCCCGCGGCATCTGAAATTGATCACGCATAGTACCGTCGGGCTGAATCCGTCCCGCAGCGGCGGTATCGCTCAATTCCGGAATCAGCGTCCATCCGAAGGATTTGCCGGTTTTGGCGAGAAGGTTCTGAAAGGCTGAACGCACGGCCATCTCATGGCTTATTCCCTGCTTTTTGAAGGCCTCCATATCTTTGTAATACTGTTTTATTGCGGCCTGGCCGGGTTTAACCTCAGTGGCGCTCCCCTTCACAATACTCTTCCTCCCGATGTCGTTGAGTTTAAATATTAATATGATAAATGCAAAGTTCTATGTCAACTTTTTTCATACTGACCGGGGTGGCACGCCCAAACTAGTTTTGGGCGTGATGTTAACATAGAGTACTTGCCCAAACGAAGTTTGAGCAGGCCACCCAAGATTTTATCTGTCATTCTGAGCGAAGCGAAGAATCTATTTGATTCGTGAGAGATTCTTCGTCGCTTCGCTCCTCAGAATGACAGTTTTAGGGCATGATCCCCGTGATCATGCCTATTGATTATTTGGCAGGAGCGCAGGGCTCCTGCCCTACGATTTCTGCCCAAACGAAGTTTGAGCAGGCCACCCTTATGCCCGGAGCACGAGGTCGTACTCCGGCTGAGCCGGACAGGTCCGCGCACACCTGCAAAAAAATACCCCCACGGTTCGTGGGGGCATTCAAATACATTATGCAATTCTATTTTCAGGCAGTGATCGGTTTCAGCAGTTCATTAACCTTGGTTTTGAGTTCATCCAGATCGCCCGACTTGGTGACATAAGCGTCGGCCAGCCAGGATGTGAACTCATTCTTGTAATGAGAGTAGGCAGAGTTTAGTATTACCGGCTTGTCTTTGCGCAGTTCCTTGAGTTTCTGCAAAACCTCCAGCCCCTCCATACCGCCCAGCTTGATATCGAGTATCACCAGGTCGGGCTTGAAGGAACCGGCCATGCTGAGCGCCGACGGTCCATCGCTGGCAACCTCAACACTATACCCCTCATCCTCAAGCTCCATACGATAGAGATCGAGAAGATGAGGCTCGTCCTCAACAACTAATACCCTGGACATTTTATAACTCCTTCCCCAGCTTTTCATTCTTGCACGGCAGGTTTATCGTGAACGTCGTCCCCTTATTGGGTTCGGAGGTCACGATTATATTTCCGCCGTGATCATCTATAATTTTCTTGGAAACCGGAAGCCCCAATCCGGTCCCGTTTCTCTTATTCGTAAAAAACGGTGTATACAGATTTTCGATCACATCATTATCCATTCCGCATCCGGTATCCTCAATCCGCAGATATACGAAATCCCCTTTACGTCCGGTCTTGATTCTTATCTTACCGCCTTTGGCCATAGCCTCGGCGGCATTATGTATCAGGTTGTAAAGTACCTGCTTTAAACGGTCCTTGTCCGACAGCAATTCGAGCTTGTTGGGATGAAAATCGGTCTCGAAATTGATGTTCTGGTATTTCAGTTTACCTTTTTCCAGACGTAATGTTTCGCTTATTATCTGATTGAGATCATTCTGTACCAGATTTAACTGAGATTTTTGAGAATAATCAAGCATTTCTTTACAGATTCTTTCGAGCCGCATAATCTCGTCATGAATCGTCCTGGCGCTGCGCAGATCGACCTCCCCTTTTTCTGCTTTGCGAAGTACCCGGTCGGCATAGCCCCCAATCGTTATCAGGGGCGTCTTGATCTCATGCGCAACCGTGGTCGCCAGCCGTCCCAGATCGGCCAGACGTTCCGATTTCACCAGGTATTTCTGGTTATCCATTAAAAGCGAATGTATATGCTGAAGCTCCGCAAATCTTACTTCAAGTTTGTTCTGAAGGATAGCATTTTCGATCTTGGAGGCCGCCTGATTGGCCAGGGTCTCGAGCGTGGCGATATCTTCGGAAGTCATTGGTTTACGATTGATTGAATTGTCGACCAGTATAACTCCCAGCGCCTGTCCCTCATAAATCAGTGGAATGGCCGCGAAGGGAGTTTCTTTCATTATAGATTTCAAGCCCGGATCGACAATTGTATCGCTTTCATGGCTCTCCACGAAATATGATTTCTTTTCCATAATCGTCAGGGGCAGGATACCTGAATCCTGGCGCAGGGGAATAGAAATCTTTTGAATCTCCTTTGTAAGCTGATTTTCCGGTATTTCTGCTCCATTTAGAATACGATCGATTAAATCGTCAAATGTCAGTCTCTGGCTGGATATCTGGCTCCAGACTCTGGGCGCCTCGGCATGTTCCAGATGTCCCAGCCCGATCTGGCCGTCAATCGTCCTGGTTGCCAAATTGACCAGAAAGACCATGCCACGGTTAAATCCGAATGCCTCTCCCGAGGTGACTCCTGTCAGCGTAATCAGCATAACTTTTTTGAGATCCTGGGTCTTAAGGAGCGCCTCGGAAACAGACTTCAACACCGCCAATTCCTCGACTTTTTTCTGAAGCGAATTTGTGATCGAAACCAGCTCGGTGTCATAATCCACAAGCTGTCCCAGAAGCCTGTGCAGGGTCAGTGTCAGCAGTTTGTCGGATTTGCGCCGTCCGGTGGAGCGTCGAATGGCCTCATCGAACACAGGGCATTTCAGGCAGCGGGCAATAGTCTCCCGTAAGGAGAGAGTAAGCTCCTCCTGGTCGAATCTGTCCGGCTGAAATACCCAGCAAAGCTCATCGCTGCCCTGCTCGTGCTGGCAATGAATTTCCTGTGTTCTCTCTGTCATGGTGCGTTCCTCCATATACAATCTAACACACCTCATTTTCTGGTCAAATGTTTTTTCCATTTGACAGATTTAAGTTTCCGATTATTCTTAGGAGCCATGAAGATAAGTATGAAAAAAATGGCTTCTATTATTGAGAACGCTCTTTCCGAGGATATTGGTTCCGGAGATATTACCACTGCGGCGGTTATTTCCGATGATAGGCCTGCAAAAGGCATAATTCGGGCCAAACAGCAGGGGATTATCTACGGCCATAAAGCCGCACGCGCTGTTTATAATCGTCTGGATAACAAGGCAAAATATACCACTAAAGCTGAAGATGGCTCCAAAGTCGAGGGGGGAGAGATAGTTGCCGAGATCAGGGCTGGTATGAAGACTATCCTGACCGGGGAACGGGTTGCGCTTGATTTTCTGATGCATCTATCCGGGATTGCCACGCTCACGAACAGATTTGTGTCCTCTGTGGATGGTATAAATGTAAAAATACTGGACACACGCAAGACCATTCCGGGTTTACGTCTATTAGAGAAGGCCGCGGTCAAGGCGGGTGGGGGTGAGAACCATCGCATCGGTCTTTTCGATATGTTTCTGATCAAGGATAATCATATCGAGGCCGCCGGTTCGATCGGCAATGCCATCGAGCGATGCCTTAGATGGCGCGGCAGGAAAAAGACCAAAATCGAGGTTGAAACCAAATCCCTGGAGGAGATCGAGGAAGCTCTGGAGTACAAAATCGACCGGATTATGCTGGATAATATGACTCCCGATCAGATGACTGAAGCTGTACAATTTATCCGTGGCAAAAATCCCAATGTGGAAATCGAGGCCTCCGGAAATGTCAGCCTCGGGGCAGTAAGGCGCATCGCCAATACCGGAGTCGATTTTATATCAATCGGAAAACTTACACATTCAGCGCCGTCACTCGATCTTAGCATGGAAATAATAACCCTATGACAGACAAGCTTGCCAACGATACCCAGGAACTACTGGAACCGGTCATGCGTCTTCTGCGCGATAATCCCGACCGCCATTTTTCGATTAAGGAGATCGCCAAAAAAGTCGGTACCACCGATAAGATGGCCCTCGAGACAATCGGCGGGCTTTCGGTTTGGGGCTATCGCTTTGATCTGGATAAAAGTTCGCGCTACAGGTTCGTGTCCGCCCCCGATGCTATCTTCCCGTTCGAGATTCAGTATGGTTTGAAGGCCAAATATATTGGATCCGAAATCTCATCGCATTACACAGTTTCTTCAACCAACACAATTGCACATCAGATGGCCGAAGAGGGCGCTCCCGAGGGGACAATGGTGATAGCTGAAAGGCAACGCGGGGGTAAGGGACGTTTGGGACGGGTCTGGCATTCACCGCCCAAATTGGGACTTTGGTTTTCCCTGATCCTCCGGCCCGATATCGATCCGGCCGCGGCTCCCAGCCTTTCGATACTGTCCGCGCTGACATTGAGCGAGGCCTTGCGCTCGAAATACAAGGTGCAGTCGTTTATAAAATGGCCTAATGACTGCCTGATAGACAACCGCAAAGTCACCGGGATTCTGACCGAGCTTTCGGCCGACAACGGCAAGATCGATTTCGTGATAGTGGGGATGGGAATTAATGTTAACATGGCTGTTAAGGATTTTCCTCCTTTCCTCAGATCGATTGCGACCTCTCTGCATCTCGAGACCGGCGATAATATCAAGCGTATCGAGCTGCTTAGGACATATCTTGAGGCATTTGAAAAAAATTACGATATCTTCAAGACTAAAGGCCTCAAGCCGTTTCTGCCGCGCATCAAAAAGCATTCGCTTTTGCTGGGAAAGAAGATCAAGCTTAAGATCGGCCGCAAGCTGATACAGGCAGTTGCTCATGATATCGACACCGACGGCGCCCTCCTGGCCAAACATCGCAAGGAAATCCTTCGTGTAACCGCCGGCGAAGTTACTGTAATCGAACACAGCAAGTAATACTTTCGAGATTTTAAGGGTGCCCCATCTCCGTTAGGGGTGGGCTTTTAAATTAGGTAGGGAAGAATCCGGAATCTGGCGTTAGCCGGATGAGCGATTCTGCCTATTTTTTTCATGTATACAAAGTTAGGCAAAACCACTAAAGGGTTTTGCCCTACCATTGATCTTCCTTTTATCTTTTCCAGCGCCGGCAAACAAAAAAAGCCCGCTTTTGTGAAGCGAGCCTTATTGTTAGCCCCGTTTTTTATAATAAATTCTTTTAATTTTCACCTGGAGGAGAATAGACCGCGAATGTCGCTCCCTGCGGATCCATCAGGATTGCAAAGCGCCCTATATCCGGAATATCAGTCGGCTCGAACTGAATCTTACCGCCGTTTTCCTCGGCAGTCTCGCAGGCGGAATCGACATCTGCAACCGTAAAATATGGTATCCAGTAGGGCCGGGCCTTCTCGCCCTCGGGAATCGGCTTGTTGACCATGCCGGCTACCGATTTCTCGCCCACCTTGAACATAACATATTTTTCCGGGCCGATATCCATATCTTCCTGCTCCCATCCAACCAGCTTGGTATAGAAATCTTTGGCCTTATTCGGATCAGATGTGATCAGCTCTCTCCAGGCAACAGTACCCATACCCTCGGGAATTTTCATCTCATTTTTGGGAGTGAAGGGGCTGAAGAAACCGCCCTGGGGATCGTTGACAACCGCAAACCGTCCCACATCCGGGATATCGGTCGGCGGCACGCAACTCTTTCCGCCCAACTCCTCAGCCTTTTTGACCGTCTCATCGACATTGGGAACATTAAGGTAGGAAATCCAATGACTCGGGGTGTCGTCAGACTCTCCCAGCGGCACAATTCCGCCCAGCTGGTTATCGCCGTGAGCGATCATGCGATACGTGAAATCCGGCATGGGAAAGTCCTGGTAACTCCATCCCACTACTTTGGTATAAAATTCTTCCGAGGCCTTCGGATCTTTCGACATCAAATCATACCATACAAAATGACCATTTTGGCTCATAAAAACTCTCCTTCGCAATAGCGGATAATAACAATCCTCTTTAATAAACGAAATAATATTTTTTTGGTTGCGTATCATAATTCATTTTTCCAAAATTATATTTGGTATTGCGAAAAGCAAACGGAGTATATTGGATCAATTAACTCCATTATTCCGGGAATATATACCCTGAATGCTGGCGAGTCAATCATTTTCGATTTAAATTTAATAAAAATAACTGATAAACCCGTTAATAGACGGTATTATCCTTCTTCCCAGACTGGCCTTTTGATTTTGCCTATGAATATTATCGTCCCGGTGCTGTTCTCCCTGATGACGAATAGGAATGGCCTGTTGACATAGAATTTGGGAGTTTGTTTGGGCATTATAATGCATTCAAACCGTACTGATGAAAACGTTGCGGCAATGGTTCCTTTTTCATCCATCTGAAAATAATTTTTATGCAAAACCTGCCCTATGTATACTTCCAAACCCAAATCGAATGCCTTGCTCATGCCGAGTGCAGAGAGCACATCCTTTACATCTCTACCAAATAGAACTTTGAGTTTTGGCAGATATAATTCCACACTATCAGTCTGCATTTTTGAGATCCAGGCTGAGAGACTATCGCTATTGAAATGCTGTATCAGATTTTTCAAATCATTTGGGCCGCTTTGCACAAATACATATAGACTGAATTGTCCATTACCATAAGGTATTTCAATCCCGCGGAAATTTTCCTCAATAAAATAATTATATATATTTTCCTGTTTCATCATCTCGCAATCTATTACTTCTTCATCGGAGACATTGAATCTGCCTGTCATGGAGTAGCCCGGTTCAAATGGCTGCGCCCATTTGGCATTGAAGTAAATTGTGTTAATAAGATACATAAATGCTGAAATGGGTATTGGTTGGTCGATTGCGTTTTTTATTTTACCATGTGTCTTTTCGCTGACATATTCATTTATTCTGTTTCTTGTTGAAGGATCTTGGAAATTTGCTTTAATCACATCGCAATTAAAGTCTTCTGATAATGCTTTTTCAGCCGTTGCCGGCAATGATACTTGCAGTTCCATCCAGGTTGAATTTGAAACCTCTATCGCAACATTTTTGTCGAATTCAGGAAGTTTCTTGGATAGACCTTTATAAGATTTATTCGCGTTAAAAAGCTCTATACCTTGCGTGCAGGCTACACGACGTATGGAATCACCAATTTCCCCGGAACTGATTAGGGTACTGGTCATCCCCAAAGCGTAATGCATACTCAGGGGAGAGACCACAATATTGTCGGCTGTGTCGAGCTCGCAGAATGTGCGAAAGAACTTGAAGCCGAAGCAGTTGACAGCTTCGATCTGATCCAGCTCATGCTCTGTGAATGCGGTCTTTGGCTGATCCTGCCCGAATAAAACAGGACAAAAGATCAACGTTAATCCAAATATTAAGCCCATTACCCCTCTCATTTTACACCTCCAATGCTTTTTATTTTGAGTACTGTGCCGGGCGTACCTCCGGGTGCGCCCGGAATTTATCGCGGCGCACGAGACGTACGCCGCGCACTGTCATTTATAGGCCGCCCATGATTTATTAATCTTCCCAGACAGGCTGCATGATCTTGCCCATGAATATTATCGCGCCGGTAATCTTTTCGTGGATTACAAACAAAAACGGCCTGTCGAAACGGATTTCTTTCGGCCTTTCGGGCGCCGCCTTGGTCATCATCTCGACTGCCGTTACAGCGGCGGCCTCTGTGCCTTCCTCGTCAACCTGCACGAAGGTCTTGTGCAGGACACGGCTGATAAAAAGCTCGCCTTCAGGTTCCATGCCCTTGAAATCGGCGTCCATACCAAAAGCCACGCCCATGCCCATTGAACTCAGTATATCGTTCATAGTCTTGCTGTAGCGCATTTTGAATTTCGGAAGGTAGAGCATGATTTCTTCCTTGTGCATGCTGTCATTCCAGTTGCCCCAATTCTCGGATGTCATGCCGCTTATGATGTCGTTCGGTGTCTTATCTTCGGCTGGAAGTATTGCGGTCATGGCAAAGCTCTTATCGCCGTAAGGCAGTTCCACAGCGTGGAAATCCTCGCCCTCGAAAATCCTGAACTCCTCTTTCTGGTACATCATATCGACTGTGGTATCTTTTTCGGCTGTAACATTAAACGGCATCGGTCGGGTCCGTTCCGGATCGAATTCACTTGTCCATGTGCCCTTGAAATAGATCGCATTAATCAGATACATCATAATATTGGGACGCACAGGGTAGGAGATAATCTCTGTTATTTTGCCGTTAGTCTTTTCCGAAACCCAGTTGTTGATAATATCAATAGATTCTTCCGCATCCAGGTTTATCCCCTCCACGCGTGAATCGAAATATTTTTGGTTCAGCTCCAAAAATTCCTGCTTGAGCTGATAGTTTTCCCTGAACCAGATTGAATTTGCGATTTTCATTACTACGCTGGTATCGAGCGCGGTCAGATTATCGATAAGCGATTTATAAAACTCATTTATTTCTATATTCTCTCGTTCACCATAGTTCAAAACCTCACGCATGGCCGCCTCGGTCGTACCCTCAGCGCCGTTATAAGTCATTCCCAATGCCAGCGATATGCTCATGGGCGAGATAAAAATATTCTTATCGGGTTCGGATTGATCGGTCTCTTGAAAGATTTCGAAAGAGAACTGATTAATATCCGCGACCATTGTCTGATCAATTTCTTTGGATTCAGGTTCTTTGTTCTCCTCTACGTTATCTGCGTTGCCGTTCCCGCATGCGCACAGCATAAATATCGCTAAGAGCATGGCAGTTAATAAGATTGACCTCATTAGACTCCTCCTTTGAAATAATTACATCCATGTCCACTACAATCTATAAATAATATTATTCCCGTCAAAATTGGTATAAAAATAAAAAAGCCCGCCTTAAGAAGGCGTGTTAATATACTACTGATTATGCAGATAAGTGCCTTTATTTTGTCATTCTGAGGGAGCATAGCGACCGAAGAATCTCTCACGGATCAAACAGATTCTTTGCTTCGCTCAGAATGACATTTCTATACTACAGACTTTTTCACCAAGTCTTAAGAAGGCGGGCTTATAAATCTTAATGATATCAATCTTCCCAGACAGGATTGGTAATTTTACCCATGAAGAGTATGGCATCGGTGTATTTATCGTGAATCACGAATAAAAACGGCCTGTCAAGCTTTATGGTTCTTTCATCCGGGTTAATTGATGTAGTTTCCATAACTACCACTGTAACCGCCGCCGCCTCTGTGCCCTCCTCATCGACCTGTACGAAAGTGCTGTGTATTACAGCGCTTATGAATAGATCGATAAGCGAGCTGATTCTGCTGAAATTTGCATTGGAGGATTCGAATGCAATCCCCATTCCAAGAGCTGTCAGGTCGTTTTTGAGCTCACGATTATATTTTAGCCTGAATTTGGGCATCTTCAGAATAGTAGTATCCATCGTAAAACTGGCCATCCAGTCGCTCCATGCAGCATCATTCATCTGATTTATCAATCCATCCAGCGAATGTCCCTCGCGAGGAAGGAAAATCGACATGCAGTATCCGGCGTTACCGTAAGGGAGCTGTATGGCCTGGAAATCGTCATTGAAATAGCGCAGGAACTCGTTCTCCTGACGCATCATGTCGCAATCTACTGTACCTCCATTGGAGAGATGGAAATCCTCCACTTCCGTATCATCGGGATCGAATTCATATTTCCAGGTGGCCTTGAAATAGACAGCATTTATAAGGAACATCATAGTTGTGGGATTAATTTCCTTGATAACGTCCTTGATCTTATCATGAGTTTTTTCTTCGATCCAGTCATTGATAATGTCTTTTGCGCCGGGAAGTGCAAAATCCAGAGCGGAAACATCGGCATCGAAATACTCCTGATTGATATCGATAAAATCCTGCTCGACCTCGAATTCCTGGCGATACCAGATTGAATTGGCAATTTCCATTATCACTTTCGGATCGATAGTAGTGAGGGTTTTGGTTAGATCACGGTATGATTCATTGATTGCAGTATCGGTCATGCCCTCAAATCCGAGAACATTTCGCATGGCTTCTTTGGTCTCCCCGTCAGCGCCGTTGAATGTCATCCCCAGCGCGTAAGAGATACTCAGGGGAGAGATGAAAATATTCGTATCGGCTTCACTATTGACAATCTCTTTGAATATATCGAAGGCGAAGCTGTTAGAGGCGCTGATTACTTCTCGTTGCGCGGGAGATGGATCGGGCGGATCGATTGGACCCGGATTTTGGATTGAATCACTGCATTGCAGAATACCCAGACAAAAAACAGATATGAAGATTATCAATGCATTCCTATACATAATGACCTCCCTGCCAATGGGATTGCATATTAATTATATCGAACGTCTTGCGATATAATTGACGCAATTTCAAATATCATTTCAGGTGAGAATTCTACGCTGTTGTCCCTTCCATTGTTTTTAACGCAACGCCGACAAATTTGTCAAATAAATTTTCCAATATTTTTCCAGAAATTATCTTATAAATGACACTTCAATAGTGAATATGTTGAAATGCAATAAATTAGCCCGGACAGAGCGTGTCAGCTATGATTTCAGGCTGCGCAAAATCGTATGAAAGCGCTTGACTTATGGCGATTCGGTCTTAAATTATGCCATTCGGTGAACGCTTTGGCCGGGCTGGATGTTATTAAGATTGATTTAACCGGCCGATAAAGTTGTAAAAGTCGTTTTTTATAGAGAGGTTCTTATGGCCAAAAAGAAAAAAGATATTCGGACGCATATAAAGATGCGCAGTACCGAGAGTACCTATGTCTATCATACTTTCAAGAATCGCCGCAATGATCCGGATCGTTTGCAGTTCAAGAAGTATGATCCGATTCTGCGCAAGCATGTGCTCTTCAAGGAAGAGCGTTAATTTTTCGCTTCGATATCTACATTAATCGATAATTCCGAGGTGCCTGATTCTGATATTTCCAGAGGCACCTTTACTTTTATATCGTCTATCATGCACACGCCCG
This sequence comes from uncultured Ignavibacteria bacterium, assembly GCA_964496505.1. Lineage (GTDB taxonomy): Bacteria > Zixibacteria > MSB-5A5 > JAABVY01 > JAABVY01 > JAABVY01. The sequence goes on along the minus strand of CAZBZV010000029.1, from coordinate 15,396 downwards.
ATTCATCACTGCAAAAGTAAACCGCAGCTTCGAAGCTAAGCTCGGTCATACCCGATCTGGCGGTGGCTCTCAAGTTGACTGGAAGATTTTTTGGGGTCAAATCCAACTCTGACGGCTCCTGGCTGAATTGCAATATCTCACCGTTATTGGACATATAGTTTATCGAAAACGGAGCGTTGTCGATATATTTGTAGCCCTCGGGAAGCTTCAGGTCGAAAATCACCCTGCTTTCGCCGGGTTTTATATTCTGCTTTGGAAGCTCGACCAGTCTTCCGGTAAATTCGGTCTTCTCTTCTTTTTTCAGTTTCTCCAGGTTCGAGAACTGCATTGTGCTGACTATTCCGGTTCTGGTGTTGATAATCCGTATGGCATGATTGTTGATATCAGCCACATACAGGTTACCGTCAAGATAGGTCACCCCGCCCGGCTCATAAAACTGCGCTTCCACAAGATTCCCGTTTTGGTTGCCCGGCTCGCCGGTACCGGCATAGGTATAGCTGGTACGCTTTTGGGGATCGATTTTCTTGATCTTTGAATTATATGTGTCGGCAACATACAGGATGCCGTCATGATATACTATTCCCAATGGATGCTGTAAACGAGCCTTGATATAATCGCCGTCAACATCGCCGTAATCGAACAAATCCTCGCCAATAATCGTTTTAACTTGGCCCTCGGGATCGATATCCGCCGATCTGATCGAGCTGATTTCGCTGTCGGCAAAATACAGCTTCTCACCATCGGTGGTAATCCCGCTCGGCTGGGCCAGAGCGGCCTCCGCCAGAGGACCATCGATACGGGCCTCACGAGCTGATCCGGCAAAAGGTTTGGTTTGCAATGTTGTTAAATCGGCGATCCAGAGCTGATGTGATCCCGCCATGGCGATATATAGTTTATTGCCAACCTTGATAAGATCCCAGGGTGAATTAAGGCAGACCTCGGTGCCGGTTCCGGGTATATTATAGCGGTCGGCCTGCTTTCCGCAGCCGATGATCGTTTCGACTGTTCTGTCCTTCAAATTTGCCCTGCGGATCAGATGATTTTCGGTGTCGGCAATGTATAGTATGTCATCATCCAGATATGTCCCCTGGGGGCGATTGAATTCGGCTTCCTCGAGAGAGCCATCGGCCTGGCCGTTATTACCCGAGCCGATTACCTCGAGGATTTTGCCGTCCGGATCGGTGATTATTATTCTGTCGTTATTCGAATCTGTGATAACCAGCCTTCCCGATACAGAATCGGCCTTGACCTTGCCGGGGAATGAAAGCAGCGTATTCGGCATCTCGGCCTTTTCCAGATCGAGCTCTAATGGCCTCGGTTCCAGTTCATCGCGCGCTGAAAAGTATTTAACCGCGCGGCCGATAATTTCATCGAACGGTTTATAAATTCCCTCTCCTGAATGTACGCCGATAATTTTGCCCTTGGGATTAATCAGCACAAACGAGGGCCAGGCGCTTACGCCGTACTGGGTCCAGATTCGGAAGTTTTTGTCATTAACCACCGGATGTTCTATGCCGTAGCGAAGGATTGCCTGGCGGATCGCCTCGGTGCCCTTTTCGTTGGTGAATTTAGCCGAGTGTACGCCGATAACCACCAATTCCTCATCGTACTTCTCTTCCAGCTTCTTGAGATCGGGGATTACATGCATGCAGTTTATGCAGCAGAATGTCCAGAAATCCAGAAGCACAAGTTTGCCGCGAAAGTCCATCAGTGAAAATCCGCGATTGGTGTTCAACCAGTCCATTCCTTCGGGAAAATCCGGAGCGGTGGTCTTGCCTTCCAGGAAGTTATCAATCATGACTTCTTCACCTTCTTTATCATTCTGCGCCTGGGCGTCACATGCTGCTCCAAACGCGGTCAGGAGCAGAGCCAGAAGCATCAATGTTGTTTTAAGCGACTTCATAATCAAATCTCTTTCTTTTATGCAATCCTTATATCATACAACAATAGTATAGTTTAGTTGTTCTGATTCTTATATTTACATGCAATAAAAAAGCTCCCGACAAAATGGCGGGAGCTTTTGGAATAGTTCATATATTAATTTATGGGAAGATTCCCAGTTCCATGTATGCCTGCGCTATCAAGTCGATAGCGTTTATAAAGGAAGCCGTTCTAAGATCGATTTCGTCATTGTGTTCTTTCTTGATCTCCCTGATCTTTCTGTACGATCCGATCATGGTTTCCTCGAGGCCGGAGTTGACCAGATCCTCTTCCTCGGCGCCGTGCAAAAGCGACTGCCATTCCTGTTCTGTAAAGGCTTTGCCAGTGGCGCTTTCAATCGCCATCAGGATGCGACGCTGGGTGGTTTCCTCGAAACGTTTGCCCATGCGTCCGAAACGTATATGCGACAGGTTCTTCAGCCATTCGAAATATGATACCGTGACACCGCCGGCATTCAGATATGTATCCGGAATGACCATGATATTTCTATCCTGAAGAATCTGATGAGCCGCGGCTGTAACCGGGCCGTTAGCGGCTTCCGCAATAATCCTGGCCTTGATATTATTGGCGTTCTCCTTGGTAATTTGATTTTCCAGGGCCGCCGGGACAAGGATATCGCATTCGAGCTCCAATGCATCATGCGTCTTCTCGATATTTTTTGCGCCCGGGAAATTAAGAATTGATCCGGTTTCCTTGCGATGGGCCACCACTTTGTCGACATCCAGACCCTTATCATCGTAAATCGCGCCTTCATATTCGGCCAGGCCGATAATCCTGGCGCCGCCTTCCTGCAGGAATTTGGAGGCGTGATAGCCGACATTACCGAGTCCCTGCACAACCACAGTCTTTCCGATCAGGCCGAACGAGAGCCCCAGCCTTTTCATATCATCCGCCACCGAGCAGGCCTCGCGGATTCCAAAGAATACCCCGCGTCCTGTGGCCTCCACACGTCCCTTGACACCGCCCTGGGTGATCGGCTTGCCGGTCACGCAGGCCGGAGCGTCAAGCGTATCGGGGGAGATTGCGCGATATGTATCGGCAATCCAGGCCATCTCCTGCGGGCCGGTGCCGTAATCGGGCGCCGGCACATCAACACCGGGACCGATAAAATTCTTTCTGATAAGCTCATAAGTATAGCGCCGCGTGATTCGTTCCAGCTCGGCTTCGGAGTATTCACGGCGGTCGATTTTGATCGCGCCTTTGGCGCCTCCGAAGGGTACACTTACGATCGCGCATTTGTATGTCATCAAAGCTGCCAGCGCCATAACCTCGTCCTCGTTGGCATTGGGGCTGTAACGGATTCCGCCCTTGACCGGGAGACGGTGATGGCTGTGTTCGGCGCGCCATGAATGGATCACCTCGATACTTCCGTCATCGCGCTTGATCGGAAACATCATATGATAGACACTGTTGCAGATTTTGATCTGGCGCAGAAGACCGCGCGGATGTTTGGTGTATTGTGCGGCTTTTTCGAAATAGTCGTTGACCTGCTGATAGAAGCTCACATGATCAGGCATCGAATCTCCTCCTTTTATGCCCGCGAACGGCTGGCATTTATAGCCGTAATAATCGATGTTTTCAATATTTTGAATATAACATTAAATTATAACAAATGTTGCCATGATTTGCATTTTTTTGGAGGAAAATGGCGAAATGTGGGGGAGAGTGGTTCGCTGTGGAATAAGATTATGCCTTCCAGGTGCCCCATCCCCGTTGGGACGATTTATCGTCCCGTAAGGGGTGGGAATTGAATGATTTTGCAATTGATACACATTATTCTGATGATTGACAAAGCAGGATGCCCGACTGCACTCAAATTTCATGGGCGTGTTGATAAACTACCGATTATGCAGATAAGTGTCTTTATGTTGTCAACTCTGAGGGAGCATAGCGATTTTAAATCCGGCCACTGACGGAACGAAGAATTTCTCATGGATCAAACAGATTCTTTGTCCGTCAAAGGCCGAATCTATGACTTCGCTCAGAATGGGCATTTCTATACTACGGACTTTTTCAACACTCCCTGAAGCTCGGGTTACCCCCGGGTCCACATTTTATTGGTGCAAAAAGCATTCTATAAAAAAGACAGGGCGGGACAGGACGTAACTGGCCTGCCTGATAAAACAGGGCAAGTAGTACGGGGATCCCTGCCCCACCCAGCATGTACTATTCTCCGCAGCCGTATTCGCCTATGAGTTCATCTATGAAACCGGGTTCAAACGGATTTCTCTTCATTACAGATTCGGGAGTGATATATTCCGTTCCGACGAATACTTTAAAATCGAAGGTTACCCTTACTCTGGCGCAGGTGACCTCCCATTCATCGATGTCACCGTCTTCATCGTTGTCAATGCCCTCACAGTAGCAGCTCTTCCAGCCGGGTAAACTGGCTATTGAATATCCCTGTATGACATCGGCGATCTCCTCTCCGTATCTCTCGAATGTAACTCCACCTAAGTCATCAACACCGCACCTGCATTCATCACCGTAGTATGGCCCGCCCGGCCATCCGAAAAATATTGGATCGGAGTCTCCGTCAGAATCGGTGCATTCATATCTTGTGGTAAGATACTGCGCGCTTCCAGCCAGCCCTTCGCGCTGGCAGTTTCCGTTATAGATAGAACCCCATGATTCGATTGCGCTGTTTTCATCCAGCTCATCGGTATTGAATAACATAAATACATTATCCGTGTCCGAGTAAAGACCCACTACAAGTATGAGGTCGGGATAGTTACCGTGTCCGCATAAATTATCGGAGTCGACTTTTTGTGATGCGGCAACCGCGCTGGTCTGGAAGGAGTAGGTGATCTCGAAAATACCGTCGGCATTCATATCAAGTTCAATCGTTGTCTCGGAGCTTATGTCCGGCTGCAGGATAAAATCGTTAAGTGTGGTTTGCTCATCCTCAACCACAGTAGCCTGAATAGAGTCGTCCTTATAGTCTTCATGCTCGGGAACGATCCACCATTGTCCCGGGAAAAGCTTGATGTTAAATGTGCCATCTGTTATAGAATATGATACCGAACGATTTTCTCCGTCGATTTCTTCGGCTCTCAGATTGCAGTCCTTATCGAAAAGCGAATCATCCATCTCATTTTGCACATATATGTCATTCAGTATCCGCCCGGAAACAAAGCCGTGTATCTTCTCGAGCTCGATATCCACCTGAATCGTTTTTTGCTTTTGAATATCTATATTTACGGTTTTGGCTTTATACCCGGTTTTTGTAACCTGCAATTGCTTATCACCGACCAAAATATTCTGGAAGAGATAGCCGCCGTCTGACTCAGTTGAATATGTGTGCGGCGGGTTAATCGGATTGTCATCGTCCCCCAGAAGATTTATTACTGCCCCTTCAATGGGTTCGCCGTCATCCTTGTCGAATACACCGCCCTCGACATTGCCGAAATCGCCCACGACCTTCCATATCTTGAAGGTGGTTTTGAATCGGCTGGAGGTTGCGCCCACCCAGGTTTTCATCAGCGAGGTGACATTCTCACCGATCATGGCGCCGAATGCGATTGCTCCTCCGGCACGGGTGACGACGACTTTTTCGATCTTTTTCACTGACTGCTCGGAAAGTTTTTTGCCAATCAGCTTGAACCAGAAATTGCGGTAGTTTTCGTCTTTGACGAATTTGGTCAGGACTTTTTTGGAGACCGTGAAGGTAAGCTCGCCCCATTTGCCGTCTCTTGCCAGAACCCGGACCTCGTCCATGAATCCGACCTCGCTCTTTAGAAAATCCAGAAGGTCCCAGATCTCTTCATCGGTAATTCCTTCCCATCTGCCTGCGGCTGAAAGCCCGCTTTTGAGATTTCCATAAAGCGAAATAAGATGTCCTCCGAATTCGAGGGCGATTGTTGACAATCCGGCTTCAAGGCAGAGCATCTTCTCTTCGGTCGTAAGACCCATCCAGAGATTGTCGTCGTCACCACGCCATCCCAGACCGTAAATATCGACATATACCGGGTCGGCACCGGCTTCCACCTCGTACTCGAATTCCTTCTCCGAGGGCGCCCAAGGCAGGCCGTCCTTAAAAAAGTCGAACATCTGGCCGTTGGGTTTCAGCCACATTCCCTCATCCGACGGCAGGACACACCAGGCCCAGCGGCCGTAAGCATTTGTAACCTTGAATTTTTTTCCGCCCTCATGGCTGACTTTATGGCCTGCTGTCTCCGTTGTGGGGCTGACCATCACACCATCCATCAGCGGTTTTGCTGCTTTTGCATAACCACCCGATACAGCGGCCTTATCCGGAAGATCTGTTGGGAAGGTTTGTAGAAAGGCCGCGATAACATCCAAAACCGCGGTATTTATATCATCATCGTCTTTCGTCCAGCACTTGCAGTCATCTTCCATTTTCGTTTCCAGAAGGTTTACGAGGACATAAAACTCGGGAAGATTCTCGATTGTATCGATAACCGCTTTAGCTTCCTCCGGCTCGGAGGTACAGACAAACGGATTCATGAATACCAGCGCAAGTGCGGTAGAATATGCATTCATTTCGACATCCATGTTATCCGAGGGATCGGGTACAACCGCCATGAATACCGGAGTGCTATCGGACTCATCGAGTGCAAACATCAGCCCGGCGACATTACGGTTACCGTCTATATTGAATTCGGAATTGGAATCGACCTCACATTGATTGTCACCGAAACCGATTGTAAGATCATCTATGGAAACCTCATCCTCGCCGGGGAATTCTATGGCGCCGTTAAGATTGATTTCAATATAATCCGGCCCGGTACCACCGCCGCCGCTTCCGCACATTAAAAGAAAGATGGTAATTCCAAGGATAACAGGGGCTGCCAGCAACAGCAGTTTAAGGCTTCGCATTTTTTCCTCCGATTCATTTGTATTAACAGTCCAATTGTGCAGGATGGGCCTAAGCCCTTAACATATAGGGATAATGATATTATTTAAATTAAGGAATGTCAATTAATTTGAGGTAGTGTGGGCTTTGAGGATTTTGATAAAAAAAAGACCTTCCATCCTTGGAAGGTCTTTGAGTCAGAGAATATTATGAGATGTTCAAATCCTTTTGAGATTACTTCTCGTCAGCCATAGCGGTTTTGCTGACATCAATCTCTTTCTTATCGTCGGTTGCCTTCTTGGAAGCATCCTTGGCATCATAAGAGCAGCCTGACTTTTCGGCCGAGGCTGTCTTCACGGCGGCATCCTTGCTCTTTGTGCAGGTATAATCGGCAGATGCCTTCTTGGCATCGCAGGATTTCTTCTCGCCGGTTACAGCGGCAGTCTTTACCGATGCCTTGCTGTCCTTGGTGCACTCATCAGCCATAGCGGCTTTCATATACGGACAGTCGGCAGCCTTCTTATCAGAATCGACCGAAGCCGACTTTACAGTGGCAGCCTTATCCTTGTCACCACAGGCATACTTCTCTGCGGATGCTTTCTGAACATCGGCGGTCTTGGAAGCGGTCTTGTCACCGCCGCAGGCAAAAGCCGTAACTGCTGATACAAGCATGATGGCAAGCGCGATAGTTAAAGCTTTCTTAAACATTGTGCCTCCCGGATTTGGAGTTAGGGTTTGAAATAATACAATAATTATCTTGTTTACTTGTCTTCTTCAACACGTAAAGTCCGAATTTGGTTTCCTTAAAATCGAATTTTTTGCGATATTTTATTGCGGTTTATGGAGTTGTGGAGTTGATTGGTAATCTTTATTCCGATTCGGGTGAAGCCTGATTGGCCTCTTCAGATGTTGTGGTGTCCTCTTCCTCCTGCTTCTCTTCAAGCAGATAAGAGGCAGTTACAACCCATTGGCCGCCCTCTTTTTCGACATGGAATTCATAGTTATCTATTTGTTCTTCAGTTAGATAGCTTTCAACATAGACCTTTGCGCCGTTTTTGAGTAGATTATAATTTATCGCCCTGAAATTTAAATGCGGTATCGTACCCCCAGAGAGGCTGTTATAACTGGGACGGCTTCCGAACCAGAGCGGCGTTTTGACGATAACCAGCGGCATCGGAAAGCCTTTTAATTCGAATGTCTCCTTTTCTTTTGGAAATGCAAGATAAAGCGGGCTTGGGGATTTAAGCACATAAGTGCGGAAATATTTGGTCCAGGCGGTATCTTTTTCGACTTTGATCTTATCGATGCCCGATGATTGTATAATATTCCACAATACCGACTCGTAAACCTTGTGGTTTCTTTCCAATGGATGCGGTTTGGAAAGCGGGCAGTAGTCCATCAGATCGTTTTTGCCGTCAAGATCGGTATCCGGGAGGCGATCCGAGGTTAAAAGCTCCTTTTCGATATTGTCATAGATTTTATCCAGATCGCGGTCTTTGCGAAGCTCCTTAATCGAATATAAGAGACTGATATCATCCTTGTAATCGACATACGCCCCCAGACCCAGGCCGTGATCGGGGAAATAGCCTGGATTGATCTCATAGACCACAAAATGAAGGCTGTCGTTTCTGACCTCAAAATCGATATCCGAGAAGGCGTAGGCATTTTCGATCAGGATAGGATCGACCCAGTTCCGACGGTCCGATGACTTCACCGCCCAGAGATTGTATTTTGCCGAATATCGCTTGGAGATGAACAGCCCCCAGTATATGCTGTCCTCGTCCTGAGTGATGTATGAGGGCCTGAAATCGGCGGGCGGATTCCATGAGACCAGCCTGCGCTGAGAATCCTCGACAACCGGCCCTTCCTCACAGGCAAAAAGAAAAGCGGCGAAAAGCAAAATTAGTATTGTGGATATGCGCATATTCATTTACCTATTATAAGCTTATTGATAGGAATTGCAACAATAGAAACCGATGTCGTGTTCAATTTTGCGTTAGATAATAATCTTTATCCGATATCAGGAGGAAAATTATGGGAATCAAGCTGGAGCAGTTCAAGGCGGAACGTCAGCGTCTAAACGATCTGGTGCTCTCGACCGAGAACACGCATATAAAACGCTTCTTTACTCTCGATAATGCCGTCTATTCCAAAGGCGCGATACCGATCAAGTATAAGGAGATGCTGGGGCTGGTGTCCTCATTGGTGCTCAGGTGCGATGACTGCATTGCCTATCATGTCGACCGCTGTTTCGAGGAGGGGGTTACAAAGGAAGAGATAGATGAGTTGATGTCGATTGGTTTGGTTGTGGGCGGTTCGATTACAATTCCGCATGTCCGGCGTGCGTATGATCTATGGGATGAGCTTGCCAGGGATCAAGCAGATAAAACCGTATAGGAGAAAAATATGTCTGATACAAAAAATTCTGACGATGTAAAAAAATTTGTCAAGGATCGTTACGGCAAAGTAGCCGAAGGAAAGCGCGATGGATGTGGATGTTGCTCCTCGCCTTCACCAATTGAAATCGAGGTCGGATATTCGCAGACGGAACTGGAGAGTATCCCGGGCGGGGCGGTTTTGGGACTGGGTTGCGGAAATCCAACTGCATTGGCGGATATAAAAGAGGGCGAGACAGTGGTCGACCTTGGTTCCGGGGGTGGAATCGACTGTTTCCTGGCGGCACGTTTGACAGGCAAATCCGGCAGGGTTATCGGCGTTGATATGACCGAGAAGATGATCAATCTGGCAAAAAAGAATGCTCTTGAGGGCGGGTACGATAATGTCGAGTTCCGTTTGGGAGAACTTGAGAATCTACCGATTGAAGATAATTCAGTTGATCTCATCATTTCCAATTGCGTGATAAACCTTGCTCCCGATAAATCGAAAGCGTTTGCCGAGGCGTTTCGTGTGCTCAAGCCGGGTGGACGGATTATGGTATCTGACCTTACACTAAAGGAAGAAATTCCGGAGCATGTGAGAAGAGATTTCGAAGCCTGGGCGGCATGCATCGCCGGAGCGATGCTGAAAGATGATTATATTCAGGTAATCAAATCGGCCGGCTTTGAAGATGTCTGTATCGACAAAGAGCATCTGTATGTCGAGAACAATATGTCTGATGAATTAAAGGGTAAAATATTGAGTGTCTCTGTAAAGGCCTTCAAGCCGGTTTAAAAATAAATTGTCGAGAAGTCGTAGGTCAAATCCTTCCGGGATTTGACATTGCGCAACTAGAAGTAAATTGTCGAGACCCAATAGCAGAATTGGGCTGTGGCAAAGGCGGCGTAGGTTCCGATGGCATACCCGATCAGCGCCATCAAAATGCTGACCGGCACCAGCGATTCCTTGTGATATGCGGCTACCACCGGCGCCGAGGCGGCGCCTCCGATATTAGCAGCCGAGGCTATCGCCGCGGAGTGAACATCAACCTTGAATATCTTGGCTCCCAAAAGGCAGAACCCGCCGTGAACGAAGACCCAGATATATGCGCCCACTATAAACAGCGGCGCCTGACCCAGGACCTCGCTGACATGAGCACGTGCGCCCATGTTGGCCACGAACAGATATATAAGCGCCATAGCGATTTCATGTGAGCCGGGAATGTTTTTGGCAGGCGTGAAGGACAGTGCCAATGCGAATGTCGTTACCAGAAGAATCCGCCATGTGCTGGCGGTAAGTACCGGTTCGACCTCAGGGAAAACCTCGGCCAGTTGTCCGGCCAGCCAGGTTGCGGCGAAGCCGACTGCAAGCAGATAGAGAACATGACGCATCGCCTGGCGCCCCTTGTCGCGCTTAATCTCATTGGCAGCCTTTTCCATCTCGGCCACACGTTCTTCGGAAACTCCCGTAAATTTATTGAAGCGTTTTGCCAGAAGCTTGGAGCCGAGCATAATCGGCAGCCAGACTATGTAGACAATGTTGTCCGCCAGCGCGGCCAGTCCGAATGCCGAGGGAGGTGTTTGCAGCCCCTCGGCCACTGCGGCCATATTGCCGGTGCCGCCGATCCAGCTTCCTGCCAGAGTGCCGAAGCCTTTCCACATATCCGGCTCCAGAAATCCGCCCACGATTGCATAAGCCAACGGCGCGCCGATCATCACGCCCAGCGTGCCGAAGAGCATCACGAATATACCCTTGCCCATAACCTTGATAGCGCCGCCGACATTGACATCCAGCATAAGCATCACCAGAAAGAGCGGCAGGATGGCATAGCTCATGAAATCATAGACCGGTGAGTTGTTCGGGATCACTCCGGTGTTGGAAAAGATCAGGGGCAGGATATAGATAAACAGAAGCGGCGGAAAGAAATTGAAGATATTGAACTTGATCTGCCCCGCGGCTTCTTTCTTTTTGACAACCTGTTCCAGAAAGAAGAAGATAGCCGCCACCGCCGAGAGTACCATCAGCACTCCCACAGGTGAACCTATTAGCGGGGTTGAGACTTCTGCTGCTTCATTCATAATTGAGGGATATGTTAATAAAATGTCTCAGATTTTACAAGCTGAATTTTGGATATTCGGTAGGCAGAGGGGAGAGGTGCCTAGAAAAACGGGTGGCACGCTCAAACTGTGTTTGGGCGTGCTCTTTAAATCAACCACCAGCCCAAAGCGAGTTTGGGCCGGCCACCCAGAACTTAGATTGTTGTGCACGGGGACGTGCACAAAACACGAATAATTAATATTGTGCCCGGCGGACGTCTCCGTGCGCCGGGAAGATTTGTGCGGAGCACGAGGACGTACTCCGCACACAGAATTTTTCTCATTAATTCTCAAAATCAATCTTATAAGGGCTTCTATGATAAAGTTCTCCCAAGGTGCAGATGGGCTTTCTAGCGTATGTGAGTGATATTAGTTTCTCATTATCATTGAATATGATTTCCCATTCCGCAATCTCCTGGTATTCCTTGCAAAATATAGTCATATTTATTTTTGTGTTTCCATTATTGTTCACAATATTTGCTGAATGAAGAGGAATAGAATCCTTGAGTATTTGGTAGATACTATCAGAATCGCTGGTATATTGTTGCCAATCAGGTATCCAATTCTCTACCATTGATACGTCATTAATGAAAAGCTCATCGGCGGATACTACATCTATCGGGACACCCAGATAATTTGCTGCCGCCAAGGCCCCAACCTGTCTAAAATCCAATTCTGATTCCAGTATATAGATCGTATGAAATCTATACTTCATTGATAGTATGAAAGCAGCTTTACATAAAATATTTAATTCAGCCAGATCGCCGCTGTTTTTGACTAAATAATTATATATCGATTCCACACCTTTTATTCGGATTTCATATTCATCAATTAGTATTGCCGTATCCGCTCGGGCAAGGTAGATATAATACCTGCTCTCTTGATCGCCTAAATGTGTTGAGGGAGGTGTATAATATTTTCCTATTACAATATCCGGATTGTTGCTGAAAAAATAGGCATTCCTCAACTCAATATCATATAGGTGAAAAGACTGATCGCCAAATCCAGGCACAAATTCGGAAGCCTTACTATAAACAAATCTTTCGTTTAGCTGGTTAGCAATCTTTGTCAATAAGGTTGAGTCAGAGTAGAGTTTTTCTATAATTTTATTCTCTGGATGCTCTATGACATAATCAGATATACCTTTGAACCATACATCTCCTTGCGTCTCTTTCTTGATTTCGCTTTCATCTGCAAATAGTTTGACATATACCTGAAAATATCCACATGGCTCTCGGGGCGGAATTTCTATTATTCCGATCTTTGGCTGAGCTGCCGCTATTCCATTTAAAATGGCCAGCATGATGATTAGCAGCCTTATTTTTGACACAGTATGCATTATAAAGCCTCCCGATAACATTTATTCTTATCCGAAGTCCATTTTTAGGGTGGCACGCTCAAACTGTGTTTGGGCGTGCTATTTGAATCAACCACCAGCCCAAAGCAAGTTTGGGCCGGCCACCCATTGATTAAATAAAATTACATATTCTCACTAAACAAATTTTTCTTTCGATATCTCAATCAATCCTTTTCCTGTTCCATTCCAATCCTGGGCGCTTGACCAAATCCAATCATCAGAAGATTTGACAAAACCCTTTCTTACAGGATTATTATGAATATATTTGGCAGATGATATTAGCGCCTTAGTTGAAATGATATTCCTGTCGTAACCACCGCCTGCTTGCCAGAATCTATATGGCTTATTCCTCTGGTTAGTTTTCATTGATTCCAATAAAGCTGGATTGCTTTTTCTTGCATATATCAAGACTCTTCGAGAGACAGATTGTTTAATAGAATGCAGAATTTTTGAAATGTCATATTTTTCATCTTCAGGCAAGATGAGAATGTGAACATGATCTGGCATAAAGACATAGGCCAGGATTTGAAAATTGTGTCTTATTTTGGCAGTATTAATGGCTTCTGCAAGCATTTTGCATATCCACCTTGATTTAAGAAAAGGCCTATTCTGATAACATGAGAATGTAAGTTCATGGGCATTTCCAGGTAAGTTTAATCTTTTTGCCTTTTTGAATTTAACTGACATTTCTCATTCAAAACCAGCCCAAAGCGAGTTTGGGCTGGCCACCCACTAGTTTGGTTGTCTATGTTTTTTTAGTAATTTCACGAATCATAGAATAATTGTCAATCATTTAAACCAGAAACTGGTCGAACATCTCTCAATAAAAAGCGCAGTTCTTATCCATGGGTGGCACGCTCAAACTGTGTTTGGGCGTGCTATTTGAATCAACCACCAGCCCAAAGCAAGTTTGGGCCGGCCACCCACTAGTTTGGTTGCCTATATTTTTTTAGTAATTTCACGAATCATAGAATAATTGTCAATCATTTAAACCAGAAACTGGTCGAACATCTCTCAATAAAAAGCTCAGTTCTTATCCATGGGTGGCACGTTCAAACTGTGTTTGGGCGTGCTCTTTGAATCAACCACCAGCCCAAAGCGATTTTGGGCTGGCCACCCAAAGATTAGGTTTTCTATATCCTACAACTCTCTAAAATCAGCAATCTCGCCTTTGAGTGCAGACGCCGCGACTGTGGCGGGGGAGGCTAAGTATACAAACGAATCGCGGTTGCCCATGCGTCCCCTGAAATTGCGGTTGGCAGTCGAGATTATCTTCTCGTCCTTGGCCGGTACGCCCATATGCGCGCCCAGGCACGGTCCGCAGTTGGAGTTGGTGACATATCCGCCGGCGTCTATCAATGTCTCGACTATGCCTTCCTTGACCGCCTGCAGATAAACCAATTGCGAGGCGGGAGTTATCTGGAAACGAACTCCCGGGGCAACTTTCTTGCCTTTTACAATATCCGCCGCGATCTTTAAGTCCTCCAGGCGGGCGTTACAGCATGTCCCCAGGAAGGCCATGTTGATCTTCTCGCCCTTGGTTTCTTCTATGGGATGAACATTGTCGACAGTATGCGGGCAGGCCACCTGCGGGGAAAGCTTGTCGAGATCGAATTCCAGTTCCTGCTCGTATTTAGCGTCATCATCGGGATAAACCGGCTCGAATTTCTGGCGCGCCCGTGAGGAGACAAAATCCAGCACCTTATCGTTGGGCGGGATATAGCCATTCTTTGCGCCCATCTCAACCGACATATTAGCGAAGGTAAAGCGCGAATCGAACGAGAATTCCATAAACGGATCGCCGTGGAACTCGACCGATTTATACAGAGCGCCGTCGGCCTTGATAGTCCCGATTATGTGCAGGATGATATCCTTGGTGGCGACTCCCGGCTGAAGCTTGCCCTTTAGCGTGATCTTCATCGACTCAGGGCAGCGCAGCCAGAGCTTGCCGGTTGCGAACACTACCGCAGTTTCGGAACGTCCGATACCGGCGGCAAACGCGCCCATAGCGCCGTAATGTGTGGTATGTGAATCGGAACCGACCATGACCTTGCCGGGAAGCGCGAAGCCTTCCTCGGTTAGGACCTGATGGCAGATGCCCTTGTTGACATCATAGAAATTCTCGATCCCCTGCTTCTCCACGAATTCGCGCACGATTTTGTGGTTCTCGGCATAGGTGGCATTGGCGGCGGGCGAACAGTGGTCCAGCACGATTACATGCTTGCCGGGGTCGTAGACCTTGTCCACGCCGATTTTATAAAATGTATTGGATATATCTGCGGTATTGTCATGTGACATGGCAACGTCGGGTTCGATCTCGCAGATTTCGCCCGGCTTGACATCGCGTCCCATCTTAAGTGAAAATATTTTCTCGGCAAATGTCTGTCCCATCTAAAACTCCTGTAATTAGAATTCAATTGCCCCAATATATACGCAAGGGGTATGTATGTCAAAGCGAGAATTTGGGGCGAGGTGGATATTGTAATAAGTTGACCCAAGCATATGTGGGCTTGTTGAAAAAGTCTGTGGCCACAAAATGTCATTCTGAGCGTAGCGAAGAATCTTTTTGAGAGTGAGAGATTCTTCGGTCGCAGTGCTCCCTCAGAATGACAGTAAAGAAGCACAAATCATTCACCTGCCATGCTGCGATTTATGATCTGCAATAAAGCCAATTTGAAATTTTTTGTTTTACATGATAATCTGAATGCACTACTTGCAATGGGCGTTGCAGGTGTCCGAAATAAACCCACCTGTTAGGGAGTGTTGATAAACCCTGAATGCATCGATATATGTCATTGCGAGGAGCGAAG
>CAZBZV010000028.1:0-48060 GCA_964496505.1 uncultured Ignavibacteria bacterium | reverse complement strand
GATTATATAGATGTCTTACAAAATGCCGAGGCGGTCTACAAGCAGGCTTCCAAAACAAGCGACACCCTATTTACCGAAAGCAAGCTCAACGCAAAGAAGATAACCTTTCTATTTGAGGATGAGGAATTAACTCAAATACAATCGGCAGGTAACAGCTATTCTGAATATATTCCTGTGGCCGGGGACAGCATTGCCGCGGGGAGGAATATCGCCTCCGGGGATTCTATCAAGCTGTTTTTCGACAACAGAAATCTGAATGAGGTTGAAATCATAACATCTGTGGAGGGTAAATACTATTCCTCGGCTGAATATGATACCGCCGGGGCTTTGATTTCCGAAGATACGATAATCTATAATTCCAACCGGCTGATTTACAAAATCGATGATCAGGTGATAAATCTTTACGACAGCGCCCAGGTTGTCCACGAGACAGTTACGCTGGAAGCCGATACTATTCGCTACGGCACCGAATCAAAGATTGTGCGGGCGCAGTCATTCTGGGAAATCTCCCCCGATGGGGACTCGACCTTTCATCCGGTTGTGTTGAGCGACAGAAGTGATGTTATCTACGGTGAGCGTCTGGCATATAATGTCGATACGAGGCGCGGAAAGATAAAGGAGTCCGATACCCAATTGGAAGATGCCTATTATCATGGAAATATTATTCGCAAGGAGGATGAGGATGTGCTGGTTGTTGACGGGGGCCGTTATACAACCTGCGAACTGGATGATCCGCATTTTCATTTTTATTCCGATGATATGAAGCTGATCACCGATGACAGGGTAATTGCCAAGCCGGTGGTTTTATATATAGACAAAATACCAGTCTTCTATCTTCCTTATTTTGTGTTTTCCATAAAGAAAGATCGTCATTCCGGCTTCCTGCCATTTCAGATCGGCAACTTTGAACGCGGCTCCCGTTTCGTTCACAGGCTGGGATACTACTGGGCGCTCAGCGAGTATTTCGATCTGGAAACGAGCATTGACTATAATGATGAGGTTGGAGTGACTTTTAATCTGGGACTGCGTTACGCGCTGAGGTACAAATTCTCGGGTTCAATCGACGCATCCTATGCCCGCGAGACCCGGCACACACTGGGAGGTGTCAGCCGGCGCGACAGATGGCGTCTGAACCTGAGCCACAGGCATACGCTCTCGCAAACTGCCAGCTTGAACGGCAGCGGAAATTTTGTATCGGATGCCAGCTATTACACCGATGTTTCTACTGACCTGGAAGAGAGATTGAACCGCTCTCTGCGCTCGCAGTTTAACTTCCGGAAATCATGGGGCAGGGCATCATTGACCGCAGTAGTGCAGGGGACCAATAACCTGGATCAGGATAATACCACCTACAATCTTCCGAGGTTGTCTTTCTCTCTGCCTTCGAGAGCGGTGTTTTCAGCCGAAGATCCGGCCGAAAAGAAATGGTACCAGAATCTGATGCTATCCTACAGTGTCAACACTGATAATTTCATCAGCAACACAGGCTCCGGAGAAGATGCCACCAGCAAGCATTACGCCAATGCAAGGCATAATATCAGCATGTCGATGCCCTCAACAATTCTAAAGTATCTGACGGTCAGCCCTAATGCCACAATCAATGAGAACTGGTTTTATATATTCGACACCGATCAGAGCAGGGAAGCCGGTTTAATGACCGAAACCGGCCTGAGGCGAGCGGCATTGACATTTGGCTTGAGTGCAAATACCAAGATTTACGGTTTATTCAGCCCGCCCATCAGCGGACTGGTGGCGATGCGTCATGTGGTCACGCCGTCCCTGTCGTATTCCTATCGCCCCAAGGCGGACAGGCATGCCGAGGAGGCATCATTCGCAAGAATAGGCTCGGGCGGTTCGGAAAGCCAGAGCCTGAGATGGTCTCTGGGCAACCTTTTTCAGTTGAAGTATAAAAGCGGGGAGCAGGAGAGAAAACTCGATCTGTTCACATTAAGCTTTTCGTCCAGCTATAATTTCAAGGCGGAGCGATATAAATGGTCAAATTTGCGGACGACCATGCGCAGTTCGACAATTCCGTATCTGACATTTTCCCTGTCCGCCAGCCATGATTTATACAACAGATCCACTCAAAAACTCGATCTCCTGCATCCGCATCTGGAAAGTCTTTCATTTACCACCGATTTCAGGTACAGCGGAGAGACGAATGTAATCGGCAGGGCATTGCAGGCCGAACCTGTGGATACCATTCAGCCAAAGTTTCCGGGCAAGCCCGAGAAACATCCCTGGAGCCTCACAATCGGCCATCGCTACGCCGAATCGCGCGGGGCTTTTACATCCATAACCCACACTCTAACATTAAATAGCGAGTTTAATTTAACGCAGAACTGGAAGGTGTCGTTCTCGCAGTACTACAATATCAAGACTGGTGAAGTCACCGAGAGAAGGCTGAGTTTTTATCGTGACCTGCATTGCTGGGAGGCGACTTTTACATGGATTCCCAACGGAAGCCTGCGCGGATACTATTTTAGAATAAATGTAAAATCACTTCCGGATATCAAATTCGAGAAATCCGAATCCGGTGTCAACAGTCCGCTTTCGGATCAGTTCAGTTTTTGATTGCCCGCAAACGCCGAAAAATAGGGCTTTTCTCTGAAAATTATTGTTGACTTAAAAATTTCAACATAATTAAATGTATATGACAGCCGAAATATAGTTCACTTAATTCAAGGGAGAAGTGTATGACCAAAGAAGAACTGGTCGCAAAAATTGCTAAGGATGCAAACCTCTCCAAAGTGCAGGCAAAAAAGGCGATGGACTCATTCTTTGACGGCGTAACCAAGTCGCTCAAGAAAGAGGGCAAAATCGGCTTTGTCGGCTTTGGTACATTCTCGGTTACAAAGCGGAAAGCCCGTACCGGTAGAAACCCGCAAACCGGACAGCCAATCAAAATCGCTGCCGCCAAAGTTCCGAAGTTCAAGGCCGGCAAAAAACTGAGACAGGCGATCAAATAATCGCGGGAAAAAGAATTGAAAGGGCAGTCCCCTTAAAGGACTGCCTTTTCAAACAAATATTGATGAAGGGTAAAAAATTTTTTGGTTAGTGTATGAAGGCATTGGCAAATTTATCTCCACGTCGTAAGGATGAGTTCCTGGGACTTTTAATGCTTACCCTGGGGGCTTTGATTTTTTGCGCACTTATATCTCATTCCCAGCATGATGACATCCGTCTAAGCGAAAATATGGGATTCGATGTATTCGAGATTATCCCCGACAACTGGGTGGGGTTGATCGGTGCGGTTCTATCGCATCTGCTTTATTATCTTTTGGGCATGCTGGCGTTTTTCCTGCCGGTGTTTGCTGTGATTACAGGAGTTAAATATCTGTTTCGATGGAAGCTTCCCAGGCTCAGAAAGAAATTATTCTACACATTTCTGATATCTTCCGCATTGGCTCTGCTTCTGAGCGTTAAATATGTTCATGAGGGAGGCCATATCGAATTCGTGTCCACACCGGGCGGGGCTCTGGCAATTGGTATTGCCAGCTTTATTATCAGGTTTTTCGGACGGGTTGGATCGTTGATTCTCTTTGCCGGTGTAATCCTGATGCTTCTTTTCATGCTGGTTGAATGGCGGCCCTCATGGTGGGATAAAAAGATCGCCACTCTTCCGGCGCAGGTGCGCAATTGGATTCTGTCGATTTTTGGCATCGGCGAGAAGGCCAAAAAAGCAAAATCCAGAAAGCAAAAAGGCATAGGCCTGACCCGCTTCTTACATTCGATATCAACCGGAGTAAAGAACCTTTTCGGTCGTTTTAAGCGCACTCGTGTCGAGGATAAAATGAAAGAGATAGACGAGGAGCTTGAAGGTGAGGAAACCGATACAGAAAAATCGGGCAAATTCAGCGACCTATTCGAGCAGCTTTCAGAGGAGAAATCCTCCAAATCCAAAGTTGAAAAAGTCCAGGAGGATAGCAAGGAAAAAGAAAAGCTTTCTATCAAGATGACCCGCAAGGCCGAGGACGGCTATCAGGCGCCCGGGTTCGAAATCCTTGACGAAAATCCTCAGCCCGATAAGGCGATTACGAACTCGGAATTGAAGATGGTCGGTTCCCAGCTTTTGGAAACATTAAAGACCTTTCATATAGAAGTGGTTGATGACAAAATAGAATCTTATCCCGGCCCTGTGATTACCAGATACGAGTTCAAGCCCGCTCCCGGAATCAAAGTTAACCAGGTTATAAATCTTTCTGACGACCTGGCTCTTGCTCTGCAGGCCAAACGTATAAGAATTATCGCACCCGTGCCGGGCAAGGCTGCTATTGGAGTGGAGATTCCGAATCGCCATCCGCAGACAGTATACTTCAAAGATGTAGTTACGGATAAGAAATTCAAGTCGAATAAAATCATGCTTCCTATGGCATTAGGCCTGACAACCTCGGGAGAGCCGTTTGTTGCGGACCTGGCCTCCATGCCTCATCTTTTGATAGCAGGCGCCACCGGAAGCGGCAAATCGGTATGTATGAATGTGATCGTCAGCAGCCTGATCTTCAGGCATCATCCCCGCAATATGCGCTTTATTTTCATTGATCCCAAGATGCTGGAGCTTTCTGTTTATGCCGGAATACCGCATCTGGAACGGCCTGTAATTACCAAGCCCAAGCAGGCGGAACGGGTCCTTAATGATGCGGTGGTTGAGATGGAGAACCGTTACAAGAGGCTGGCCGCCAAGGGCGTGCGTAATATTGTTCAATATAATAATAATGTACCGGTTAAAGAAAGACTGCCGTATCTGGTGATTGCCGTGGATGAGCTGGCCGATCTGATGATGTCGCAGTCCTCCAGCCGCATAGAAATACTGCTCACGCGTCTGGCACAGATGGCTCGAGCAGTAGGAATTCATCTGATTCTGGCTACACAGAGGCCCTCGGTAGATGTTATCACCGGGCTTATTAAGGCAAATTTTTCCGCCCGAATAGCTTTTCAGGTTGCAACTAAAATAGATTCTCGTACTATATTAGACGGCAACGGCGCCGAGAAGCTTCTGGGACGGGGTGATATGCTTTTCCTCGAACCTGGGCAAGCCGAACCGCTCAGGATTCACGGCGCCCTGATATCATCGGAGGAAACGGTCCGTCTGGTGGAAATCCTGAAAACGCAGGAAGTCGAGGTCAAAAAGATCGATACCATGACCGAGGAAGCTGTCAAACAACGCGCTCTGGTTTCAGACGCCGACCCACTCTTTAAGGAAGCGGCGGAGATGGTTATACGTCACAAGCAGGGCTCGGTTTCGCTTCTCCAGAGACGCCTGGGTATCGGTTATCAGCGTGCTGCCCGCCTGATCGATATGCTTGAGGCTAAAGGAGTTGTGGGGCCGTATGACGGTTCAAAGGCGCGTGAAGTTCTGGCCGATCAGGGATATTTGGAAAAATTAAAAAACAACTGAGCCGTATCTGTGTTGTATAAGAAATAATATGAGAAAACCGCTACACATTATAATCTATTCCGCTATTATCACCCTTCTATTCGTAATTAATTTGTCAGCCTCGAAGGAGGATGATGTATTAAAGAAGATCGATAACCGGCTTGAGGAGATCGAGACTTTGCAGGTTGATTTCGAACAGGAGGTAAGCTCCGGAGTTTTTGCAACTGTCGATAAGACCTCGGGCAAGATATTTCTTTCAAATAACGATAAATTCAGGATCGAGACCGAAGATCAGACTATTGTCTCGGATTCGATTCTGATCTGGGTTTATTCGGTCGAGAACAAGCAGGTGAAAATCGATTCGGTGCATAAGGTGGAAGATCTGGTGCGTCCCTCGGAATATATTTTTACGTTCAAAGAAGGGTATGAGGCCGATTTATTGGCTGATAATGAATGTGATTTTGGCGAATGTTATAAAATTCTGCTTACGGCCCTGGATAAGGACAATTTCATAAAGGAAATGTATTTGTTTATAGATCCGGAAGATTTCCTCACAAAGAGGGCGGAATATAAAGATATAAACGGTAATCTGGTTACAATTAGATTCAAAGATTATAAGATAGATCGCAAAATACCCGCAGAAGTATTCAAGTTTAAAACTCCAAAAGGGGTAGAGGAAATCAGGCTTCCATAGATTATGCAAAAAGTGTTTATAAAAAATCTCGGCTGCCCCAAAAATGAGGTCGACGGCAATGTGCTGCTTCGAATGCTCGAGGCGGAAGGTATGGAGACCGTAAAGAATCCCAAAAAAGCCGATCTGATCATTGTCAATACCTGCGGATTCATAGATCCTGCAAAAGAGGAATCTATTGATGAAATTTTGGCTATGGCCAAGCTCAAGGAGAAAAGAAACGCTAAGCTGGTTATGGCCGGATGCCTGGCGCAGCGCTACAAGGATATGATCCAGGATGAATTTCCCGAGGTCGACCTTGTGGTTGGAATCGCCAACCTCAGTCATGCCAAGGATAAAATTTTGGGAATAAGGGACGGCAAGAAGGTTAAGGATTCGGTTCTTCCCACGAAGTACAAAGAATACGACTTCATGCAAAAACCGGGTGAGATGCCGTATGCATATCTGAAGATATCGGACGGCTGTGATAATTTCTGTTCATATTGCACCATACCGTTTATCCGCGGAAGATATCGTTCACGCAAGGTCTCCAAAATTGTCGATGAGGCCAAATATCTGACTGAGCAGGGGGCCAGAGAGATTATGCTGATCGCCCAGGATTCAACCCAATATGGCGTGGATATCTACGGCAAGCAAAGGCTGCATGGGCTGCTGGAAAAGCTGGAACAGGTTGAAGGCGTTAAATGGATCAGGCTGATGTATACTCATCCGGCGCATTACTACAAAGAGCTGATCGACTACCTGGGTAAATCGGAAAAAGTGGTGCCCTATCTCGATCTGCCTATTCAGCATATTTCCGACCGGATTCTGAAGGAGATGAATCGCAAGATAACCGCCAAACAGATGATCAATCTCATAAACCGATTAAGAAAAAAGATCAAAAATCTGGTTTTAAGGACAACCTATATAATCGGCTTCCCGACCGAGACCAAAGAGGAGTTTCAGGAGCTCTGGGATTTCCAGAAGGAATATAAGATCGAGCGTGTGGGGGTGTTTGCCTACAGCAGGGAAGAGGTTACTCCCTCGGCCACGATGGAGCCGCAGATAACTGAGAAAGTAACTGCGGGACGGATCGATGAGCTGATGATGCTGGTAATGGGGCAGTCCATGGACAGGAATGCAAAACTGCTGGGAAAAAAGGTTGAAGTATTAATTGATGAAAAGCATAAAGATGGTTATTATATAGGACGAGCCTATGACCAGGCTCCCGAGATTGATGGATATATCAAGGTAAAGGGAAAGTTTAAACCCGGCCGCTTTTACAACGTCAGAATTACCGGATTTGAGGCCTATGATCTTTCTGCGGAGGAGTGGAAGGAATAGAACATGCCGGCCAAATTAAAGACTATCCGAACTGCCGGAATGGTTATTTCACGGCCCGTGGCTTTTATTCTGGTTCTGATTTATATGATCCAGTCTATGGCCCTCCTTTATTTAATCTACGACAAATATGAAAATGAACGGCTGATATTCCGTCAGCAGGCCCAGATCAGGGAGCTGAAGGAAAAGCTGGTTATCCAGGATATAATCCAGGATCTTCAGTCGAATCTGGGACCGGGCGAAATCGGGCGCCTTACAAATACTGTTTACACCGAAAGCAAGAAATACGGGTACGATCCGCTGTTTCTTCTGGCGGTAATCAAAGTCGAAAGCTCTTTCAAAAAACGCGCTGTTTCGAATAAAGGCGCTATGGGTTTGATGCAGATGAAGCCCTCGACAGGCTCTGACCTTGCCAGGCGCGGCGGTATAGACTGGTCGGGCAAATACAATCTGTTCGATCCGAAGTATAATGTCAGGCTGGGTAGCCTGTATCTGTACGAATTGATCCTCAAATTCAAAGACCTCAAGCACGCCATCGTAGCCTACAATCTGGGTGAAACCGAGACTCGTCGGCGTCTGCGCTCGGACGAACCCCTCCCCAGGTCTTATGTCGAACGAGTGCTGGATGCTTATAACGATTTCAGGGAGAAATATGCGGGCTAAGATGATGCTGTTTGCGGCGGCGCTTTTTCTGCTGCCGGGAACGGCTGGATATGCACAGGACCAGCCCATTTCCAATGATGAATTCGCAAAAGCAGCATTTCTTCACATGACAGATTCTCTTCTCAATGAGATGGAGTTGTCCGACAGCCTGGCATTGGATTTCAAATGCGAGAAGTGCCCCGAGGATTATTTCAGCAATATAATGATAGGCGCCCTGAAACAAAGGGTAGCCAACTTGTATATTAATAATGGAGATATAAGCTTTGACAGATTGGAAATCAATCTGTATAATTATGCCTTTTATTACGATAAAGTCGGCGGGTCGCTTTTCTCCAGCGGTCAGCTTATAAGAAATTTCGAAGCGGCTTTGTTTGCCACTTTGTACGATGATAACGCAAGGGTATTGTGGCAGAAGGATTATTCTGACAAATATAGTGAGGAAATAGAGTGGGATTTTGCCAGAGAAATGCAGACGCAAAATTCCGGAGTGTTCAGGGCGGAACTACCCTCGACGAACCGCAATCGTATCTGGGAGCCTGTGATAATATCGGGGCTTCTGGGCGGTCTGGTATATCTCTTCTTTTCTTCACGTTGAGAGAGGTCTAAATGAGATATCTGGCAGCGTTTCTGACTATTCTGATATTCGCCTGCGCCGCAGGCAACCTTAAGGTATTCGATACTCCTGAGGATCAGTTCGAATATGCCAGAAAGCTTTATCAAAATGAAAAATATGATCAGGCTGTTGAGGCTTTTCAAACTGTGATATTCCGTTTTCACGGTACCAAGCTGGCCGATTCGGTGACATTTTATCTGGGTATGTGCTACTTCAATCAGGAGGATTACATTCTGGCAGTGGGGGAATTCAGGAGACTCCTGACCAACTATCCCACCTCGCCGCTGGCCGATCAGGCGCACTACATGGTTGCGCGCTCATATTTCGAAGATTCCCCCAATAATGTCGGACTGGAACAAGACGGCGTAAAGAAGTCCATACAAACGATAGAGAATTTTCTGGAGGACTTTCCCGACTCACCCTATCGTCCCAATGTTCGCACACTGCTTGATTCCTGCAATGCCCGGCTGGCATCAAAAGACTTCAAGAACGGCATGGTTTATTACAAGATAGGAGACAGGCGCGCGGCGCGGATTTACTTCGAATCGGTAGTGACCAACTATTCGATTCCGGAATGGGTTGGAAAATCGCTTTATATGCTGGCCGAAATAGACCGCAAGGAAGAGAAGTATGACGATGCCAAGGCCAAACTCAAGAATATGATGAATGCTTTCCCCGAGCATGAATGGTTCGACAAAGCCAAAGATAAATATGATGATATATTAGCAAAGATCGAGAATGAACAGCAAACCTCCAGCGATGAACGGGCGCAGGAATAAGCTCGGAATTCTGGGCGGCCTGTTCGACCCCATTCATAACGGCCACCTCGCACTCAGCAGGCATGCGCTTGAACAATTAAATCTGAATAAAGTCCTTCTGATCCCGACCTATAAGCCTCCGCATCGAGAGGAGATTTCGGATTATGCCCACAGGCTCAGGATGACCGAGATTTCGGTAGAAAACGAAGATGGCTTTGAAGCCTCCGATCTGGAATCTCATATCGAAGGGCAGTCATATACATTAAAAACATTGAAAAAGCTAAAAAAGGAATATCCGGAATTTGCGCTTTACTTTCTGATTGGATCGGATAACTTGAAAAAGATGGAGGATTGGTACAAGCCGGAGGAGATTATGAGACTGGCGCAGATTGTGATGGCGAAACGTCCCGGAGAGGAAGGCTCAGCCCCAGGAAAGTACAGGGGCAGGATCATTGAAATCGACATGCCTCCGGTGGATATATCCTCCACGCAAATTCGTGAAGCCGTTAGAAACGGCAGACCGATTGACAAATTTGTACCTGAAAAGGTCGCAGAATATATAAAGGGGAACAATTTATATGGCTGATAAGAAAACCGTTATACTTGTGGATGGCTCGGCGCTGGCCTACCGCTCGTTTTTTGCCTTTATCAGAAATCCGCTAATCAATTCAAAGGGAGAGAACACCTCAGTATCTTTTGGCTTTGTGAATTCACTCTGGTCTATCCTGCAGAATTATGATCCTACACATCTTGCCGTAGTATTCGATACCGCCGCTCCCACCCATCGGCATGAGATGTACAAGGAATACAAATCCACCCGGGCCAAGATGCCTGAGGATATGGCCGATCAGCTTCCAAGACTGCATGAAGTGGTCGAGGCCATGAATATACCGCTGATCGAGAAGGACGGTGTGGAGGCGGATGATGTTATCGCCACGCTTGCTAACCGTGCGGCTGATAAAAGCTATGATGTTCTGATTTTGACCTCGGATAAGGATTTCAACCAGCTGGTAACCGATAAGATCAAGATTCTCAAACCGCAAAAGACCGGTTCCGATCTGGAAATCATAGATAAAGACGGGGTTGTTGAGAAGCTGGGCGTTCCGCCCGAGAAGGTGATAGATTTGATGGGTTTGATGGGCGATACCTCGGATAACATACCCGGCATACCCGGAGTCGGACCCAAGACGGCATTGAAGCTCATTGACCAATTCGGAAGTCTGGAAGCGGTACTGCAGAATGCGGATGAAATAACCGCCAAGGGGATACGAAATAAGGTCAAGGACAATATCGAAAATGCCAGATTGTCGAAAGAGCTGGTGACAATTCTAACCGATGTCGATATCGATCTGAAGGTTGATGACTTAAAGCGGGGAGAGGTGAACGCCGACAGGCTGCGCGAGATTTTCCTCGATATGGAATTCAGCCGCTTCATTGAGGAAATCCTGGGCGAAAGCTCCAAAGAGCTCAAAAAAAAAGAAGAGAAGAAGGCTGAGGTCGATTACCAGCTCGTAAAGGATACCAAAGAGCTAAAGAAAATCATCACAGAGATTAAGAAACAAAAGCAGATGACGGTCGACACCGAGACCACCTCGTTGACAGCAATCGGCTCCGACCTGGTGGGAGTCTCGATCAGCCTTGATGAATGCTCGGGATGGTATATTCCCCTCGGGCATGATGACGAAAAAGCCAATCTGCCGTTTGAAGAGACACTTAATCTTTTAAAGCCGGTTCTTGAAGATGAAAAGATAAAAAAGATCGGCCAGAATCTAAAATACGACTACCAGGTCCTTACCAATTATGATATATATATGGCCGGCATTGTTTTCGATACAATGGTAGCCTCGTACTTGATAAATCCCTCCTCGCGCCAGCATAATCTCGGCCGTCTGGCGCTGGAACATCTAAATTACACCGTACAGCCCATAACAGAGCTTATCGGCTCCGGCAAAAAGCAGCTTCCATTTTCGGTGGTACCCGTAAAGAAAGCGACCTTCTATGCGGTCGAGGATACCGATATCACATTGCGGGTGAAGAACAAGCTCGAGCCGCTTTTGAAAAAGGCTGAGATGCAGAAGCTCTTCGATGAGATCGAGATTCCGCTTATCGAGGTGCTGGCGGAGATCGAGCTTGCCGGTGTAAAGATCGACAAGGATATTCTGGGCGATTTGTCCAAGGAAATGGAAACGGTGATCGCTGAGAAGGCACAGGAGATTTATAATTTTGCCGGGTATGAGTTCAATATAAATTCGACACAACAGCTTCAGGAATTGCTGTTCGAGAAGCTGGGGCTCAAGCCGGGAAGAAAGACCGAGAAGAAAAAGGGCTATTCTACCGATCAGTCGACACTCGAGGTCCTGGCAAAGGAACATCCTTTGCCGCAGATAATTCTGGACTACCGCCAGCTCTCGAAACTAAAGAGCACATATATCGACGCTATCCCGCTATTGATAAACAAAAAGACCGGAAGGGTACATACATCCTTCAATCAGACAGTGGCTGCTACCGGACGGCTGTCATCCTCCGATCCCAACCTGCAGAACATACCGATTAGAACCGAACAGGGCGCGCAAATCCGAAAGGCCTTTGTTCCGCGGGATGAAGACTATGTCCTTCTGGGTGCGGACTATTCCCAGGTAGAACTACGCATAATGGCGCATATTGCGCAGGACGATAAGATGCTGGAGGCATTTAAAAATGACGAGGATATCCACAGCCGTACAGCCTCCGAGGTCTATGGTGTGCCGATGGATGAAGTCGATCCCAATATGAGGCGTATGGCCAAAACGGCCAATTTCGCGGTTATATATGGCGTCAGCGCATACGGGCTTTCGATGCAGTCGGATATGTCGGTGGGTGAATCCAAGCAGTTTATCGATACGTATTTTGCACGCTATCCCGGAATTAAAACATATATGGAGACTACTATCGAGCAGGCCAAAATAGACGGCTTTGTTTCCACCATGTTCGGACGCCGCCGCTATGTGCCGGAGATTAACAGCAGGAATCGCGCTGTCAGACAGTTCGCTGAACGCACTGCAATAAATACGCCCATTCAGGGTACCGCCGCCGACATTATCAAGATCGCCATGATTGAAGTTTACAGGAAGATTCGGGAAATGCGCTCAAAGATGATCCTGCAGGTGCATGATGAGCTGGTGTTTGATGTGCATAAGGATGAGCTGGATGATGTAGAGGAGATTGTACGAGACTGCATGGAGAATTCGGTTCAGCTCGACGTTCCGATCAAGGTCGACATGGGAACCGGCCCGACCTGGCTGGAATGCAAATAGTCTGCAATCGTGATTGGCAAAATCAGGCGTTTTGTTAAATCGGGAAATTATTATTATATTAGCTTTTTATGCGATTAGCCTGCTTTTCCGGATTACTGGTATTGAGAAGAGAATTGCATTTGATGTTCGAGATGGCCGGTATGCCCGATTCGGCATCATTTTACAGAAATTATAGGCCTAGTTAAAAATGCTGATTTTCCGCAAATATTACTCTAATCTTGCTTGACTTTTACGTAATATCTTATAAAATAAGAGCAATATGCTCTTCGGGGTGAGGCGGAATTCCTCAACCGGCGGTTAAAGCCCGCGAGCGAATCCAAAACAGGTTCGCAGAAACTGTGAAATTCAGTTGCCGACGGTACAGTCCGGATGGGAGAAGAGGTTGACAGAATATGCAGCGGCGTATTCTAAGTAAGCCGCAGTCGTCTACCCCGAAGCTGAAGCTTTGGGTTTTTTTATTGGAGTTTTGTTAGACGTGGACGACAACTCATTAATGCAACGGGCTTTAGATTTGGCCGAAAAAGGGCGCGGCAAAGTTTCTCCCAATCCAATGGTCGGCGCTGTTATAATTAAAGACGGCGATATTATTGGCGAAGGCTATCATGAATTCTACGGAGGGCCTCATGCCGAAATCAATGCCCTCCGTCAGGCCAATTCCTCATGTAAGGGCGCGACTTTATATTTGACCCTGGAGCCATGTGCTCATCACGGTAAAACGCCGCCCTGTGTCAATTCAATTATGGAGGCTGGTTTTAAGCGGGTGGTAGTAGCGACTATTGATCCCAATCCCAAGACCAACGGCAGATCGATCAGCATGATGATGGATGCCGGTATTGAAGTTGATGTCGGCATTCTGGAGCAGAAAGCACGCAGGCAGAACGAGGTATTTTTCAAGTATATTACTACTCAAATGCCCTTCGTGATCTTAAAGGCTGCTCAAACTCTCGATTCGAAAATAGCCGATACAACCGGCCATCCCAAGTGGATCACTTCTGAGGAGTCGCGTAAATTCGTGCATAAGCTGCGTTCTTATGTTGACGCCATCGCTATCGGCGCAAAAACCGCGGTGATGGACAACCCGCGTTTGACAGTACGGCATATCGAGGGGGAGGACCCATACAGAATTGTCCTTCAGGACCGCCGAGAGCTCCCCACCGACCTGCATCTGTTTAAAGACAACGAGGATAACAAGACAATAATCGCCGCCCCACCCAATGAGATAGATATACAGAATCATAAGCAGAATGCGATTATGTGGTCGGTGGACGCCTATGAGGACGGCACCTTGAATCTGTCAAGCCTGCTGATCAAAGCAGGAAACCAGAATATCAGTTCGATTCTGGTCGAAGGCGGATCGCTTCTGTTCACATCATTTTTGAAGAGGAAGCTGGTTGATAAAATTTATATATCCATTGCTCCCAAGATTGTCGGAGCGGGAACACCGGCATTTCATGAGCTGGGTATCGATACATTAGAGCATGCGATCTTTTTGACCGAAGTTAAATATTCCAAAAAAGGTGAGGATGTCTGGGTTTGCGGATATCCTATCTGGAGATAATAGATGTTTACCGGACTTATTGAAGAGGTTGGAAAAGTCGAATTCGCCAATATGCAGAGCGGCAATCTGATACTTGAGGTTATGGCGCCTATGTTGTCGCTACATATAAAGATAGGTGACAGCATTAACATCAACGGCACCTGCCAGACCGCAGTTACTGCCTCCTCCGACCGCTTCACGGTGAACACGATCGCCGAGTCGCTTCAAAAAACCAATCTGGGTGAGTTAAAAAATGGCGATCCGGTCAATCTGGAACTGGCTCTGCGTCCCGACAGCCGTATGGGCGGACATATGGTCAGCGGTCATATCGACTGCCTGGGGCAGTGCAAAACGATCCGCAAAATCGAGGGAAGCTGGGAACTGGAAATAACATATCCGGTTGAATTCGATAATCTGGTCGTGCCTAGGGGCTCAATTGCCATAAGCGGTGTCAGCCTGACAGTAACTCAAACCGGATCGGGATTATTCGGTGTATCGATAATCCCGCATACATGGGAGATGACGAATTTCCCTTCGCTCAAGCCGGGGGATTCTGTGAATCTTGAATTTGATATGATTGGAAAATACGTACAACAGATGATAAATCCATATAAAGCCCGACAGGGCAATGTCGATATCGAGACATTCCGCCGGGCGGGGTTTTAGACGGAGTAAGTGAAATGGCTACTTTGAGAATTAAGGACAGTCGCGACAGATACGACTTCGCATCTATTCCCGATGCTATCGAGGATATCAGGATGGGCAAGATGGTCATCGTTGTTGATGACGAGGATCGGGAGAATGAAGGTGATTTTATAATGGCAGCCGAGATGGTAACGCCGGACCATGTCAACTTCCTTGCCAAAGAGGGACGCGGGTTGGTCTGTGTCTCCCTGACAGAGGAGAGAATCAATCAACTCGATCTGGAAGCTATGGCCCAGCGCAATACAGCCAAGTTGGGTACGAATTTTACCGTATCGGTCGACGCTGTCAATGGTACCACCACCGGTATATCTGCACGGGATCGCGCTATTACTATCAAAACTCTTGTACACCCGGATACCCAGCCCCATGATCTGGCTCGTCCCGGACATATATTCCCGCTTCAAGCGGTACAGGGCGGTGTTCTGGTGCGTGCCGGACATACCGAGGCCTCTGTGGACCTGACCCGTCTTGCCGGACTGAATCATTCCGGCGTGCTGTGCGAGATTATGGATGAGGATGGCGAGATGGCTCGTGTGCCGCGGTTGTTTGAAATCGCCGAAAAGTTCGGCATGAAAGTAATTACTATCAAGGACCTGATCGAATACAGGACACAGACCGAGAAGCTGGTATCCAAGCAGGAAGAGGTCGATTTCCCGACCAAATACGGCCATTTCAGATTACATCTCTACAACTCAGCTATCGATCACAAAGACCATGTGGCAGTGGTCAAGGGCGATGTGCGCAATAAGAAAAATGTCCTTGTCCGGGTGCACTCGGAATGTCTGACCGGTGATGTTTTCGGTTCGATGCGCTGCGATTGCGGCGATCAGATCGCCAACGCACTCAGGATGATCGAGAAAGAGGGCGAGGGTGTGCTTCTGTATATGCGCCAGGAAGGGCGCGGAATCGGACTCGCCAATAAGATTCGTGCCTATCATCTTCAGGAAAACGGCTGTGATACAGTTGAAGCCAATAACAGGCTTGGATTCAAGGATGATCTTCGCGACTATGGAATCGGCGCTCAGATTCTGGTTGATCTGGGGCTTTCAGACATTCGTTTGATCACCAATAATCCCCGCAAGATCGTTGGTGTTGAGGGTTACGGCCTGAAGGTTAACGAGAGAGTACCGAGCGAGACCTCACCGACCGAGTATAACAAGAAATACCTGAGATGTAAAAAGGAAAAGCTGGGACATATTTTCAATACGATATAGAAAAAGGAGAAGCATAAATGGCTAAGATATATGAAGGTAAGCTTGATGCTAAGGGGTTGAAGTTCGGCATAATCGTGTCGCGCTTTAATGATCTTTTGACTGCCAAGCTTCAGGAAGGCGCGCTGGACTGCCTGGTTCGCCATAATGCCGAGGATGATGATATCGAAGTCTTCAAGGTGCCCGGATCATTCGAAATTCCCTATGTTGCCAATCATCTGGCAAACTCCAAAAAATATGACGCGATTATCTGCCTGGGTGCACTAATCCGCGGGCATACCCCGCATTTCGAGTATATAGCCGCTGAGGTTTCCAAGGGAATCGCCAATATTTCGATGGCTACCGGCCTGCCGGTTATATACGGTGTGGTCACTGCCGATACGCTGGAGCAGGGAATCGAGAGATGCGGCACCAAGGCGGGTAACCGTGGATGGGACGCCGCCCAGTCGGCAATCGAAATGGCCAATCTTTACAGGGAGAACTTCAGTTGAGCGCACGTAGAAAGGCACGCGAGCTGGTACTGAAAAGTCTCTATGCCTATGAATCGGTATCCGGCAATCCGGATGATATCATGAAAACTCTGTCAGAGGATTCCGGGCTGGCGGAAAAGCCTCGCAAATTCGCCGGTGATCTATTTTATCTGACAATTACGCATTTGATTTCTATCGACGAAGAGATCAAGAACCACACACAGCATTGGGATATAAGCCGTCTGGCCCTGGTGGATAAGAATATTCTCAGGATCAGCATCTGCGAGCTTCTGTTTATGCCGGATATTCCCTCCAAGGTCTCGATAAACGAGGCTATCGAGCTGGCCAAGAAATATTCGACCGAGGAATCATCATCATTTGTCAACGGCATCTTAAACTCGATCTTCAAGGACCACAAGGCCGAGCTGGAAGCGTAAGTACTGCATATTTTTGGTCGAAATGCCGCAGGCTGTTGAAATCAGGGATAGCAATCAGTCAATACAGTCCTGTTATCATCTAAAAATATCTTGCTAAATCATTGATACCACCTATATTGCCAGTCTTGAGAATCGTCGGAAACTGTGGGAAGCCTGATTTGTAAAATGGTAATATTCCTCTGATTATGACTGGCATGAAAAGAGACTTGAAAGAGGGCGGACGAGATCCGCTGCATATAATTCTGGCTGTCGCGGTGCTTGTGGTATCGATGATTACCTATCTTCGCACAGTACAGCCTACAGTGCCCTACTGGGACTGCGGCGAATTTATCGCCTGCGCCCATATCCTCGGCATCCCGCATCCACCCGGCACACCGCTTTTCATGTTGATAGGCCGCTTTTTCTCGATGCTCATACCGTTTGGCGAGGTGGCCTGGCGGGTCAATATCGTTTCATCCGTATCTTCAGCATTTGCGGTAATGTTCGGATACTTGATCGTAACCTGGGTGATTCGCAAATGGTATAAAAGAGTGGATACGATTTACAAACGTGCCACGGTCTATATCGGCGGTGTAACCGGTGCATTATTCATGGCTTTCTCGCGCACTTTTTGGAATAATGCTGTAGAGGCCGAAGTCTATGGCCTATCAATGCTTATTATGACAGCATCTATTTACTTAATACTTAAATGGACTGATAACCGCAGAAAGCCCGAGGGTGAGAAGTATATATATGCATTTGCTTTTTTGTCGGTACTGGCGCTGGGTATACATATGACTTCATTTCTGGTGGTGCCGATAGCATTTCTGTTTATGCTTGTAATCGATAGAAGGTTAATCAGGAACTTCCCCTTTATAGTCAGTTTTGTGGCGCTCTGCATAATTCCGGTATCAGTTACCGCCTATCTGCTGGTCTCGGCAATATGGGCGGTAATTGCGACCTCGGTATATTTCTGGGATAGAATCAGGGACGGCTGGATATATACCATCTTCATCCCGATTATTATTCTGCTCGCGGCGGCATCATTCGGCTATTCCTGGATTCCTGTTTTGATTTACTGCCTGGCGGGATGGGCTCTTCTGACAGTAATCGTATACCGTCTGAGGCCGGCAAAAAAATCATGGCGTATGGCCGCTCTTATAACGCTTTTCGGACTGATAGGATTTTCATCGCAGCTTTATACCCCCATACGATCATTCTCCGATCCGGCAATTGATATGAATAATCCGGAGACATGGGATGAGGTCAGGGATTTTCTTGAAAGAAAACAGTATGGCTCGGAGAGCATGTTCACGCGCATGTTCGAGCGTCGCGGAACCTGGGAGAATCAATTCGGTACACATGAACGTATGGGCTTCTGGGGCTTTTTCCACGAGCAGTATAGTTCGGTAAGCGCCTTCTGGTTTTTCTTCCCGCTTGGATTGTTTGGAGTATTTTATGGCATCTGGAGAAAATGGAAAACAGGCACATTTCTTCTGATACTTTTAATCGCCTCCACGGTGGGGCTTGTATTGTATATGAACTTCTCCGACGGTACCCTGGAGAATAAAATGCTGGGTATAGATCATCTGGAGGTGCGCGACCGCGACTATTTCTTCACGCCCGGCTTTATTCTTTTTGGGCTTTTTATCGGACTGGGTATTGCCGGAATTATGCATGCCATAACAAGGGCATTATCTCAGTCATCTTTATCCGAGGCAGTCAAAAAGGCAGTACTAGCCATACTGGCGCTTACTATTCTACTTCCGGCTTTCGCGTATTCCGAAAATTATTTCTACTGCGACCGTTCCAAAAACTATCTGCCGTTCTACTATGCCAAAAATCTCTTGGAATCCTGTCGTGAAGATGCCATACTATTTACCAATGGCGATAATGATACATTCCCGCTCTGGTGTTTGCAATATGTTTACGGGATCCGTCCCGATGTCCGTGTCATGGTAATTTCGCTTATGCGGGCGGACTGGTATATCAAGCAGCATCGTGATAAATTCGATGTGCCGATTTCATATACCGATGATGAGATACATCTGCTTCGTCCCAAGATGCTGGACCAGGGCTATTATTCGATCAGCAATTATGTTATCGATAATATCATAGACAACGCGGTGGTAAAGTCCTCGAATCCCGCACGCTGGCCCGATCTGCCGATGAGATTTGCAGATTTTATGAAAAAATACCGCGGCAGAGTACAAAACGACACTTCTTTGTATTTTGATCCGCCCATAGAATTTGCAACCACTGTCGATCCCAATGGAATGCGTTACAAGGAACGCTCTATTGCGGAAGCCCCGATTCATGCTGTAATCGAGGGGCTGGCATATAATATTCATCCAAATCCGCTGCCGTTTAATATCAATGCCGAATTTACCAGCGATTACTTCCTGAATGAATTCAATGCTCAGGGTGTCACCGATACCACAATATACAAAGATCATAACGCCAAACGCCTGGCGGAAAATTACTGGAAGATCATGGCAAAAATGGCCGACCAGGTTTTCAACGCCGGTAAGATGGATGAGGCCATTGATATGAACTTCCGTGCGGTTAAAATATCCTTGAGCAAGGGAGAGGCTTTCAGGTTCCTTACCAAGAATCTGAAAAATGCCGGAAGGGTTCAACAGGTTGACGATTATATGAGGAAGATCGAGGATGCTCCAAAAGAGGAGCTGATGCAGTCTGCCGCCCGCATTCTTGATGTTTTGTTTGCTATGGATATCAGCCAATACCGCAATGATCTGAGGAAAGAGGGGCTTGATCCGGCGGCCGCAGTCGACAGCACCGCAGAGAAATTCGCATCCGATCCGGATTACCTGTACTATCTTAATTTCCTCGAGCAGTTTAAAACGGAATTTCCCACAAATCCGATGATCCAGACATTTATCGACCGCGCCAGCGATGGCGTCTTAAGCCATCTTTCCCGCGGAAAATTGGAGCAACTGGACTTAAATCTGCAAAGATCGACCTCGGATGCGCCGATGACAGAACCGGGAGGATGATCTTGAAGATTTTGGCGCTCAACTGGCAGGATCCCAAAAATCCTATGGGTGGCGGGGCAGAGGTACATCTCTGGGAAAACCTTAAAAGATTTGCACAATGGGGACATGAGGTTACGCTTTTATGCTCCGACTTCCAGGGCGGCGGTCCAGAGGATTTTTACGATGGCGTGAGGGTAATCCGCAGGGGCAAACGCTTAAATTTCAATTTCGTTGCGCCCCGAATGGTAAAGAAAGAGCTTCGCCAGAACAACTATGATATCCTGTTGGAAGATATAAACAAAATACCCTTCTATACACCGCTTTACGTAAAAGTTCCGATTCTGGCAATAATTCCGCATCTGTTTGCCACGACTGTTTTTCAGGAAATTAATTTCGTGCTGGGTTCCTATATCTATATCATGGAACAGCCTCTCCGGTATATCTACAAAAGGTTTCCATATTGTGTTATCTCCGAAAGCACCAAAGAGGATTTAGTCAAGCGCGGTGTCAGCCCCGATAGAATTACAGTGATCGAATGCGGCATCGACGAGGAAACCTATTCCTATGATGAATCAGTAAAGAAATACGAGAATCCGACAGCGCTTTATCTGGGACGCATCAAGAAATATAAATCTATTCAGCATATTTTAACCGCCTGGCCGAAAGTGCTGGAAAGGGTACCCAAAGCCCGCTTGCAGGTGGTCGGCAGCGGTGATTATCTGGATGCCTTAAAAGCAAAAGCTGCTAAATTGGCGATTTCGGATTTGGTTGAATTTCCTGGCTTTGTCTCGAAAGAGTCCAAGATCGAGCGTTTCCGCAAAGCTTGGTGCACGGTATACCCCTCGCTCAAGGAAGGCTGGGGCTTGACAAATATCGAGGCCAATGCCTGTGGAACGCCTGCACTGGCCTCAAGAGTACCCGGTCTGAAAGATTCGGTATCTGACGGTAAGTCCGGTATGCTTTTCGAATACGGCAATATCGAGCAAATCGCCTCCCAGATTATCAAGCTGTTTACGGATGAGGAGCTGCGGATATGTCTTTCCAAAGGGGCGCGTGAATGGGCCGCCACATTCAACTGGGACGACTCGGCCGGAAAGATGATCGAGCTGATTGAGAAGACTGTCAAAGAAGGACGAAGATGACAAATCGCAACAGGCGTCTTACAATAATTCTGGGATGGGCTGTCAGTCTGGTCTTCCTGTACTTTATGTTCCGGAAGATCGATATGGAAGAGCTCTGGCAGACCCTGCAAACTGCCAACTATCTCTGGGTTATTCCTAATATCCTGATTGTCATGTTCACTTTGCTTTACCGCGCCTTTCGGTGGCAGATCATGCTCGATCCGATCAAGCGGATCGGTCTTCACGATCTTTTCGCTTCAACCATGGTCGGCTTCATGGCCAGCAATATCCTCCCGCTCAGGATGGGAGAGCTGGTGCGGGCCTACTCAATCGGCAGGCTGGGAAAGCTCTCGCGTTCAGCATCATTTGCCACAATCGTGCTGGAAAGGATTTTCGATATATTTACACTTTTATTGATGCTGGCGGTGATATTGATATTTCGTCTGGTGCCCTTAAACCCGGAAGGCGATTTTTACAACCTTACTGTCTACGGCGGCTATATTATGCTGGCGGTTTCGATTGGCCTGTTTATGCTGCTTATATTTCTCAAGATCAAAAGCGATGCCACCCTCAAATTCCTGAAAAAAATCACCGGAATATTTCCCGAGAGGCTGTCGTCATTCGTACTCGATATATTCAGCAAATTTGCCGAGGGTCTGTCGGTTCTGGGCGATCTGAAAAGCATGCTGAGGATTTCCGTTCACTCCATACTGCTCTGGATCATGACTGCGATTTCCAACTATTTCATATTTATGGCATTTGGTCTTGATGCTCTTCCACTCACGGCTTCATTCGTGGTACTTATAGTTGTTTCACTCGGAATCGTGCTTCCCAACGCTCCGGGATTTGTGGGGCTTTATCATGGACTTGTTTATATAGCGCTCTCGATTTATCCCCAGGAGGTTACCAAAGCGGATGCCGGAGGCGTTGCTATTATCCTGCACGGCGCTCAATATGTCGTGATTACGCTTGTGGGGCTTTATTATCTCTACAGCCGCCATCTTTCGCTGCGCGAGGCTAAAACCGAGGCCAAGGACTCGCTCTGATTGCAGGCCGGTTAATTGTTTATTTGACTTATTTTGAGCTTTTTTCTATTATTGTGCCAATTTCAAGGGAAAGGAATATAATTTGATTTACGCAGTGATAATGGCAGGCGGCAAGGGAGAGAGATTCTGGCCCCTCTCCAGAAGCGGACGTCCCAAACAGCTTCTCAAAATCACTTCCGACAAAACCATGCTCGAGGAAACGATTGTACGCATGGAGGACTTTGTCCCGGAAGAGCAGGTCAGGATTATCACCGGCGCCGACATAAAGGATAAAATTCAGACAATTCTGCCCCAGCTTGATCCGGATCATATCTATACCGAACCATACGGCCGCAACACTCTTCTTGCAATTGCGGTTTCAGCGGTAATGATCGAGAAGGATGATCCGGAGGGGACCATGGTTGTGCTTTCCTCAGATCATATGATAAAGCCGCGGGAAACGCTAATCAGGAATCTGGAAGCGGCGGCTAAAATTTGCGAGGATCAGGACTGGCTGATTACTCTTGGAATAACTCCAACTCGTCCGGAAACAGGATATGGATATATCAAGGTCGGGGATTTATATGATACAGTCAACGGCACCTCGGCCTACCGCGTAGCCGAATTTACCGAGAAGCCCACCCGTATAATCGCCCAGCAGTATTATTTCGACCGTCAGCATTTGTGGAATTCCGGCATGTTTATCTGGTCGGTAAAATCTATTATGAAGGCGATCGAGAAGATTAAACCGGACCTCTTCGAGCAGCTTCAAATATTCAAGGAGCATATCGGCACCGATAATGAGGAGACTGCAAAGCGAGAGCTTTATAATAATGCCGAAGATGTATCCATTGACGTTGCCATTTTGGAGCAGGCCAATAATGTACTCACGCTCAAGGCGGATATGGTCTGGGATGATGTCGGCAGCTGGCTGGCTTTGGACAGAATAAAACACAGGGACAGCGAAAATAATATTCTCGAAGGAAACGTAATTAATCTGGGATCATACGAATCTGTGGTGTATAACGATTCAGAGGGCTTGATAGCCACTTTGGGTGTATCGGATTTAATTATAGTCAAGACCGACAATATCGTTATGGTTGCGCATAAGACCCAGGTCAATAAAATAAAAAAGATGCTGAGCAGATTTAGCGGAGATAAGGAACTTGAAAAATATCTTTAAACTCGGAAAGCATTCCGACTTTTTTGCAGCCGCAATACTGGCGGGCATGGTTATGATGCTGGTCTTCTGCAGCGCTGCAACTGAAAAAGACGAATTGGATAAAGTACCCCCTGGCGAAATATATGTGGCCGAACAGGATTATGATCCACTGGGCGATCCTCGCGACCGCACGATTCTGGAATCTGCCGAGGAGGAGTTGGAGAGAGCTCCCGAGGAGCAGGATGAATTCAACTGGGCCAAAGTGGATTCATTTTTGCAGGCTCAGCAGGAAATTGACTCGTCACTTACGATTTATCGCATCCAGCTTTTCGCCTCACAGTACTATACCGAGGCCAGGTATGAGCAGCAAATCGCTCAGGAGGTTTTTTCCGATTCGGTCTTTATCAAATACGATCTTCCGTACTACAAAGTACTCCTTGGTAACGCCGAATCCGAGAGAGCCGGAAGACGCCTGC
This sequence comes from uncultured Ignavibacteria bacterium, assembly GCA_964496505.1. Lineage (GTDB taxonomy): Bacteria > Zixibacteria > MSB-5A5 > JAABVY01 > JAABVY01 > JAABVY01. The sequence goes on along the minus strand of CAZBZV010000028.1, from coordinate 24,226 downwards.
TTTACAGAGCGCGTTCACTGGGTTACTACAATAGCTGGCTGATTGAATCCCCTCCCGATTCGATTTATTTCCGCATGCTATATATCCAGGATTCAATTGCCGCCCAGGACAGCCTGATGCGTTTGGAGGAAATGGAGGAGGATAGCATAGGGGAGAAGCAATTAGAGGAAGAGCCGGAGACGGAGTTCGAATAGTGCGGGAAATCATCTTAAACTCCTCATCCGACATCATAAGACAAGCGGTGCAAGCCTCATGCGAAATACTTGAAAACGGTGGATTAATAGTAGGCCCAACCGAGACAGCCTATGGACTCCTGGCCGATGTCGAGGATAAAAAGGCATTAGAAAGACTATTTGAATTCAAGCAAAGACCTATGGATAGGCCCACTGCTATTTTCATTGAATCCACCAAGGATCTTCCAAATTACGGCATAGAGCTTGAAGATAAGACACTCAATAAAATCAACCGCTTTTGGCCCGGACCGGTTACATTTGTGTTGAAATCAAATATAAAAAGCTGGCCGGGAGTGCTCTCGGAAGAAGGCAAAATCGGCTTTCGCTGTTCCAGTCATCCCTTTATCAAATCACTGACTGCGAAATTCAGCAAGCCGATATCGGCAACAAGCGCTAATATCAGCGGAAAAGTTCCGGAATCCATTTCAGAGATAGAGGGCATTTTCGAGAAAAAAATTGAACTTTTTATTATTGACCCGCTGTTGAAATTCAATAGCTTGATCTCAACCGTAGTTGAGATTATAGAGAATGACATTGAAATATTGCGAAAAGGCGCTGTTGATTCAAAACTGATAGAAGAGACTTTTCATGAGTAAAGAACAGGACAGGATTTTCCGCGTATTATTCGTTTGCACCGGCAATACCTGCCGCTCGCCAATGGCGCACGGATTGTTGCGGAAAATGGTAGAAGAAGAAGAGCTGGACTATTTTGATGTCGAATCGGCCGGAATTGGCACGTATGACGGCTATCCGCCCTCTGCGCATGCGGTGCAGGTTGCCTTAAAAGACGAGGTCGATATTTCGGGAATCCATTCCACCCAGCTTCAATCCGATATTATGGAGGAAGCGGACATTGTAATTGCCATGGCAAAGAACCATTATGACCAGATGCGCAGACTTTACCCTGAAGACGCTCATAAGGTGTATATGCTCAAGGCGTTTCCGGATCAGAACGGAGACGATTCCCTGAGTGTGGCCGATCCGATCGGACTGGATGAGGAGTTTTATGCAAAAACCTATGTCGAAATTAAAAAGGAACTCCAGCGCATCTGGCCCGATATAAAGAAGAGATATCACGATAAGCTGGATGAGCAATAATGAAAAAGATCGCATTACTAATTTCAATCTGCCTTTTGCCGGTATTTGCATTAGCTCAGGATGATGAGGTCGACGTAGAAGACTCCACCCTGTGTTCCGATACACTCAGAATTCCGGCCGAAGAGATCGAACCGTTGGAGGAATTCCGATTTATAATCAACGATGCTTTCGGAGTGGGGGAGAAGCTGACCTTTACAATCGGATGGAAAATGGTCAAGGCGGGAGAAGCGACGATGGAAGTCAACGAGGTTTTCAACCATGATGACAGGCCGGTCTACAGGGTCAGGACGCTTGCCAGATCATTTGAATTCTTTGATAACTTTTTCAAAGTACGGGATACGGCTGAGACATGGATCGATGTGGAAGGCTTGTTCACATGGTACTTCCGCAAGAAACTCCATGAAGGCAGCTATGAAAATGAACAGATCCAGATATACGACCAGGCTCGTGGGATAGTCCGCGCCCAGGATACCGCTTTTGTCGTCCCCCGATATGTGCAGGATGTGCTCTCGTCGCTCTATTATGTCCGTACACAGGATTTGGAGGTGGGCGATACTTTGACTCTGGATAACTTCTCCAAAGATAAATGCTATCCATTGGAAGTAATTGTGCACAAAAAGGAAATTATTGAGGTGCCCGCAGGGAAATTCAAGTGCATAAAAGTCGAGCCGCTTCTGAAATCCGCAGGCGTTTTTAAACACGAGGGCACGCTTTCGGTCTGGCTGACCGACGACCGTTTGAAGATGCCGGTTTTAATGAGATCGAAGGTCCTGGTGGGGTCGATTTATGCCGAGCTTACGGACTATAGAATCGGCGACCTTTACGAGTGGGAATAAGTTTTAATTGATTTAATTCCATAATCTCTTTAATTCCCCATATTAGAATTAGAAAGATCATCAATGGCGGATTATAAGAAAATCGACCTCGAAAAAGTAAAAACCTATTCAATAAAAGACCGCGCCAGCAAAGTCCGGCTGGATCTTCTGGGCAAACCGGTTTCTGATAATTGTACGCTCGATGAGCTTCTGGATTCCCTTCCAAAATTTCTGAAAGCCGAGGACTTCAAAAAGATCGCTGCAAAAATAGCTGCCGCAATAGAGAAGAAATCGAAACTCATCTTTATGATCGGCGCACATAATCTAAAAGTCGGCCTTACACCGCTTTATGTCGATTTTATGGATTTGTATGACAACCTGCATTTTGCCGGAAACAGCGCCGTCTCGATACATGATCTGGAAATAGCATTTTTTGGGGCCACCTCCGAGGACGTGCTTGAAAATCTTCAGGACGGAAGTTTTGGATTCGTGGAGGAAACAGCAAAATTGTATTCCGAAATGCTGAAAGTTGCCTCGAAAGAGAATATCGGCCTGGGCCATGCCCTCGGGAAATTCATAACCGATCAGGATGCACGTTTTAAGGAATATTCGCTATCTTATAACTGCTTGAAACATGAAATCCCCCTAACGATTCATGCAGCTATTGGAACCGATATCGTAAATCAGCATCCATGCTATGACGGAGCTGCGGCTGGTCAGGCCTCTTTTGAAGATTTCCAGATATTTTCGAATTCGGTCATGCAAATCGCTAATGGGGGGGTAGCATTGAATATCGGCTCAGCCGTAATAATGCCTGAAGTTTTTTTGAAGGCAATTGCAGTCTGCCGAAATATTAATCCCGAATTCGGAAATTACACCACAGCCAATTTCGATATGCTAACCCATTACCGTCCCACCCAGAATGTGGTAACTCGCCCGGCCACATTGGATTCGGAGGGTTACAATATCACCGGACATCATGAAATTATGATCCCCCTTCTCCTTGCCGCTGTCAAGAATGCAATGAAATAGCAGGTAGATTTGGCCGGTTTGATTCTAAAAAAACATGGGATCTCATATTTCATTAAGATTCTTCCCCGCTGCGCTCCTCAGAATGTCATTTCGTATAACTGGCCATTCTGAACGAAGTGAAGAATCTATCGGATTCATGAAGCTCTTTCCGTTCTTGACTTTTTTTCCTCAAACAATATATTTAAGTGGACTATCCGAATGGAATACTGCGACAGAATTGACAAATATTTGTACTACATGCGCTTAGTAATTAAATCGGCTGGAACTGCCTCCTGAATCACGAATATTATTCAGCGGAATATCCAAAAGGATTGGATTTCTTGCTGATGAAGATGATATATCAAAAATAGTTAAATCTTATTTGGGAGGATTCATATGTCTAAAAATGCTTCTAAGTTCTTGAGCCTTCTCATAGTTATCTTAATCTCAGTTCTCTGGATGGGATCGGCAGATGCACAAAACGAGAAGGATTGGACAATCGTAACCAGCTATGTCATACCCGAGAGTGCCTCCGGGCTGGCATGGGACGGCACCTATCTTTATTTTGGAATTTACGGCTCAAACGGGGGTAGGATTTATCAGCTCGATCCCTCCGACGGCAGTTATACCGAACTGTTTACCGGACCACAGGAGGATGCTTACGGGCTGACATACGACGGCACAAATCTATGGACAACCGATCACCCCGGCAGCAGCTCCGATCCCGCCATAGCGATTGAGATGGACTTTACGGGATCGCAGGTATCCACAATCAATCTTCCGGATCATTATATGTCCGGAATAACTTATGATAACGGTAATTTCTGGGTTTCCCGCTACTATCCCGATCCGGGACACATGTATAAAATCGATGCCTCGGGCACGATACTGAATCAATTTGACGGTCCCGATGATCAGCCCTGGGATTTATGTATTCAGGGCGAATATCTCTGGATTGCAGATTACTGGGGAGATGCTCTTTATAAGGTCGATACGGTTTCCGGAACTCTTCTGGAGACACATGCCTCGGAAACCACCGATCCCTCGGGGATAACCTGGGATGGCACATATCTCTGGTATATCGATAACGGAACGACCGGCGGCGACTATCTCTATAAGGTTGACCTGTTTGGATCCGGCACGCCATATATCGATGTTTCCAGCGACAGTCATGATTACGGCGTGGTAACCGCAGGAGAATCGGATACCTGGAATTTGGTCGTCTCCAATATCGGTACCGGCGATCTGGAAGTTACCGGAGTTTCCTTCTCGGGTACCGGCTCGGCGGATTTGTCGACAAGTGCGACATTTCCGATGACTCTTGAACCTGACAGCCAGAAAATAATCCCCATTACCTGGGCACCCGCAGTACCGGGTACTCTCGATGCTACGGCGACAGTAGCATCCAATGATCCGATCAATCCGAATTATGATATCACCCTAACCGGAGATGCGGTCAGCTCAGGACCCGATATAAATCTCCCTCAGGCCGCACATAACTACGGCCCGGTGCGTGTGGGCGCTTATACGCGCTGGATGATGACCATTGAAAATGAGGGCAATGATGTCCTTTCTATTCTGAATGTTTCGAGCGACGATCCGGCATTTTCGATTTCCGGCGATGTTACATTTCCGATAGATATCGCTATTCTCGATTCAGTTCAAATCGGCGTATGGTTCCAGCCGGATATGGATATGGCGTTTTCCGGCAATCTGACTATTTCCAGCAATGACCCGGACGAGAACCCGTTTATTGTTCCTCTGGACGGCAGCGGTTCAGGTACTGAATGGCCGATAGGGGATACATTGTGGGAGTATACAATCACGGGCGGATACGATCAAAGCCCCAAGGTTATAGTTTCCATACCGGATATTAACGGTGATGGTGTTGCCGATGTAGTTGTCGGATCGGAAGATGATATCATCCGATGCTTTAACGGTAACTCACATGGGGTTGCCGACCTGCTCTGGGAGCATGAGATTGTCGGCGGTGCAGTGTATTCCCAGAAGGGTATCGATGTGACAGGTGATATTGACGGCGACGGCTATCCCGATATCGTAATTGCCTCCGCCTGGGGCGGCAAGCTGATTCGCCTTCTGTCGAGCAAAGACGGCACCGAAATCTGGACGCATTACACGGATGAATACGGAAGCGGTGGCTGGGTTTATGATGTCGATTGCAGTTACGATTATAACGGCGACGGCATGGCTGACGTGCTGGCCGCTACTGGCGATGACGCCGACGATACCGGGCCGAAGCGGATTTACTGCCTGGATGTTTTGACCGGCAATTCGATCTGGGAACGTCCCATAGGAGCGCCGGGATTCGCGGTTATGGGTGTCGAGGACTTCACCGGCGATGGACAGGCTGATGTTCTTGTGGGAGCCTCCAATTTCGATGAGACCGAAGGGCGCGGATACGGTATAGACGGAGCGACCGGTGTGATCGAATGGACTTTCCAGGCGCCAGGCTCATCGGTCTGGGGACTTGCCCAGCTCGATGATATCACCGGAGACGGAATCAAAGATGTCGCTGTCGGCGACTTCAGCATGGGCGGCGGCGGAGTTTTCGGACTTGATGCTACCGACGGATCGCAGGAATTCGGTGCGACCGGCCTGGGATCTGTACTGAATATTTATCCCATGGAAGATGTCAACTCCGACGGCTATCATGATCTTCTCCTGAGCCATACGGGTGTAACCGGTCTGGTTTTAAGCGGCTATGATGGCACCTATATCTGGTCGCAGCCTTTGGCGGATAAAGCCTGGAACGTGGCGGTTTGTAATGACCTTTCCGGTGATGGCATCAATGATGTCATGATCGGTACGCTTTACTCAAATAATTTCTGCTATTTCCTGAACGGTATAAGCGGGGAAGAGCTTTATTCTGTGGCATTCCCATCAGCGGTTGACGCACTAAATGCAATCCCGGATATTACCGGGGATGAATCGATGGAGATGGTTGCGGGCGGACGTAATGGCCAGCTTTATTGCTTCTCGGGCGGACTTTCAACCTTGATTAATAATCCTCCGGATGTGGCGACCATAAACGGGCCTTCCAGTGGAAATATCGGAACAGATTACGAATTCGATTTCCTCTCAGTCGATCCCGATGACAACGATTTGTATTACTACATCGACTGGGGTGACGGGAATACCGAGGATTGGATCGGACCTTACCCGTCAGACCAGAAAGTCACCGTCCTGCATTCCTATGAATCAACCGGAACATTTACTATTAAGGCGCGCGCTAAGGATATCTATGATGCACTTGGGCCATGGTCAGACGATTATATTTTCGATGTTGACTTCATGTGTGGCGATGTTACTGATGATCTGGCCGTGAATGTTTCCGATGCCGTATTCATTATCAATTTCGTTTTCATAGGCGGCGATCCGCCTGTTCCATATGAGGCCGGAGATGCCAACTGTGACGGCAATGTAAATGTCTCGGATGCAGTACATATCATCAATTATGTATTCATCGGCGGCAACGAACCATGTGATACAAATGGCGACGGCATTCCCGACTGTTAAAATACATTTCTGATAATTCCAGCCCGCCTGAGAGAATTCAGGCGGGCTTTTTTAACATAAAATTCATGGTCTTACTGCTTTACAGGAACACCCGTTTTCCATATATTTAGCGGTTAATTTGAAGTGAAAACGCAAAAATGAATATTTTTCAGCTTTTTCTCATGCTGGCCAAAAATCAAGGAAAGGCGGAGGAGAGATGGCAAAGTTAGTGGAAGTAATCCCCAATTTCTCTGAAGGCAGAAGACCGGAAGTACTGCAGCAAATCGTCGATGAAATCACCTCGGTTAATGGCTGCGTGCTCTTAGATAAAGAGATGGATGCGGATCACAACCGTGCAGTGGTAACGTATGTAGGACCTCCCGATGCGGCAGTCGAGGCGGCTTTCAGGGCCATGAAAAAGGCCTCGGAGGTTATAGATCTGAGAACGCATAAGGGAGAACATCCCCGTATGGGCGCCACCGATGTAGTCCCTTTTGTGCCTGTCTCTGAGGTCTCTCAGGAGGAAGCGATTGCGCTTGCCAAGCAGCTCGCAGAGCGAGTGTCAACCGAGCTTGAGATACCGATTTATCTCTATGAGGATGCCGCCACCCGTCCCGAGAGGGTGAATCTGGCCGAAATTCGCAAGGGTGAGTATGAGGTAATTGCAAAGGAAATAGAGACTGTCCCGGAGAGAAAGCCGGACTACGGCCCCTCCAAGGTTCACCCCCAGGCAGGATGTACCGCTGTGGGGGTACGTTTCCCGCTGGTAGCCTTCAATGTTTACCTGAACACGCCTGATGTCAAAATCGCCAAGAAAATCGCTAAGGCGATCAGGAGCAACTGGGGCGGATATGCCTACTGCAAGGCGCTTGGATTCGAGATAAAAGACCGTAATATGGCACAAGTTTCGATGAATCTGGTTCATTACCTGCGGACACCCATCTATCGCGTATTCAATACCATCGAATCCGAGGCCAAAAGATGGGGCACCTCCATATATTCCTCAGAGATTGTCGGGCTTGTCCCCAACCAGGCGCTGATAAACTGTGCCAAACATTATCTTCAACTGGAGAATTTCACAAAGGATCAAATTCTGGAGGAGAAGCTGCAGCAGGCCTCTGAAGCAGCCTCACGTGAAGGCGGGATCAAGGAATTTATCGAGGCCGTAGCCTCGCAGGCTCCCGCGCCGGGCGGAGGTTCGGTCTCGGCCTGCGCCGGATCACTGGCAGGAGCACTGGCAGGTATGGTCTGCCGTCTGACGGTCAACAAGAAAAAGTATGAAGATGTTAAAGACGAGCTTTCCGAGATAATGATGAAAGCTGACGGCCTGAAAGAGGAACTGTTCAATCTTATTGCTGAGGACGCCAAAGCGTTTGATGACGTTATGGCGGCAATGAAAATGCCCAAGGATACCGATGCACAAAAGGATGAGCGTAACAAAGCCATCCAGAAAGCGACAATCAATGCTACTCGTATACCGCTTAAGGTCATGGAGCTCTCATACGAGGCTATAAAATGCTCGCAAATCGTTGCTGAGAAAGGAAATGTCAACTCACTTTCCGATGCCGGGGTATCATCTCTGGCCGGAAGAACTGCTGTTATCGGCGCTTATATGAATGTGAAGATCAATATTCCGGGAATCGAGGATGAATCGATTAAAAATGAAATTCGGGAAAAAGCCGAAAAAATACGCAATGATGCCGTAGAATTGGCACAGAAGATAGAAAATGATGTTATATCAAGGCTATGAGAAATCCGGTAGATCTGCACGTTCATACAAACTGCTCGGACGGGCTTTTGTGGCCTGAGGCGGTTATCGACTTTTGTATCAAGAATGGCATAAAGTTCCTGTCCATAACGGATCATGACACCGTTCAGGCCCATTCTATCTTGTCTAAATATATAGAAGACAAGGACATAACCCTCATACCCGGTGTTGAGCTGTCGACTTCATGGAAATCTACTGACTTTCATATTCTGGGCTATCATATCAACCTGGAACATGAGAACTTTCGGAAAAAGATCGACTTTTTTCGCCGGGAGCGTTTAAAAAGGGGAGAGGCGATCGTAAAAAAGTTGAACGAACTTGGGATCGATCTGTCCATGGAGACTGTAAAAAAGGTAGCAGGTCAATCTGTTATGGGGCGGCCGCATGTGGCCGATGCCCTGGTTAAAGAGGAGTATGTTCTGACTCTGGATGAAGCATTTGCAAGATATCTCGGTTATCATGCCCCTGCTTACGTCCCCAAGAAATATCTTACTCCCCAAGAGGCGATTGATCTGATTCATAAATCCCACGGAGTTGCGATCTGGGCTCATCCGGGACCGGTAGGAAAGGACTATTTTCTGGATGATTTTATCGAGATGGGACTGGACGGTATCGAGGCTTTCCATCCCCTTCACGATATAAGAACCAGCCGTCATTATATTGATCTGGCAAAAAAACACGATATAATATATACAGGTGGTTCCGACTGCCATGCACGACGAGAAAGGATACTTATCGGCACCCAGAAGGTGCCGCACAAATGCTATAAGAACTTGTTAAAGGTAAAAGAAAAGTATCAATGAATTAGGAGCAACCGTGAAGAAAGCAATATTATTAGCGGCGATATTTTTTTCGTTTTGCACATCGACTCTTTTATCTGAACAGTTATCCGCTGAACAGGATGCCGAGCTTTACCAGCAGATAATGATTTGGCGCGGCGAAGAGGATATCAGCCTCATCAGCGACAGCATGGAGGCGGAAATGGAAAAGTGCGGGACACCTCTTGTGATGTCAGTCGCTCAGCAGGTAAAAAATGCCTCCCCCAAAACTCAGCAGGCCTGGCTGGCCTTTTTAAATGAAAGATATGAAGAAGAGGCCCCGGAGGCCTATGGCTCCCCCAAAGGATATTTCCTTATTCACTATGCCACAGAAGGTGTGCATGCTGCCAGAACCGATGAAAATCTTGGCATAAATCCAACAACGGGCGTACCTGAGTATGTGGAAAGCACAGCAGTAATTTTTGATTATGTCTATGAATACCAGATGGATACACTTGGATATGACGATCCTCCAACAGATGACTTCTATCCTGAGGGCGGGGATGCTCGTTTTGACGTATACCTTGTGGACCTTGCTACCGTGGGCTGGGGTAATGCTTACGGCGTAACCTTCCCGGACAGGCAGTTCGGCACAGGCGGGCAGTACTCCACGGCCTTTCAGGCACTCGATAATGATTATAACGAGATAGAAATATATGCCGAGCGCCCTCTGGATGCGGTAAGGGTGACCGCGGGACATGAATTTTTTCATGTAACTCAATTCGGCTATGATGCCCTGGAATTTGAAGATCGACTGGATCGCCATCACTGGCTTGAGATGTCTGCTGTATGGATGGAAGAGGAAATCTACGATGATATAAATGATTACTATAACTATTTACCTGCATATCTTTCTTATATGCACCGATCTCTTTATACGCATACCCCCGGACTTTATCAATATGGTGCGGTGCTCTGGCCAAAGTATCTGAGCGATAAATGGGGCCGCGATATAATCAGAGATATCTGGGATAAATGTGAGGCCCAAATAGGGCCTAATGTTATCAAAAATGGTTTTTCGGATGCAATTGAGCAATTTTCGGCAGGAGAATATACTTTTGGGGAGGCTCTCTCCGAGCTTTATATCTGGAATTACTTTACAGGAATTCGTGCAAGGCAGGGATTTGGCTTTGAAGAAGCCGCGGGTTACATCGATAGCAAAGGAGACCCGATTCAGGTTCCAGACTCCGTAAGAGAAGGCAGTGAGTATTTTCATAATATTATCAGCTTCAACAGCTATCCCTTTGAATTTGATCTCGGTACTGACGAATTCAAGTACTTCCCACAGGGAATGGGTGGATACTATGTCCGTTTCACGGGCACGGATCAGCTTGATTCGAGCCTTACGATAAATTTTAAGGGCCTGCCAATGGACAGGGTTGCCCGTATAGATTTCGATATCACATGGAATAATCGTATCATCGCCTTCAATCCGCATGTACCAATGCAGCCCGTCTATGTAGATCCTGTAATATATGCCGCTGACACATCCAAAATCGTTTTAGAGCATGAACTACTACAGCAATACGATGAAATCGTTCTTGTTTTATCGCCATTTGCTGTCCCTATTCCCAATATCGATTATATTGGCCCCTGCACATTCAACCTCAATGTTGCCGATACCTCGGAGCCCATAGAAACCGTTATCATTTCCGATGCCTATCCGAATCCGTATGTGCTTTCACAATCCGGAGGACAGGATCTTTATGTTGAGGTGACTCAGCCGGTACCGCAGCCAATTAAGATGCAGGTTTACACTATCTCAGGTGAGAAGATTATCGAAAAAGAGGTTGAGACAAACCGTAACAAGGAAATCCTCGGCTGGAACGGTCTTAATGAGGCCGGCGACATGGTTGCTTCAGGTATGTATCTCATCTATGTTTCCGCCGGAGATGTCAACAAGGTCCTAAAAGTTGCCGTTATAGAATGACACAGGGTTATACCAAATCCCTTGTATTTACAGCTTTGTTTGCCGGGCTGGCATATGTATCTAATTTGTTTATGTTGATCGTGCCCAATGTCTCCCCGGCATTTTTTATTATATTCCTGGCCGGATATATCCTCGGTCCCAGATGGGGATTTTTATCCGGCGGTCTGGGATTCTTCCTGATTTCCTACTTCAGCCCGTTTGGCATGGCTATGCTCCCGCTTCTGGCAGTGCAGATATTGGGCGGAGGCGTGACAGGCTTGATCGGCGCTTTGGCGCGAAATATTTTCCCGGTAAGGCTCAATGACTGGCGCACATATATGCTCTACGGTTTCTGGGGCTTTGCTTCGACATCTATCTACATGGGTGCGGTATCATTGGCCGATGCACTCCTTTTCGGCCCCTTTCGGGAAAGATTTTTGATAAGTTTGGGCTTTTCAATACTGACAATCGTTTCGAATATAATTATCTTCTCTCTACTGACTCCGTTAAACAAATCCTTGCGGGAGTTTGTGAAGAGGGTATGACTAATAAAAATAAATCGGCTTCAATATTTCTGTTAATATCCGGAATTCTCTTTCTATCGGCTTCAATCCTTTCTGCTCAAGCAGTCATCGATGATTGCCTCCCAAAAGAAATAGAATTGACTGTGATAGATTGCAAGTCATCCCATATCCGTCATTCTGAGGGAGTGGAACGACCGAAGAATCTTTTTATATCGGGAGAGATCCTTCGCTTCGCTCAGGATGACAGGTCTGAGCCTGAGCCTGCACAGCAAACAGAGCCTGAGGCCGAACCAGAGCCCCCCGACACTACTGAAGCCGTAATAACCGACACATTAATCGAAAAACCGATTGAGTATGTGCAATACCTTGATAGAGATTCCTTAATTCTGCAATCATTCCTGCCGCATAAAATAAACAACACAATCTATACCGATAAATTCTCATATTCGGCAGGGGCATCGCTAAGCCCGTATGCTGGTTTTAAACTCAACCGCAAAGGTCCATACGGGCAAAAGGAGTTTCTTGTATTCGGAGGCATGCCGGTTCAAAGCTTTGTTCTGGGTGACTTTGTTTTCGACTACGGGCAGTTCGGACTTCCGGTAAACGGCCTTACCGACAGCAGGCTGACCGGCTATGAGCAGGCCGCAAAGATATATTATCCACTTTTTTCAACAACAGAAGATATCAATGCCGCCTATTGCTTAAGACCGGCCTATCCCGAATCGGGAGCTTTGACCAGCGCCTACATGCAAAAGGGCGATTTCGGCTTCTCGAATACGATGGTCAGGTTCGGTGGGAATATCGGAGGTAGAGGAAGGATCGGTTTCACGGCCGGATTTAAGCAGTCGGACGGTTATGTTGACGATCAGGAAAAAGACCTCGAGAATTTTCGAATCTACGGCAATTATCAGTTGAGTGAAAATTACCAGCTTCAACCTGATCTGGCATTCTTCAATACCGATGATAATCTGCGCTTTCTAAATGAATTCGAAAACTACGAGGGTGAATCCAAAGCGGGTTTTGTCGGTCTTTCATTGGCTCTTTCTATGAAAGAAAGGCTCTGGCTTCTTGACCGGGCAGCCTTTATCTTTCAGAGATTTGCCGAAACTGTCAGGGGAGACCAAGATAAATACCGGCATGTCTCGCAGATGTACAAGCTAAAGCTGGAAAACTCTATCAGTATATCTGACTGGCATACATTTATAGATATAGAGCCGTTCGTAAAAAGCATCGAGTTTGAACCGGAAGAGACGGATTATGCCGGTCTTAGAGCATCGGGCTTCAGCAGGTATGATCTTATAGAAAACCTCAATATCAATCTCTCTGTAAGCATAACGGCAAGCGAATATGCCGAAAACGATATATCTCTCGCAGGCGGGCTCAGCTACAGCAAATGCGAATGTCTTGTGCTATCGGGACAGATTTTTCGAATTACAAAGCCGCCCTCGGATTTCTCGCTGTTTGCAAAATCGCCCCAGCTCGACCTGCTTCAGATTACCGGGGATAATGGCCAGTACAGTTTTGAAGGAAACAGCGAGCTGGATAACACTGACTTTCTGGGATACTCGCTTGGTATGCAATTCGAGCAGGGGATATTTACGGGCAAGTTATTTTTTAAACAGGCAGAGATATCCAATTCAATCTGGTGGAGCCAGAATCTTACTGGTTCGGTGCCGTATCAACGCGACGCCAATTGGATTGTGGGAGGGTTCGATATTGCCGCAGAACTGCCATTAAATATCGAATCCCGATTCGCCTACAGCTATGGCCGCCTTGAAGACCGGGATAGCGAAAGAAATCTGGCGTTTGCACCGCGGCATAACGCTTATGCATCCCTTTCCAAAGGGATATATATACCAAAATTAAATCTCTATTTTATGACAAAACTTGAGGGCGAATATCATTCCAAAAATTATAAATCGCCTTACAATCCCGAGACCGTGGGAGAGTATTTTCTGATGAATGCTCAGTTGCAGTTTAAAATTAAGACATTGACAATCTTCTATAATATGGATAACGTCTTTAATAAACCCCATCGGGATTTTTACGACTACGAACTCAGGCGACGGATCTGGTGGGGATTTCTCTGGAATTTCCGAAATTAGGAGGTCAGATGATCAGCCGTGACGATGCATATAAAATGGTCAAGGAAAAGGTCAAGCAGAAAAATCTGGTCAAGCATATCCTGGCGGTGGAAGCGGTCATGCGTGCTCTTGCCGAGCATTTCGATAAGGATGTTGAATTCTGGGGCCTGACAGGACTTCTTCACGACCTCGACTATTCCAAAACAGTCGAGCAGCCCGAAAAGCACACATTCCTGACTGAGGAATGGCTTAAGGAATATGATATTCCCGATGAGATGATGCATGCTATCAGGGCTCATCCCGGACATATTCCCTGCGAATCGAAACTGGACTATGCTTTGTACTGCTCCGATCCGGTAACGGGTTTGATTGTGGCAGGTGTGCTGATGCATCCCTCGAAGAAGCTGGAGCATGTTGACGAGGGCTATATGCTCAGGCGCTTCAAGGAAAAACGCTTCGCTGCCGGTGCGGATCGTGAGGCGATTGCCAAATGCGAGGAGCTGGGCTTGACTCTGGAGCAGTTTATGGGACTCGCTTTGGAGGGCATGCGTTCGATTTCCGATGAACTGGGATTTTAGAAGGTAACTTATAATGCCTTCAAAGCAGGAAAAGCTTTCACTGGTTGGATGGCTTTCTTTTGATTTCGCCAATACTATATTCTCCATGAATATAGTAACCATGTTTTTCAACCTCTGGATTCTCGACGATCTCAACTGCCCGGATATTCTCTATTCCATGGCATATTCGGCATCTATGATTATGGTAGCTCTCCTGATGCCGTTCTACGGCCATTATTCGGATATCGAGCAGAACAAGAAAAGCTGGCTGATCCGTTTTACGCTTTTATCGATTATATCAACAGTCCTGATTGGCCTGAACGCCTATATCTTTGATGGCCGCTGGACACGCATAATCATCGCCCTGATATTCTTCGGCGCCGCCAATTTCTTCTATGAGGGCGGGATAGCATTTTATAACGCTCTTCTGCGTTCAGTATCATCCCGGGAGAATATCGGCCAGACCTCCGGGCTGGGAGTAGGTCTTGGCTATATCGGCGGGATAGTCGGACTGCTTATAGTATTCCCGATAGTTAAAGGCAATATCCCCTGGATTCCTGCCGGCAGGGAAGCGGCAATCATCCCGACCGCAATCCTCTTTCTCATATTTTCTATTCCGGCATTCCTATTTATACGGGAGAGAACCTTTGAAAAAATCTATAAGCAGCGCATGAAATTCATGCATGCATTCAATAATCTCAAGGAGAATCTGAAGCAGGCACGGCAGAATAAGGGCGCATTCCGTTTTCTGATATCGAATTATTTCTTCGAGGATGCGGTCGTAACCGCGATCATATTCATGGCCATTTACGCCGAAAAAGTAGTCGGATTTACGGACCGCCTTAAAATCGAACTATGGGTTGTAGCCACACTTTGGGCAGCAATCGGCTCTGTTATATCGGGAAAAGTCTCGGACAGAATTGGCCCCAAACGCACCATGAGGATTATAGTTATTGGATGGATTACGGTACTCCTGGCCATAAGCATGATAACATTTCAGCCCCTATTCTGGGTAGCCGCATGCTTCGTGGGGATTTTTCTCGGCTCGACCTGGACAGTCGCCCGTCCGCTTCTAAACAGCCTTGTACCGGATAAAAAACTAGGCTTATTCTATGGGCTTTACGCTTTATCGGGAAGAACGGCCGCGGTTATCGGCCCATTGATCTGGGGGCTCGTAGTTCTGGTTATGACCTCAGAAAATCCTCTTGTAAAGGCGATTGTGGGCCTGCTGAACGCATTGGGCATGGATATTTCCAATGCCACACTGGCAACAATAGAGTACAGGTTTGCGGTAATCAGCCTGGCGGTTTTGATGTTAATCGGTCTGATTTTATTCAGTAAAGTACCCGACAGGCATCAGCGTTAAATCATCCGGGTTTTAAGCCTCTCCAAGGACATAAAGTATTCCCTGACATCTTTATTCTTACTTTCTGATATCACTTAAGTTAACTAATACCTATAGTTTAAGTACTATATAACAATCCTGAAACACCTGCCAAATTTATATTGACAAGCCACCGTATGATTAATAAATTTGGCGCTTTAACATTAGCTTTCAGCAACGAGCGCGCGAGGCAAGCATATGTTTGAAGTCTATTTTCCAATTGTCACAATGGCCGCATTGGCACTACTGGCCGGTGGGGCTTTGATGATTTTATCACGGCTTTTTGGGAAAGTCACTCACAGCAAACTCAAGGATACGCCCTACGAATCAGGAATCGAGCCCGAAGGTACGACCAAAGAACGCTTCCCCGTAAAGTTCTACATGATCGCTCTGCTATTTATCGTATTCGATATCGAAGTCGTTTTTCTATACCCCTGGGCGGTTATCTATAAATGGGGCGGAGCATTCCTGTTTATCGAGATGCTTGTCTTCATCGTGATTCTGCTTGCCGGTTATTTATATATTATCAAGAAGGGCGCATTGAAATGGGATTAGAAGATAAAATTCCCGACGGGATAATACTGACCACGCTGGAGAAGATGGTCAACTGGTCTCGCAAGTCTTCTATGTGGCCGTTCGGATTCGGGCTGGCATGCTGCGCTATTGAGATGATGTCCACTTTTATGGCACACTTCGACCTGGCGCGTTTCGGCATGGAAGTCATGCGTCCCTCACCGCGTCAAGCTGATCTTATGATTGTTTCGGGACGAGTCTCAAATAAAATGGCTCCGGTGGTCAAAAGGCTGTATGAGCAGATGCCCAATCCGAAATGGGTTATATCTATGGGCGCCTGCGCCTCCACCGGCGGTGTATTCAATAATTACGCGATCCTGCAGGGTGTGGATAAGATAATCCCGGTGGATATGTATATCCCCGGATGTCCCCCTCGTCCTCAGCAGCTTATTGACGGAATCGTGAAGCTGCACGAGAAAGTCAAAAACGAAAAGCTGAAGCAGGCTCCGGAGAAAGGGAAAAAGAAGTAGCAAATTTTTTTAATACCATTTGTGAAATAAATATCAAGATATGAGCTATAATAAAGAAGCAGAAAAAATCTTGGACGAAAAGTTCAAGGATCAGATCAGGGAAAAATCCACTTTCAGGGATGAACTGACCTACATTGTCAACAAAGACAGTATCCTGGATATCCTGCAGTTCCTGTACGAAGATAAAGAGTTCGAGTACAATTTCCTGACCGATCTGACCGCCACAGACTGGCCCGAACGCGACGAGCGTCATGAGGTGGTCTATCTGCTTTACAGCTTCAAGGACAATACTCGGCTGCGCCTTAAGGTACGTCTCAAAGAAGGGGAGAAGCTTCCCACAACTACCATTATCTGGGATTCGGCTAACTGGCTGGAACGCGAAGTCTACGACCTGTTTGGAGTGCATTTCGAGGGGCATCCCGACCTGACCAGAATCCTTACCCCGGATGACTTCGAGGGACATCCCCTGCAAAAAGATCATTCTCTGGTATACGAAATCCCGCAGTTCAGCTACAATAAAGACGAACCGCCGGAGGTAATATAGTGAAGACCAAGACTATGACATTGAACATGGGACCTCAGCATCCCGCCACCCATGGTGTTCTCAGGGTCAAGCTCAACCTCGACGGCGAACGCGTTTTGGAAGCGTACCCGGTTATAGGCTACCTGCATACCGGGATCGAGAAGACTGCGGAAGCCAAACTGTATCATAAAGTCGTGCCTTTAACCGACCGTATGGATTATCTGGCGCCCATGTCCAATAATCTGGGGTACTGTCTGGCTGTGGAAAAGCTCCTGGATATGGAGATACCTCCCAAAGCTCAATGGGCTCGAGTATGTCTGGCGGAGCTGACCCGGATCAATTCACATCTGGTCTGGGTGGGCACTCATGCTCTCGATATCGGCGCCATGAGTATGGCGCTCTATGGATTCCGTGAAAGAGAAAATATCGTGCATATATACGAGCTGGTATCAGGGCAGAGGATGATGTCCTCTTATTTCAGGATTGGCGGGCTTTCCAAGGACCTCCCTGAAAATTTCAATGAAGAGGTCCAGAAGGTGCTGGATATTCTGCCGTCCAGAATCCGTGAATACGAGGATCTTCTGACCAACAACAGAATCTGGCGCAACCGAACAATCGGGGTGGGTAAGCTTTCCAAAGAGGATGCATTGAAAGGCAGCATAACCGGTCCCATGCTTCGTGCGACAGGAGTCAAACATGATTTAAGAAAAGCCATACCGTACAGCTCATACGATAAATTTGATTTTGAAATACCAACCCGTACCGGATCGGATGTGTTCTCGCGGTACGAAGTGCGATTGGAGGAGATGTATCAATCCATCAAGATCGCCCAGCAGGCGATTGACGGAATGCCTGAGGGAGACTGGGCTGCCAATGCTCCGGGTGTGGTTTCTCCGCCTAAGGAGAAAGTGCTGAATGAGATGGAAGCCCTGATCTTCCATTTCAAGATCGTAACCGAGGGATTTCATCCGCCTAAAGGCGAGACCTATGTCGGAATAGAATCGCCCAAGGGTGAAATCGGATTCTATATTGTCTCCGACGGTTCGCCCAAACCGTATCGCATGCGGGTGCGTCCTCCCAGCTTTATAAATCTTTCAAGTCTAAACAAGCTCTGCACGGGAGGGCTTTTGTCGGATGTTATCGCTAATATCGGCTCTGTCGACATTGTACTGGGAGAGGTTGACCGTTAATGGCTCTTTCTAACGAATCTATAGATGCGATGAAAAAAGCTGCGGCGCGCTATCCGCAAAGGAGGTCGGCGATTCTGCCGGCTCTCACGATTGCGTACCGTCAGATCGGCTATCTCTATGACGATCTCTATATCGAGGTTGCCGATGCTATTGGAGTTTCTCCCAACGAGGTCGCCTCCGCTGCAACATTCTATACCATGTTTCCCAAGCAGAAAGTCGGAAAATATTTGATACAAGTCTGCACGAATATCTCCTGCGGTTTGATGGGCGCGGAATCATTGAAAGAGTATTTGCTTAAGACGCTGAATGTCAAAGAGGGCGAGATCACCGAGGACGGTCTCTTCACGGTCGTCAGCGTGGAATGTCTGGGATCGTGTACAACCGCTCCCATGATGCAGGTCAACCAGACATTTTATGAGAATTTGAATAGAGAAAAAGTCGACAAGATATTGAACGATTTGAGAGAAAAAGGCTGATGGAAAAGAAAATCCTGTTCGCAAATATAGATGATCCCAAACAGCCGGAGATCGACACCTATATCTCCAAGGGCGGATACAAGTCTCTTGAGAAGGTTCTGAAAGAGATGAAGCCCGAGGATGTTATAGAGGAGGTAAAAAAATCCGGTATCAGGGGACGGGGCGGCGCAGGATTTCCCGCTGGCATGAAATGGAGCTTCGTGCCCAAGGACTCGCTCAAGCCGAAGTACCTGGTCTGTAACGGCGATGAGTCGGAACCTGGTACATGCAAGGATCGTGTGCTGATGGAGCACGACCCGCATCTGGTGGTCGAGGGTATGGCGATCTCGGCCTATGCCATAGGCGCCAATCACGCCTTTATATACATCCGCGGCGAATTCGATTATCCGGCCAGCCAGATGAGAAAGGCCATCGACCAGGCCTATGAAAAGGGCTATCTGGGAAAAAATCTACTTGGCACCGGCTATAATCTGGAGATGATAGTACATACCGGAGGGGGAGCGTATATATGCGGTGAGGAAACCGCCCTTCTAAACTCACTTGAAGGCAAACCGGGCCAGACCCGAATCAGACCGCCATTTCCGGCGGTTGAAGGATTGTATGCCTGCCCAACTGTTGTTAACAATGTCGAGACTTTATCCAACATTTCGCTGATTATCAAAAACGGCGGTGAATGGTATTCCAAAATCGGCACCGAAAAATCGAGCGGTACCAGAATATTCTGCCTTTCGGGACATGTCAAAAATCCAGGCAACTACGAGCTCGAACTGGGCACGCCCTTGAGCTACCTGATAAACGATCTGGGCGGCGGTGTAATTGACGGCAAAAAACTGAAGGCGATAATTCCCGGCGGATCGTCAACACCGATCTTAAAGCCTGAGCAGATCGATACACCGCTCGATTTCGAATCCGTTGCACAGGCCGGATCGATGCTCGGTTCCGGCGGCGTGATAGTAATGCATGAGGATACTGACATGGTCTGGGTTGCCAGGACATTGGCACATTTCTACATGCATGAGTCCTGCGGAGAATGCACACCCTGCCGTCAGGGCACAAAATGGATTTACGATACGTTGACTCGAATCACGGCTGGAGAAGGCAAAATGGATGACATTGATTTGCTGCTCGATCTGTGTGATAATATTGACGGCAAAACAATCTGTCCGCTGGGAGATGCGGCGGTTATCCCAATTCGTTCAACAATAGAGCTGTTCAGGCCTGAGTATGAGCATTATATAAAGAATGGTAAGCCATTGGTAAATAATAAGTTTATGAGCTTTGTTTGATGGATAAGATTAAGCTTAAAATAGATGGTAAGGAAATAGAAACCGAAAAGGGCAAGACAGTCCTTGAAGCGGCGCTGGAGAATGGCATAGATATTCCGGTATTCTGCTATCATCCATGCCTGAAATCAATCGGCGCATGCAGAATCTGTCTGGTTGAGATTGCCAGCCCGCGCGGCGACCAGGTTTTGCCCTGGCCGAAGCTGGCGGTATCATGTGCCACTGCTGCCACCGAGGGCATGGAGGTGCAGACACATTCCGAAAAAGTTGTCAAAGCGCGTCAGGGGGTACTGGAATTCATCCTTGCCAATCATCCGCTTGACTGCCCCACCTGCGACAAGGGCGGCGAATGCCCCTTGCAGGATACGACCTTCAAATACGGCTTGGATTTCTCGCGCTTCGAGGAACGCAAGAGAAGATTTATTACCGATGAAAATTCTACATTCGACGATCTTCAAATCGGCCCGGAGGTAATACGAAATCAGAATAGATGTATCCATTGCTATAGATGTACACGTCTTGTTGAAGAGCGCTTCTTCGAACAGGACCTTGGACATTACCAGAGAGGCGCATTCACAGAGATCTTACCTCCTCCCGGAGGCGAAATCCGTAATCTCTACTCCGGTAATGTAGTCGAGTACTGCCCGGTGGGGGCTCTAACCAACCGCGACTGGCGTTACAAAGTCCGTGTCTGGAAGACAGAGGAGATTCCGACTATCTGCCGTTATTGCTCCGACGGATGCAATCTCCGAGTCTCTGTTTTCCGCAATAAGATTTATCGTACCCAGGCCAACACCAACTGGAGCATCGACGAAGGGCTGCCATGCGACATTGGCCGTTACGGCTACCAGTACGCGCATCATGATGACCGTCTCACGCGCCCCATGATCCGTAAGGATGATGAGCTGGTGGAATGCTCATGGAACGAGGCGCTGACAGTCATCAAGAACAAAATTGATCAAACGGTTAAGAGCCTGGGATCCTCGGGAGTCGCCTGTCTTGTGGGCGAATCACTTTCAAATGAGGACTATTATACCATCGGAAGATTCTTCAGATCGGTCATCGGCACAAACTCAATCGACCATCGAATTTACCGCAAGAAAAAGCTCAGCTTCGGCGATGATGTGGTGAAGCGAGAACTATGCTGGAATAAGCTGGATATTGCCGATCTCGAGAAGGCCGATCAATTCTTTATTCTCGGCTCGGATCTTCATGCGGAAAATCCGATTACGGCACTGCGAGTGCTTAAAGCCAAACGTTTTTCAGATGCACGTATAATGCTTCTAAACCCGCGGCCGACACATCTCAATCGAGCGGCCGATGAAGAGCATATCTACAGTTCATACTCCGAGGTGCATCTATTGCAGGGGCTGGTCAGGCTAATCGTCGAGAAAAAGATGTACGATTCGGAAAAGGTTAACCTCAAAGATGATGATGTCAAGGCCTTCCTGAAAGAGACTGCCGAATTCGATTTGAAAACTGTCAGCGAAAAAACCGGAATCGCCCCGGTTGATCTGGAAACAATTGCCAGATCGCTGTGCGAAGCGGAAAATACCGTCTTTATTTCAGGCGAAAATACTCGGACTCATTATCAACGCGATCCGATCTTGATATCGTTATATAATCTCGCAAGGCTGACCGGCAACCTGAATGGAGACTCAAGCGGAATACTTCTACTGGGCGGTGAATCAAATTCCAAGGGCTGCTATCTCTTCGGAATGCGTCCCGACCGTCTGCCGTACGACAAGCCGTTTGAACAGGCAGAGGAGCTTAAAGCATCCTGGGGCGAAATTGCAATCGATCAGCCGGGATACGATACAATCGATATTCTACAAAAGATAAATGATGAAAAAATCGAATGCGGCTTTTTACTGGGGCTGGATGCAGCCGATCATTATCCGGATTCAGAATATATAAATAAAACTCTCTCCAAGTTGGACTTCATGGTGGTGGCCGATTTGTTTTTGACCGATACTGCCCGTCTTGCCGACGTCGTGCTTCCAATATCATCGCATTTCGAATCTGATGGCACATTTGTGAACTGGGAAGGCGTCCTGCAGAAATTCGGTAAGTCCATAAAAAATATCGGGGAATCGATGCCCCTATGGGAGATATTCTCGAAATTATCGGGCATGTTTGATGCGGATTTCAATTTTAAAACCGCCGACGATATCTTCCGCCAATATGCACCCATGCTTGGACAAGAAGGCGTCAACAGGATGGCGACGATTCCAAATAATGGTTTGCGGCCGGAGAAAAAGAAAGATTACCCTGATCTTGGCCTGATGGCGGTCAAATACCGCAAGCCCTCGTATGAGGATCTGCCGTTGACAATACTAAGTGGTAACGGCGACCATCACTTCAGCCGGAACTTCAGCACACGCTGTGAGAGCCTGAATAATTTCCTGGCCGATCCATATATCGCCATAAACGATAAGCTGGCAGAGGATATGACCATCTCAGAGGGTGATCTGATAAAACTCGAAAATTCTTCTGGAAAAATAGTGGCAAAAGCCTTAATATGGCAAAACCTTCCGGAGGATGTGGTCTTTGTCCCGGATAACTTCATTGAGGTTAAAGTCAGCATGATTCGCAGTAAAGATAACGACATAGATAAGGTTAAACTGGTGAAGATGTAATATGCTGGAAGTTGCTATAATATCCGTAATCAAAGTTGTCTTCGTATTCGCGGCGCTTTTAACCGCCTGCGCTTATATGACCCTAATCGAGCGCAGGGTAGTGGCCCGCTTCCAGACTCGTCTCGGGCCAATCTACACCGGCCCTAACGGGCTCCTTCAGCCGGTAGCTGATCTGGTGAAGCTTTTATTTAAGGAAGACATCATCCCTGAACATGTTGATAAAAGGATATATATGATAGCCCCGCTGGCAGCATTTATCCCGGCTACGCTCTCTATTGTAGTGATACCGTTCGGATCATCCATCACATTATTCGGCCGTGAGATCGATCTGGTATTATCGAATCTCAATGTGGGTGTGTTGTATGTCTTCGCGGTAACTTCAATCGGTGTTTACAGCATTATTCTCTCCGGCTGGTCATCCAACAGCAAATATTCACTTCTGGGATCGATCAGGTCCTCGGCCCAGATGATCTCATACGAAGTCAGCATGGGACTGGCGGTCGTGAGCGTGGTGCTTGTTTCCGGAAGCTTGAATCTGAATGTGATTGTTGCTCATCAGGAGAATCTATGGCACATTTTTAGCCAGCCTGTGGCATTCATAATATTCCTGGTTTGCGGCATTGCCGAAACCAACCGTGCGCCGTTCGATCTTCCGGAAGCTGAATCGGAGCTGGTTGCGGGATACCATACCGAGTATTCAGCTATGAAATTCGGCATGTTCTTTGTGGGCGAGTATGCGAATATGATTACGGTCTCGGCTATGGCTGCCACGCTGTTTCTGGGCGGATGGCAGGGGCCGGGAGCTTCCTCCGGCATCATTTCGATGCTTTGGTTTGCGATTAAGGTCTTTTTATTCCTGTTCCTGTATCTATGGCTGCGCGCAACAACGCCGCGTTTCCGTTACGATCAGCTTATGAGTTTCGGATGGAAGGTGCTTCTGCCACTGGCGATCCTGAATGTTCTGGTGACCTCGGCAGTGGTGCTTATCATATAAAGGTTCTGTATGTTTAAGGTTCTGAAAGAAGTATTTATAGCCATACCGGTTGGATTGTATACCACCTTGAAGAATTTCTTCAGGAAGCCGGTTACAATCCAGTACCCCAAAATCAAAACGCCCATGTATCCGCGTTATCGCGGACTGCATTTTCTGGAGCGATACGATCAGGACGGCGGGGAACGTTGTGTTTGCTGTGGGTTGTGTGCTGCGGCCTGCCCGGCGGACTGCATCTACATGGAGGGCGCCGAGAATGAAAAAGGGGAGAGGTATGCTAAAATTTATGAGATAAATGAACTGCGATGTATCTTCTGCGGCTACTGCGAGGAGGCCTGCCCGGAGGAAGCGATCTTTCTGGGTA
>CAZBZV010000027.1:0-49302 GCA_964496505.1 uncultured Ignavibacteria bacterium | reverse complement strand
TAAGCTGATCTATGGCATCTTCCAGCGATGTTCCGGTTACTTCCTTGTACACCGCTCGAAGGGCGTGATCTGCCTTGCGGTATTGGTTCTTCTGGGCAAAAAGCCCGTTCACCATAAGGCAGACAAGCGCAATCGATATGATTATAATTTTGCGCCGCATAAATATTCCTTTCTTTGAAATAATGTTTCTCGATTAGCTCTAATAAGGTAACACTTATCTATTTAGAGCATTTTTGCTGAGAAAAGACTTATTTGACCATCGGCACCTCCCTTCCCAAAATAGCGGTCATATAGATTACAGCGAGAGCATGGAATTATTCCCGTGCGTCTATGTAAATGTTGGCATCAATATACTATTAACGATTCATGGTATGAAATGTCAAATAATATTTTGACTATGCAATATGCAAGAAATATTTGACATAAATGCATTGAATTTTGAAACCGCATGCCATATATTGATTTATCCGCTTGGAAAATATCGTTTTTATACAGGGAGCGACACCAATGCCGTTGAAATTCGAATGTCCATCCTGCCATAAGGATATTGTCGTGCAGTATCTCAGCCGGGGAGAAACCGCCAGATGCCGTTTCTGCAAAGAGGAAGTTACCGTACCTGATACAGCGGAGGTTTTAACCGGCGAGGAAGTTGAGGAATATGCCGAGAAGGTCCGCAAAGATGAGGGCCTGCCTCAAAGGCTGCCCGGCTTTGATAAGGCTGGATGGCTGAATCCCGGACAAAGAAGAAAATTGACATTTCTAAAGATAATAGCATGGATTGTCCTGATCGGAGGTTGTTTTATCGGCTTGATCGGCATGATTACCGCATTTGCCGCAGATACTCCCGAGGGCGCCGGCGAGAATTTTGGCTTTTCTTTGTTCTACATTTTCCAGGCAGTTGCTATCTTTGCTCTTTTTCAGGCGGTGGCCTCGATTGCGGAAAACATGATCCTGATACAAAAGCACCTTATGCGGGACAATGACAAACCGGCCGAGGCTCAGCCTGAAAATAAAGTATAATCATTTTTTGCCATCCTGTTGACAGGACGGGTCGAAAGAAGCTAATTAAAGAAAATAAATACTGAAATCGAATTTACCTTTATCAGGGAGGAAATATGTCATTCAAAAAAATACTGCTGATTCTGGCAATAGCCCTATTTTGCTCAGCCCAGCTGCAGGCTGATGTGGGTGATGTTATCAGTTCATTTCAATCACCCGATGATTTCCCGACAGGACTAACATACGACGGCAAATATCTCTGGAATACCGACCGCAAAACCGATATGCTCTATAAAATCAATCCAAAATCCGGGGAAATATTAGATTCTTTGCCCTCTCCCGGCTATCAGCCAGAGGATCTGGCATTTGACGGAAAGTATATCTGGTGCCTCGATAAAGAAGAAAATATGATTCACCAGCTCGATCCGGAAACCGGTATTAATGTCAAGACTATCTGGGCGCCGTGCGAACGTCCCCGGGGCATGACCTTCGACGGCAAACATCTCTGGCTCTCCGATATCCGCGGTGACGAGCTTCTGCAGATCTCCACCGAGGATGGTACCACAATCGAATCACATAAGGCGCCGTCAGGCAATGTCCACGGCCTGACTTTTGACGGCAAGTATCTCTGGGCCTCGGACAGGATAGCCAACAAAATATATCTAATCGAGCCTGAGACTGGATATGTTATCTTCTACTTCGAATCGCCGGGCGAATTCCCGCGCGGACTGGCATTTGACGGCAAATATCTCTGGAATTGCGATTATCAGTCCGATTCGATCTATTCCATAAAGATTAAAGACGACAATCTTTACAAGACCTGGGATGAAAAACATCAGGTCCTGCATTATACCGAGCAGGTGCGCAACTACGGCCCGGGCGAAATTCTTGATCTGGAAGTCTATATGGCTGTCCCGCATGAGCGTCACAACCAGAAAATTGTGGGCGAAATTCAATACAATCCTCAACCGACCGAATTTCGCAACGATCAGTGGGGCCAGAAAGTCGCTGTCTGGCATTATGATACGCTAAAGGCCGGGCAGACCGCCGAGCCTACCATGTCGACCGAATGCAGACTCTATTTCATCACATATTTCGTATATCCGGAGGATGTGGGTGCACTCGAGGACATCCCGACCGAAATCAAAGAGAAATATCTTGTAAACGACACCAAATTCGGTATGGATGACGAATTTATGCAGAAAACTGTCAAACAGGCCGTAGGTGATGAAACCAACCCGTACTGGATAGCCCGAAATATCTACCAGCATATTATGGAAAACATGTACTACGAGCTGGCGGGGGGATGGAATATCGCCCCAACCGTGCTCAAACGAGGCTCCGGCTCCTGCTCGGAATATTCATTCGTATTCATATCCCTCTGCCGTGCAGCCGGAATCCCGGCGCGTTATGTCGGTTCTGTGGCGGTACGGGGGGATGATGCCTCGACCGATGATGTCTTCCATCGCTGGTGCGAAATATATCTCCCGGATGTCGGCTGGTTCCCGGTCGATCCATCGGGCGGAGATCAGGAATGGCCATCACGGCAGGCGGCCTATTTCGGCACCCTGCAAAACCGCTTTTTGATCACAACCGAAGGCGGAGGAGGCTCTGAATATCTGGAATGGGGATATAATTCCAACGAGAAGTGGAAATCAAAGGGAAAAGTCAAAATCCATACGGAGCATTTCGGCGAATGGTCTCCCGCGCCGGAAACATCAAAAAGCGCATCAAAATAGACGGATTTGATGAAAAAATCGAACTTATTTTGTCTAAAAATGTTCTTTATCTTGACCTGATTGAATCAGGAGGGTAGATTAATAAAAAAAACATAGATTGTCCGTATTGAAAAAATAATTCTGATTTAACTTGTTATTCTGTATGTCGATACTAATAAAAAGCGCATTAAAATAGAATAACACAGGAGAAATCTAAATGCTGTATTTGGTAACTGGCGGAGCCGGCTTTATAGGTTCGAATATCGTTGCTGAACTTCTCAGACAGAATAAAAAGGTACGTGTAATAGATAATTTTTCCACGGGACGCAGGGAGAATCTTGCTCCCCTGGCCAATCGTATCGAGCTTGTTGACGGAGATATTCGTGAGTACTGGACTGTGATGGATGCTATGGAGGGCGTCGATTATGTCCTTCATCAGGCAGCCCTGCCGTCGGTTATACGATCCGTAAGAGCGCCGTTGACCTCCAACGAGGTCAATGTAACCGGGACGCTCAATCTCCTGGAGGCATCCCGTAAAGCGGGCGTCAAAAAATTCGTCTACGCCTCGTCATCATCGGTATACGGTGAATCCGAGACACTTCCCAAAACCGAGGATATGAAACCGGCGCCTTTGTCACCCTATGCCAACAACAAACTGACCGGTGAGCATTACTGCATGATTTATAACAGGCTTTATGATCTGCCCACCGTATGCCTTAGGTATTTCAATGTCTTCGGCCCCAATCAGGATCCGTCAAGCCAGTATTCGGCGGTTATTCCCAAGTTTATCTTTGCGCTTCTCTCGGGCGTTCAGCCGACTATTTTCGGTGACGGCCAGCAGTCGCGTGATTTCACCTATATAGCAAACACGGTCTATGCCAACCTTCTGGCAGCCGAAAAGGATGATGTGCGCGGGGAGATATTCAATATAGCCTGCGGTGAGCGCTTTACTCTACTGAAGCTTTTGGAAGAATTGAACGATATTATTGGTACAAATATCGAACCCACTTTCACCAAGGAGCGTCCCGGCGATATTAAGCATTCGCTGGCGGATGTATCCCGGGCTCAGAAAATTCTCGGTTATAAGACCCTGACCAGTTTCAGGGAGGGGCTGGAAGAGACTGTCGCTCATTTCAAAGGGCAGATGGAATCAAAAATACTTACTGCTAAAAACGAGTAATTAATGGCAACTCAGGAAATTTCCGCACCCAAGCAGCCATATGTCGATAAGAGAATCTGGATAATTCTGGGGCTGGTGCTAATCGTATACCTCCCGGTTTTAATCGACCTGGTTTCCGACTGGTATATGGATGATAATTATTCCCACGGTTTCCTGATTCTGCCTGTGGCAGTCTGGCTTATCTGGCGCAAGCGCAAAGAACTGGCGGAAACTCCCACAAAGCGAAATAACCTCGGGCTGATATTCATCCTGGGCTCGCTCCTCCTATTGATCGCCGGCACCGCCGGCGCGGAATATTTCACCGCACGTGTATCGTTCGTAGCATTACTGTTTTCTCTCTCGCTTTATATGTTCGGATGGCTCTTCACGAAGAAGATCTGGTTCGCGTTTTTCTTCATGCTGTTTATGATTCCAATTCCCTATGTCATATATTATTCGCTGACCTTTCCGATGCAGCTTTTTGCTTCAAAAATTTCGACAAATATCCTGAATGCTATCGACCTGCCACTGATAAGGCAGGGAAATATAATTCATATTCCCAACTATTCAATGGAGGTGGCCGAGGCCTGCAGCGGAATCAGGTCGCTTTTTTCACTGCTGGCGCTGGGTGCGCTTTATGCCTATTTTTCCCAGCCCAATAAGGTTAAAGCGGTTATTTTGTTTCTGTCAACAATACCGATTGCAATCGCCGGAAATGTCTTCCGAATCACGGTGACCGCCCTGGGCGCCCATATGATCTCGACTGAGTTCGCCGAAGGCACCCTGCATGAGATTTCCGGTCTGATAGTATTCGTATTTTCTTTAATACTTTTGGTTATATTCGGAGCAATTTTGAAATGGAAAAAGCCAGAATTCAAGCGTCCGGTCTCGGGCTGATCTTAGTCCTGCTCCTGGTAAGCGGGGCATTGGCATACACCCTTCGCTACATGAAGGTCGAACCCGACCGCATGGCCGAGTTCGAGCGATTACCCATGGAAAAGGGCAAATGGGAGGCCGAGGAAATTCTCTTTTCGGAGATGACCTACGAAATCCTCAAGGCCACCAAGACTACCATGCGCGCTTACGATTCCGGCGAGGAGATTGCTCCGGTGCTGTTCATCGGCTATTTCGAGGACCAGAAGTACGGCTCCCAGATACATTCACCGCGCCACTGTCTGCCTGGCTCCGGATGGGGAATAATGTCCCACCGCCAGGAAAAAATAGAGGTCAATGGCCGCACGCTTCCAATAAATCGTGTGATTATCGGGGCGAGAGAGAGCCGGCAGTTAATGTATTACTGGTTCGAAACACGCTCCGGCACTATTACCAGCGAATTTGCCCTGAAATTCAACCTTTTTTTAAATGCGCTCTTTATGAAGCCCACCGACGCCGCCTTTGTGCGTTTGACCGTCAATATCCCGCAGGGTGCCCCGGAAAAAACGGGCGAGGAAGTTCTTCACGATTTCCTCTCTGATTTCCTGACGCCCATAGAAAATAGCTTGCCTTTTAACTCCAATTAAAAGATATTCAGTCTATGTTTTTCGCTTATCTAAAAGCGCTGCGCATAGAGCAATGGTCAAAGAATTTCGTTGTCTTTGCGGCCCTGATATTCGCCCGCGAGTTTAGCAATACCGATCTTGTATTTCAGGCAGTAATTGCCTTTATTTTATTCTGCCTGGCATCATCGTCAATTTATCTGATTAACGACATTATCGATGTGGAGCGGGACCGCAAACATCCCGAAAAATCCAAACGCCCGATTGCCTCGGGAAAAGTCAAAAAGACCAACGCCGTAATCATATCGATCCTTTTTATGATTGTAGCATGCGCCGGCTCCATCTTTTTTCTGAATACATATTTCTTCACGGCAGTAGCCAGCTATTTGATACTGATGATTCTCTATTCATTCCTGTTGAAGCAGATAGTGATTATCGATGTGATGGCGATTGCGGCCGGTTTCGTACTGCGCGCTGTGGGCGGGGCGGTGGCAATCATGGTGGAGATTTCGCCCTGGCTGATTATTTGCACAATTC
This sequence comes from uncultured Ignavibacteria bacterium, assembly GCA_964496505.1. GTDB lineage: Bacteria > Zixibacteria > MSB-5A5 > JAABVY01 > JAABVY01 > JAABVY01. Next base: position 43,393 of record CAZBZV010000027.1, on the reverse strand, counting down.
TCCTGGCGCTGTTTATCGGATTTGGAAAGAGAAGGCATGAGCTTACGATTCTGGAAGACTCGGCCGCCGGACACAGGGGTATCCTGGAGCATTACAGCATCAGCCTCCTCGACCAGCTAATCTCGATAGTAACCGCCGCCACTATAATAGCTTATGCCATCTACACATTATTCGGAGATGTCTACGAAAAAATCGGCGTAAGACATCTGGAGCTGACCATACCATTCGTGATCTACGGAATTTTCAGGTACCTGTATCTGATCCATCAAAAGGAAAGAGGCGGCACACCCACCAAAATACTCTACACCGACCTGCCAATACTGATAACAGTGATTCTATGGATCGCCACGGTGTTTATTCTGATGTATACTTCCAGTTTGTAATATTAATGAGGTATGCTTTCACATCTCCACTTTAAGAAAACTTTTGCTGAAATTCCACGTAGTTTAAAACAGACCTCTAGTTTCCAAAAGCATAGGAATAACTCCTCGGGTATTCTATCCAAATATCTGTATTCAATCGCATTCTAATAACTTGCAGAATAGCGAGTTTTAAAAAGTCGGGGTTTTCCCGACTGCTAATCGGTTCCTTCCAACGGATGCCTGCCCGGCTCCTGCCCGGGCGGGCATCATTTTATTCACTTTCTAATTTAGAACGATCTGTCAGCCCGGTTAATATGTATCAGATCCTGGTGTTTTTGAAGCGGATCAAGAAGCCTGACAAGCGGAGGCGACATAGCAATGAAGTAATTTGAGGGTCCATGCATGAAGCCACAGTTATTCATGGCGCGGCGCCACGATTTATAGCTCTGATTGGTTACGATCAAATCGACATCGAGGGTCTTCAGTATTTTTGTGGATTCCTCGATTACATATTCCTCGAATCCCGGCAGCGAAAGACAATTGACAATAGAACCAAGCTTCATACTGCCGTAAGAATTATGGTCCTCTAACTGAACTGAAAGCAAAACGGCCCATCCGACATTATTCTTGCCGAACGAAACTCTGAGCCGAATAAAGCGATCATCGCTGGAAGGATAGAGTCTATTCAGCAGATTGCTGTCGCGTACCGCTGACATGATATAACCATTGCGGCTTACCTTCCAGAGATCATCAGCCCATTGCCCGAAAGCATCCACCATCTCCGAGTTTGAATCCTCGATCCTGAGAGTTTTTCTATATTTAAACAGATTAAGAAGCTTAATTCCCAGCCAGCCAAGTCCGCTGGATGCTGCCAAATCGAATCCTATTTCCTTGAAAATATTATCTCTGAGATATGAAATATTGCGCAGAAATCCGAAAGCGCTCCGGATTTTATAATAAAATGGTATCTCGAGCACGGGCCATTCCATCTCACGGAATAACTCTGTCCCCAAATGACCCTCTCTTCTGATTCCCGAAACCAAAAGCATTGACTCGCGGTTGGCTAATTTTTCAATGAGCTGCTTTCCAATTCCCCTGAAAGAGCTGTCTACCAATTCCTCGCTAACAGGAGGCTGCATTAATGCCAGCCGTCCATCTTTCTGAGTTATTCTGTAATCCTGATATTTTAGAGTATAGCCGCCCCGAACAGTATTTCCATCAAGAGCCAGAAAACACTCCCGGTCAATTAAACTATTCCCGCTTTCAGAAAATCTTTCGGATTCAAACTCCTCCGGGATTTTATAAGCCGAACCGCCCTTTTTCATACGATGATTAAAGGCTTTAATCTCTTCTAAGCTTGCTTCATTATAGGGAATAATCTTCATATTCATCTGCCATCAGCTCCCTCAGAGCATCATCTTTGTGCGCTAATTTAACACAAAAGAAGATATGGACAAGATAAATTGATGCGGCTTTAACATTGATTAGCAAGATGAATCAAATAAAGATCAGAAAAAGACTTTTGACGCCCTTGATATATCCGGATTTATTCTGCCAGTCTCAAAGGCATTATCAGGCAGAGGTAATCTTCCTTGCGGTCAGAAGCATATATAATACCTGCCGCCACCGGAGTGGAAAGCTCGAATACAACCTCTTCGGATTCCATCTGCTTCATAACATCGATAACATAATTGGCGTTATAACCAAGCTCAAGACGCTCACCCTCATACTCGCACGGCAGCGTCTCTTTGGCTTCACCGCCCAGATCAACATTAGTCGCAGACAGCTCCAGCTTATTCTTATCCATCACAAACCGTACCTGATGAGTAAGCGAATTGGACAGAATCGAAACTCGTTTGACAGCGGCATGCAGCTCATCGCGGTTTACTATCATGCGCTTGTCGTTCTCGCTCGGAATAACCTGCTCATAATTCGGGTACGGTCCCTCTATCAGACGGGAGGATACTATTGTATTTGTATCTTCATCTTTCGGTATTGAAAATGTTATATTCTTCTCGCCGAATACCACACCTATCTCGACATCCCGATCGCCAATCAGACGGGTCAGATAGTTCATGGCTTTGGGTGGAATAATCAGATCATCGGTCAGTCCGGAGAGCTTGGAATTATCCACACGCATACGTGCCAGACGATGGCCGTCAGTGGCAACCATTATCATCTTATCGCCCGAGGTCTGCCATAAAATCCCGTTCAGAGCGGGACGGGTTTCATCCATGGATACCGCAAAATTAGTACGCTTCACCATCAAAGCGATATCCTTGCCGGCAATTTTAACCTCCTTTGCAGATTTGTAATCAGGCAAGCGGGGGAATTCATCCGGTGAAATTCCAGAAACCTTATAAGACCCTCTTTCCGCTTTCATCTCAACCCTGTTATTTGCCACCGAAACCTCAATCTCGGATTGAGGCAGCTCCCGCACAATCTCGTTGGTTGTCTTGGCAGGTATAGTAAAAACGCCCTTCTTGGAAGGTTTTAGCTTCAACGTAGTCGAAACCGAGATATCCAGATCTGTGGCTGAAAATGTTATCCCATCGTCATCGGCATTTACGAGAATATTTCCAAGAATCGGCAGAGTCGTTTTGGATGGAATAGCATTTAAAACAATCTGAAGGACGTCCTCAAACTGGGATTTGGAAATCGTGAATTTCATCGATGACTCCTTAAAATCTTTTTCTATTTTTACTCCGGACCCGATTTATCAACAGTATATCTATTTTAGAATATGATATATATTAAATATAGTAATACTAATAATACTGTTTAAACTGTTGAAAAATCCTTTTTCTATCCGGAATTGCATATAAGTATTAATCTTAGAATTTGTAAATATAAAATTTTTATGTTGAAAAACATTTATAAAATGTTAGCAAAGTCCCTTTTTTTAACAGCCGAAAACTTATTCACTTTTTATGCCTTTTTGCCAACATCAAATCTACACCCTTTACACATACAAAGAATTTATGATTGAATCTATCTGCAGCTTGAAATGTACATCCTTTTTCATACGATCAGTAACCAGATTGCAGGCATGAATAACGGTGGAGTGATCCCTTCCTCCAAATTTCGCCCCAATTGTCTTTAACGATGCGGAGGTTAAAGTTCGTGCCAGGTACATGGCGATCTGACGCGCCTGGACAACATCCTGAGTCTTTTTCTTGGCCCGCAGCATTTCCTCGGAAATCTTGAAAATTTCAGCCACTTTCTTCTGGATCTGCTCTATCGTTAAAGGTTTCCTGTCGGTCTTGATAACATCCTTCAAAACATACTGAGCCAAATCTACAGTGATTTCCTTGTTTTTGAGCGAAGCATAAGCACACAGCCTGATAACACATCCCTCCAGCTCCCTGATATTGGATTTAACCGATTCGGCGATAAAGGATATTACCTCGATTGGCAGGCAGATCTCGTCAAATTCACACTTTTTCTTCAAAATCGCTATTCTAGTCTCCAGATTGGGAGGCTGAATATCAACTACCAATCCCCATGAAAACCGGGACAAAAGCCTCTCCTCCAGACCTTTTACCTCGTTGGGCGGACGGTCCGCGGTCAGGACAATCTGTTTGCCATTCTGGTAAAGGGTATTGAAAGTATGAAAGAACTGCTCCTGTGTCGATTCCTTGCCGGTAAAAAACTGGATATCATCGATCAGAAGAATATCGCAGTTTCTGTAGATATTGGTAAAATTGGATATCGTGTGCTCGGAGATCGAATTGATAAAATCGTTTGTAAACTTCTCGGAAGTAACATAAATAACCTTGGTATTGGGGTCGGTATCAATGCAGTAGTTGCCGATTGCCTGAATCAGATGTGTTTTCCCAAGTCCCACGCCTCCATAGATAAAAAGCGGATTGTACTGAGTCCTCCCGGGAGCCTCCGCCACCGCAAAACCGGCGGCATGAGCAAACTGATTGGAATCGCCGACCACGAAAGAATCAAAGTTGTATCGTCGATTAAGTGGAAATTTTCCGCTGTATGTTGCCACTTCCCTCGGTTCGATTTTTCGGATTATACCTTTGTTTCCCTTCTCCGTCGGGAAAATATCGAACTGATTCGAGTTTTTCCCGGCGCGAATCATAAATTCGCAGTTTATAGGCCGCGAAGATACCTGAGCAAGAGCCTCATTAATATGTGATAAATAATGTTCACGTATCCAGTCGGCTGCAAAGCGATTTGGAACCCCCACTCTGATAGTTCCATTATTCTGGGAAATGGCCATAGTTGGTTTTAGCCAGGTATAAAAGCTTTCACGATTGATGCGTTTTGAAAGGTATCCCAGAACGTCAGACCAAATTGCTTGTGGTTCAGAAGACATACACCATCCTTTTTACTTATCAACAATTGTGGAAAAAAGCAGGTTGTTTACTTACAGGAGGTTACAAGTTTTTAACAGCTCTTTTGTAGTGTTTTATCCACAAATCTTCAGTTATCCCTCACTGAAATATGGCAAAAATAAGACCCTAAACGAGTTTTCCACATCCTGTTAACACATTATCACTCAATGGCTTCCGAGAATTATGATATCACTTTGGGGCGGGCTTGTCAAGCTCTTTTGAGAATAATTATGAGCTATTTTAAACCGGTGTTTTTAAGGCAATTAGGCTGCGCCGAATCGATTATTTTCGACGCAGCCATCTGAACTAATTTTCTAAATTCAGATAAGCTTGCACAATAGCAGCTTACAGCGCATATTAACCTTCCAGGATTTTTACCAGCTTTTTGGCGCTCTCTCGATAAACATCGGTAGCAGGGCTCTTGTTGTCATTCCAGACCAACGGAGTGCCCTCGTCCGAGCATTCACGGACTACCGTATCGAGCGGAATCTCACCCAGAAGTTCGGCATTGAGCAGCTTGGCAAGTCTCTGACCGCCTCCGGAGCCGAAGATATATTCCTTGCCGCCATCAGGCATCTGGAAATAGGACATATTTTCTATAACGCCCAGAACCTTTAGCTCGACTTTGTCGGCCATTCTGCCGACTCTAAGGGCAACATTGGCAGCGGCTTTCTGGGGCGTGGTGACAACCAAAAGCTGCGACTTCTTGAATTTCTGGGCTATTGTAATTGTGACATCCCCGGTTCCGGGTGGAAGATCGATCAGCATGAAGTCCAGATCATCCCAGTGAACATCGGTCATAAACTGCTGTACAGCCTTGTGCAGCATAGGTCCGCGCCAGATTACCGGAGTATCCTCTTCCAGGAAAAGGCCCATGGAAATAATCTTGATTCCCTGACGCTCAGGGGGAATGATCATATTTTCGATCACTGTCGGCTGTCCCTTACAACCCATCATGCGGGGAATGGAAAAGCCATAAACATCGGCATCCAAAACACCGACTTTATATCCCATATCTGCCAATGCGGCTGCCAGATTGGCAGTAACGGTGGATTTGCCGACACCGCCTTTGCCTGAAGCTATGCAGACTATATTTTTCACGAAATCAGCGCCAGCCTCCTCTTCTTTCTCACCGGACTGGTATTTGGACAGAAGTTCCTGGGTAAGTTTCTGGCGTTCCTCGTCAGTCATCGAACTGAAGGCAACCTCGGCCTCCTTAACACCATCAAGCTCCTTCACCTTTTCCGTAACTTCATCGTTTATCCGTGCTTTAAGGGGGCATCCGGGTATTGTCAGTTTGATATTCACCAGTACATTTTCGCCGTCTATTTTGATATCCTCAACCATACCGAGATCGGTTATGGGGCGGCCTATTTCCGGGTCATCAACTTCTTTCAGGATATTGAAGACTTGCTCTTTGGTAACCATGATTCCATCCTTCTATTAAAAGTTAGAACAATCTAAAATAATCAAACAGGGCATAATGCATAAAAAGGACTAAAAAGTCAAAAGATATGTTATCGTTTTTCATTTATTAATGGTAACAGGGATGATTATATGCGGTTCCTATTAACGGCAAGATTGAGCAGAATCCCAAAAAAAAGAAAGCCCCGCGAAAAAGCGGGGCTAATTAGTCTAATTTATCAGCCAATTCTTAAAATACACAACAGGGATCGGGACCCATGTAGAATATGTAATTCAGGATATAGACCAGGTCATTTAATTCCGGCACCGTCTCCGAGCAGTCCACATCACCCCGTTCCACAGGATCGGGAGCCGCACCACCCTTGAATAAGTAAGCGGTCAGAAATACAGGATCCAGCAGATTGATTTTATCATCGCCGTTTATATCCCCGCAAATATATTCGGGAGCACATTTAAATATTACCCCGCCGGTCACATAATCCAGAAATCTGAAGGGTACTTCCTCGACTCCTTCGAGACAGGCTTTGGGGGCGCCGCCGTAATAGGGGTTACCGGTAATATCACTGCCGTCAAAATCGACTACATAATCGGAGAACCATAATGTATCCTGTAAGGTATTTACGAACAGATTGTCGAAACAATCCTCCCAGTAAAATCCGATTGGAGTGCTGGTACATACGTATGATGAATCCTCGGTTGTTTTGAAGATCAGGGTGGCGATTTTGCCGGGTCCTTCATAGCATTCAGCGGTCTGGCCGTTATCGTAATATTCCGATACGGCCTTGATTTTGATGATATTATAGGGGCATCCCTCGCAGGCATGTTCGGAATACTCGAAATATTCCCAGTCGCAGTCTGTCAGGAGATCTCCCAGCCCTGCATCGGTAAGTGCTAAGGCGCTGGTATCATAATATATAGAAAGGGCAAACTCTCCGAATTCGAAATCTCCGCGGTTGAGGTCGACTGTAACAATAACCTCGTCACCCAGCTTGACCTCTTCGACCTTATCGATTTCAATCACATTCCAGCTGCGGGCGGAAAGGGAAACGGTCATTGCCAGGCACAAAAACAGGGATAAGATGACCGGCATTTTGGATCTCATCATAACCTCCGATATTATTTTCTTTTCTAATTTAAGTTTCGGAAAATTCCTCTGCAAATTGACAGATTAAATTCCGATCAAGCGCCTATTGTCCCCTGATCCTGCGGAATGGGTGCGTTAATTCCCCAAAAAATGGGATGGTTGAGCAGGATATGGATTTCAGCCCAATAGGCAAGTAAATTTCTTCTCATTTAATATATCATTAATCACATATTTGGCAACAGGAAAATAGACCTGAAAGCTGTGCTTTTTTTGCTCTTCGAAATGCGCTTTTAATGCTAATATGCTGCAAATTAACGGGTTAGTTATTATGCTGTCTGAAGGGCGCCGTCTTTCTGCTGATCCAAAAGCTCCGTGGTCTCATCCTGCAGAAGGGCTTCCACTACGGAGATATCCCTGATATTGATTGGTATTATGAAATGCATCCGGAAATTCTGCCCTTTCTCTTTCGGCTTATCGACCCTTATAACAGTCGATTTTTTAACCTGCAAAAAATCATTGCGCTTGACGATTATTCTTAGAATTCCGAATACCTGCTTTACCGCGGTATTGAGGGTCTTAATGCTTTTAATTTTATAGGACAGAATCAATCGATTTTTGACAGAGGTTACAATCGGTACGGTCATTTTTTGGCCCCTTTCCTGCCAGTCAGATTCTTCGAGGAATTGCCTTTCAGAAGATTTTCCGGCACGCGCAGATCCAGAATGAATGAGGAAAGGTTATTTTTTAGCGGAAGCGCGTCTATTGTGATAAGTTCCTCCAGCGAGGGCAAATCACTCTCGTCGCACCCTTTGATTATCATATGTCGAACCGTGTCGACAATATCCTTTAGATCGTCAAGGGAGCCTACAAGATATTTTACCTTTTTGGCTCTTCCGTATTTTTCTAATACGGCGTTTTCCATAAGCGGGGTCTGAAAATGTTTCAGGGTTCTTATTCTTTTTATTGATTATCGGCAGGAATTACGGATTGGTTCAGTTTAATATGGAGTTTAAAAGTATAATGTGGATCTCAGTCGGATATCGATTGTGAGCTGCTTATTGCTGTTCCGATCAGGGACATATCATTGATTCGCCTTGGAATTGTAAAGCGCAGTATTATTCCGGGAGCATCCCCTTCATCGTTATAGCCCTCGATTTTAATATCCCGTTTGATCGTAAATGAGTCTTGCTCGGTGCTGATAGCGCTCAGCATTTCGTTGATCTGGCTGACCGTCAGATAAAGATCGTAAAAGGAGCCGACATGATAAGTCAGGATAGTATTTTTGCCGGCAATTTTGATCTCCGGACGGGGGACCTGCCGGATAACTTTTTCTTCTCTATTTTGTTCCATCTTTAATTTCCATCAGGCTTTCGGGCACCTTCAGATTTAGTATGAAAGAGGATGAGCCCTGTTTCAGCGGAATGGAACCGGGGATTATTCTCCGGGCCATATTTACCCTCTCATCTCTTTCTATATTGGAATTAATCATACCCCAAATCATACTGATAACGTCCCTCATATCATCTATTCCGGTAATCAGATATTTGAGGTTTCTGCTATGTTCTTCAGCCTTTGCCTTATTCTCTTCCATAGAAGTCAACAACTCATCTATAAATTTACACTTATCCCCCTTTCCTGAATTATCGGCAGTTGTGAAGAGGCATTTAACCGAAAATGAAATAAAGATATCGCTAATGGCTGGAGCTCAACTGATTACCGTTACAGCTTCAGATAATCGGTAACGTCGATTTCGAATCCCTCCGGGATATATTCTCCCTTTTCGGGATTTAAGATGTATTTGCCGCTGTGACCGTCTTTGCTGATTATTTCGAGCAGATCGCACATGCGGTCGACCTCTTTTAGGGCGTTGTAGATTCCGAATGAGGCACGTACCGTGCCGGGGAGATGGCTGCGGTCGCGCTTCTTAATTTCCTCTTCCAGTTTGCGGGCTTCTTCGGCCTTTACCTTGAGAATTTCCTTTACATAGGTATGTGCGCAGAAACAGCCGTTTCTCACCCCTATACCGCCTTCATAGCTCAAAATGGCCGCCAGGAGCGCATGAGAAATGCCAGCCATATTGAATGGCACAACTCCAAGACGGTTGTGGCTATTGGCCGGATCGGTGTCGCCGTAAACTATGACCTTATCGATCTTTTGCAGGCGGCGCAGGAGATGCCCGGTCAGTTCAGCTTCATGTTCTATGATATCATCCCAGCCAATGGCCTGGAACATGCGGATGCTTTCGGTCAATGCCACAACACCCACGATATCGGGTGTGCCCGCCTCTTCCTTATCCGGAAGATCGGCCCAGTAAGCCTCTTCCAGAGTTACGATATCGACCACACCCCCGCCCACATCAGAAGGATCGCCGATTTCAAAGATATTCTTGCTGCCGACCAGGACTCCCACCCCGAACGGCGCATACATCTTGTGAGCCGAAAGAACCAGGTAATCGATATCGTCAATACCGTTGTTGTTCATTTGTATCGGGCGATGCGGAGCTATTTGGGCCGCGTCCACCAGAATTTCCGCGCCCGCTTCATGCACGATTTTCGCTATATCGTAGATCGGATTAACATATCCCGTGACGTTGGAAGCCCCCGTAATGGCCACCAGCTTTACACGGCCGTTATAGAATTTCAGCTTGGCCTTCAAATCCTCGATACTCAATGTACCGTCTTCGTTCAGGCCGACATGATCGAAAAAGGCACGGTTGCGCCAGGGCAGTTCGTTGGAATGATGCTCCATTAAGGATGTCAGGACTACATCATTGCGCTTAAACGGATACCGCCGAGCCAGCTTATTTAAAGCCTCGGTAGAGTTCTTGGTAAATATAATGACATTTTTGTCCAGGTCGGCATTGATGAATTCGGCCACGATCTCGCGTCCCTTCTCATATACCCATGAAGATACCATCGATTTGAAGCCGGTGCCGCGGTGAACGTTGGAATAAAACTCCAAGTATTCACCCACCTTGTCATAGATAAAATCGAAAGTAGGGGTCGAGGCGGCATTATCGAAGTTAACATATTGCACCTCACTGCCGTCCAGAAGCGGGACCTTTTTTTCGAGTCCGATCAAATGCTTGCGGATATTCTTTATGTTGATATTGTCAAGATTTCTGCCCTTTTTTTCCACCAAAGTCTTTGCCATAGTCTCCTGCCTTAATCTTTATTTAACGAACCGTAGAATCTAATATATTTGGGCCGTTTGGGCAATGAAAATCGCAAGTGATTTTGTCCGGGATAAGTGAATAGCATAAAAGAAAGGCCGTCCATAACAGACGGCCTTCCTTATAGTAGTATCGTAAAGTGTAGACTACTTCAGATTGATGCCGATTGACACTCTATGGTTTTCACCAAAGACATCAGTGGCCTCAGTGATGTAGGCATAATCGATATGATACTGATTCATAATAGTGAGACCTGCACCGACGGTGAAGCTGCCGTCATTGACACCGGCGCGGAAGGCGCCATAGTAGTCATCGGCAAACATATAGGAATACTCACCGCCCATTCTGAATTTGATTTCAGAACGGTTCTGGATCTTTTCGATCTCGACCGGTACGGTGAATCCTTCCATCGGAAATATTGCCATGCCGACACGGAAGACAGCGGGAACCTCGTCGCCGCCGTATTTGGTTCCGAGATCGCCGGCAAACAGGCCCAGGTGAGCGTATTCAGCGACTGCCCACTTGGCTGCAGCATCGAATCCTACTCCGGTTTCGGAATAGTCATCATCGGTCTTCTGATAGAGAACTTTGAAGTTGAAGCCCACAAAGAACTTATCCATCTGGTTTCCATAGCTGAACAGGAAGACATGGTCGTTCATATCAAATGTTCCAGTCTCGGAATTCTGTGTGCCGCGCTCAAAATCGGAGACTCCGGAATTGAGCCATGAGAAACCGAGCGCGCCGAATTCAAATGGATAGGCGATTGAGGCATAATTGTATTTTCTGTCAAAAGACATATTCGAGGCTATCATAGTTGACACGGACAGTCCCTCTAAATGTGCCAGAGCTGCAGGATTCCAGTACCCGGCAGTAGCATCGCTGGCTACCGCTGTATGAGCTCCGCCCATAGCCAGGGCACGGGCGCCGACGCCCATGCGTAACATCGGAAAGCCATGGTTGTCATCTGCCAAAGAAACCTGCGAGTAACCCAGCACACAGAAGAAAACTGTTAGCGTCACCAGCAGGAATTTTTTCGATATATTCCTCATTTTCTTCTTTCCTTTCAAAGAAAGGTTTAATCCGGAAGGCTCCAAAGGGAGCCTTCCGAATGTGTGAGTTACTACTTATCTACAACTGCTATCTTAACGACGGTAGAGTAGGTTCCTTCGCTCGCATTCGCGATAATGTGTGCGAAATAAGCGCCCTTCGCTACTCGGGTACCGTCCATTGTACTACCATTCCATGTGACTGACCCGTTGCTGCTCATGCGTGACCAGACCAAATCGCCGGCGAAGTCGTAAATCTTGACCTCTGACGATCCGGTAAAGTCGTAGCTGATTGTCAGCAGCCCGTCGTCGGTCGGATCCCATGGGTTATATGTCAGCGAGGCATCGACAATCACGTTGGGATCGCCAGTGCCGAATGAGTAGGTTGTCGAGTTACCGGCACCGTCATCGAGAACGATATCGATATCGACGCCCGGGGTTACGCAGTAATGGATGATTCCGGTATTCTCGTTGTATGAGTAAACACCTTCCTCTTCCTCACCCGGAGCCACTCTCTCGATCGGCAGGCCGTCCTCGTAGATGGTGATATCGTCGGCTTCAATACCGCCGCCATCATCCATCACACGAAGCTTCACACAGCCGTTCAGAGCTGCAGGCAGCTGATCCTGTCCGACCATTGTCAGACTCGGCGCATCAACATCGATTGCCAGAATCTGAATGATCGGTGTCTGAGCGTTGCCGACACAGTCATGAATTCCATGATCATCATGATAGTAATTATCATAATCATCAGATGCGATCGGATCTGCCTCGTTGTAGTCATCGGTTCTGTATCCGTCGTAAATCACCACGACTATCGCGCGCTCATCTTCGAGCTCGAAGGTAGTCGGAATGCTTACATAACCATCCTCACCAATCGTAATCTGACCGGGGAAGAAGGTCTGCAGGAAGAAGAGCTCTTCCCACTGGTTCGGATTGAAGACATTAGTGTCGGTAGTTCTGACAGCCATAACATCGACATGGATGCTGCTGGTGTCGACGCCCGACATCTCGTCCGTTACCCAGAACTCGATGGTCGGATTCTTGCTGACATAGCTGTTTTCGAAGACAACCTGCGGCGGAGCGCAGTCGACCATGATGTCGAAGGCTTCCTCTGTGTAAGCGCCCTGATTGTTTTTGACGCCTACGGTCAGAGTATGAGCGCCGCAAGTCAGCGGATCGAGGTCTACGTTGGGGCCGTCATAGTCATCTTCGTATGTGATGAACAGGAGGTTGCTGACCTCATCGAAATCAATATCGATAAAGTCGGCTTCATCGCCCTGCTCTACCAGATACATGTCGTCGAGCATGATATTCCAGGAATCGGTATTGATTTCCGAGAACCTGTCGACCACGCTGAGCTTGAATTCCGGTATAGTCGGATAGTAGCCGCAGTAGCTCTTGCCAAGCAGGTCGATCGTGACCGGGCCCTGAGGCAGATCTCTGTAGCTGACTACCGCATACAGACCATACAGGCATTCAGTTGCGAACTCGACATAGCTATCTTCGGTGTTGAATCCTTCCACGTAAGCCGGGAAGAGGATTCCATCGAATCTCCACTCGTTCTGACTGGGATCCCACCAGGCCACAGCCATATCGCCGGGCTCTGATTCTTCATCCGGATCGTAAGGCAGCCTGATTACGCCGGGTACATTGTCGTTGAAGCAGCAATGATAGCCGTTTTCCTGAGCGATTTGATCGAGGTCGCTCTTATCGCCGTTCTCTGCCGCCTTGTCATATTCATAATCACAGCCGATATACCAGGCATTGCCGTTCGGATTCGGAACCACTCTGAAGTGATCCTGATAGATTCCGGCTTCAGGTATCCAGCTTTCCATTATGATTGCTGACCACATATAATTGACCGCATCTCCCATGACATTCAACTGAACCATGCTGTCCAGAGCCTGGACATAACCATTGGTTCCGAAGTCGGGATGTATTTCATGGGCTACGATTGCTGTATAATCGATTTCGATCGCATCAAAAGCCGCGTTCGGATGCGAGACGAAGAACATGGCTGTGCCGTACGGATAGATCTTACCCGAGGCATCGAATGAACCATGGAACATTGTCTCATCCTGCTGATTCTGATCAACCGAGATCAACTGCGGAGAAGCATCGGAGTAGACAGCCAGCACGACCGGTGCACCGTTTGGTGAAACAGCCCTGAGGATGCCGTCGATGTTATCGCTGGAGTTGTTCTTCTTGACCAGAGCCGAGAGACCGTTGGTACCGAATGTGAAGCTGCCGTCTTCATTCATCGTGAATGTTGCAGTCAGCACGTTCTCGTCGTCATAGTTGCCGTCACCGTCGCCCGAGATCACTCTCAGGGTGTATTGCTGACCGGCTTCCGGTACCCAGTCGGCCATCCAGATGCCGCTGCTGCCGTACTCGGTTCCAACACCAATGCCGACCCATTCATCGCCGTCCTGACGTTCGAACAGAACCGAGGTAGCATCGCCCGACCAGTCAACGGCATAAAGGGTGCCGCTCATGTAACCGGCAATGGCTACGATCGGGGCGGTTGTATCGAACTTGCGCCAGTAAACAGGAGCCGAGTTGGCCCAGTTACCGGCGTTATCAAAGGCCCTGGCTACGAAGTAGTAGGCCGTGCCTTCGGTCAGTCCGCTGATATCAAAGGTTGCTGAATTGCTTCCTGCATCGGCGGGATCGACAAACAGAACTCTGACAACGTTGGCAGTCGCCGAATCCAGCAGGAAGAAAGCGACCTTGCTGATTCCGGAGTTGCCGGCATCAAACTGATCGTCAAAGAACGAAGCGGTTACGGTAGCTTCATTATAGTCGGTCAGATCCAGATAAGGATCGTTTGCATTTTCGACGTCCATACCGTTGACATCGGTAATAACCGCTCTCGGATTGGTTCTGTCGACCCAGACTGTGATCCAGTCGGAGTATGATCCCATTCCGGCGCAGTTCTCAGCCCAGACTCTGATATGGTAATAGCCGTCTGTAACCATGCCCATATCCCATGCGGACTCCCACGGAGCGAAGTTATCGGTTCCGAAGGTACTCCAGCTCGAGCCGGTCTGCGGCTTGTACTGGAAGCTCATCTGGGTAACCGTGCCTGTCAGCGCCTCGGCCGTGAAGACCTGCTCATCATTTACGAAGGCCATGTCGTCAGGCGAGGTTAACTGGGCAGTCGGAGGAGTATTGGAAACAGTTACTGTTATAACTGCTGGATCTGACTGATTGCCGGCATTATCGGTGGAGATAGCGCCGAGCTCATACTCGCCGTCATCAAGACCGATTGTATTCCAGGAAACCATCAGGCTCGTATCGGATGCTTCACCGATCTTGTTCCATTCGGTTTCACCGGCAGGACGCCAGAAGTATTCGACTTTGTCAATATCGAATGCATTAACTGCCAGAACTCTCAACTCGACATCGTCGCCACCCACACAGTCGCCGTCAAACGGTCCGTTGAAGACCAGCTCGTTGGCAGTCGGATCGAGCAGATACATAGTAATAGTGTCGAGCGAAGTCTGACCAAAGCAGTCAGTGTATTCCATGGTCAGAGTACCCGAGATATAGTCATCTGCCATGTTAGGATCGACAAGACCCAGGTCTACCGGGTTGAAGGTAACTTCAAACGGCATCGGGCCGTCGCTGGTACCCAGAGCGTTACCATCCCAGTAATAGGTCACGAAGTTCTCACAGCAGGTGTCGCCCATAGGTACCGGCCAGGTCCAGACTGTAATGTCGTTACCCAGCACCGCATAGGCTTCTCCCGTGCCTCCGAGCAGAGTCGAAGGTGTCTGGAAGTCCCACTTGACCTCTTCGCCGTCCATTGCCACTACCTTGCTGATAGCGCCCTGGACAGGGGTGTTGTCGATCATATAGAGAGCGTCCGAAGTGTTGTTCACAGCATCGAACTGATTATCGTCAAAGAGACCGTCGCCGTCGACATCATACATCACGTTGCCTGCGATGTCATAAGCGATGGCGCGGAATCTGTACCATCTGCCTTCAATCAGGCTGGCGGTATTGAAGTTATTGTATTTGTAAATACCTTCGGCCGTGGCCGGTGAGCCGACACCTATCCTGTCATAGAACGGGAAGATATCCGGGCTGTCAGCCAGAGCATAGAAGAATACGATCGAGTCGATGTCTTCCTCTGTGGTATTCACAGTAGCAACCAGATCAACCGTGCCGTTTAATGTCGCCTCGTCACAGATTGTCAATGCATCCGGGACGCTCAGCGTAATGTCGGGCATGGTTGCGTCAATGGTTGCCTTAACGAAAGGTGTTTCGTATGTATTGCCCTCGTCATCGTAGAAGACAGCGGCCAGAGCAACCACTTCATCGTCGTCATAAGAGCAGTTATCCCACTCGGCTCTCCAGGTGGAATCACCGCTGTTCATTGATGTTACAACAGCGTATGGAGTGGTCCAGACCGGAGCCTCACCTTCGACGTACGGGGCATCATAGAACTCAACCTTGGTTGTATTGGTAAAGTCATAAGAATCGTAATTGATCCTGGCCCAGACTTCAACCGGCTCAAGGATCGTGCATGACTGGCGCACAATCTGTCCGTCGGCCGGCCTTACGATGGTTGCCATCGGGGCATCCTCGTCGGGCACGCAAAGATCGGCTGTTATCGTATTGAAGTTGCCGTCGTTTCGTACAACCGCAATCCTCATAAACTGGGTGCCCTGCGGGAATTCGGTGGCATCCAGAGTGAAGGTATGCGGCATGGCCGCAACGTCGGTTTCATAAGTCACACGGGCCGAATCCGTGTCGTAAATGACCCAGGATTCAACTGTGTAAGTATCACCCGAAGTGTGTCCGGGGACATTGATTTCAACCGTATTGTTGGCGTCGCGAGTCACATTGTAACCGCAAGAGGTCTGCGGGGAAACGGTATCGTTAACCGCAATCAGCTCAAGCGGAAGAGCAATGCAGAACCAGTCGAATGTGAACAGGCCGCAGGTGTCAACCGCGTCCGCGATTGTCTGCGCGTTTCCGACTTCGTCTACTGCAACTGTGATCAATTCATAAGTATCATCAACGCATCCGAATACGCCTTCCATGTCGGCGGAATCGATTTCCGCTGTGAAGACACCGCCGCCGCCGGGCTGAGTCATTGATCCGAATGACTGCCATGCACCCGGTGTTCCCGAACCCAGATCGGCGTCACGTATATAAACGCTTACGCCAAAGATATCGGCATCATCGGATTCGGCAATAATATTCAGATTATTGTTGGTTCCATAGGCGCCGCCCGAGGCCGGGTCTGTCACGCAGGCTACAGGAGCCTGGCAGTCGGCAATCTCGGATACGCGGTTGAAGTTGTATTCACGGTTATTAGCATCATCGATTGTGCGCACGACGAACTGATAGGTGGTACCGTGTGTAAGCGTAACCGTACCGTCGGTGGTCCAGTCAGTTGCCACGCCGGCATTGATCGATCCCAGAGTATCCAGGAAGATCAGGTTGCCGTTGGCATCCCTGCCGGTATCGGCAGCATCCCAGCCGTCGCCGTCATCCCAGAAGATCAGGTACAGCGAATCGTCCGCCGAGACAGCATCCCAGTCCAGATCGATAGCGCAGGCGCCGCGAGAGGCCGCCAGGTTGGCAACCGCGGTAGGCGGATCGGTATCGACCGGGTAGATCATGTCGGGACTGGTGAAGTCTTCCATATTACCGGCATCGTCGGTCAGGGTAACCTCTACATCATGGACACCCGCGCCGACGTCGACCGAATATATGCCGCCATCGGTTACGAGATGTGTGTATGTATACACACCGGCTGCGGTTGTATCCTCGATGCACTGTATCTGAATGCCGCCCAGTCCGGAGGTCAGAAGATCAACTGAAACCTCGCAGAGCGTATCCAGATCGCTTGTGCCGGAGGCATCAACCGTAACCTTGACGCTGTCGCCGATATTGATTTTGTTATTGGTATCCCAGTCGTACTGACGTTCGTATGTGATTGTCGGTGCGGCCGGGGGTTCGTTATCGATTGCAAAGTTGGCCAGGTTGGTATCGACAATCCTGTTACAGGCATTGTCGTACGCCGTGACCCAGAACAGTGAGGCCGAATCGCCCGCATCCATATCAAGAGCGCCCGCAGTCAATTCGAGCAGCCTGATATATTTACGGTCGCCGGATTCATCCGGGAGCCCGACATTGCTGCCGTAACCCCAGTTGGTCAGGTCGGCAAAAACGGTATCGATCTCGCCGATCGGGTTGCCGGTCATCCAGGCATTGATCGAAACCATATCGCCGATAGCGGCAACACCGTCGCCGTTAGCGTCATAATACAGGTCGACCCAGACCGAATCACCGTCAAAAATCGGATCTCTGGTGTCGATGTCAACGGGAGGTATCAATGTATCGACAATGATATTGCCCTGCGGATCGACAGCGCCGATTATAAGGTTATAGAATCCGGCCGAGATTTCATCGGAACCTGCGAAGGTTGTATCCGGAATTCTCCATTCGAAGAAAGCGGCCGAATCGGAACCCGAAACAGTGATAGTATCGAAATACACTGGATCGGATCCGCCGCCGAAGACCTCAAAATATCCCCAGGCTGAATCGATTTCGTATTCGCCCGTTGAATCCCAGGCATAAATAATAATCGAATCGCCGAGGTTTATTATGTTATTTCCAACACAGGGGCCTCCGCCTTCACCTTCGTCGGCAATCCAGTCAAACTCGATCACCAAATCCGGCGGTTTTGTATCGAAGAAGTAAGGACGGCCTTCTGATCCGGCGGGTGTATCCCACTGATAGATCAGATTGTCAGCCGCGTTGGGAGCTATACCGGCCAGACCCATAACAATGTCTTCACCGGTAATTCTTAGACCGGAATAAAGCGCGTCATAGTCGGCATTTACTGAATCAGAATTAATGTCTACTTCGAAATAATAGACCGCGGAATCGCCGGCGGCGATAATATCACCCAGGCCGCTGAAGGCGATTTCCACACCTGTCTCAAACTCTCCAGGTGTTGTGGTCTCTGCCAGAGGAGTTCCAACACCCTCTCTAAAGAGCGCAATCCTGGAGAAATGATAGGATGAGTCATTGTCACTGGTGAATCTGACAGTCTTAAGAGTATCATCATAAACCGAATTGGTAGAATCGTTAAAGATGATAAACTTAAACAACATGAGACTGTCCGCATCCCCGCCGATTGCGACTACCGTATCGCCCGCGTTCTGAGCAACGGTATCAGGATGCAGGAGCCAGACACTCATGTCTGAACTGTCAGAGAACGTCGCGGTGTCGACATCCGCCAGCGCAATGCCATAATCATCAACTTTCTGTGCGGCGGCGTTTGATGTAAATCCGATTACAAGAAACACCGCAGCGAGAAAGAAAAGTAAGCTGCGAATATGTTTCATTCGACAACCCCCTGATAAAGGTTGTGTAGTTAAAGGTTTTTGTTTTCTCTCAACTGAAAGGTTCATGTTTAGGTCATTACCCTCCTTTCAAACCTTTGAAGTTTTGGTTTATTTATTTTTCCTCTTTTTCATTTCAAAAATAAAAAATGAGCTTTCCTTTTTAACCCTTCCCTGGCGTCAATTCAAGGCCCGTGTTTTTTGCTCTGGAAAGATTTTTGGATATAAATGCGCGTAGAGGTTAGCCTCCTCCCTGAGCCGGCATGTTTTCTCCCTTAAATTAAATGCTATAAGCCCGGACAAAGATACTCCTCCTCTCAGCTCGGAGTATCATTTCCCAAGCTTAACTGTATCAATTTATTTTTGCTAAGAAGCCTCTTTTTTCTAATCAAAAAAACAATACTACTATAGTGTTACAGTGCACGCAATAAACAAGCTGTTGTGCAAAAATCAAGTAAATTTTTTATAATTTCCAGACACCTCTTATCACGAGTTTGGCAAATTCTAATCTGTTGTTGAAAATTTGTCAAGTAATTTTTTGATTACTATTTACTTATACAGATCAGTTAAAGTGCTTCCCCCGCTTTTTATATTCGATGTATATATTATTATTGAAAGAATTATTGATTTTTGTTCCCATTTTCACCGCAGTTACAATCCTATTATAAATACCATGCTAAAGTGCAACAATATTCCCTGCCTCAAGTATCGGATATTTCCCGTAAAACATTAGTGTATTTTTGTTTAAATCGAAACAACGTATTCATAGTCGATTTGAAATGAAAACATATCAACTCTCTTCCGCCACATAAAAATCTTTGGATTTTTTCAAAAGTGAACGTTTCAATATGGGCGGTGTAACCAGGGTAGTCACGATTACCATTATAATAACGGCCGAATAAGTAGAGCTTGATACAACCGCCACTCCTCCAATAGTAAGACCCTGACCGATCTTGGCGAATATAAGGCCGACCTCCCCCCTGGGAATCATGCCCAATCCTATTGAAAGCTTGTTTATTCCTTTCTCGAAAACGCCGAACGAGCAGGCCTGCTTACCAATAATGGCGGCTGCCGTCAGAATCCCCGCAAATGCAAGAACGTTCAAATTGCCGAAAGTGGAAAGGTCAACTCTCAAGCCCATGTGTACAAAGAAAATCGGTACCAGGAATGAGGCAATTGGCGCTATCAAATCCTCGAGGGAATGCTCTCCCCGGTCCATGAATCCCCGGTAATGAACCCTTTCCATTATCACTCCTGCCGCAAACGCTCCCACAATACCGGCCAGGCCGATCATCTCCGCGGCCATGGCAAGGCCGAAACATACCACCAGGGCCACAGCCAAAAGAATCCCCTGGCCCTTCATATTCAGGGCGGCCAGAAAAATACTGGGCATTACCTTATTGCCGACGATCAAAGCCAGCGTTACGAATGCCAGCGCCTTGACCACGATCCATAAAACTCCCAGCGAATTTATGCCGGTGCCTGCATCGGCGGCGGCAATTAAACCGGTAACTATTGCCAGCACGATCAGCCCCATTATATCGTCTATAACTGCGGCGCCCAGGATTATCTTGGCCTCGCGTGTCTGAAGCTTTCGAATATCCTTAATAACCCGTGCGGTTATGCCAACCGAGGTTGCAGTCAGGGTTGCGCCGATAAAGATATGCACGTATGTCCCGGATTCGGGAAGGAATAATGCCCCCACTCCCCAGCCCAGTATAAAGGGTGTGACCACACCCATCACCGCCACAAGAAAGGCCGTTGTCCCGACCGAAAGCATCTCTCGCAGATTGGTTTCCAGTCCGACTTCGAAAAGAAGTATTATCACCCCTATCTCGGCCAAGATTTCCAGGAAATGGTCATGTTTTAAAAATTCCAAATATTCTATGCCAACAAGTGCAAGGTTGCCGATTACAACTCCCAGGATCAGTTCCCCCAGTACTGCCGGTTGATTGATACGCTCCATCAATTCCCCGCCCAGCTTGGCGGCCACAATAAACAGTATCAGCATGAAGAGTACGTGGATAATCGGCTTTTCCTCCACCTCGCTTGCAGCTTCGGCATCCTCTGCAAGTTCTCCCTCTGATGAAGCTTGATGAGTCGCGCCTTCTTCCGAATGCATTACGGTATCGGGAACAATCCCGCCCGTGTCATTCTGAGCGGCCATATAATCGGGAATGAAGTTGATTAAAAAGAATACGCCTAAAGCAATAATTAAATAGCTTGGAATCCTGCGTTTTTTAAATAAGGGTGTCATGGTCATACCAGTCCGTCTGCTGATTTATGTTTTCGGGTGATCGATTTTCTAATATTAAAATTCACTTTTTATATGGATCCTCCGCCTGCAGCTCCTCTATTATTTTAAGGTAGCTTTCGTATCGTTCCGGATATATTATCTGATCTTCCAACGCCTGCTTAACCGCACATCCCGGCTCGGTCTTATGAAGGCAGTTGCGGAATTTGCATTCCTCTGAATAGCGGGCTATTTCGGGATAGAGATAGCGAAGGTCCTTGGCCTCGATATCCCATAAGCCGAGATATTTCAAACCGGGGGTGTCGACCACGTACCCTCCGAACGAGAGCGGATACATCTCCACCGCAGTCGTTGTATGAGTACCTTTCTGGGAATAGCTCGAAATTTTACCCACTCTCAACTTGAGCCCCTTTTCAACACAATTCAAAAGCGAGGACTTGCCGGTTCCCGACTGTCCCACGACAATTGAACGCTTATCTTTGAGGACCTCTCCGAATTGCTCCACACCAATTCTCTCGGTAGCGCTGGTCGCAATCATGCGCACATTAATCGAACTATAGATTTGTTCCAAACGATTTATATCCAGAGTATGTTCCAGATCTATTTTATTTAAGATAATAACCGGTTCGAGACTGCCCTGATGTGCAGCTATCAAAAACCTGTCAATTAAACCCATCTTGAACTGCGGCTGTTTGACCGAGCTTATTATCAGCATCTGCTCGATATTCGCCGCTACAATCTGCTCGATCTCCTCCTTGCCGCGTTTGGGACGCGAGAACTTCGAATGCCGGGGATCAACACTAAGAATAACAGCGTGAGTCTTTTTCGTTGCAAGTTCCTCTGCAGAGTCTGTATCCACAACCGGCTCCAGCTCGACATTATCGCCTACCACCACGACCGAGTGCCGCGACTCGGCCTCCCGGCGAAGGCTCTCCCGCAGCGTGCATTGCAGCCGTCCGTACTCAGTTTGCACCTGATAATACAGGCCGTATGCGCTGACAACCGTTCCTTTGATTATGTCGTCTGCTTTTGCCGTTTATAATCCCCGCAACTTTTATCCGATTTTCCTGAATACGAATTCCACCAACCCCCGCCATGACTCAACGGTGCGTTCCGATTCGAAATAATCGGTCTCCGAGTAATACACAGGCTGTAAAGCCGGAAACATATCCAGTACCTCTCTTGTATCGAAAAAGGAATATATCCAGCCATTGGGAAGTTGGAAACAGTTTTTTTCTATTTCCGCAATCTTCTTTTTTCTGATTTCTTTATAAGAAGGATCGTTAACAGTCAGTGCGGAGCCGAGCACAAGGCCGCCCTTGCGAAGTGAATAAATTATTTTCGCCGCCAGATCGGAAGCATCTGACTTTTTGATATGCTGGAAAAGATGATTTGCCGCTATTGCCGAATAGCGCTCTTTATGAAATTTGAATTCACGCGGATCGATATTACGCAGGTCGACCGAGACCTTTTTACTTTCCGCCAGCTCATAAGCTCGCTCCAGGTTATCCTGGAGCCTGTCCAGCGCGACAACCTCAAAATCCCGGCCTGCAAGATACACCGCATCGCCCCCATGCCCGCAGGAGAGGTCCAATGCCAGCCCTTTCTTGGCCAGCCCGCAATACTGCTTTATAAGCCATGAGGGACGCGCGCCGTGCATGCGGGTATCCTCGATTCCACTCTTATCCGTCATGCCGTTAAATATAACCTTCTGTGAGATGAATGCAATCCGATATATTTTTAATTTTGCGAGACAACAAAAAAAACCGCACGCCTTTTCTAAAGCGTGCGGCCGCCATTTAAGATAAGAGGTGCATAAAGTCAATTCTTATTCAGTTGTTTCTCTATATAATTCTGGAATGCCACAAAATCGTCCGGATCGATATTGATAAAACGTGCTGCGGTAGTATAATCGCCGCCTTTTTTCTCGCAGCGAAGGACCTCGCATATAGCAGTCATGGGACTGCCGATCGAGTCCTCCAGCACTTTCATGAATCCGGGATGATGTTTGTGCCATCCGGGAAGCGTAATCTTGAGCTGTACCAGCGCACCCTCTTCGAAGGCCTGGCCGGTATGCATGAGAATGCCGCCCAGGGAGATATTTTCCGAGTTGCCTGTCACGAAGTTGTCCTCGTCTATCGGATAAGTAACCTTACCTGTCAGCACTTTGGTCTGCTTCTGAAGACGCGGGTAGCGCCGTCTTTCGGTTCTGGCAGATGTCTCTTCGGTTTGAGTTTTGCTATGCATGTTTTTGAAACTCCCTTTTTGAAAACGGGTTGTAAAATTCTATATAATTAATGCGCTGTCTGCTTTTTCATATAGCCTTCGAGCGCGCGGTAGTCGTCCTGATCGATATTCACGAATTTCACGGCGGTCTCATAAACATCACCGACCATATTGCTGCGAACCACCTCGCATACGGCCGTAAAGGGTGAGCCGATCGAGTCCTCGGTTACCTTTATAAATCCGGGATGGTTTTTGCGCCAGCCCGGCAGGGTGATTCTAACCTGCAGAAGCGCTCCCGGGGCAAACTGATCGTTCAGATGCAGAAGCACACCGCCCTGTGAAATATCTTTGGATTTGCCCTTACTGAAATCAGTTTCATTAACAGGGTAGGTGACAAGATTCGCCTTGACCGTAACCTCTTTCGGTATGCGCGGAAATTCCCTGCGTTCCTGCCTCTCGGAGGGATTATTCATCTCCCTGATTCCTCCCATGGAATGTTTTTAGAATAAAGCTGTTTCATTTCAGGTATCGGATAGGGGCTTGAAATCTTTATAAGGTTTAAGTGATTACATTCTGTTTTTTTCATCTTGAATCATAACGGTTTTTGTATAACTTGCTACCATGCACGCGATCTTGACCATAGGCTACGGCAACCTTGCCATAGAGGATTTCCTCGGCCTGCTAAAGAAAAACGGCGTCAAAGCCCTGGTCGATATCAGGTCGAAGCCATATTCAAAGGCAAGGCCCGAATACCGCAAGAAGGAGCTTGAAAGAGCAGTCAGGGAAGAAGGTATGGAGTATATCTTTCTCGGCCACAAGCTGGGAGGGATGCCGGATGATGATACCTTTTATGATTCCGAAGGCAATGTTGACTTCGATTTATTGCAGGATTCTCCTGTGTACAAGCAGGGAATCATGGAATTAATTTCGCTGGCGGAAAAATCGGATGTCTGCATCATGTGCGCGGAGGCATTGCCCGAGAGATGTCATCGCGGTTCTCTGGTCTCGGAAACCCTGTATACATCTTCAATAGAGACGACACATATTCTTCATGACGGCAAGTTAGTGGATCATGGAAAGTTGAGGGTGAAATTCGATTCGGGTCAAATCGATCTGTTTTAACGGTCTACCCGAATTCCTCCCGGAATCTTTTCTCTTCTACAAGCTTCAGGCCCGGAACCGTTTTTTCTATATTCTCACGTTCCTTGTCGCCCGCTACGATCGCGCCGATCTCCTCATGGGTAACAGTTACCAGAAAGGGATCGTCCAGATCGCGATAGCAGGTAAAATCCTCGGGATAGCTGGGATGTACGAATTGGAACAGGCGGTCTGTTACCCGCAATAGATACTCCAGGGCCTCTCTGGTGCAGTTATAAATTCTTAATGTGGCGCCCTGAAGCTCGAACCAGTCCTTTCCCAGAAGCTCCTCGTATTCTCTGGCGATTCGTGTCCCCGGCCATTCATACTGCTTCTCCCGGGTTTCCTTCAGGTGCGGGCTGAGGTGCTCTATAAATCTATGGGCATTTTCTTCCAGTTCTATTGCGTCACGCGTGACCATGCTGAAATACCTGCAATGATCGCAGATATACTTCATCAGGTTTCTGTATGTGTCCCCCTCTACATCTCCCTTAATGAACCAGATAGGCAAATCGGTTTTTACGCCGGCCAGACCCATGTTGCCCTACAGCCTTTCAGATTGTAGATTATTCCAGATTGAGTTTAATTATTGCCAAGCAATAGAGTATATAAGAAAAATCGGCGGATAAAACAAGACCGAATTTTCCATAATTGCATTGCTGGAAGTAGAACGCAATCTATGAGACTTGTTGAAAAAGATTGTTGCAAAATAGAATCATTCTGAGCGAAACGAAGAATCTGTTTGATTCGTTAAAGATTCTTCGGTTACTGCGTTCCCTCAGAATGACAGTAATCGCGGAACCCATCAGGACATGCTAAAAAAAATGCCTGCATCAAAAAGCAGGCATTCATGTATTTCAAAAATCCTTGCAGGATATCTAACAATCGTAGAAAAGTCGGAACTCATATGGATGCGGCCTGAGCCTGATTGCATCCACCTGCGTCATCTTAAGCTCCAGCCAGACCGCGATAACATCCTCGGTGAAAACATCGCCCTCAAGAAGATAGTCATGATCCTCCGCCAGCGATTCGCAGGCTCTTTGAAGCGATGAGGGCAGTTGCGGGATTTTGGCCAGCTCCTCAGCCGACATGGCCGAAAGATCATCATTGCACGGGAATCCGGGATCGATCTTATTCTTGATACCGTCCAGGCCTGCCATAAGCATTGCGGCATATGCCAGATATGGATTACAGGTAGCGTCGGGAGGACGAAATTCCATGCGGTATGTCGACTTGTCGAGCTGATATCCGGGAATCCGGATACAGGCGTTGCGGTTGCCGACTGAATAGGTCCCTCTTACCGGCGCCTCGAAGCCCGGCACCAGACGCTTATATGAATTGGTCGAGGCCGAGGTGAAGCATAAAAGCGATCCGGCATGCTTCAAAATTCCGCCGATATACCATTTGCCGATCTGGGAAAGCCCGATCTCATCCTTTGCATCATAAAAAATCGATTTGCCTGCCTTAGCCAGGTACTGATGCACATGCATACCGTTACCCGGTTCATCGAAAAGCGGTTTGGGCATAAAGGTTGCCGACTTATGATATTTAAAGGCGGTATTTTTGACCACGTATTTCAATATCATGGAACGGTCGGCCATATCTTTGAGATTACCGAACATGACCTCGATCTCCTGCTGACCGGCGCCGCCCACCTCGTGATGGTGATACTTCACCGGCACTCCGCAGGCCTTGAGTATATCGGTCATCTCGTTGCGGATTTGAAAGGTCTTGTCCTTGGGCGGGATAACATGATAACCGCCCTTGTAGCGCACCTGATAGCCCAGATTGGCCTCGGAGGCATCGCTTGAACGCCATTCCGCCTCATTAGAATCGATATAATAATAGCCCGCTTCCGGTTTCTGATCATAGCTGACATGATCGAACAGGTAGAACTCGAATTCCGGGCCCCAGATCGACTCTGTCGCGATCTTGCTCTTGTTTAGATATTTCTCGGCCTTCTCGGCAATCCACCTGGGATTGCGGCTGAACTGCTCTATAGTGCCGTTGACATTGACAACATTACCGATAAGGCTCAATGTGGGCCGATCCCAGAAAGGATCGATAAATACCGTCTGAGGATCGGGCAGAAGAATCATATCGCCCGATTTGATATGAGCGAATCCGGAAACCGAGGAGCCGTCCACCCCGATACCGTTTTTAAAAAGGCGGTTTGTAAGGCGTTCAATCGGAACTGTTATATGATGCCAGTCGCCCATCAGGTCGACAAACTTGACATCTACGAATTCAACCTGTTTGTCCTTGACCAGTTTCTTTATCTTTTCATTGATCATTAGTCATCTCCTTGTGAAAAAAATATCTTAGTGAAGATAAAAACTATTCTGTATAATGCAATCAAAATCCCCGTTTTTAATCCTTTTCTAATTGACTTTTTGGCAATAAATTCCATTTTTCAGAGAAACCGGAGGAGGGTTTATATGAGAACTGTCATCGCCATCATGTCGCTTATTTTGCTTTTAAATACAGCATCTGCACAGGAAAATCCTGAAAAACCTGACCCGTTCAAAACTGCTCTGGACGAAATCGGGCTCACAAAGGAAACGCTCACATTCGATTACGGCGATATGTCGAATTATGGCGGCGACAAATTCGCTCTTCCACTTTTTTATACCCTCCACTCCGCACCTTTCAAAGTCGAGCTTTATACCCGGCTATTTCGCGATGACCTCATTCAAACCTGCCGCTCGGCACGTGCCCTGACATCATTCTCCTCCCGAAGACTCAATGAGGGTATACGGCGTGGCCTGATCTTGAGCCCGCTGGACCGGGTCAAGCCGCTTCTGGAAAGCGAAACGCCCCTTCATGATGCAATCGTGGATTTTGAATCATTTTATGCAATTCCTATGGATCAAACCCGACGCAAAGAGCTAAAGGAGAAAGCCTCTCAGGTACCATTGGAACTTCAAAAAATGGCCGCCTTTGTTATCTATACGGCAATAGATTCCTCCAGATACCACTATCAAGCCTTCAAAGATGTAAACGAGAAATTCGACCTGCATGATATGCGCGATATCTTCGTCAATTTCATTGCGTCTGAAACCGATGAGGGCGATTTCAAGATGGAGCCGTTTCTGGAAGAGGTAGATTTCAAATATCTCTACACTCCCGCCCAGGATCTCGCTATGGCGCTTGATTTTGTCGCCGATTCGATTACCAAAATGTCTTTCAATCAGGAGTTTGAATTCGAATGGAAAACCTCGGCTGGAAAAGTGCTGATTAATGACAACAGAAAACATGAATACAACGGCGAAGATGCCTGTATGCTGATAATTGATGTCGGCGGGAATGATATCTACAAAAATGCCGCAGCCAATATCGATTACCGCAACTGGCTTTCGATACTGATCGATGTTGAAGGTAGTGATACCTATGAGGCCGATGAGGAAACAGTCGGAAGTTTTGGAGCGGGGATTTTCGGTTACGGATTTCTGCTCGATCTCGCAGGTGACGACATATACTCAGCCGAAAATATCACCCAGGGCGCTGGAATCTGCGGAGTGGGGATGCTTCTGGATTACGGCGGCAGTGACAGCTATGACGCCTATGTCTGCGGGCAGGGCTCGGGAGTATTCGGGCAGGGTATCCTCTCCGATATAACCGGGGACGACCGCTACCATATGTTTCAGCTCGGGCAGGGTTTCGGCTTTACCAAAGGCATCGGACTTTTGGTTGATTCAACCGGTAATGATAAGTATATCGCCAATGATTCTATCATAGATTTTCCCGCCTCACAGTCCAAAGAGCATAATTCCAATCTCTGTCAGGGAGTCGGATTCGGCAAACGTGCCGATTTCGTAGACGGCCATTCATGGGCGGGCGGAATCGGTATGCTGGTTGACGGCTCTGGTGAGGATTTTTATTCGGCCGGGCTTTTTGCACAGGGTTGCGCCTACTGGTATTCGATCGGCGTTCTTTCAGATGTCTCCGGGGATGATATTTATGACGGCGTCTGGTATGTTCAGGGCTCGGGTGCGCATTTCGGCCTGGGCGTTTTGCTCGAATCCGGCGGTAATGACAGGTACACGGCTGAGATGAATATGGCTCAGGGGGCCGGGCATGATTTCACCCTCGGCATGCTGATTGAGGAAAGCGGCAACGATATTTATAACGCACCCAATCTATCCCTGGGCGGTGGAAATGCCAATGGTTTCGGGATTTTCTGGGATAAATCCGGCGATGATGGCTATTATGTCACCGCCGCCACCACTCTGGGACGATCAAATGTCGCCAGCCGCGGCAGCCTGCGCGATCATATCATCTGCCTGGGACTTTTCCTCGATACCGGCGGTAATGACACATATCCCGAGGAATATGATTTCGCCCGCAACAACAGCCTCTGGACCCAGCCCGGCAAAAATGCCGAGCAGCCTCTGCCCGAGGTGGAGCTGGGAGTCGGCTACGACACCGAATAGTATTTGACATTTCCTCCTTTCCTGCGTCTATGATTATGCTTGCAAAATCGGACGGGAACGTTACATTAAATGCAGCATAGATGATTCGTGCCACGCCATTGTAATAACCGTTCGTTGAAAAATAGGATATTATGTTCGGGGGAATTATGCGAAGATTTTGTATCCTCTGTGGCGCCGTTATTCTGACTGTGCTTCTGGTATGCTCGGAGGATTCGACCGGGCCTGATGAGCGTGATTTCGTGCATCCGATTACGATTCAGGCCTGCTTCGATCTGCAGGACTCAATTGCCCAGAGCCTGCTCCACTGGCTCGATGTCACTGATACCACCGCAGCATTGAATTCAAGCCGCAGGCTCCTGCTTGAGGCCCAAGACTTGGTTGACACCGCCTATGTTAACAGCCAGGGAATAGCAATCGAATTCAAAACCGGTATGCGCGGCGGGATTATGATCGATGCTCTGGACGGCCTTCCGTTAGTGCCGGAGGATGCACCCACAAATGCGTCACCATCACCCGAACCCAAAGTCGTGGAAATCCGTCCAGGCAGTCTTCGTGCACTACTTCTCTGCCCGATTTATCTTGAACGCCGGGAGATTGTCGACAGCCTGATCGAGAGCATGGGCTCGGACCTGGCCCGCAGCGGATACGGCACTTTTATCAAGCGGCTGGGTAAAATCTGCACAATAAACCACTTTAACGACCTTGAGGGTTTCGGAATAATTCATATATATTCCCACGGTTTCGTATGGCCGGAAGACGAATCCCACGAAGAGGTGTATATAATGTCCAGTGAATCGGCCGAGAAACTCATTAGGGATTACGAGGATGAGCTTTTGGACGGCAAGCTGGCGCCGATTTGTATTCCCGGCCGGGGCAATATATATTTCATCGGCTCCTCATACATAAGCGCTCAAAA
The DNA here is from genome assembly GCA_964496505.1 of uncultured Ignavibacteria bacterium. Taxonomy (GTDB): domain Bacteria; phylum Zixibacteria; class MSB-5A5; order JAABVY01; family JAABVY01; genus JAABVY01. The sequence continues at coordinate 13,616 of CAZBZV010000027.1, read as the reverse complement.
CAATATCGAGGATTTCACGCCCCTGGTATATTTCAGTTTCAGGAACGGAATTAATTCCAACTGGACCGAGAAGTTCTACACAGAATTGAATGCCGGGGCATGTGTGGGCGTTGACGGCCCGCTGAAAGCGGATCAGAATCTGGGATGGTCTTCCGGGATGTATGCTGCACTGACCGACACTTCAGAGGAAATAACTACAACATTATCCGAATGGCGCAATTCAATCGACGCCGAATACGATTACGATGAGGATATTATAACCAGAATCGATTACGCCGGACCGGATGATTTCATAATCTGGAAACGAGTACATATAGAATACCTCAGCCGTTACTCTGGCAAGCCGGAAGATATTGTCGAAATCAGGGGTTTCGGCTTCGGGACGCCTGAACTGGAGGGGAGTGTATTCTTCGGAAATACAGAGGCTGAAATTATTTCCTGGAGCGATACATTAATAGAAAGCAGAGTCCCCGAAGAAGCCCTGACCGATTCAGTGGCCGTAAAAGTGGGAAATTCAATCAGCAACAAAAAGATGTTTCGGGTTCATCCAGTACTGGGTATCTCCGGCATATTTCCCGACTCGGCAACACTCGGAGATACGGTTGAAATTATCGGCGGTGGTTTCGGCAATACACCCTCAACTCTTGAATTCGGGGACAACCCGGAAAATAGTGTAATATTCTGGTCGGATACGCTTCTCATCGCCGAAGTCCCGACTTCAGGCCGGCCAACCGACAGCTATGTGCGGGTACTCGGCCCGGAGGGCTGGACCGGGGAATTCGATTTCAGACTGCTTCCAATGGCGCGCCTTTACGAGATTTCACCAGTGCGCGGTAAATACAATGATACCCTGGAATTTCACGGCAAGGGCTTCGGAGATTACAGCGATGACAGGATCGTATATTTCACCGGATGGCATGGGTTTGTCGGGGCGGAAATCCTGAAATGGACTGATACACTCGTTAAGGCGCTTATCCCTGACAGTTCGATTTCCGGCCAGGCCTTTATTCAGCTCAACGACTGGACCGGTTCCAGAAGTGATATCCTCGCAGTCGAGGTCTTCGGGATCGCTGATCTGGAGAACCCCTATGTTTTGCCTGCGCATGTGGTCGAGCTTATCGGAACCGGTTTTGGAAACACCCAGGGCAGCAGCAAATTATTTCTGGATACGACAGAATTAGGGGTGCGTACCTGGTCGGATGAAAGAATTACCGCCACAATTTCACTTAGTGCTCAGTCCGGATATTTATATGTCATTGTAAACGGCGATTACAGTAATCCCCGTCATATTAATGTCCCACGACACGAATCCATAACCCCGTTCTGGGTGCTACCCGGCGATCCGGTATATATTCATGGCAGAGGTTTTGGGGAGATAAATCAGCATGTTTATTTTCCCAATGGAATTGACGGCATAATAGAATCCTGGACGGACACACTGATAACGGCAGTTACTCCCGAGGGCGCCAGAAGCGGCCAGCTCATACTGCAATTTGAAGATCTGGAACTGCCGATTTCTAACATAGATGTTTTTCATGTCGACAGAATCTCACCCAACATAGGCCTTCCGGGAAGATTAATATCGATCCACGGCAGCGGTTTTCTGCCGGTACAGGGGGATAGCTATGTGACCTTCGGGGATATCGAGGCCGAGGTTTCGGATTGGTCTGACAGCCTGATCAGGGTTTATGTGCCCCAAATCGAGGAGGACTGCCCGGTAAAGATTCATATCTATGATTATGTCAGCCCGGGAATTCCTTTTGAAGTAGCAGTTACATCTGATTTGCACCAACTACTATTACAGACTGAATATATAAGCATCGCTTTTTCCGGATATATGAAGATGGGAGATTATCATGATTATCAGCAATATACTATTCGCTTCAAAAATTACTCTCCTGGCCTGAATTGGACGAATTTTGTGTTTCTTGGAGATGATGAATGGTTTGAATTCGATGGTGATTTAAGCCAGGAACGCTATAAGTATTTATCCGGCAAGATAAGTAGTTCTAATTTTAAAATTGATAGCCTATATGTCGCTCATAATTTCTATTATGAAGATTATGGGGCATTTGATGTGCCTGAATGGGGCAGCGAGCATGAAAGTTTTAAGCTTTACAATATAGACTTACTTGAATTCTCTCAAACCCAGGATACGATAAAAATAACTTATGGCTATCTGGGTATGGAAGCACAGGATCATATACATGATGTTGCCGTTTACTCAATAATAGGGAATTATTTTCCTGACGGTCATTATTATTTTAATTACATAAATACCGACTGGGAAAACACTTTATATCCTCCAACAATTGAGATAACATTCAGCAATTATCCTCTATAAAAAAAGCGCAGTTTGAACTGCGCTTTTCTGATTAAAAATCTCTTGATTGCATAACTTGTCTTTTCGTTGCCCGCCTTTTAGTTATAGCTACACCCTTTTAGTAAACCAGTTTGTTTCTTACATCAAATCCGGGCCGTTTAGGCAGTAGCCGGCTGCCAGCGACGCTGGATAGCTTTCCACTGAGCGGCCTGATACAGAGCGCCAATACCAACCACAGCATAAACTATGCGGCTAAGAAGGCTCATCGGCCCAAAGATTGTGGCCACCAGATCAAAGTTAAAGAATCCAACCAGACCCCAATTAAGGCCGCCTATTACCAGTAATGCTGCTACGACTACGTCTAATGATTTCATTTCTTTCTCCTTTTAATTTGTGTTCTCTAAAATCATCAATTTCAACTTTCGTCCTTTACAACCATAATCGTCTTAATAATGTTCCAGCTATGTCTAATTATTATATACTTATTTATTAATATGTTGATATATAGCATTTTACGTAGATTTATTTATTGAATATTATTATATACTACTAAAATGTCGCAAATAATTAACATTTTATAGAACATTATGTCGAAGTATTGTGTTGTTATATTTAGACAGTAATGAAACAACAGTTGGTAAGGTGAATTATGAAACATAAACATCCTATTAAGGTAGTGGAAAAGAGAACGGGTCTGTCTTCTCATGTGATCAGAATATGGGAAAGGCGATACGGCGCGGTTACTCCGGAGAGAACTGATTCTAATAGACGGATGTACACAGATGAAGAGATCGACCGGCTGATTCTCCTGCGCAAGGCTACCGAAGCGGGAGAAAGTATCGGCCAGATCGCCGGCCTCCCCAACGAAGAACTAAAGAAGCTGGTGGAAACCAGCGCAGCCTACATTAATAATGACAGCGAGATTTCGAGCGGTGACGGCCGTGGTAACGGTAACGGCAAACATGAACATGAGCCGCAGTTCTATCTTAAGGAATGTCTGGATGCGATTGTCGAACTGGAATCCGAAAGGCTCGAGAAAATTCTTCTCAAGGCCTCTTCGGAGCTGACCCAGCCGGAGATGATGGAAAAAGTGCTGGAGCCGTTGATGCACAAGATCGGCGATCTCTGGCGCGACGGTACCCTGCGCGTGGTTCACGAACATCTGGCCTCCGCGGTGGTACGATCATTTCTGGGCAATATGGTTGGCGCTCTTAAGGTTAATGAATCCGCCCCGAAAATTATCGTTACCACTCCTCCCGGGCAGATTCATGAGTTTGGAGCCCTAATGGTAACAGTTTCGGCATCCTCGGCGGGATGGAACTCTGTCTATCTGGGCGCTGAGCTTCCGGCAGAGGAGATTGCCAACGCGGTCAAGAACATGGGGGCCAAAGCGGTGGCATTGAGCATTGTCTATCCCCCTGACGATCCGCGTCTGGCTTCCGAGTTGCGCAAGCTGCGCCAGATTCTCGACGATAAGGTAGTTCTTTTAGTTGGAGGCCGATCCTCCGGCGCTTATAATGAAGCATTGGAGAATCTCGGCATTGAGAGAATGCAGAATCTGTCGGATCTGCACAAACATCTGGAAAGAATCAGGAAAGAAATAAACGGGGTAAGTTATTGATGCCGATTTCGATCGATGACAGAAGAATCCGTGTTCTCAAGGAGCGAGAGTACATAAAGGGCCCGGTAATTTACTGGATGAGCCGTGATCAGCGTGTTATGGACAACTGGGCCCTGCTCTACGCTCAACAACTGGCATACGAGCACAAAGCGCCTCTGGCGGTAGTATTTTGTCAGGTGCCGGAATATCTGGATGCCACAATCCGTCAGTACGGCTTTATGATAAGAGGGCTGAAAGAGGTCGAGAAGGACCTGCAGAAAAAGAATATCCCGTTTTTCCTGCTTCTGGGTGAACCGAAAAAGGAGCTTACAAAATTTCTTAAAGAATATGATGCGGGCGCACTGGTCACCGATTTCAATCCGCTCAAGATTAACCGTAAATGGTACGGCGATATCGCCCAACGGATCGATATTCCGTTTCACCAGGTCGATGCGCACAATATAATACCGGCCTGGGAAGTTTCGGATAAGGCTGAGTATGCCGCGCATCTATTGCGAAAAAAAGTTGATGAAAAGCTTGATGATTTTCTGGTCGATTTTCCCAAACTCAAAAAACACAAATTCGGATGGGATGGCAGTTCTCCGAAAGTCGATTGGGAGACGGCCGGGAAATCACTCAAGGTAGATAAAAGCGTGGGCGAGGTGGAAGGTATCCGGCCGGGCTATAGTGCCGGTATGGATCAATTTGAGGAATTCATTAACAACCGCTTAACGAAATATACCAAAAAGCGTAATGATCCAACCGAGGACTTTCAGTCCGGCCTTTCGCCCTGGCTTCATTTCGGGCAGATTTCCGCCCAGCGTATCGTTCTGGAAACATTAAAAGCCTCTCCCGGTTCTAAATCACAGGAGAGCTTTTTCAACGAAATCATAATCTGGCGCGAGCTGGCGGATAATTACTGCTTCTACAATTACAATTACGATAATTATGACGGCTTCCCGAACTGGGCGCGTCTGACACTTGACGAACACAAAGGCGACTTCCGGGAATATATGTACTCCCCGGAGGAGTTCGAGAAAGCCGAGACTCATGACGAGCTTTGGAACGCCGCTCAGATGGAGATGGTTAAGGCCGGGAAGATGCATGGTTACATGCGCATGTACTGGGCCAAGAAGATTCTGGAATGGACCCCGGCTCCGGAGCAGGCGCTGGATATTGCGATATATTTGAATGATAAGTATGAGCTTGACGGGCGCGATCCAAACGGCTACGCCGGAATCGCCTGGAGCATAGGCGGAGTCCACGACCGTCCCTGGTTCGAACGCGAGATTTTCGGCAAGATCAGGTTCATGAGTTATAATGGATGCAAGAAAAAATTCGATGTTGATGCATATATACAGAAAGTGAAAAGGATGTAAACAAAACCTGTCATCCTGAGCAAAGCGAAGGATCTCTGTGATTCAAACAGATTCTTCGGTCGTCCTCGCCTCCGGCGGGACTCTCTCAGAATGACATAATAAGATAAGTGCAGGTCAAGCCCTGAAGGCCGACTTGTCGGCCGGAATGGCTTGACGAAACCGTATGAACTAAGAGTAGGTCAAGCCCTGAAGGGGCTTGACATCGCCTAACGAAAGCGTCAATTCCCTTCAGGAATTGACCTACGAGACTGGGGGATATTATGAAGTTACATAAATTAAATAGACAGCAAATGGTAAAGAAGCCGATCAAGGAGATTTTCGAATTCTTCGAGAAGCCCGAGAACCTGGCGCTGATAACACCGCCATCACTTGGCTTCGAGATTATAACCCCGCTTCCGATCGAGATGAAGGCGGGGACATTGATTGATTATACTGTCAAAGTACAGGGCATACCGGTACGATGGACCACCATGATTACCGAGTATGACCCGCCGTATAAATTTGTAGATGTTCAACTGAAAGGCCCCTATGCATTCTGGCATCATACGCACACATTTAAGGAAGTCGAGGGCGGGACTTTGATGTCTGACCGTGTCCAGTATATCCTGCCCTTCGGCTTTCTTGGAAGATTGCTGCACGCATTGAGTGTGGAGGGTCAGCTCAAGCACATTTTCGATTACCGCGCAAAGATCATAGAAGAACAGTTCGCCAAAGACATAAAGGACATGCCATCAAAGGAAGATCTTGAAAAGATAGTGAAGGAGTAAAAGCGGGTGGCAAAAATATTAGTGATAGGTGCGACCGGCTATGTGGGACGGCACCTGATACCAAAACTGAAAGAGCGCGGGCATTCAGTCCGCGCTTTGGTGCGTGATAAGGCCAAAGCTCCGGTTAAAGTATGGGGCGAAGATGTTGAACTGGTCGAGGCTGATGTGCTCAAACCGGAAACACTGCCCGAGGCTTTGAAAGATATCGAGATCGTATTCTATCTCGTGCATTCCATGTCGGCAGGTTCGGAGAAATTCGAGCAGCTGGATAAAAAAGCGGCACAGAATACCTCCAATGCATGCAGGGAAGCCGGATTAGGGCGGATAATCTATCTCGGCGGCCTGGGGAGCCGTGAGGATGAAAAGCAATCGCCGCACCTGCGCAGCCGTCACGAGGTCGGCGATATCCTGCGTGAAAGCGGAATTCCGGTGACCGAGTTTCGTGCCGGGATTTTGATCGGCACCGAATCGTTTTCATTCGAGATGATCCATCATCTGGTCAACCGTCTTCCTATCATGGTCAGTCCCAGATGGGTGAGTATCCGCACCCAGCCGATTGCCACTGCCGATGCTCTGCGTTATTTTGTGGAGTGCCTGGATAAGCCCGAGAGTGTGGGGAAAATTATCGACATCGGCGGGCCGGATGTGCTCTCCTATTACGACATGATGATGATGGTTGCCAAGGTGCTCGGCCTGCGCCGTCTGATAATCCGTGTGCCGGTGCTGACCCCGAGGCTGTCGTCCTACTGGCTGAGGCTGGTGACGCCCTTATCGGTGCAGATGGCGCGTTCGATTATCGGTTCGCTAAAGTCCGAGACTGTGGTTGAGGATGACAGCGCCAGGCAGATTTTTGATTTTCAGCCGATGGGCTTCGAGAAGGCTGTACGGCGCGCATTGCGCGGCACGCAGGGCGTAATCGTGCGCACCGAGGACGAGGGGCAGTTCCATCCGCGCGGAATCGAGATCGATCCCTCGCATCTGCAGGTCGACCAGCGCAGCTACGAGGCCGAGGTTCCGGCCGAGAAGCTTTACGCCACTGTCTCGAGTATCGGCGGCGACAACGGCTACTTTTATGCTGACTGGCTCTGGCGCTTGCGGGGCTGGATCGACAAGGTGCTGGGCGGGATCGGCATGCGCAAGGGACGGCGCCATCCCACCGAGTTAAAGGTCGGCGACCCGATCGACTTCTGGCGTGTGGAGGACTTAGAGCCCGGCAAAAAAATACTGCTTCGGGCGGAGATGAATATCTGGGGACAGGGCTGGATGGAGTATCTTGTCGAGCCGCTTTCGCCCGGACGTTCGCGCCTGACCCAGACCATGCGCTACTATCCCCGCGGCCTCTGGGGCTTCCTCTACTGGAAACTCACCTACCCCATGCATATGATAATTTTTAAGAACATGGCCAAGGCGATCGTGGCCGCAACGCGTGAAAGTTCACTATAATGAATAAAGAATAAATTTATGATCTCAAAAGAACTGCATATGGCTTGAGTAATTCAGCTTGATATTCTATTTTTCTATTTTTTATTTTTCCGGTTTTGAAATCAGGAGGCATGGCCTTACTAAGACAAGCTTTATCTACGTGGCCTTTTATATACTCAAAGGCATATTTCCCCCGGCTGGGCCCTATGCCTACCATGTATTCCTCTTGAGGAATTTCAAGTTCTCCCGGCTTGATTTCACCCAACACCAAAGCATATCGAGATCCAATCACTTCAATGCCGTCCGGAATAGGTTTCCAGTCAACGCCATCTTCAGAATATTCTGTGGCTGGAATTATATCAGGGTCAGCTTTGGAATTTATGGTCTGCATAAACAAATATATTTTCCCCTGTTTTTTTATGCTAGCTTTCACAAATGGCTGCACTTGATTTATGGGATGACATGCAGTTCCACCGTAACCCCAGAAAATCCTTCCGGCCTCTTTAAACTCCAAATTTTTTCTTTCAAGAATTTCTTCAAAATCCTCTCCAGCATGATTCCCCACCTTCATAAAAATAAATGCGTCGGGCTGTGTCTTAATCATTTTACTCACCTATACTGTTTTTAAACGTTCAATTTTATAGTCCCGGGATGGATATTTACCTGCAACTGTTAAATCTTTGATATATTTTGCTCTAAGAGGTGCTTCTTCACCATAAAAATTATTTAACGATTTTCTGCTTGCCGCTTTACTATTATACTCCTGATCATTATAAATTATCCTCTTTATTATCATATTGCAAGAAGTTAAATCAGGCGCATCATCCAAATGATATTGATGGAATTTTGGCACAATTTCAGATATTATAAATCCATCTTTTAGCAACATTAATTGAATTTTGCGCATTATATCATGTGTCCAAGGATAATCATCATCATCTGCAAGCACAATACAACCGACAGCCATTCTACCGGATGCCTCTATTCCTCTTCTAATAAAAAGCTCCACGCTATTGCCGTCATTACTAGCTCCAAAGGGGGGGTTCGTATAGAAACCCTGGAACTTCTGCCAAATATTTTTTGGAAGCGAGAAAGCAACATTATAAAGTTTTGCATCAATCCTTTTTTCTATTCCGAACTTTTTTGCGAAATTCTTAATTGATAATACAACCCTTTCGTCAAAGTCTAATACCAGGACAGCCTTTGGCCCATTTTCAATAATTCTTGATTCATGTAGATGTACCAAGCTCAACCCAATGGAATCACCATCGCCTATAAAAATGACCTTTTTGTTATCAAACACTCTGCTAATATGTTCAACTTGCAAGAGCATATCTGCGCTTTTCATATAGATCTGGTCAAATTCCCTTAAAGGAGATGGTCTATTAGTTACAACGTCAGATATGGCATTCAATCCCTTTCGTAAATCCATATTATTTACCCCTCAAGATTTATATTATTGAATAATTATTTTAATATATTTCTTAAAAGATGCACTATGTCATATTTTTCGCTTGGAAAAAGATATTTTGTTACTATTAAAACCGTTGCTGTGATTTCTCCAAATACTGATACAATAAAAATGTTTCCCATCCAATGCTCAATTTTGAGAGTCTCTGAACCAATCAAAATAAAGACAATATTTATGAAGATTAATTGTATTGCCAATATCCATAAAAGACCTACTGCATATGTTTTCCTCAGCCTTCTTTCATCTTTTTTTTGGTTATTCCAAGCTGAGAGTATTGTGTTTATTAACTTGCTTTTGTCTTCTATGTCTCTATATTTTGCATATGTATCTATATCATCGCTTGTAACATCGCCAACTATGGAGACAACCTTTTCACTTGACTCAGCTATCAAATTAGAATCACTACTCATTATGCAAGTCCCAAATTATTCAATCTATAAGCCATGGCTTCAATGGACACATTAAATTTTCTAGCTAATGATTTAACTTCCTTATCTTCCTCAAATTCGGCCTTTACGAATTCCTCTGGCATCAATATCGCTGACGCGAAATAATTGGCCTGTACATCCATTTTCCTATCGTCATCTATGTCTTTTTCCGGAGCAATTGGCTCCCTAAAAAGATCAACATTTGTTATGATGTGTTCTCCATCACTCAGAAGATGAAGAAAATGGTGTCCCAATTCGTGAGCGATTGTAAATCTCTTCCTATAAGGTGGTTCATTTTGATTTATTAGAAATTGAGTAACATTTCCTCTTTTTGCAACCAAACCAGAGATATTATCATCAGTAAAAACCGCATTACTTACCTTTATTCCCTCACGATTAGCCAGAAGCACGGGATCTACAGGCAGTGTATTTATACCGTGTCGTTTTAAGATCAATGCGGCTTCTTTTTCAATTTCCTCTCTGCTCCGATATCTTACCATCTTGGATCCAATCATTTTATGTTCACATAAAATTAATAGCTTTATTATACAGATCTAAAACCGTCGGCCGAGTGTTATCTATCATATATAATCAAAATTAATTTAATTTTTTTGCAATCATTATTTTTGCTATTTTAGAAATAATTTGGCATTGTAGAGCGATGATCGCAGTATCTCCTGCCTCACCGCCCCTTAAACGGTTCGAAGCTCATGAAGTCGCAGTGGTGGACTATGTAGGCCTCGGGGGTGCGCTTGACCATGTTGCCCTCACCGGCATGCGCCGCGATTATATGGCAGACCTCCACCGGCACCCCGCACTGCATCGCCAGCCCCACACCCGAAAAGGGATGACGCAGCGCCTTGCCGTAATCCGACTGCACCGCCTTACCCTCGACCTTCTCATACTCCAATAGCTTGCCCACATCAGCCAGAATCGCCCCGGCAATCACAACATCCATACTAATCGGAAGGCTCTCGCCGAAAAACTTCTGCATCTGCGCCGCGCAGTCGCGCGAGAGATGCACCACCGCACGTTTGTGCTGCATGAAGGTTATCTTGCAGTTCTCGATTAGAAGCGTGAACGGTATCTCGTTTAAGTCCTTTGCGGTAAGCGGGCTTTTTTCCAGCGCCAGCGCCCATGTGTCCGCGGTCGCCTTCTGCAGTTTCTCGTCCTCGATCCACTCCAGCTCCGGCCAGAGTTCATATACATCATCAGCCATATCCTTCTCCTTTTATGTCCATCCTGTCATTCTGTTTTATTCCGCCTGTCATTCCGGCTCATTTCTCCTGTCATTCTGAGCGCAGCGAAGAATCTGTTTGATTCGTTAAAGATTCTTCGGTCATCCTCGACCTATGGTCGGGATTCCCTCAGAATGACAAGCTCGACCGCTCCCGCCGCTTGCGCAGCAGGGCACCCCGGCTCACAAGTTTGTGCCGGGCGTACCTCCCGGTGCGCCCGGATATAAGCCTCCCGCGGCGCATGGGGACATACGCCGCGCACAATATTTGGAATCAATTTACGGATGTTGCCGTGAATGTCAATCGAAAGTGTATCTGCTGACCAATCGCGCAGCGTCACACTTCGCCTCCGGCGAACCAAGACCCTGCGCAACAAATGCTGTATCTTTGGAAAATAACACTCTTTTACATGTAGTGCAGGGTCTTGATTCCGATGAAATCGGAATTGTGACCCTGCACTTTCGCTGTATTTTTTCATCCCTGCGGCTCTCTATTATGTATGAGTCTACGATATCCGGAACAAAGAGATTTCTCCTGTTTTTTCGTGACAACTACATTTAAGGAATGGAGGAATTTTGGGAATATAAAAGGCCTTTATGAAAAGCTTATCGAATCACTGGAATTTTGTTGCAATAAATATCAGGCAAAACTTTCAGCTTATGTTTTAATGCCTTCGCACATTCACTTACTACTGTTCATTGAAGGCAAGAGCTTATCACATTTCATGCGGGATTTCAAAAAGTACATCGCTCAAAAGGCTTCGCGCGACCTGGGCATAAAAAGTAATATCATTTGGAATGAAGGATTCGACAGGTTTGGAATAGTCTCGAGAGAAGTATTTGTTACAAAATTGAATTACATACACAATAATCCTGTAAAAGCTGAATTGACGAATTGCGTTGAGAATTGGGAATGGTCAAGCGCAAGAGATTATTATACAAGTAATCCAGGTAGAATAGAAATCTACAAGGATTGGTAATAACTGGCGCAGGGTCACACTTCGCCTCCGGCGAACCAAGACCCTGCGCAACAAATGCTGGATCTTTGGAAAATAACACTCTTTTACATGTAGTGCAGGGTCTTGATTCCGATGAAATCGGAATTGTGACCCTGCACTTTTACTTATTATAATCCCAGCTCCTGCTTCAAAAACTGGCCGGTGTAGGACTTGGGGTTTTTGGCGACCTGTTCCGGGGTGCCGGTGGCGATAACATAACCGCCCTCATCTCCGCCCTCCGGGCCGAGATCAATTATCCAGTCGGCGGTCTTGATAACATCCATATTGTGCTCGATCACAAGCACCGTATTGCCCCGGTTGACCAGCTCGTTTAAGACATTCAGAAGCATCTTGATATCCTCGAAATGAAGCCCGGTGGTGGGCTCATCGAGAATATAAAATGTCCGCCCGGTGGCAGTCTTGGAAAGTTCGGTGGAGAGCTTGACCCTCTGCGCCTCGCCCCCCGAAAGTGTGGTAGCCTGCTGTCCGAGGTGAATATAGCCCAGGCCGACATTATAGAGCGTCATCAGTTTGCGTTTGAGCGTGGGGATATTGCCGAAAAAGTCCAGCGCCTCGGCCACAGTCATATCCAGCACCTCGGCGATATTTTTGCCTTTGTAACGGATGTCCAATGTCTCGTTATTATAACGTTTGCCCTTGCAGATCTCGCAGGGTACATAAACATCGGGCAGGAAATGCATCTCGATCTTAATGATCCCGTCCCCCTCGCAGGCCTCGCAACGTCCGCCCTTGACATTAAATGAGAACCGTCCCGGCTTATAGCCGCGCAGCTTGGCCTCGGGAGTCTGGGAGAAAAGATCGCGGATGAAGGTAAAGGTTCCGGTATAGGTGGCCGGATTCGAACGAGGCGTGCGTCCAATCGGAGACTGGTCTATATCAATCACCTTATCGATATGCTCCAGACCCTGTATTTTCTTATACGGCAGGGGCTTTTTGCGCGAATTGTAAAATCTGCTGCTCAAGATCGGATATAATGTCTCCTCGATCAGGGTCGATTTGCCCGATCCGGAAACTCCGGTCACGCAGATAAATTTCCCCAGCGGTATTCCTATATTTATCTCCTTCAGATTATTGCCGGTGGCGCCCTTGAGGCTTAGCATATCGCCATTACCGCCGTTTCTATGTTTCGGGATCGGTATCTGCGATTTGCCCGCCAGATATTTGCCTGTCAACGACTTCCGTGTCTGGCGCTTTATCTGTGAGGGCGTTCCCGCCGCCACAATTTCACCGCCATGCTTACCCGCACCGGGTCCCAGATCGACAACATAATCGGCCGCCAGGATTGTATCGCGGTCATGCTCCACCACCACAACGGTGTTGCCAAGATCGCGGAGTTCGGTTAATGTATTCAGGAGACGGTTATTGTCCCTTTGATGAAGGCCTATTGAGGGTTCGTCAAGTATGTATAACACCCCCGTTAACCGCGATCCTATTTGTGTCGCCAGGCGAATCCTTTGAGCCTCACCGCCGGAGAGGGTAGAGGCTGCACGGTCGAGGGTCAGATACTCCAGCCCAACATTGACAAGAAAACCCAGCCGTTCGCGAATCTCCTTCATGACCTGATGCGCAATCTTCTGCTGGCGCTTTGTAAGTTTAAGCGCTTCAAAGAATTCGCGGGCCTGTTTGATCGACATTCTGGTGATATCGTGAATATTTTTACTGCCGACATAAACTGCCAGTGATTCACGTCTGAGACGCGCCCCATCACATAAAGGGCATTCCGAGATCGACATATACTGCTCGATCCAGTTGCGTACACCCGAGGATTCGGTTTGACGGTAGCGCCGTTCCAGATGCGGGATTACGCCCTCGAAGGTTGAGACAAATTCGCCGCGGGCATTACCGCGCCCGGAGGCATGCTCATAGGCGAACTTTATCTCGGTTTTCCCGGAGCCGTGCAAAATCACCTTCTGAATCCTCTTGCCGAGCTTATTGAAGCGGTCGGAAAGCTTGAAGCCGTAATGATTTGC
>CAZBZV010000026.1:0-50648 GCA_964496505.1 uncultured Ignavibacteria bacterium | reverse complement strand
GCTATCGCAAGGCTATTTTGAAAAGGGCGCTCAGCTTTGACAATAAGCTTCGTTTCACCGCGCATCGCAACAAAGAAGGAGAAAAATATCATCAGGAAGCCTGCAAAAAGGGCTGGGAGGGTGTGATTGCCAAAGCGGCCGACAGCAAATATGCCCATAGCCGTTCAAAGAACTGGCTCAAATTCAAATGCGTAAACCAACAGGAATTCGTTATCGGGGGCTATACCGATCCAAGGGGTGAACGAATCGGATTCGGAGCATTGCTGATTGGCTATTACGATAACGGTGATTTTCATTATGCAGGCAAGGTTGGCACTGGCTATGATGACGAAATGCTCGAGAGCCTCGGCAAAAGGCTCGAGAAAATCGAGAGAAAATCCAGCCCGTTTGAAGAGGAAGTGGATGAAAAAGGGGCGCATTGGGTCAAACCGAAGCTGGTGGGTGAAGTCGGATTTACTGAATGGACTTCCGATGGCAAGCTGCGTCATCCCCGCTTTCTCGGCTTAAGGCGGGACAAGAAAGCCAGAGATGTTGTCAGAGAGAAGGCTAAATAGAATTATGTCATATATCAAAGCAGGAAACAGAAAGCTGGAAGTATCGAACCAGGACAAGGTCTTTTTTCCGGATTCTAAAATTATCAAGGGCGACCTGATAGATTATTATAAGCAGGCCGGGAAAATGATAATTCCCCATATGAAGGAGCGTCCCTTAACCATGCGCAGGTTTCCCGACGGCATCGAGGGCAACTCTTTTTACCAGAAAAATGCCCCTAAAAATATCCCGGACTGGATTAAGACAGAGGCGGTCGACAACCGTGAGGGCGGCAAGACCAATCATATAATCTGCAATGATACCGCCACGCTGATATTTATCACCAATTACGGCAATATCACGCCGCATATCTGGCTCAGTAAACTGGATAATCTGGAAAAGCCGGATAAGATTATATTCGATCTCGATCCGCCCGGTGATGATTTCGATGATGTCCGGTTTGCCGCAAAATTGATGTATGAATTATTGGCCGAGGAACTCGATCTGCCGGTCTTCCTGATGCTGACCGGCTCGAGGGGAGTTCATATAGTCCTCCCGATTAAGCCGGAAAACAAGTTCGATGAGGTGCGCGGCTTCGCCTCGGATCTGGCGGATTTCATGGCGCAAAATCATCCCGAAAGGCTGACAACTGAGGTAAGAAAGAATAAAAGAAAAGGGCGCTTGTTTCTGGATATTGCCCGCAATGCCTATGCCCAGACCGGAGTAGCGCCGTATTCGGTCAGGGCCATAAAAAATGCCCCGGTTGCAGCGCCTGTTAATTATGATGAGCTTTCCAATAAAAAGATGAATGCACAAAAATTTAATATAAAAAACATATTCAAAAGGATGGGACAAATCGATGATCCATGGAAGGAGATAAACCGCCGTCGTTTTTCACTTGGCAAGGCCAGAGAAAAATTTGAGAAATTGAAATCGAAAGCATGAATTCATAAATATATGGTGAATTCTATATAAAAGGAGGATGCTATGTTAAACGGTAAGAAACAGAAACTTACAGGCATTGACGGATTTTTATTTGCCGTCTTAATAGGAGCTATTTTCGCGCTGTGGATATTTGCTCCCCAAAACGTATGGGCACAGCAGGCCGAAGAGCGCAACATTGAAGACGGCAAGATTACCCTGGCACTGGAAACAGAACTTCAGCTCGATGAATCGGTGCCCTCGCATCTGGTCGACGTTTCGGTCAATGAGGGCGTGGCCACACTTTCAGGAAGCGTTTCAAATATTATGGCAAAGAGACGTGCCACCGAGCTGGCTGAGACTATCAAGGGTGTGCGAGCAGTGGTAAACAATATCGAGGTTAAGGCGATTGTCAGGCCGGATGAAGAGCTTAAGCAGGATATCCTAAATGCCCTGCTTTACGATCCGGCAACCGATTCTTATGAAGTCAAACCCACAGTCGATGATGGCAAAGTTACTCTTACGGGTGAGGTTGAATCCTGGCAGGAGAAAAAGCTGACTGAAGAGGTCGTCATGAGTGTCAGAGGAGTCAGAGAGATCGATAACAATATAGTGATCGATTATCCCCAACGCCGTGCTGACAACGAAATCGAAGCCGATATCAGACGCTGTCTCCAGAATGATGTCTGGGTCGACGAAGCTCTGGTGAATGTCAACTCGGAAGGCGGCGATGTTACCCTGACCGGCACCGTAGGCAGTGCTGCCGAACGCCGCTGGGCGGCATTCGATGCCTGGGTTGCCGGCACCGAATCTGTCGATACCAG
This sequence comes from uncultured Ignavibacteria bacterium, assembly GCA_964496505.1. Classification (GTDB taxonomy): domain Bacteria; phylum Zixibacteria; class MSB-5A5; order JAABVY01; family JAABVY01; genus JAABVY01. The sequence goes on along the minus strand of CAZBZV010000026.1, from coordinate 48,372 downwards.
CGGACTGGAAATTAAATGGTGGGCGCGCGACGAGATGAAAAGAAAGAGCTCCTTTAAGAATATAAGCGACACCGAAACCGAAAATGCGGTTGAAGATGCGTTGGTCTACGACCCGAGAGTACATTCCTTCGATATCGATGCAAGCGCGGACAACGGAGTGGTAACTCTTTCCGGAACCGTGGATAATTACAGGTCCAAAATGGCTGCCGAGAAAGATGCCATGAATACTGTCGGCGTCTGGAGAGTCAAGAATCATGTCAAGGTCAGGCCGGAGAACCTGCCCGAGGATGAAACTCTTGAGGATCTGGTTCGCGCCGCCATGGCACGCGATCCATATGTCGAGACCTATGATCTGGATATCACCGCTGTCAACGGCATGGTTTATCTTGATGGTGAGGTAACCACATCATTCGAGAAAAATCATGCCGAGCAGGTAGCCTGGCGCGTGAACGGCGTTGTGGATGTTGTCAACATGGTTGACTACGCGCATACATGGACTGAAAAGAATGATTATGAGATTCAGCAGGATGTTATGAATCAGCTTTACTGGAGTCCTTTCGTGGATATGGATGACGTCCGTATCGAGGTCGAGAATGGCGTGGTTATTCTTGACGGTACCGTTGATACATGGGTCGAGCGCACATCTGCGGCCAAAAATGCGTATGAGGCCGGAGCCAAGGATGTATGGAACAAGATAGAAGTGCGCTATAACAGCCCGTTCGGTTTGTTACCTGAGGAAGCAGAATAAAATCCTGTCCTGGAGAATGTATGTATGAAGGGTTTTTTAAATTGCAGATGACCCTGAGAGGTCATCTGCAATAAATTTGATTTTTGTTTGGAGGTATTAATATGATAGTAGGAGAATTGATAACGGCACTTTTGATTGCAGTGCTTCTGAGTCTGCTTCTGGCGGCCGCCGTTGGCTGGGAACGGCCGGGCAGACCGGGAATGCTGCCATCGTTGATATTTTTATTCTTTATAATATTCATAACAACATGGGCTGTGGGTGGATGGATGGCGCCTTTCGGCCCGGCGATTCTGGGAGTATACTGGCTGCCGTTCTTATTAATAGGGCTTGTGGTCGCTTTGATCCTGGCAGCAGCAGTGCCTCCGCGCAGGCCAAGGAGCGCTCGTGAGGCGGTTCGTCAGGCCGAGACAGCATCCGAAGCCCAGGCTGCTCTGGGGGCATTTTTCTGGATATTGTTCGTGGGGCTGATAGTAATGCTGGCAGTGAGATATACAGCGTAATTATTTATTTTGATAGGAGTTGAGATAAATGCTAAAAAGTCTGAAAGAATTATTCGGATATGATATAGAAGCCAGCGACGGAAAGTTCGGTAAAGTACATGATTTTCTTTTCGACGACGAAAGCTGGACTGTTAGATATCTGGTTATCGATACCGGCAAATGGCTTCCCGGTCGCAAGGTCTTGATCTCGCCCACATCACTGGGCAAGCCGGACTGGGTGGGCCATGTCTTTCCGGTTGAACTGACCAAACAGCAGATCGAGGACAGCCCGCCGATCGAGGAGGATGAGCCCGTCTCGCGCCAGCATGAGGAAAGGCTGAGTGAGTATTACAATCTCATGCCTTACTGGACCGGCGGAGTAATGGGCGGCGTGCATGCCTCGCCCACCAATGTCGGCGATCAATCCGGCACCTCCCGCCGCCAGAAACAGAGCGGAACCGGAATTACCAAGGAGTCGGACAAGGTCCAGGGCGACCCGAATCTGAGAAGCTGTGACGAGGTTATGGATTATAGGATCAAGTCCAAAAATAATAAGATCGGGCATGTGGAGGATTATATTGTCGACGATGACAACTGGCTGATTCGCTATATAGTAATCGATACCAGAAACTGGCTGCCGGGAAGGAAAGTCCTTGTGGCGGTTCCCTGGATCGAAGAGGTAAACTGGGGTGAGACCGAGGTGAGTGTGGATTTGACCAAGGATGAGATCAAGAACAGTCCCGAATTCGATCCCTCTCAGCCGGTTAATCGTGAATACGAAAAAACGCTCTACGATTTTTACGGAAGACCGAAATACTGGTAGACTTTTCATAGATTGATTGCAGCCAATGAAAGGATGAGAAACGTGTCAAAACGAGAGGAGTTTCTGGATCAAATGGAGGCTCAGCTTAATGTCTGGCGCGGCCAGATATCTCAATTTGATGCCCGGGCCGAAAAGGATAAGGAAGAAAAGAAAGAGGAAATGAAGAAGAAAATCGGCAACCTCCAGAATCAGATCAATGAATTCGAGGATCGTATGGAGGCAATCAAGGAATCGAATGAAGAGGCCTGGGAAAATTTGAAGGAAGGCGCCGAGAAGGCCTGGGACAAGCTGAGAAAATCCTTTTCCGCAGTGGTTTCTACATATAACTGAAACAGATAATCTTTAACGCTAATGATTCCAAAAAAAAGGCGGAGATAAAAGGAAGGAGCTAATAATGGCTGATATGATGAAGGCGTTTGTTATGAAGAAAATCGGCGAGGTAGGCTTTATGGATAAGCCGATACCGGTTGAACCGGGGGCTAACGGCGCAATTATCAAGACAACCCGCGGTCTGGTGTGTACCTCGGATACCCATACGGTTGCAGGCGCAATCGGTGACCGTGAAGATCTGACTCTTGGGCATGAAGCTGTCGGAATTGTGGACAAGCTCGGCCGTGAGGTCAAGCATGTCCGCGAGGGGGATCGTGTTGCGGTCAATGCAATAACTCCCTGCTTCAAGTGCGACAACTGTCTTCGGGGATATACCTCGCAGTGTACCCAGATGCTTGGCGGATGGAAGTTCGCCAATATCAAGGATGGAGTATTTGCCGAGTACTTTCATGTCAATGACGCTCAGGCAAATCTCGCGCCGATTCCCGAGGAAGTGACCGATGATGCCGCGGTTTATACGACCGATATGATGTCGACCGGCTTTGTGGGTGCGGAGCATGCAAATATACCGATAGGCGGTTCGGTAGCGGTTTTTGCGCAAGGTCCTGTGGGGCTGATGGCCACTGTCGGTGCCAAGCTTCGCGGAGCAGGTTTGATCATTGCGGTAGAGTCCGTGCCCAACCGCAAAACGCTGGCAAAGAACTATGGGGCCGATGTAGTGGTGGATTTCAAGGAGCAGGATGCGGTCAAGACGATTCTTGATCTGACCAACGGTAAGGGCGTTGATTCGGCTATCGAGTCACTTGGCGGCCAGAAGACTTTCGAGGATTGTATCAAGGTAACCCGTCCCGGCGGCACTATTTCCAATATCGGTTATCATGGTGAAGGCGATTATGTCAAAATTCCGCGCGCCGAATGGGGCGTGGGTATGAGTGACAAAACAATCCGAACGGCGCTTTGCCCGGGCGGAAGAGAGCGTATGGAGCGTTTGATGAGGCTGATCGATACAGGCAAGGTCGATCCCACGCCAATGACCACCCATACCTTCAAGTTCGATGATCTGGAGAAGGCCTATGAGCTGATGGAGAGCAAGGAAGAGGGCATCATAAAACCGTTAATAGAATTCGAATAGATCTAAAATCATAACTGTAACCAAAAGGAGGAATTATGTCAGTAGTAAAAGTCATCGAGGTATTATCGCAGTCCGATAAGGGCTGGGAAGAAGCAGCCCAGGAGGCTATCGATCAGGCCTCCAAGACCGTAAGAAATATCCAGTCGGTTTATATCAAGGATATGCAGGCGGTGGTTGAGAATAACAAGATCGTCAGCTATCGACTTAACGCCAAGATTTCATTTCTGATCGGCGAACAATAAAGATTGATTAACTTTGAAAAGCAGTTTATAGTTAACGAGGGAGATATAGAAGATTTATATCTCCTTCGTTATATAACTTTAAACAGGACCGCATTTCATGGATGATCAAAAAAAGATTGTTACGATAACTCTGAATCCGTCAATCGACATCAATACCCGAACCGAAAAGGTCAGCTCGGAAAAGAAGCTGCGCTGCGGAGAACCCAGGTATGAACCGGGAGGGGGCGGGATCAATGTCACCCGTGCCGTAAAAAAATTGGAGGGTGAATCACTGGCTGTCTTTTCGGCCGGCGGAACCAACGGCAAAATGTTGAAAGAGCTCTTGGAGGCGGAAAATATAAATGCAAGGCCTATGGAAATTTCCGCCATAACCCGTGAAAATCTGACGGTTTATGAAAACTCCAGCGGCGAGCAGTTTCGTTTTGTGATGCCGGGTCCCAGGCTTTCAGAGTCCGAGTGGGAAAGCTGTTTAGAAGAGATAAAGAAGTTAATTAACGATTTTGATTATGTGGTCATAAGCGGGAGTATTCCTCCGGCGGCGCCGAGCTATTTGTATGCCGCCATTGCCGAAATGGCTCATGAAGCCGGCGCAAAAGTCCTATTGGATTCAAAGGGCCAGGCATTGAAACGAGCGCTCAGAGAAGGCGTTTATATGATTAAGATAAACATCCGTGAATTTAACGATATCCATGATACTGAGCTGGACACAGAGGATCAGATAATCGAGGTGGCAGAGAGTATGATAAATTCATGCAGTTGCGAAATGGCTGTTATTACATTGGGATCAGCCGGAGCCATTGTTGTATCGGAGTCCGGAAGCAGGCATTTCCGTTCCCCCACCGTGCCGATTCGAAGCAAGGTAGGAGCGGGGGATTCCATGATGGCGGGTATTGTTCTGGCACTGGCACGCGGCGAGGAAGTACTGAATGCCGTTAAATTCGGAGTGGCTGCCGGCGCTGCGGCTGTCATGACGCCCGGCACGGAACTATGCCGCAAGGATGATACGGAAAGATTGTTCGAACAGATTTCATCAGAAAATTCGCTGTAAGCAGAAAGGAATGCGGATCGATGGAAGAGCATAAAATTTATGGTATCGATGATTATGAACAGTATGTTGGCTCCGAGGCGGTCGAGCGTATCTGGAATAAGGCCACCCCGCTCCAGGACTTTCATGTAGCCAATATCAACGCTACCTACTACGGCGGCGGTGTGGCCGGGCTTTTATCCTCCTTCATTCTTTTGATGAACAGCGTGGGAATTAAAACCGGCTGGAGAGTGATTCAGGGCTCGCCCGACTTTTTCAGCGTGACCAAAAAGATGCATAACGCTTTGCAGGGCGCGGAAATCAATCTGACCAAACAGAAGAAACATGTATATGAATCTGTGATCTATGAAAACTCGGTGCGCAATCATCTCGACCATGATATTGTGATAATACATGATCCCCAGCCGCTTCCAATGATCGAACATTATACCAAGCGCGTTCCCTGGCTGTGGCGCTGTCATGTCGATATGACCAGTCCCAATCCGATACTCTGGGACTATCTTAAAAAATTCGTGGAAAAATACGACGGCGTGATACTGACATTGAAAGAATACCAGCAGAAGCTTAATACACCTCAGCTTGCCTTCCAACCCGCAATCGATCCCTTCAATGTTACCAATAAGGAAATGGGCGAGGAGGAAATGCAGGAGCGGTTAGATCACTATGATATTCCCTGCGATCTTCCGTTGGTAGTTCAGATATCGCGTTTCGACAGATGGAAGGATCCCGAGGGGGTAATTGCCGCTTACAAAAAAGTCCGTAAAGAGGTCGACTGTACATTGGTTCTTTTGGGAAATATCGCTACCGACGATCCTGAGGGTAAAGATGTTTATGAATCCCTGCTGGAATGCCAGGAAGATCGGATAATCATCATGAGCCGTCAGGATACCGCGCTTGTAAATGCTTTGCAGAGAAAAGCTGCCGTGGTTGTGCAGAAATCAAGGCGGGAGGGATTTGGTCTTACGGTAACCGAAGCTATGTGGAAAGGCACGCCTGTGGTCGGCGGCAATGCGGGAGGGATCAAGAAACAGATTCAGGATGGCCAGAATGGTTTTCTGGTATCCTCTGTCGACGAGGCCGCCGAGAGAATTCTTCAACTTTTGAAAGATGATAAACTGTGTAAAAAAATCGGAAAAGAGGCACGGGAGACTGTTAAACGGAAATATCTTTTAAGCCGCTATCTGGAAAATTATCTCGATCTGTTCAATTCATTAGAAACAAGTTACACGATAAAGAGCCACATGGTGGACGAAGAATTTAGCTGATAATATATGCTTATGGCAAATGCAAAATCCAAAGCAAAAGTCAATACCGCGAGTGAAGAGCCCTGGCTTCAGGACACAGATGAGGTTCTGAGGAGCCTTGATGTTGGCCGTGAAGATGGTTTATCCTCTTCCCAGGTCTCAAAACGCCAAAGCAGATACGGCAAAAATCTGCTGCGAGAGGTCGAGAAGAAAAGTATCTTGACTATCTTCTTAGATCAATTCAAAAGCCTGGTGATCCTGATACTGGCAGTCGCCGCAGCTTTATCTTTTATCTTTGGCGAGACGGTTCAGGGTTTTGCGGTGGCCGCGGCAATCCTGATAAATACGATAATCGGCTTTTTTACCGAACTCAAGGCTGTAAAATCCATGGAAAGCCTGCGGGAGATGAGCAAGGTTACCACGCGTGTCCGTCGCGATGGCAAGGAGCAAAATATAAATGCCCGCGAGCTTGTGCCGGGAGACATCGTAATTCTTGAAGGGGGCGATATTGTAACCGCTGACCTGCGAATACTGGAAGCAAATAAGCTGCAGAGCAACGAGTCCGCTCTGACCGGAGAATCGATGCCGGTAAGTAAGCAGGAGACTGCTTTGGAAGGAGATATTCCCCTGGCGGAACGTTTTAATATGCTCTTCAAGGGTACTGCGGTGACTCGGGGTTCGGGCGTGGGAGTTGTAATTGCCACAGGTATGGAGACTGAGCTGGGGGAAATCTCCGAACTCGTAGAGGCGGCCGGTGAGGATCTTACTCCGCTCGAAAAACGCCTTAATAGTTTGGGTCACAGCCTGATTTGGGTGACCGTAGTAGTTGCGGCCGTAGTTGGGGTATTGGGGATTGTTCGCGGCAAGGAGCTGTTGCTTATGATCGAAACCTCGGTGGCGCTGGCGGTAGCTGCCATTCCCGAGGGACTGCCGATTGTGGCCACAATTGCACTTGCACGGGGTATGATGCGTATGGCCAAACGCAATGCGCTGGTTAACCGGCTGGCATCGGTGGAAACGCTGGGGGCTACCAATATTATCTGTACGGATAAGACCGGCACGTTGACTGAGAACGAGATGACAGTGACCAGGATAATGTTGGAATCCGATGAGATTAAAATTGCCGAAGACGGCTATGAGGATTCCGACGGTATGATTGACAAGCCCTCTGAATCATTGGAAAAAGCGCTTACGGTTGGTGTGCTGTGTAATAATGCCTCCCTTTCCGAAGTGAGAGAGTCCGGCAGCAGCGCCTCAGTTGGCGATCCAATCGAAGTAGCGATCCTTGAGGCGGCTGACAAGCTGGGATACAGGCGTTCGGAAATACTGGAGAAAATGCCTGAGGAGCGCGAGGAGGCTTTTGATGCGGATACCATGATGATGGCTACCTTTAATAAGAGTAACGGCGGGTTTTTAGTGTCGGTTAAGGGCGCGCCGGAAAGCGTTTTTGAAGTTAGCACAAAAGTGCTGACAGATGGCGAGCCCAAAGGCATAGATGATCTCGATAAGTGGAAAAAACTGAATAATCAAATGGCCGAAGACGGCCTGCGCGTACTGGCACTGGCTTATAAAGAATCCAATGATGCCAATGAAAATCCCTATGAGGATTTGATCCTGATCGGGCTGATGGGTTTTATGGATACGCCGCGAGAGGATGTAAAAGATTCTATTGGATTGTGCCACAAGGCCGGAATCCGTGTTATTATGGTCACGGGCGATCAGGCGGTGACCGCCAGAAATGTCGGACGGCAGGTGGGCCTGGTTGATGATGAAAACGCAGTTGTCATGGAAAGCAGCGAACTTCATGCTGTGGAGGAGCTGTCCGAAGAAGACAAACGGAAAATAATAGAAACACCTATGTTCGCGCGAGTAAGCCCTCGTCAGAAGCTGGATTTGATCTCTATACATCAGGAGAACAACTCAATCGTAGCCATGACCGGTGACGGGGTCAACGATGCTCCCGCCCTGAAAAAAGCGGATATCGGAATAGCTATGGGAAAGCGGGGCACCCAGGTGGCTCGGGAAGCCGCTGATATGGTATTGAAGGATGACGCCTTCTCTACGATAGTTGCTGCTGTTCAGCAGGGGCGAGTAATTTTCAACAATATACGAAAATTCGTGGTCTATCTTTTATCCGGCAACGCGGCCGAGATTATGGCTGTGGGTGCGGCCTCAATGGCAAACGCGCCGCTGCCCCTTTTGCCCTTGCAGATACTTTTTCTGAATCTGGTTCTGGATGTTTTTCCGGCGCTGGCTTTAGGAGTAGGCGAGGGCGATCCGCGTATAATGCAGCAAAAGCCGCGCAGGGCAGACGAGCCCGTAATCCGTTGGAGTCATTGGGGCTTTATCGGGGGCTTCGGATTAATAATTGCGGCTTCCGGACTGGCAGCCTTTGCTATTGCCTTAAGCTGGCTTAACCTTGATCTGAGAGAGGCTGTAACGATATCATTTCTGACACTGGCCTTCGGACGGCTCTGGCATGTATTCAATATGCGGGATTTCCGTAGCGGCTTTATTAGCAACGAAATAACAAGGAACGTTTACGTTTGGGGCGCGTTGTGTTTATGTACAGTACTATTATTGCTGGTGGTCTATCTTCCGGGCCCGGCGGAGGTGATTCAGGTAACGCCGATAGGGTTGAAGCGATGGGCTCTGATTATTCCGATGAGTTTGATACCCTGGCTGATAGGCCAGATTTATAGATCGATCGGCGGTAAGCAAAAGTAATTATGAGAATGATTCAAAAAATAATGAGGAGTTGAGAGATGATGGAATTGCTTGATATAAAAGAATTAAAATCACTGGCAGAGGGCAAGAAGGAACCTTGCATATCTATTTATATGCCCACTCATCGAAGGGGACGGGAGGTCGAGCAGGATCCTATCAGGCTCAAAAATCTTCTTAGAGAGGCAGATCGAAAGCTGGAAGAGCAAGGACTGCGCAGAAAACAGATAGATGACATAATGGAGCCGGGCGAGAAGCTTTTGGGCAGAGCCGATTTCTGGAATCATCAGAGCGATGGTCTGGCGCTCTTTTTGAATCCGGATGAATCGCATATCCATCGTTTACCCCTCTCATTCGAAGAGGCGGCGATTGTATCGAACCGCTATCACTTGAAACGTTTGCTGCCTTTGTATGCAAACGACGGCCGTTTCTTTATTCTGGCGCTGAGTCAGAGTAAAACCCGCCTTTTCGATGCGACCAAACATTCGATAAGTGAATACGAACTTGAGGATATGCCGGCCAGCTTCGAGGACTTCATGAAATTCGAGGACCCGGAAAAACAGCTCCAGTATCATACCGGTACCGGCGGGGGCAGAGAAGGCGGCAAAAGAAACGCCATGTATCACGGTCATGGGGGCGGTATGGATAATGCGGAAAAAAAGGAATATATCTCGCGTTTCTTCAAAACCGTGGAAAACGGAATCGACAAGATTATGGTCGAGCATCAGGAGCCGCTGATTCTTGTCGGCTTGGAGCAATATATTCCCATGTACCGCGAGGCCAATCATTATGCAAAGCTTCTGGAAAGTGAAGTCAGGAAGAATCCGGATGATTTAAATGAAAACGATCTTCATGATCTGGCCTGGAAAGAGGTTAAGCCGTATTTCGAGCGTGAACGCGAGGAGTTTATCAATAAATACAGGGAAACTCTGGGCACCGGCAAGGCCTCGAATAATATGGAAGAGATAATAAAGGCTGCTTACGCTAAGCGTGTGGATTGCCTGTTTCTGGAAAAAGGCCGGCATATCCTGGGCAGCTATGATCCTGACAAAGGTGAACTTGTGGTTTACGAAAAGGAGGAAACCGGGGCGGAAGATTTGTTGGATTTTGCCGCAATTCAGACTATATTATCCGGCGGAGCGGTATATATAATGGAAGAAGACAAGATGCCGGACGAAAATCCGGCGGCGGCTCTGTATCGCTATTAATTGAGAAATATCTTAACACAGCATTCGAAAATGCAACTGAACTTTAAGACAGGAAGATGATGATGGGAGTTCTTGAGGTAAAAGGATTGAGCTTGAACCTTGACGGCAAATCAATCCTGAACAAACTTAATATCGATTTCTGGGAGGGCCATGTGCATGCGGTCGTAGGACCCAACGGCGCAGGTAAATCCACGTTAGCATCCACAATTATGGGTCTTTCCGGATATCGGGACTTTGAGGGGGACATCATTTTCAAAGGGGAATCTATAAAAGATCTTGATGTTAACGAACGTGCAAAAAGAAGTATTACTATGGCCTGGCAGGAGCCGGCCCGTTTCGAGGGTCTGACGATCCGCGATTTCATACGATCCTCTGCAAAAAACAAAAGCGTTGATAATGTCAAGAAAACGCTGGAGGAGGTCGGGCTTGACGGTGATGAGTACCTCATGCGTGCGGTCGACAAAACTTTGAGCGGAGGCGAAAGGAAAAAGGTCGAGCTGGCCTCGATTCTGGCTATGGAGCCGGAAGTGGCTCTGCTGGATGAGCCGGATTCAGGCATCGACATAGAATCGATCGAACGAATATTCGAAGCGGTAAAGGTACTCAAGAGCAAAGGTACGACAGTTGTCATGATTACTCACAGCCTGGCGGTATTGAATCAGGCAGAGCATGCATTTCTGATGTGCAATGGCACGATTGTCGATAAGGGCGTGGTGGAAAAGATAAGGAATTACTTCGAAGATAAATGTATTCCCTGCCCTCATAAGAATATTCCCAGGGCGGCTGAAACCGGAGGTAGGGTATGAGCGCTGATTTGACAACTATTAACGACCTCTACGAAAAGATAAATTCCGATCCGCATGAGCTGGATGATCCCAATGTGGCTCATCTGGTAATAGATCATAACAAGGTTCTGGGCCAGCATCTGGTGCCCGGACTGCATATGGATGTGGATGAACTCGAAGACGGAATTAAGGCGGTAATGCGTCTGGATGATAATGCCGTTCTGGAAAAACAGGTACATCTCTGCTTCGGAATGTATCCCGAAAAGGGCGTACAGCGAATCGTTATGGACGTTACCATTGGAAAAAACGCAAAGATTTCACTTTTGTCGCATTGTGTTTTTCCATATGCCATAGATGTGCAGCATATTATGCACGGCCAGATTAGAATCGGTGAAGGTTCGGAATATTCCTATTTCGAAAGACATGTCCACAGCCCCAAAGGCGGTGTGAAGGTTTATCCCAATGCCAAGGTTGAAATCGGCAGGGGAGCTACATTCAAAACCGAGTTCGAGCTTATTCGAGGACGGGTGGGATTGATCGATATCGATTATGAAGCCACCTGCCAGGCGGATAGTATCCTGGATATGAATACCAGGATCAGCGGAAGGGCTGATGATGTTATAAAAGTAAAGGAGATCGGGCATCTGGTGGGAGAACATTCCAAAGGTGTTCTAACCTCGAAGATCGCGGTGCGGGAAAATGCCCGGGCCGAGGTGTATAGTGAATTGACGGCCAGCGCCGCCTATGCCCGCGGGCATGTCGACTGCAGCGAAATCGTTCAGGATAACGGGATCGTTTCGGCTATACCGATAGTCAGGGTTGAGCATCCCAAAGCACATATCACCCATGAGGCGGCAATCGGCAGTGTGGACAGCAAGCAGCTCGAGACGTTAATGTCGCGCGGATTATCCGAGGATGATGCGGTGGAATTGATTATTTCCGGTCTTCTAAGTCGAAAGAAAAAGTAATGAAAGGATGGTCAGGAGCGATCCTATGAGCACTTTGGAAGATTTTGCGGTCAGGATAATAAAAGATGTGGCTTTCCCGGAGCTAAGTCGTCGCAGAAATCAGATGCCGCGGGGCGACCTGAGAGATTTTGTGAGGAGGCATTACGGCCAGCCCCGGGAAGATTCAAAAATTCGAGAACTTTTCAATAAATCCAAAGGAAGGGTGAACGTTATGGCTGATGAACAAAAAAAAGACCAACCAAAAACGGAAGAAATCAACAAAGAATTAGAAAAAGCTGGGGAAGGAGAAGAAGGTATGAAAGAAGTTGATAAGCTCAAGAAGGATCTGGATTCCTTACGCAAGGACATGAAAGACCTTACCAGTTCTGTAAGAGACCTCACTGTATCCAAGGCCACTGGCGCCAAGGAAAGAGTCTGGAAGACCGCCGGAGATATTGAGGATCGCGCCACGAGATATGCCACGGATGCCTACGACACAGTCCGTGATTCAGGCGAGAAGTACCTGAATATGGGTCGTGAACAGATACAAAACCGCCCGATAACATCGGCGGCATGGATTTTTGCGGCAGGATTTTTACTGGGTAAACTATTCGACAGGAGATAAATTATGCGGTTTATTGCAGAGTTTATTCTCTCTGTTGTCGAACTGCTAGAGTCTGAGGTAAGAGCCTTCAAGCTGAATATCACGGCGCTTGTTTCATACCTTGTGTTTCTTGCTGCCGGTATGCTTGTTATACTATTTGGAGTGGCATTAATACTGTGGGCATTCTTCGAATTATTGGTCACAGTCATTGATTCTATTGCTGCCGGATTTATCGTGGGAGGTGTAACCCTGATAATTGGAATTCTTATCGTATATGGAGTCAAAAGGGCTGCCATGAAATGATATTGATACACTTTAGTTGATATTTCGGTATCAGAAGTTTTGACAGCGGAGAGATTGATCGCTTTCATGTTAGAAATTAGATCTACTATTTTCTGAACGGCAATAAAAAGGAGCTAAATTCTATGCCAGTACGCAACGCTAATGCTGTGTGGGAAGGAGACCTGAAAGAGGGTAAGGGAAAAATGAAACTCGGAACCGGGGCATACATCGGATCGTATTCCGCCGGATCGAGATTTGCAGATGATGTGGGCACGAATCCCGAGGAGTTGATCGGGGCTGCCCATGCAGGTTGCTTCTCCATGGCGCTCTCGAAAATTCTCGGTGATGAAGGCTTTAAGACGGACAAAATCGATACAATCGCAAAAGTTACTCTTGAAAAACAGGATCAGGGATTTGTAATAGTCTCATCAGAATTGACGACCGAGGGTGATGTGCGTGATATAGACGAGAGCAAGTTTGTTGAGTTTGCTGAAAAAGCCAAGGAGAATTGTCCGGTGTCGAAAGCGCTGGCAGGCGTGAAGATCACGCTGAATGCCAAGCTGGTTGGATAATCTCAATTTCGTTTTCTAAATCCAATAAAAGAGGAGGCTGAATTATGAGTTTGGATGGAAAAAAGGTAGCTATCTTTATAGATAATATCTATGAAGATCTGGAATTCTGGTATCCCAAAATCAGAATGACCGAAGAAGGGGCGGAAGTTACGGTTATCGGTTCAAAGGCCGGATCATTCAGCGGCAAGCATGGCATCCCCGGCAAATCCGATATTGCCATAACCGAGGCTAAGGCGGATGATTATGATGCCCTGATTATACCGGGCGGCTATTCTCCCGACCATATGCGCCGCACCCCGGCCATGGTGGAATTCGTCAAAAAGATGAATGAGGGCGGCAAGGTCATTGCCGCGATCTGTCATGCTGGCTGGATGCTGGCCTCGGCGGGAATCATTAACGGCAAAAAGCTGACCAGCTTCTTTTCCATCAAGGATGATCTTGTTAATGCGGGCGCCGAATGGGTTGATGAGGAGGTTGTTGTTGACGGTAATCTGGTAACCTCGCGCAACCCCGGCGACCTTCCGGCATTCTGCAAAACCATCATTTCGCAGTTAAGCTAATTAAATCTGAAGAGGATTATCATGAGTGATAAAAAGGTAAGGGTCGCCAAAGCAGGCGACCTGGAAGACGGGCAAATGAAGGCGTTCGAGGTGGGCGATGATAATAAAATACTGCTGAGCAAAATTGACGGTAAGTTTTACGCCACCGGGGCGTCCTGCCCGCATTACGGCGCGCCGTTGGACAGGGGTATTTTAAGCGGCGATAGAATCGTCTGTCCCTGGCATCATGCCTGCTATGATGCCAGATCGGGTGATCTGGAGGAGCCGCCTTCCCGGGATTCTCTGGCATCATTCGAAGTCGAGGTTGACGGTGATGATGTTTATGTGATGATTCCTGAGGAATTTGAGGGCAGCCGTACTCCGGATATGGTGAGCTTCGAGCCGGAAAAGGAGAACCGCAGCTTTGTGATAATCGGTGCCGGTGCGGCAGGCTCGATGGCGGCCCAGACCCTGCGTGAGGACGGCTTCAAAGGCCAGATCATTATGCTTACGCACGAGGACAGAATGCCCTACGACCGTCCCAACCTGAGCAAGGATTATCTTCAGGGCGACGCCCAGCCAGAATGGATGCCGATTAAGGATGATAATTTCTACAATAAGTACGGCATCGAGGTCATGCGTAAAAAACAAGTCACCGGTGTAGATTTAAAGGCAAAAGAAGTATCAATTAAGGACGATGATCCTGTTAAATATGACCGCCTGCTGATTACAACCGGTGGCGATGCCAGGATGCTGGATATTCCCGGAGCCGATCTGGGAAATGTCTTTACTCTCAGAACTTATGATGATTCCGACAGGATAATCTCGGCCTGCGAGAACGCAGAAAAAGCCGTTATTATAGGTGCAAGCTTTATTGGCATGGAGGCGGCCTTCAGCCTGACTAAACGGAAACTTAAGGTAACTGTTGTAGCGCCTGAGAAAACGCCGTTCGGGCATGTTTTCGCCTCCGAAATCGGGGAACTTTTCCGCCAGAAACATGAAGCGACCGGTGTGGAGTTCAAGCTGGAAAATTCGGTTACCAAAATCGAAGGTGATGTCAAGGCCGAAGCCGTGGTCCTCGAGAACGGTGAGAGAATAGAGACTGATTTGGTAATAATGGGTGTCGGTGTGAAGCCCTCATCCGGTTTTCTTGAAGGATTCAGTTTGGAATCCGACGGCAGTATCAAGGTCGACGAATGTTTTAATGTGGCCGAGGATGTTTTCGCTGCCGGTGATATCGCCAGCTTCCCCTACTGGTATACAGGCGACACGGTCAGGATAGAGCACTGGCGTACCGCCGAACAGCAGGGACGTTATGCCGCCCATAATATGCTCGATAAAAAGAAGCTTTTCAGAAGCATTCCCTTCTTCTGGACCGCTCAGGTCGGGCTGCAGTTCCGGCATGTCGGCTTCGTACGGGATTGGGATGATGTAATAGTCGAGGGCGATATCTCCCGCGGTAGCTTTATGCTCTTTTATGTCAAAAATAACAAGGTCCATGCCGCTTCAGGTGTTAAGTATGACAAGGAAATCGCAGCAGTGGAAGAACTGATGCGTCAGGACAGGATGCCCTCACCGGATGAATTAAAAGGAGGTTCTGTTGATTTAATAGAGCTTGCCCGCAAATAATTTTATTTCAAAAGGAAATAAGCATGCAGGATAAAGATAATATCAAAGGGGAGCATGAAAATAAAAAGAAAAATTCTCAGCAAGATGAGGATAAGCATCAACACGATGGTCATGATGGCGACCATGACGGCCACGATCATAAGAGCCACCACGCCCATATGGCCGAGGATTTCAAGCGCCGCTTCTGGATCTCGTTAGTCTTAACGATCCCCATCATAATCTTATCGCCGATGATTCAGGGCTTTGTGGGCCTGAAAGATCAGCTCGCGTTCAGCGGCGATTCATATATACAATTCATATTCGCAACGGCCGTTTTTATCTATGGCGGCTTTCCGTTTCTAAAGGGGCTGGTAAACGAGCTGCGCGAGAAGCAGCCGGGCATGATGACATTAATCGCTTTGGCGATTCTTGTTGCTTATATCTACAGCTCAGCAGTTGTATTTGGTCTGGAGGGGCGCACATTTTTCTGGGAGCTGGCGACTCTTATTGTGGTCATGCTTCTGGGGCACTGGATCGAGATGCGTTCGGTTATGGGCGCCTCCAAGGCCTTGGACGAACTTGCCAAACTTATGCCCTCAGAGGCCCACAAATTGATGGATAACGGATCAACGGAAGATGTACCGGTCAGCGACCTTAAAGAAGGCGACAAAGTTATAATCAAGCCGGGCGAGAAGGTACCGGTGGACGCCAAAATTGTGGAAGGCTCGACCTCGATAGATGAGTCGCTTGTAACAGGTGAATCGGAGCCTGTTTCCAAAGACGAGGGCGATGATGTTGTAGGAGGCTCGGTTAACGGGGACGGCTCGATAACGGTCGAGATCGAAAAGACCGGCAAGGATTCATACCTTTCTCAGGTTATGGATATGGTCGAGAGTGCCCAGGCCAGCAAATCCAAATCGCAGAACCTTGCCGACAAGGCAGCCATGTGGCTGACATTCATTGCTATCGGCGCAGGTACGATTACTCTTGTATTATGGCTGACCGCATTTGGACGGGAATTCGT
This sequence comes from uncultured Ignavibacteria bacterium, assembly GCA_964496505.1. Classification (GTDB taxonomy): domain Bacteria; phylum Zixibacteria; class MSB-5A5; order JAABVY01; family JAABVY01; genus JAABVY01. The sequence goes on along the minus strand of CAZBZV010000026.1, from coordinate 32,036 downwards.
GTTTGCACTGGGACGGATGGTTACTGTCATGGTCATTACCTGTCCTCACGCACTCGGGCTTGCTATTCCGCTTGTTATAGCAGTCTCAACTGCAATGTCCGCCAAAAACGGGCTCTTGATCAGGAATCGAGTGCCGTTTGAGTTGGCCCGGAATATCGATGCAATTGTTTTCGATAAGACAGGTACATTGACAAAAGGTTCATTCGAGCTTTCCGAGGTACTTGTTATTGATGATAATATGGGTGAAGAAGAAATCCTGATGTATGCCGCCTCGGTTGAGGACCGCTCGGAGCATCCGATTGCAAAAGCGATTACCGATGCATCTGATGAAAAGAAGGATGTTGATTCATTCGAGGCAATAAAAGGCAAGGGTGCTACGGCGAAAGTTGACGGCAAAAATGTCAAAGTAGTCAGCCCCGGATATCTGGAAGAGAATAATATTGAGATAGATGAGAAGGCCAGAGATTTTGCAAAGAAAGGCAAGACCATAACATATGTTCTTATAGATGATGATGTAAAGGGTGCGATTTCTCTGGAGGATCCTATTCGAGAGGAATCCAAAGAAGCGATCGAAAAGCTTAAGAAAATGAATGTGAAGACACTGATGATTACCGGTGACAATGAGCATGTTGCCAAAAGAGTGGCCGAGGAAATCGGAATCGAAGACTTCTTTGCGGGTGTACTACCGGATAAAAAGGCGGAGAAAATCAAAGAAGTTCAAAAAGAGGGATATACGACCGCGATGGTGGGCGACGGTGTGAATGACGCCCCGGCGCTGGCACAGGCGGATGTTGGTATTGCGATTGGCGCCGGTACTGATGTGGCTATGGAAACGGCGGATATTGTGCTTGTCAAAAATAACCCGCTAGATGTTGTAAAAATCATTGCCTATTCCCAGGCGACCTATAAAAAGATGATCCAGAACCTGATCTGGGCCACCGGATATAACGCTGTGGCCATTCCTCTTGCGGCAGGTGCTTTATATAGCTTTGGGATTCTGCTCAATCCGGCAGTGGGAGCATTATTGATGTCGCTAAGTACAGTAATAGTAGCAATTAACGCCAAATTTCTAAAAGTCCCGGAGATCGCATGAGGGTCGGGCAGTATTGTGTACCTTAAAATAAGATATGGAATTCTATATTATTGCTGTTATGAATGAACATAAGTAAATTAAGCTTGTTATATTATAAAATTTTATCCGAGAGGCAATTTATGCCGAATATCGGAATTTGAAATATGGAAGTCAGGAGCGAAAGGTTAGCTTATGGCCGATCAAGATAAATTGGAGTCGATGCGGCAGATAGAATTCGAAAACCGCGAGTGGCTGGATTCTCTCGAATATGTTTACCAGAATCAGGGAACGCAGCGTGTGGGTGAACTGCTGGGACATCTTCAGCACCGTGCCCAGCAGATGGGTATAGAGGTATGCTTTACTCCCAATACTCCCTATGTTAATACCATTCATGTCAGCGAGCAGCCTGCTTTTCCCGGCAGCCGTGAAATTGAACGCCGCATCAAGAGTATCATCCGCTGGAATGCTATGGCGATGGTGGTGCGCGCCAACCGCAAGTCGAGCGGAATCGGCGGGCATATTTCCACCTACGCATCAGCGGCAACATTATTCGAAGTCGGATTCAACCACTTTTTCCGCGCGCCGTCAGAAAAGCATCCGGGGGATATAATTTATTTTCAGGGGCACGCCTCCCCGGGAGTTTATTCCCGCGCTTATGTCGAGGGGCGTGTGGATGAAATTCATCTCGAGAATTTCCGCCGCGAGCTTATGCCGGAGGGCGGATTATCATCATACCCCCACCCCCGTTTAATGCCTAATTTTTGGCAGTTTCCCACGGTTTCGATGGGACTCTCTCCGATTATGGCGATCTACCAGGCACGATTTAACCGCTATCTGGAGGATCGCGGAATAAAAGAAAAAACCGATCAGAAGGTCTGGGCCTTTTTGGGGGACGGGGAGCTGGATGAGCCGGAATCACTGGGCGCGATAACATTAGCGCCGCGCGAACGGCTCGATAACCTGATCTTTGTAATCAACTGCAACCTGCAAAGACTGGACGGTCCGGTACGCGGTAACGGCAAAATAATACAGGAGCTGGAAGCCGCTTTCAGGGGCGCCGGATGGAATGTGATCAAGGTTATCTGGGGTGATGACTGGGACCCGCTTCTGGCCGCCGATGAGAAGGGACTTCTGGTAAAGCGTATGGAAGAGGCAATCGACGGCGAATATCAGAAATACGTTGTCTCCGACGGCGCATATATCCGCAAGGAGTTCTTTGGAAAATATCCCGAGCTTCTGGATTTGGTCAAAAATCATTCCGACGAGCAGCTTCGCCGCTTGAGGCGAGGCGGGCATGATCCGGAAAAAGTGTATGCCGCCTATAAGCGGGCAGTGGAGAACGAAGGGCGGCCAACGGTAATTCTGGCCAAGACTATCAAGGGTTACGGTCTGGGCGAGGCCGGAGAGGGCCGTAATGTCACCCATCAGCAGAAAAAGCTGAATGAAGAGGAGATGCGTGAATTTCGGAGCCGCTTTGGAATTCCTGTCCCGGACAAGGATATACCGGAGGCTCCGTTCTACCGTCCCGATGACGAGAGCCAGGAGATGAAGTATTTGCAGGAGCGCCGTAGTGAACTGGGGGGGCATACTCCCAAACGGATTGTCAGCGTCCCGCCTTTGAAGGCTGATTCCGACGGAATCTGGGACGAGTTCAAGCAGGGAACCGGAGACCGTGAAGTGGCAACGACAATGGTCATGGTGCATCTGCTTTCGAAGCTCCTGGCCGATAAAAAGCTGGGAAAGTATGTGGTACCGATTGTGCCCGATGAGGCGCGCACGTTCGGTATGGAATCGCTCTTTAGAAAGGTCGGAATATATTCCCATCAGGGACAGAACTATGAACCTGTGGATAAGGCCAGCCTGCTGTATTATAAAGAAGCGAAAGACGGACAGATTCTGGAAGAGGGTATTACCGAAGCCGGTTCGATGTCGTCATTCATAGCGGCCGGTACAGCATATTCTACTCATGATGTTAACATGATACCGTTCTTTATTTTCTATTCGATGTTCGGTTTTCAGAGAATCGGCGACTTGATCTGGGCTGCCGCCGATGCTCAGGCCAGGGGATTCCTTGTGGGCGGAACGTCGGGCAGGACTACCCTGGCAGGCGAGGGCCTTCAGCATCAGGACGGTCATAGCCATGTGCTGGCGCTGTCGAACCCCGCAGTGCATGCTTACGATCCGGCTTATGCTTATGAACTGGCGGTTATAGTAAAAGAGGGTATTCACCGCATGTTCGAAAAGCAGGAAAATATCATGTACTATCTTACTGTTATGAACGAGTTTTACAAAATGCCGCCCATGCCTGAAGGCGCCGAAGAGGGCATATTAAAGGGCATATATAAGTTCAAAGAATCCAAAAATAAACGCAAGCGTTACAAGGCGCATCTTTTTGGAAGCGGCACGATTCTCAACGAGGCTGTCAAGGCCCAGGAGCTTTTGGAAGACAAGTACGATGTTGCTTCTGATGTCTGGAGCGTCACCAGCTATAAGGAGCTCTATAATGACGCTATGGACGTTGAGCGCAAAAATATGCTCAATCCTGATAAGGACAGGGAGCTGCCCTACATCGGCCAGGCGCTCGACAAGGAGTCCGGCGTGTTTGTGGCTGCATCCGATTATATGAAGGTGATGCCCGCAATTATCGCCCGATGGATTCCCGGACCGTTTACGATGCTTGGCACCGACGGTTTCGGGCGAAGCGATGCGCGCCCTGCGTTGCGTGATTTCTTTGAAGTTGACTATCGCTATATTGCCTTTGCCGCCCTTTCATCTATGGCGCGCGAGAATAAGATAAAAGCGAGTACGATAAAGAAAGCGGTAAAAGACCTTGATATTGATGTTGATAAATCGAATCCCTTATTTTCATAATCAAAGGGGAGAGGTATGATAAAAGAAATAAAAATTCCTGAAATTGGTGAATCTGTCGATTCCGGCGATGTTGTTTCTGTCCTGGTATCCGAGGGTGATGTGGTCGAGAAGGATCAGCCCCTAATCGAGCTTGAAACCGAAAAAGCAGTGGTGGAGATACCCTCAACCGAAGCGGGCAAGGTAACAGAGCTTAGTGTGAGCGAGGGGGATTCCGTGAAAATCGGCCAGGTAATAGCAAAGGTCGACACCGAAGGTGAAGAGGCCGAAGAAGAGAAGCCCGAACCGAAGGAAAAGGAAACGGAACCCGAAGAGGAAAAGGAAAAGGAAGAAGAAAAGGCCGAGGAAAAAGAGGATAAGGAAGAAGAGGAGCCAGAAGGGGAGGAAGAAGAGAAGGAAAAAAAGGAAGAGAAGAAAGAAAAGAAGCCTGCGGCCAAAAAGAAAGAGCCCGAGAAGAAAAAAGCTCCGCCGAAAAAAGAAGAAGAGGAAGAGCACAAACCTCTGGCCCCGGCCGCGCCCTCAGTCAGGCGGCTGGCGCGCGAGCTTGGCGCCGATATAAATGCTATCCCGGGATCGGGTCCCGGCGGACGGATCAGCCTCGAGGATGTCAAGCGTTATGTTAAGCATATAATCGAAGGTGGCCGCACCTCTATGCCGGAAGCGGCGGAAGGCGTTAAGGAAATGCCGGACTTTTCCAAGTGGGGCAATATCTCTCGCAGACCATTGTCCAAAGTCCGCAGTATAATTGCTGGTGGTACCGCACAAAGCTGGTCCCTGATTCCGCATGTTACCCAGTTCGATAAAGCCGATATAACCGATCTGGAGAAATTCCGCAAAAAGTATAGCAAGATAGCCGAGAAGGAAGGCGGTAAGCTGACAGTCACCGCAATTATCTTGAAGGTTATCGCTGCAGCATTGAAAAAGTATCCCCGTTTCAACGCCAGTATCGATCCTCAGAAGGGTGAGGTTATCTACAAAGAGTACTACCATATCGGTATGGCGGTGGATACCGACCGCGGCCTTCTGGTGCCCGTCTTACGCGATGTCGACAAGAAGAGCACGCTCGATCTTTCGGTTGAGCTTCTGGAACTGGCCGACAGGACACGTGATAAGAAGATTACACCCGACGAAATGGAAGGCGGAACTTTCACGATCTCTAACCAGGGCGGAATCGGCGGTACCGACTTCACACCGATTGTATTCTGGCCCCAGGTAGCGATTCTGGGTGTGAGCCGTGCTGCAAAACAGCCGGTTTATGATGAGAACGAGGGAACCTTCAAGCCGCGCACCGTTTTGCCTTTGTCGCTCTCGTATGATCACAGGATTATCGACGGTGCGGATGCGGCGCGATTCCTGAGATGGGTGACGGAGGCTCTGGAGCATCCGTTCTTAATCGATTTCGAATAGTATCTTTAAGTAGAATATCGGAGAACATTATGGCTGATGAAAATAAATCAATTAAACTCGCTGTGGTGGGTGGCGGCCCGGGCGGTTATGCCGCCGCATTTTTGGCCGCCGAGCTCGGTATGCAGGTAACGCTGATCGATCCGGAGGAAAATCCGGGCGGCGTCTGTCTTTACCGTGGATGTATACCCTCCAAAGCGCTTTTACATGTCGCCAAAGTAGTGCATGAGGCCGAGGAGGCCAAGGAATGGGGAGTGACTTTTAACAAGCCCCGTTTCAACGCCAAAAAGATTCGCGGCTGGAAGGACGATATCGTGCAAAAGCTGACCGGCGGTTTGGGTGAGCTCAGCAGGCTTCGCAAGGTCGAGCATGTGCGCGGTACCGCAAAATTTAAAAACGGCACAACTTTGATTATAACCAAAAATGACGGCAGTTCCGATTCGATGTCTTATGACAAAATAATTATCGCTACCGGCTCGAAGCCGGCGATGATTCCGAGCCTGGATATCGGATCGCCCAACCTTCTGGATTCCACAACCGCCCTTGATATGGAAAATATCCCGAAATCCATGCTGGTCATTGGCGGTGGTTATATCGGCCTGGAATTAGGCACGGTCTATGCCGCACTGGGAACCAAAGTGTCCGTTGTTGAAATGACTCCCGGTCTTTTGCCGGGTGTGGACAAGGATATGGTTTCGGTTCTCTCGAAGCGTATCAAAGGTATCTTCGAGGCTGTTATGCTCAAGACCACAGTTTCGAAGATGAAAGAGCAGAAGAACGGCATCAAGGTTTCATTTGAGGGCGAAGGCGCCGATAAGAAGGCCGGCATTTATGAAAAAGTCCTTATGTCTGTGGGACGGAAACCCCAGAGCAAGGATTTGGGTCTGGAGAACACTCAGGTTGAGGTTGATGATAAAGGATTTATAAAGGTCGACGATACCCGTAAAACTAAAGATCCGAATATTTATGCTATCGGTGATGTGGCCGGAGAACCGATGCTTGCACACAAGGCTACCCATGAGGGGCGAATCGCAGCCATGGCAATAGCCGGTCAGAGTGTCATCTACGAACCGCGGGCAATACCGGCGGTAGTATTTACCGATCCCGAAATTGCCTGGTGCGGCCTGACACAGACCGAGGCCAAAGCAGGGAAGATAGATGTCAAGATCGTGAAATTCCCATGGGCGGCATCAGGCCGAGCGCTTACTCTTGGACGCAATGACGGCCTGACCAAGTTAGTAGTTGACCCGGAATCAGAACGAATCCTTGGTGTGGGAATTGCCGGACCGGGTGCGGGAGAGCTGATTGCCGAGGGCGTACTTGCGATTGAGATGGCTGCGACAGTAACCGATGTCGGTATGTCGATCCATCCCCATCCAACTCTGTCTGAGACTGTTATGGAGGCGGCTGATCTTTTTCAGGGTCATAGCACGCATTACTGGAGACCGAAACGGAAGGGCTAACCTTTCAGTCCCAGCAGGCTTTTCAGGAAATTTCGTAGGGCGTCAACATCATCCAGATGATATTTTGCAGTTGAGGGTACAAGGCCCACCTTGATCGAATAACTGTTGCCGGGCAGGACAGAGAACATATCCTCGTCTGTCCAGTCATCCCCAACCGCCATCACAAAATCCCATTCGGCCTTGCTGATAAAACGCAGGCCGCTGTTACCCTTATTTATATTGGTGTTTTTGATCTCAATTACCTTGCTGCCCTCGAGTATTCCCAGGTTCAGCGAGGTGGTCATGGTACGAAGATCATCCTTGAGCTCGCTTACACGAACATGCGCCATCTCGGGCACCGCCCGCCTGTAATGAAATACCAGCGAGAACTCCTTCTCTTCCAGTTCGGCCCCGGGCGTTCGGTCTACATAAAGCTGCATAATCGGCCTTAGATTCTTCATCCATTTATTATCCAGAGGCTCGAGCATCTCCCATTCCTGTCCCTTATGTTTTAGCCAGGCGCCGTGATTGGCTATCATACCCGCTTGCAGATGTCCGAACCATTCGTCCAGCGTTGCCCTGTCACGTCCGCTTACTATCACAAGTTCATTATTTTTGTCGGAGGTTATGGCTGAAAGTATTTCCAGAACTTCATCGTCGGGCGTAGCCTCCATGGGATCGTCCACGAGATGCTTCAGTGAGCCGTCATAATCGAGTAAAAAGAGACGTTTGGAGCTTCTGCTGTATCGTTTGAACATATCCTGCCGCAGCCGTCCCGACAGTTTTTTGGAATAGAGCCTGTTCTGCTGACTTTTGATATCTCCCAGCGTATGCAGAAAATCCCCGGCCCATTTGGTAATGTCATACCGTTTCAATCTCTCCTGCATGGGAATTATGCGCCGTCTCTGTTCTTCGGCAGGCATGCGTAATGCCCGTGCGATAGAATCAGCGACACTGTCATGATCGAACGGGTTTACGATCACCGCTTCACCCAGCTCCTTTTCAGCTCCGGCCATCTCGCTTATAATCAGAACTCCTACATCACCGTCGCGTTCAGTCGGACGGGTGGCTATGAATTCTTTGGCGACCAGGTTCATGCCGTCGCGCAGAGGGGTTACCAGAGCAATATCGGCAAAGCTGTAAAGCGCGATCAACATTGGAAACGGCACTGAACGAAAATGATACCAGATCGGCATCCATCCCAGCGTTCCATGCTCACCGTTGATTTTTCCCACAAGCTCATCGATCTCGCTTTTGAGATCGGCGTAAGAGGGCACCTGAGAGCGCGAGGGCACCGTTACCATAATCAGGCTGACTTTTTCCTTATACTCGGGATAACGGTGCAGGAAAATGTGGAATGCCTCAAGCCTGTCCTTGATTCCTTTGGTGTAATCCTGGCGGTCGATCGAAACAACGATTTTTCTGTCACCAACCTGCTGCCAGATCCTATCTAATTCATGCCTGACCTCAGGCATCTTGGTGGCTTTGCTGAATTTCTCGTAGTCTATGCCCATCGGAAACGCATCGACTTTTGTGGTCCTGTAGCCGGAAGAGACAGTCCCCAATATATTCTCATAGCCGAGAATTCTTCTCACCGAACTCAAAAAGTGGCGCACATAATCATAAGTGTGAAATCCGATCAGGTCGGCGCCCAATAGTCCCTGCAGAATTTCCCGCCGCCAGGGCATCAGACGGAACAGTTCGAATGACGGGAAGGGTATATGATGGAAATATCCGATGCTGGCATGCGGCAGTTTCTGTCGCAGCATATTGGGCAAAAGCATAAGCTGGTAGTCGTTCACCCAGATAATATCATCATCCCCGATTTCATTCACCACCGTGTCGCAGAATTTCTGATTAACACGTTTGTAGGCCTCCCAGAGATCATTGTCGAAAACGGTATGGTTGGTGAAATAGTGAGAAAGCGGCCAGATCGTCTTATTGCTGAAGCCATAGTAATATTTTTGCAAATCCTCTTCGGTCAGCTTTACCGCGCCGCATTGATGCTCGTTTTTCAGAAGCTCTTCAACTTTCCTGCCTGTCTTTTCATCGATGTCATCGAAGCTTATTCCGGGCCATCCGAACCATAACCCGCCCGCATCTTTGTAGAAAGATGACAGGCCGGTCGCAAGTCCTCCGGAACTGGCAGTGGAGCTAATTTGATCGCCCTCAACTGATAGAGTTACCGGTAATCTGTTGGAAATGATAAAAAGTTTGCCCACGTTCTATAACTCCTTTTATATGTCATCAGCCCCCGCTTTTGGTTCGCATGCAAAATAATCAATATTTTATTATTATCAACCCCTTCAGATAAGAAGTTGTTCGGAATTTTGAATTATGTGTTTTTATTGGAGAGAGTTTATGCCATTAAGGCTGGGTGCCCAGATGACATTCGTAGCAGCCCATCTCGCGCCAGGCTTCGTAGATATCGACCGGATGCTTGAACTCGAGCCCGTCTTCCTGGTATGTGACCTCATAGTCCTCACCGCTGCCCTGGGCCAGAATCAGATGGCATGAGTTGCAGCTATGGGTTATGACCTCGCCCTCGCTACTGGAGTGACTGCCTTCATGGCAGCGCATACAGCCCTTGAAATAGAAATGTCCGATGTGGTCGGGATAGACCTCCCAGCGCACTTTCATTTCCGGGAATATATTCTTTGAAAACTGTTCCTGAGTTCCTGCAATTGCCGTCTTGATCATCTGTTGACTGCTTTCAAAATAGTCAGGATGGTTTTCTTTATAATAGTTTACTATATAATCCCGAATTCCGGCCATCGCCTCCTCTTCGGTCTCATATTCCTGTGACATAGCCTCGACGGCCGCGATTTTTATTTCGGGAATATCAGGATTTATCAAATTTGTCGATAGGGCCAGATCTAAAGCATCATCCGGGGAATTATATATATGGCTGGGACGATTGTGGCAGTCGACACAATCCATGATCCTCGGTTCCAGTGAATCGATTTCCTCCTGGCTGAGAGGATCATTCTCATCCTGGAATACAGTAACCTCGCCTGTTTCGAGATCGGTATACCTCACCCAGGGTATATCCTCACGCTCATGATCGCGGGAAATATATTCTACCTTAACGTCACTGGAGATATGCCAGTGAATTCCTGTAGCTTCGTTAGTACCCTGCTCACCTCCGACCTTAATCAGCATATTAATCGGCCAGTGAGAATTGGCTTCGTCATATAAATAATGATCGAGTTCCATCTGCATCCCGCCAAAGAATTTCGCCGGCCAATGGCATTCCTCGCAGGTCTCACGCGCAGGCCGCAGATTTTCTACCGGAGTTGGGATCGGTCTGGGATAGTTATTGACCAAAGTGGCATATACCTGATACGCCCCCGACAGCTTGGAGCGTGTATACCATCCCGCCCCGGGGCCGACATGACATTCCACACACGCCACCCGCGCATGCGGTGAATGCTGATAAGCAGTATATTCCGGCTTCATCACGCTATGGCAGGTTGTGCCGCAGAACTTGACCGATTCGCTGAAATGAAAGGCCTGATAGCTCCCGACCGCTGTAAAGATCAGGAAGAAAAATGTGCCGATCAGGAAAATGAAGAAGGCGTTTCGGTGACTTTTGATGTTCAAATCTACATACGGCCATTTGGGGCGGTCGAGCTTTTCGCCCCGCTTTTCACGGCGCCATTGGCGCATCATGCCGATTGGAATCAGGATTAGGCCGAATATCAAAATTGCGGGGAGAACCATAAATGAGAAGATACCCAGATAGGGATTTTCGATATCGGTGAAGACGCTTACCAGAAGCATAACAACTACAAGCAATCCGGCTATGATTGCAATTGTTGCTCCAACTGAGCTTAAGAAATTGTATGCCAGTCTTGGAAGTTTCATTAAATCATGCAAGAAATTGCCCTCCCGCTCAGGCGAGAGGGCAATACTTAATTTCTATCTGTTTATAAGTGCCAGATCTTTAGGTTTTGTCGCAACAGGTGCGCCTTCCGGATCGCCCGTCGTAAGGAAATTGATTGCCGCCTGCAGAATACCGACAGCATATTCGGTGTTATGCACACCCATCGAACGGTCCTCATGTACAAACAGCCAGTTAAACACCGCTCCGGCTGAATCAGCCGATACGGTAACATCCGTGGGATGTGCATCATCCAGCATACCTGCATCTTCCAGCAGAGTCTCTAAACTGTCCAGAAGTCCGGCGATCTCTTCCTGCACAGTCTCTTCGTCATCGCCATCCCAGTCGTAATCGGCATCGGCCTCGTATTCGAATTCATCCCCGATTTCACCGGAGCCATGACATGCATCGACATTACATCCGCTGACATTGTAATGCTCTTTTGCCTCATCCACCATATTCCAGGAATGGCCGCCAAGGGTGATATCGCCAGAGGCGGACATATGGCATTCCACGCAGCCGTTCTGAGCGACATTAGTATGAGCAGAGTTGCCAATATCAAGGCCGTACTCATAGGCATTGGTACCGGCCAGCATATCGGCATGATTGCTGTGATGCGGTCCCCAACGCAAATCGAGCTCCGTATCGCCTGTAATAAGCTCATCGATATTGGCCCTGCTCTGGTGGCATGAAGCGCAAAGATTGGCGCTGCCGCGGTCAAAGCTAAAGCCGTTCATCAAAGCCACCGCATTCTGTACACGAACCGTGAGATCAGTATTCGTATGCGGAGCGTGACAGGTAAAGCACCCTATAGGCGTGAAGTATTCACCTGAGGCTGACCCGCCTTCCAGGCTTGCCAAAAAGCCCTCGCTTGTATGGCATTTCTCACAGGCCTGGTAGAAGCCAGCGTTGATACGATTCCTGTCGATATTATCTCCCGAGGCATGCTTGGAAACCTGCCACTGGAAAGTGGCCGCACGCAGGTCACGGTCCTGATCGCTGTGGCATGTGAAGCAGGCGCTGGCATCGGCAACAAGGTCGCCGTTGGATTCATTTATTACTTTTCGTTCACAGCCAATGAATATCATCATCAAGACCGTAATCAGGAGAATGATTACGCTAACTGTCTTAAATTTCATAAATCTCCTCCCTAAAAGGATATATGTTTGATTAAACTTATTTGCACAATATTGGCCGTATAGTACTGATCCCTTACCAGGAAATCATCGAAGTTCTGGACATTGTATTCGGCCTTAAAAGTATAGCCGTCATAGAATTCATAAGCGGCGTCGAATCTGAGTATGAAGCTCTCCACATCCAGATCGCGCTTGCTGCGGTAGTACGTCAGTCCGAATCCGGCCAGAACACCTTTATATTCAGTAGCCTGAATATGGCCGTACAGCGTATGGTCTGTAAACTCGAACTGCTCTTCCAGATTATTGTAATCCCCGGTCGAGATAATATATCCCGCGCTCAGCGTACCGTATTTGGAAACCGCTACGCTGTAATCGGCGCCGTAGCTTATAAAGTCGATCTCAGTGCCGAGCTGATCGTTTTCCCGAATTTTATTCTCATATTTCAGGGCGACTGCGCCGTACTCGCCTGAATTATATTTCAGGCGGAATTTATGACGGTTGCGGGACTCATCTCCTATCAGACGCGTGCCCTCTTTTACCTCTTCATCGGTCAAACCAAATTCTCCGCGAATTTCCAAACCGTCTGCGGGACGAATCCATCCCGATGCATAGAACGAGTTGGATTTGATTTCATCCTCGAAATCATCATTGATGCCGTGCTGATATCCGACCGTAAGCATCGCAAACTGCGGCCAGACATGGCTGAGGTAAGCGGTATTGGTGATATTGTCGGTGGCTACATAGTCGCTGTCTGAACTGGTGCGGTCGAAAATAAAATTGTAGCGCACTTGAAAATGACGCGGCAGGTTGGCCCGAAAACCGCCCCATCCGCGATTAGAGCTGATCTGAAACTCTGAAACATCATACTGCGTTTGGAAGTGCCTGAATCCGCCCGAGAGCAAGATCCATTCGTAATTAGGCACGGGCAAAAGACCGTCAAAGCGCACTTCGCTGCGAGTCTGATCGCGTTCCTCGTTTTCATTATCGCTGAAATCGACGCCCCGGAATTCGCCGCGCACCAGGCCGCCCTCATAATTGAGCTGAAAACCGCCTTCATACTCGACCTGATCATAGTCGACATCGGTGGAAAGCGCCCCCGGATCTGGATCGAAAAGATTGGTCATAGAACCTGATCGTCCGATATAACTCCCCCCGCCCCAGAGTTTCAGATTCTGATGCGGGTAGAGCCAGAGCTTTCCCTGGTTGGTATGGCGCCTGATAAAGCTGGAGCCGTCGAAATTATAAATTCGCCTGTATTGATTATGAGAGAGCCGAAGCCCAAACAACCCCGATTTGCCGAATCCGAATCTGAGATTGCGGTTGTTCAGAATGATATTTTTCATATCGGCATTGAAGCTTAAGCCATTGTCGAGGGTATACCGGAAATCCTCGATTGAGATACCCGCTCCCTCGTAAAGGTTAAAGCTTGAATGCTGAACCGACTGATTGCCCTCCTCATCGAGAAAGAGATAGCTGATCGAGAAATCCCCTCCTCCCGATCCTGCCAAAACCAGCGATGGAAAAAGAAGAGCGATTATGAACATTGATAGTTTTCTCATTCAATCCTCCTCATCTATCCAGGCTGTGGCAGCCGGAGGCATAACAGTTAACGACATTTTTCATACCAAGGTCGGGATCGAGAAAGAGCCTGTTGCTGTTGGAGCCGTGTATCTCACTGTGGCAGTCGATACATGCATGTCTCGATCCAAGTCCGCCGTGGGCAATCCTGTGTCCGGGCGGAACAATATGACATTGACGGCAGGTACCGTCCCCGGGTTGTTTCAAGAGCCGGTCATTCGGCGAACCGTGCGGACTGTGACATTCGGTGCAGCCCGAGCCCTCGACCAGATGTTCATACACTACCGGATGTTCATAGATAAACGGTCCGGCCAAATCCGAGTGACATTCCTGGCAGGTCCAGTCCAGACCCTGTGCATGCAAATGATCCGCGACACTGCCGAATTCATGGCAGTCGGTGCACCCGATATTGCCCGACTCAAGCGGATGAGACGATCTGCTCTTGAACTGTGCCTCGACTACATTATGACATTCGAGACAATAGTTATCCCTGTCATCTTTGACCAGAAAACGGTTTTGATTCGAATGCATAGTATGACATGAACTGCAATTGTAACCGCCTCTTCCGTGCGGATCGGTGGTAGCCATCGCGGCCTGATGCGGAGTTTGGTGACACTGCGAACAGTTTTGCGCCTGTTCCAGCGATCCCAGCCCAGGCCCGGTTACGATATTATCCGCGGCGGGATCGTCCACATGATCTTCCCATTCGGTATGGCACCCGGTACAGCCCACCATAATCGGCGAGGATATATCATCCTCGGATAAAATCTGATGGGGGGTACCGTGAAGAGTCTCGGCTTGCCCGTCATGACAGAGCAGGCAGGTCTCGTTCTCTTCCATGATCTTGTCTTTATCGGCATACTTGCCGTATGATATTGAGAAGATTAAGAGTGGAATTAAGATCGCCGCCCCTGTTAAATACTTTGATAGTAGCTTTGGTCCCAAATAATCTCCCAATCCTTTAATTATGTTTTATTTACTATAATACGATATATCTTATTAAAACGATAAACTTTATGTGAATTCATTAAAATTTTTTCAATAACGGCTGTCTTATTCAAAGTGTTTCCTCTCATTTGAACGGATGCTCGTCTGAAAACCTTAAAGCCCCACCCTTTACACATCCTTTAATTTAATAGTATAATAACAACGCACCTTACAAAAATCAATCTTAATGTTTACTTTTTTCAAGGAATTAAACGCGTCTATTTTTGTTAAGTCGATACATAAAAATTTGACTTGGTACATTTTGCTTTTGATGTGCAAATTCAGTTTTTTATTTTTTGTTTATGACACCTGAATTGAAATCGTATATAATGTAATCTGAGGTTTTGCCAAGTTTTGACTTGGCATCGCTGATGTTATATATTTTGATGGCGGCTAAAGATGGTGGAAACATTTCAAAATAGGGGATGCGCTTGATGACTTCGAGTAATAAACTTAACGGTAAACCGTTGATTATACTTTTTACTATCGGATGGCTGTTTGTGGTTTGCTCCTTTTTGAATGCAAGTCATCCGAATATTTTTCTGTATGACAAGGAATTCAACGAGGTCAATCCGATCACCGGCGACAATGCCAACAAGCCTTTCAGCACCAAAGTGACATGCGGACTGTGTCATGATTATGACATTATTACATCCGGCTATCATTTTCAGCACGGCTGGGATATGATCTCGGATACATTCGGGATATCCCAGGGTAAGCCCTGGCTTTTATCTCCCCGTATGATGGGAGGCTGGTCGCCCCCTTCTTTCCGGCAGCTTGCCAAAAAGGAAAATGATCATCCTGATGAAATCGATTTAACGTCCTACGACTTTATTGGCGATTCTGAAATAGGAGTACAGCCATCCTGCGGCGCCTGTCATGCCGGCGGGGGAGGGATGGAGTACGACCGTGAGGGCAACCGTTATGATGAGCACCTTGCGGAAAATCCCGAGTTGAAAGAATCCTTAGACGGCGATTACTACCAGAGTGGTTGGGATGAAAGCGGTGTGGTCGAGGCGGATTGTTTCATCTGTCACCTCGAAGGCTACGATTATACCTCGAGAGTGGAGCAGCTCGAATTCAGAAATTATAAATGGGCGGTTGTGGCCGGCTCAAGATTCGGTGTCGTTGAGGGCATGGTTCGTTATGGTGATGAACCGACTGTAACATACAATAAGAAATATTTCAATGCCGATGGCAGTATAAGCATCGATCCGTCATGGCCGCCTCCGGATGAAAACTGTATGTTTTGTCATGGTTCCTCGGATGTCAGGAAAAAGGGTTTTTCATGGGATGACATCTTCAACCCAGACATACATAATCAGCAGGGAGTTAGCTGTGCCGCCTGCCATCCCTCAGGGCTGGATCATCAATTCGCCATGGGAGCGGCCGATCGCACCGAGGCCGAAGGACATATCGCACATACAATGACAGATTGCAAGGAATGCCATGACGCCGGTTTTCTGGGTGCTATAATTCCGCAGCATATAACCGTAAGGCCTTCGCATCTGCGACGAATTACATGTGAATCCTGCCATATACCCGAGCTTGGAAGAGCGGCCATGCAGGGGTATGATGTCTCCAGCGGAGATTTGGAGGCATTTATTGTACCTGATTCTGCCGAATCAATTGGTGACAGAGCCAAGTGGGAACCGAATTATCATCGCAAGGAAAATCAGGATATTGTTCCCTCAAATGATATGCTGGGAGTTTTCTGGGGTAATATCGATTCAGACGGGTTTATTCATATACTGTTTATGGATGAACATGAAGCAGCCTGGGATCTTTATTCCGATCAGGTTGAGGATGATAATGATGACGGCGAATCGGAGGTCAATACCATTGCCGAAATCAAAGCGGGTCTGGACGCGTTCACGGAATCTCTGGCAGATAACAAGCGCTTTGATCAGGTCAGACCGGTATATCTCAAGGGAAACAAAGTTTATGGATTTGATGAAAGCGGCAAGGTCGCTGTCCTCGATGATTATGATTTCCAGACTATTTTCAAGTATGAGATTCACCACAATACAGCTCCCGCCCGTCTGGCTCTTGGGTATCATGGTTGCAAGGATTGTCATGCTCCCGGGGCGCATTTTTTCAAAGGGCAGTTGATTGAGGATCCTTATGATACAACCGGTCAGCCGATAATGGCATCAATGGGCAAGGGATTAGGATGCAATCCCATCGTATTCGAGATAAATGCTTTTCATCAGAAAATTCTCAGTCCTGTCGTAAGTTTCCTTATTATATTCGTGGTTTTTATGGTAACCCTGCACTACCATCGTTTCGGTCCCAAGCGGATACCGTTTGTTTACGGCTCGGGCGAAGTCAGGCGCTTTTCATTCCTCGAAAGGGGTGTGCATCTCTTCCGCCTTATATCATTCGCATTTCTGGCCCTGACCGGTTTGATTATGGCTTTTAACTGGGATAGCTGGCAAAATCTGCTATTTACCTCTCCGGAACAGATGCTGGATGTGCATATCTGGATGGGAATCGTCTTTGCAGTTACCACTTTAATGGGTATGGGACTTTGGTCGAAGGACGCTTTTTTTAAAGCATACGATAAGGTCTGGATGAAAATGTCGGGTGGATACCTGGGCGCCAAGGGCGAGGTTCCGGCGGGACGGTTTAATGCCGGGCAGAAGATGTTCTACTGGTTCACCACTATTTTCGGACTGCTGATTATTATCACCGGAATTCTTCTGATAATCAAATACCAGTTCCAGCTTTCGACTATATGTTTGCTCTCCACCATTCATAACCTGGTGGCATTTATTCTGATCGCCGGTGTATTGGCGCATGCTTATCTCGGAACCATTGCCAATCCGGGTACATGGCGTGTACTGGTCGATGGGTATGTGACCAAGACCTGGGCCAAACATCATCATCCCAACTGGTATCATGAAGTTGTCAAATCCAAAAAGGAGGATATCCGCGACGAGGTGGCCGAGGCTCAGACCGAAGGCCTCCCGGAGGAGGAATATAAGGAGGATTCCGATTCCGACGAAGAAGGCAACTCTGAAGAAGAGAAGTAGTAAGTAATATTATTTTAGACAAATATGTGGCCTGCTCAAAATCATTTGGGCAGGCTTTTTCTTTTATGACACAAATAAATACCACAACAATCCTAATTTTCAATAGACTTATCTAAATCCCAAGTCATTAATCACCATTAAATTACATGTAATATTTCCTCCAAAATATCCTTGACTTTGATAACATTTTCACTAAGTTAGTAAGCATTAACTAACGATACTATTGGTGAGATGGCAGAAGACAGGAAGAATCAGATTATAAAAGAGGCGACAGCCCTCTTTAGCAAATATGGTTACGACAAGGTGTCGGTGAAGCAGATAGCCTTAGCCTGCGGTGTGACCGACGCCGCCCTTTACAAGCATTTCGATTCCAAGGCTGATGTATATGACAAGGTGCTCGAATCTCTGGTACATCGTATGGAGTACAGGGAATTGTTCGAGCGGCTCAGTAAGATCGATGATCTGGAAAAAGTACTGCATGAAATGGCTCAGTTTCTTCTGGAATTCCTTAATAAAAATGATGATCTCTATCGGCTGTTATTATTCTCAGCGCTTCGTGGCCATGCCAAAGCCAGAAAGATATATGCTCAGATCCGCGGTAATCTGATCGAATTTACCGCCGGCCGTTTACGGATTTTTAAAGAGCGCGGGATTACATATGATATCGATCCCCTGATAACCTCCCGCTGCTTTATCGGCATGGTTATGGACTGTGCCCTGGGATTGAATCTGTGGCAGAGTCTTGGGGGCAAGGCGGTGAGTCCGGAGGATGCTATCGGGAACAATATCCCGATTTATGCCCGGGGCTTGATAAAAAAGGATGGCAAATGATGGATTGGTTTGTTATCTTTTCCTGGAGGGGAGACGATGGTTTTTAGATCTTTTGGCAAGCAGCCATATATCCGCACGATCTCATTTCCTGCTAATATTCTCATATTAAATAAAGATAATAATAACTTTATTATTAAGGACGGAGGAACGAGGGTATGAGTAAGCGCCTGATTCTTACGGGCAAACTCTTCCTTGCCGGTTTCCTGATCGTTATGGCCGGTTGGCTGTCATTGCCGCAGCCCGGGATTGCGGATGATGATTACGGCCAGCGTGCTTATGTCGGCACGGAAACCTGCATGATGTGCCATGAGGACGTAACCATGGAATTTTCGGAAACACCTCATGGTGTGCTTCTGGGAGAGATTGAAAAGTACAAGGAGAGGCTGTGCGAGGCCTGTCACGGTCCGGGAAGCGTACATGCCGAAGAAATGAACGCTGAGACGATTATTAATCCAGCCAAGCTTGACGGTATGGGTGACCGTGATCCCTGCCTCAACTGTCACGGCGACACGAAATACGCCAACTGGGATTTTTCTCCCCACGCCGCTGAGGGCATGCATTGCGCCGACTGTCACCAGAGTCATGCCAAAATCGGGCAGACCCTGACAAAAGAGCCGCCCGAGCTCTGCTATGACTGCCATACGGATGTGCGCGCATTTTTCTATATGCCCTCACATCATCCCTTAAATGAGGGCATTGTGAGTTGCCTGGACTGCCATAATGTGCACGGTGATGAGATGCAGTTCGCGGTTGAGGCCGACGGCCGTCAACGCTGCATATCATGCCATCCGCATACCGAGGGACCGTTTATCTTCGAGCATGAGCCGGTTACCGAGGATTGTGGAATCTGTCATGAGCCGCACGGCGCTGTTGCCAATAATCTTCTGGTACAGACCGAACCGGCTTTGTGCCTGAATTGTCATTCAATGCATTTTCATGCAACCATCCCGGGAATCACCGGGGATAGCCTGGAAGCTCCACAGCAGCCGGGAAGATTCTTCAGTTCGACTCATGACGCGTTCAAGGAAGGTTTCCTGACTAAATGCACTCAGTGTCACACAGCGGTACACGGATCCGATCTGCCGGCCCAGTCCATATCCGGCGGCGGCAAGGCGCTAACGAGGTAGGAGGTGAGAAAAATGAAAAAGATTGTTATTAGTCTATTGTTTCTTTGCCTGGCCTCAAGCCTGACGGCATCCGCAGTCCTTGCCCAGGAAAATGGATCGGATACACGTTTCAGTCTCTGGCTGGGCGGCCATTACAATTCGTGGGAGGATTACGGCAAGAAGCTGGGTGAGTTCAGGCATATTTACGATAATGCCTATCCCGAAGCGAAATTCAATATATTCAATCGCGGTGCGGATTATTTCCTGAATTTGAACGGTCATTATTATGACAACAAAAATATCAGCGCCGACTTCGATATGAAATTCAGGAATCGGATCAAAGTCGATGTTGATTATTTGCTTTTCAGGCGGCAGCTCCAAACTGATCTGATGGATAATATCAATGCCCGCGAGATGCTTGAAAACGGCAATCCGGGCGGAAAGATGCTGACCCATGAGGATGCCGACCCGGGTTTCGATTTCAATTATGACCGTCACAGGATTAAATCCGAGGTGGAATTTCTTATTGATGAGAAAAATGATTTCCGTGTCAGAGCGGCCCATCGTTTCTGGAACGATTCCGGGAACGAGCAGCGGATCGCCTCGACACACTGCTTTAGCTGTCACCTTACGTCGAAGGCGGTTGAGGTCGACCGTACGGTAAATCAATTCAACTTCGGCCTCGAGGGACGGCCCGGGCCTATAGGTATCAGCTATGATTTTATCTACAGCAAGTTCGAATCGAATGCCCCCGTCCCGAGCATTTTCTATGACGAGGCCAAACATCCGGTTAACGGAGGTTCAGCCGAAGAGTTCGATTCGCGCGTGATTTATGCCGGTGAAGAAGTTGTATTTTCCAGCTATCCTGAAACCGAGAAGATCGGTAATAAAGTCAGGTTCAGTTCATCGATCGGAAAGCACAGTATGAGCGGATCGGCCTTCTATCATCGTTCAAAAAACAACCTGTCCGAAACAGAGAGCCAGATAATTGAAGGTGAATTCAATAATCTGGTTTCGGATACCTACGGGGGAACATTCAATTTCAGCGCCATACTGAATAAGACGATGCGCCTGCTGGCGAGAACTTCGCTTTCCAGGACTCAGGCCGATGATATTATGGTCGAACTGCCGATATGGCGTGAGGACCGTCCCGGGGAGGAAGTGGATTTCAGCTTTATGCGTTATTCCTCGCTGGACCGTCTCAGGGGAGATGCCAGTGTGGAATTAATCGCGCGTTTGAATCCGCGCACTACCTTATCCATACTCGGCGGATACGAAGGTATCAGGCGTGATGATTATCCCGAAAAGGATGCCGATGATGCTACCAATCGTCTGATAGGGCAGGCCAAGTTGCGCTACCGCAAGGGCCTGAAGTATTCGCTGGGATTAAAGTACAGGCTGGAAAAAACCAGCAATCCCTTCACCAGTTACCGCGGCCTTTTCGAGGCATCCGGCCGTGAAGAAGGTTTAGGATCTGTCGGCGATAATACATTCATCTTCTATTACCAGCGCGAGGATTTGAAATATCAGAATGTTACCTCACTGCCGACTATCGAGCACGATCTGGAACTGACCGGCAATTTGAATCTGACCAATAAGGTCGCTTTGAATGCCAATGTCAAGCTAAGGCTGGATAAGAACAACGATCTGGACAGTCTGGAGGTCGAACATACATTCTTCCAGCCCGCACTCGGCTTCAATCTGATGCCCAATATGCAATGGGTCTTTTCAGGAGGTATGAGATATCAGTATCTCAAGTCGCGAGGGCCGGTAACGGTGGCTATGTTCGACGGCTGAGCGGGCCATATATTTGGTGACTCCGGTGGAGTCCTTCATTTCGGTTCGCTTTACACAGATGCTGATTACAAAAACGAAGTCCAGAGTGTATACGGCACGATCGCCTATATCCCAATGCCCAGGCTTACTCTGAATGTCAACGGCTTTGTGGCCAAAAACACGGCCGCATTTGAACCAATCGATATGCCCGAACCTGAGGAAACAATAGAGCATCTGGATTATACCTTCGAAGATATGCATAAATATTCAAACCTGAACTATCTGAACTACCGGATTGGAGGTGGAGCGACATACAGCTTCGATAATGGTATCCGCTGGACAGTGGAAGCCACTTATTACGGGCTGGATGACCGGCTTGGGTATGTTTACGGCGATGAAACCGGTTCGCTTCTGGTAGTTCGCTCAGGCGTACAATTGGATTTTTAGTTTGTGTAGTTAATGGGTTTCGTAAGTAAAAGTGTCCGGGCCACTTAACGGGCCGGACACTTTTTCCGACGGACAACTTTTTTTGAGAATCCCTTTGCAGAAACAGGTGTATAATCGTATAATATAAAACAAAGGGACGAGAAATATAGCAGTAATGGAGAGTCCATTATCCGCAAACAACTGAAGAAGAATAATAATTCTGCTTTTGATAAGACTTGGAGGTTGTATGTCTAAAAAGCTGTTTCTTATGCTGAGTGTCCTCTGCTTCCTTTTCACGATTTTTGCCATTGGTCTGGCGCAGGAGGAGAAGGCAGAGAAGGAAGAAGGGCCAGTATATCATTACATCGGTGCCAAGAAATGCTCGATGTGTCACAAAAAGGATGGAACTGCTCCAACATGGGAAAAAACCCCCCATGCCAACGCCTGGGCCAATGTCGACACCCTGAAACTTTCCGATGAGGAGAAAGAGCCCTGCAAAGCATGTCATGCTACCGGCGTTACTGAGAAAGGTGATTTCCTAGCCAATGTGCAGTGCGAAGCCTGTCATGGACCCGGAAGCGAATACAAGAGCATGAAGATTATGAAGAGCAGAGAGCTTTCGATCGCGAACGGTTTGCTCATACCCGATGAAGAGACCTGCCTGAACTGTCACAATAAAGAACTGGCTCCGGAGAAATTCCATGCCGATATGCCGGAAAAATTCGATTATGAGAAGATGAAGGAAAACGGCATTCACGCTCTCCCGGAAAAAGAAGAAAAGTAGTAAGCTATATATTTGAAATAAAAAAGCGCCTCAAATTTGAGGCGCTTTTTTATTGGGTCTGCAAATGTTTATTCAATCTTAGTATAATCGATTTCTGAACCGAGAACGCTGTGCGGAATTAAAAAGATAACAAGCGTAACAACCGATGCGATAATAACCCAGGCACGTCCTCCGCTTCTCTTACCCAGCCTCCAAAATGCTATCAGCCAGAATAAAAGCGCGAAGGCGGTTTTAGTATCAGTCAGATCACTTCCAAGCGGCCATCCAGTCCAGAATGCACCAAACGCGAATTTTTGCACTATAGGTCCCAGAATCAATCCCCCGACAAACATAAACCCGATTGTCCAGAGCGTCAGGCGATATGTGTTTCGATTGCGAGAAATTGCCTCAAGTCCTGTACGCGTTGATAGCAGCATCGCCCCGAACATGGCGATTATATGCGGTATCAGGACATAAACCGGCACATGATCCTTGAAGCGTATTATCACCGGTACCTCGGAAAGATCATAACGACTACCCGTATTATCAATAAGAGTTATCTGGTACATAACCTTGCCGGCCGAGGGCTGTTTGGGGATGGAAACTAGCAATGTATCCGCTTTTTGGGGAAGCGTATCAGTGAACCAGGGGTCATGGCTTTTGTACCGCCGCCATCTGATTTCGCCGGTCACATCAGCACCATTAAGCGGAATCTTCATCACCGCATCATCTGTGGTATAGTGTGATCTGAGAAACTCATAATCGATTTCAGCGCCGCCGATTTCAACCGATCCACCCACCGGGTATGTCGGCCCGGTCAGACGCTGATATGCCGCCGAGGCTATCGTAAGAATCACAGCTATGAACCAGAGAAGAAATGTTTTGCCGGGTGATTTGGCCATTTTATAGTCCTGTCTTTGCCTTCAATCCGTTTCAGAAAAAATAAAGATATGAAAACGACCCTTAAAGGCAAGCATGATTTTGATAGAGGATCGGCTTGCTTTAAAAGTAATTGGATTATTATCCTTTGACACCCGGCTTTATCACGTATATATATGTTGAGATGTATGTCCGTAATTAACACGATTTGGAAATATTATGGCTGACGGAAATAATAAAGACGAAAGCAAAGAGGTAATTTTAGATTCGATTGCTGACGGTGTGTTTACTATCGACAAGGAATGGAAGATCACCTCGTTCAATAAAGCCGCCGAGCAGATCACCTCGATCCCGCGCGAGGAGGCAATCGGGCAGAGATGCTGCGATGTTTTCCGCGCTTCCATCTGCGAGTCGAGCTGCGCCCTGCGCGAGACCTTCAAGACCGGTGAGCCGGTCGTAAACAAAGCAGTATTTATTATCGATGCCTCCGGCCAGAAGATACCGATCAGTATCTCTGCCGCGGTTCTGCGTAACAAGGACGGTGAGATAATCGGGGGAGTGGAGACCTTCCGGGACTTAAGCGCAATCGAGGAACTCAAGCGTGAACTGGAAAAGAAATACTCATTCCAGGATATCATCAGCAAGAACAGCGAGATGCTCAAAATTTTCGATATCCTGCCCAGCATCGCCGAGTCCGACAGCACAGTACTGATTGAGGGGGATTCCGGCACCGGCAAGGAACTGATAGCGCGGGCGATTCATAATCTCTCCAGCCGGAACGATCAGCCGATTGTTACCATTAACTGCGGCGCTCTCCCGGACACACTGCTTGAATCGGAGCTTTTCGGCCATAAAGCGGGAGCCTTCACAGATGCCCGCAAGGATAAGCCGGGGCGTTTCGCCATGGCTGAGGGCGGTACAATCTTTCTGGACGAAATAGCGGATACCTCCCCTTCTCTTCAGGTCAAACTCCTGCGTGTGATCCAGGAAAAAGTCTATGAGCCGTTGGGCGGAACCGAGAGCGTGAGGGCCAATGTACGGATTATTGCCGCCTCGAACCGAAACCTTGGCAAACTTGTCAATGCCGAAAAATTCCGCCAGGATCTTTATTATCGCATTAATGTCATAACCGTCAAGCTACCGCCCCTGCGTGAACGCAAGGAGGATATCCCTCTTCTGGTAAACCATTTCATGAATCGTTTCAATAACCTTAAGGGCAAGCTTATTACCGAGGTCTCTCCTGATGTTATGGCGGTGCTGATGAATTATGATTATCCCGGCAATATCCGTGAACTCGAAAACATAATCGAGCATGCCTTTGTGCTCTGCAAGAAAACTGTCATCAATCTTGACTGCCTGCCGGATAATATCCGTCCCAAAGACAAGAAAAGGGAGATTCTCTCCAACTCCCTCGAGGATATGGAAGCCGCTTACCTGAAGGAAGCTCTTCGCAAAAACAACTGGAACCGCACTAAAACCGCCGAACAACTCGGCATCCACAAAACCACACTCTGGCGCAAGATGAAAAAGCTGGGCGTGGAAGCGCCAGCATAGGCATTGCGGTTATGCAGTAGCCGCAGCCCTTAAGATTTGCATTATTGCAATAATCAGTTATAATTATGCAACACCTGCTGAGAATATGATTCTTTATAATTTATTATTTAACAATACATTAAATGGTTGCAATCAAGTTATCTCCTGTTTTGGCATCAAGACTGCTCTATATATAATAGTTATGAGAGTTGCAATACCCATATGGAATGGCCGTGTATCACCGGTCATGGATACTTCGCGACGGATTCTGCTTATTGAATTGAATGAATCCGAACGTGGTAAGCGGCAGATTCTGGATTTGAGCGGGCGGAACCCACATGAAATTATCATGTTATTGGAAAGCCAGGAGGTTGATGTGCTTATCTGCGGGGCTATCTCCGCTCAACTGGAAACTCAGCTTCGGGCAATGAATATCAAGGTCTATCCATGGATACGCGGAAATGTAGAATTGATTCTGGGGGCATTTTCGCAAGGAGCACTCGATAATGACGAACTTCGTCTGCCGGGATGCCGCGGAAAAGGACGTGGACGAGGTAGGAGAAGAAGATACAGAGTACAAAAAAATATAAATAAATATCGGGATGATACATAAATCTTGAACCGGAAAAGAAAGATGGTGATTTTATGATGTTTTCAAATGGATTTGGCGGCGGTGGAGGCCGCGGTCAGGGCGGAGGCCAGGGGGGCGGTTCTGGCGGAGGCCAGGGTGGCGGTTCTGGCGGAGGCCAGGGACGTGGACAAGGTCGTGGCCAGGGCGGTCGCGGGCGGATGGGCGGCCGTGGTCAGGGACCAGGCGGCGATTGTGTCTGTCCCAATTGCGGGGAAACCGCGTCGCATGAACGAGGAGTACCATGTTATGATATAAAATGCCCCAAATGTGGGGAGAAAATGACCCGAAAGTAGTAATCCGAAAGGAGCAAACTTGTTGAAAATCGCAATACCTGTAGATCAGGGGGTTCTAAGCCCCCATTTTGGGCATTGTACCGAATTTGCGCTTATTGAAGCGGATCCGGAAGATAAGAAGATTATAAAAATCGAGATGGTCTCTGCACCTCCTCATCAACCCGGTCTTTTGCCTCAATGGCTCGCTGAAACCGGTTGCAACACAGTGATTGCCGGAGGTATGGGGCATCGTGCCATTGGCATGTTCAATCTTAAGGGTATCGAAGTTATTTGCGGGGCTCCCTCGCAAAGCCCTAAGGATGTCGCTTTGGCTTATCTCAACGGAGAGCTGACCACCTCCGGAAATCTGTGTGATGAGCCGAGATTCAAAGAGGCAGGAGGCCACAATTGCAATAAACATGATCAGGGTTTTTAACCCTCGCTGAGTGCGCGGCAGGCTCCCCCTTAATGAAATTGGATTAACTGAAATTTAGCCTGCCGCGCAATTTCTGATAATTGCGGCCCGGTCAAGCAGAGAAAATAATTGATTGAAATCTGATCGACTAAAGATTATTATAAGTTAGGGCAGCCTTCCGGCTTTGGCTGATTGACTAAAAACAGGAGAGGTCTGGTGGACACATTTTCACCCATGAAAATAGGCACAGCCGAAATTCCCAACAGGCTGATTATGGCTCCGCTTAAGACAGGACTTGGAAGTCCCTCGGGGGAAGCCAATGAAAAACATGTAGCCTTTTATAAGCCGCGTGCACAGGGAGGAACCGGCGCTTTGATACTGGAGCCTCTCTATATTGACCTTTGCGGAAGGGAACATCCCAAACAAATCGGCATTACAGCCGACAGCTATATACCCGGATTAAAAGCTGTTACCGATGTGATTCATGAGAACGGTTCCAAAGCCATCGCTCATCTGAACCACGGCGGCAGAGCGGCCAATCCCAAGGCCTCCGGATCACCGCCGGAAGCACCCTCTGCGGTATTATGTCCCGCCAAGGGCAACACGCCGGAAGAGATGAGCACAGAGAGAATCAAGGTCATCGTGGAACAGTTCGGCGAGGCGGCGCGCAGGGCGCGTGAAGCCGATTTCGATCTAATCGAACTTCAGTGCGGATTGGGCTATTTGATTGCCCAGTTCTTATCTCCTGTCACAAATCTGCGAGAAGATGAGTACGGTCTTAAAAACGATAACCGCTATCAGTTTCTTGACGAAGTCCTGACTTCTATCAGGAAGAAGGCGGGTGAAGACTTTCCGATTATAGCCCGTATCTCGGCTACCGAGATTGTGGAAGAGGGCATGGGACTTCATGACGCATTTGAGCTATCTCATTTTCTTGAGAAGCGCGGAGTTGACGCGCTTCACGTGGTCTCCGGTTCGGTCTGTGATTCGGGACCGTGGTATTTTCAGCATATGCGTCTGCCTCTGAGTAAGAACCTGCAATGGGCCGCTGAGATAAAAAGCAAGGTCGGTCTTCCGGTGATAGTTGCCGGAAGAATGGGTATGCCGGATCTGATTCGCCAGGCTCTGGATGAGGATATGGTTGATGCTGTCGGGCTCGGACGTCCGCTTCTGGCCCAGCCGGACTTCGCCATCAAAATGAGGGAGGGACGCGATGATGAGATCGTCCAGTGCGGCGCATGCCTGCAGGGATGTCTGGCGCGGTTGAAATCGGGACACGAGATCGGATGCCTGGCCAATCCACAGGCCGGACGCGAACATGAAATGCATGCCGCTCCCGCCGGGAAGAAAAAGATCGTAGTAGTGGGAGGAGGGCCGGCCGGTATGCAGGCCGCCCTGACGGCCTCAGCCCGCGGACATAAAGTTGTGCTCTACGACCGCAAAAAACTCGGAGGACAAATCCATCTGGCCTATATGCCGCCCGGCAAGGAGATGATGGAAAAGCCGATTAAGGGCCTGATCGATAAAGTGAGAAGAAGCGGCGTTGAATTGAATATTCCCCGCAAGGCTACAGCCGATTTGATCGCTGAAGAAAAGCCTGACATTGTTCTGCTGGCGGCGGGAGCCAAACCTGTCATCCCCGCTATTCCTGGACTCGAGGAGGTACTCTTTGCCGAAGATATCCTGACCGGCAAAACAGAACCCGGTGAGAGGGTGCTGATTATCGGGGGCGGCATGGTCGGAGTTGAGCTGGCCGAATATCTGGCATCCCGCAAACATAAAGTCACTGTTGTCGAAATCCTGGATCAGCTTGCTGTCGACATGGAACCGATTACTCGCAAATTAACTCTCAAGATGCTCGATGCGCTTGGTGTGAAAATGTTTACCAAAACCAATTTGAGCTGGTTCGATGAAAACAAGGCTTATGTGATGGAGAAGGAGGGTGATGTTTTCCTGGGTGAGTTCGATTCGGTGGTGGCCGCCGTTGGCATGCGCTCTTCGATCGAGCTCGAGAGCGAGCTGCGTGAGCGGGGTTTTGATGTGCGTGTTATCGGTGACGCCAAAAAACCGGGACAGATTTTCGATGCCGTGCGTGACGGCTATGATGTAGCGATGGACCTGTAATACTTCTAAAAGAAAATTCTGTTCTTTTTGCAGATTTAAAACAAATTTGATAGTACTTAAACCACTCTCTTAACCATATCCCCAAAATCAAATAATTGCAGGAGGTTTTAAGATTTAACCTTAAAACCTCCTAAAAACATTCTAACAATCAATAAACACTGCTAATATTTTCCTGAATAAAATCTAATTTTCGGGTCATTTCAATCTAACATATTTGAACCATCTTCTCCACGTCTTACAGATTATGGGACAGAAAATTATAGGAAGATAAGGCAGGTTCTGACAATAGTTTTGCGCATCAGAGGACTCATCTTCGACTTTTAAAATTTCTATTGGAGTGAAAAAAATCTAAGTCGCATATCTCCGCCATTTCAACGCGGCGAGGATAATAAATGTGTTTCTAATACATGCTTAATCAGCGCTTAAAAAAGCAGAGCTAAATATGGGCACAGTCAAAGGCAATTGAAAGACTGCTTTTGAGATAAAGGAAATCAAGAGGACCAATAGATTTGTGGATTGGAAAGGAGGTCGATATTTAAAGGGCTGAAGATTTCACCTGCCCTGATTATGTATCACAATTTCTTAATCTGCCGGATAAGACAGCGCAGCCAGGCCTGATTCCGGCGAATGATTCAAGTATCTCAATTATTAAATGCTATCCCTTCGGGGAAAACAAACAAGGGTTAAGAGAGCCTAACAAAAAACACTTAGGAGGTTTTAAGTGAAGCGCGTTATTTTAACTTTACTTGCTATTGCAATTCTGCCTTGCATGCTTTTTGCGCAGACAACTGAAGCCGGCAAAGACACTCTCCATCTGTGGGACGCCGACATTTCTGCTCCCGATTCAGTTCATCTCGACAGCAATCATGTCTGGATTCTGAAAGACGGTGTCTTCGTGGATTCCAGCGCCATTCTCAGCATTGATCCCGGTACTATCATTAAGGGTGAGCCCGGAACCGGTACCAATTCCAAATATCTCTGCGTTGCCCGCGGGGGTAAGATCTATGCTATGGGTACGGAGATGAAGCCGATCATTTTCACCGGTGATGTTGATAATGTAGACGATCCATTTGATATTCCTTACGGTACTAACAGCCTCTGGGGCGGCGTACTGATTCTTGGCCGTTCCGTTTGTAATACCCCCACCGGTATTCAGCAGATAGAGGGTATTCCCACTGACGAGCCCCGCGGCGAATATGGCGGCGGAGCCAGCCCGGACAGCCTGGACAATTCCGGTGTCTTCAAGTATGTCTCCATCCGTCACGGCGGAACCGAGATCGGCGCTGCCAATGAGATCAACGGCCTCACCATGGGCGCCGTTGGTGCCGGTACTGAAATCCATCATGTCGAAGTCTACAACAACTACGACGATGGTTTCGAGTGGTTCGGCGGAACAGTCAACACCAAGTATCTGGTTTCAGCTTTCAACGGTGACGATGCTTTTGACTATGACGAAGGATTCCGCGGTTATCATCAGTTCTGGTTCGTTATTCAGGATTCCGCCAATGCCAACCGCTGCGGTGAGCATGACGGCGCTACCGGTGACGAGCAGGGCACACCTTTCGCCGAGCCCTATATCTTTAACGTGACCTACATCGGCGGCGGCTCCAATACCGAGAACGGTGATAACGATCATGCTTTAAAGATTCGCGACAATGCCGGCGGCCACTATGCCAATGGTATCATCGGTTACTTCGGAGGCGATGTCGTTGATATAGAGGACCTCTGCGGCGCTGACGGCAGTCCCGAGGACAGCCGTTCACGTTTGAATGCCGGCGACTTGACGATTACAAATATGTACTTCTGGGATTTCGGCGATGGCCCGGCTACAATCGATCTTTTTATCAAAGAGTCCTATGACTGTAATGGCGACGAAATTGAAGATTCCACCAGCAATTTTGCCGAAGTCTATATGATCGATCCGGCCAATAACAACCACTGGACCGAGGATCCCATGCTGATCAATGTTGACCGTAACGAAGGCCTGGGTCTGCTCGATCCTCGTCTCGATCCTGCCAGCCCGGCTAACACTCCGGGTCAGACAGAGCCGGCTGATCCTCATTTCGATGATGTTGATTATCATGGCGCATTCCCGCCGGTTGACCAGGCTGCCAAGGGCTATGCCGGTGTCTGGATTGCAAATTGGACATATATGTACCAGAGACAGCACATTTCCTTCGCACTCTGTGGCGATGCCAATGCCGATGATGCTGTCAACGTTTCCGACGCTGTTACAATCATCAATTATGTCTTCATTGGCGGTGCGCCTCCATCACCGTTCTATACCGGCGACGCCAACTGCGACGGTAGTGTTAATGTCAGTGATGCTGTTTACGTGATTAACTATGTCTTCATCGGCGGCAATGCTCCCTGCGATACCGATGGCGATACCATTCCCGACTGCTAAGCTGATATCCAATCAGTGATAAAAAAGCCCGCAGATAAATCTGCGGGCTTTTTTATGCCGATCCTTACGGCATAAGTTTCCTCGGGAATGCCTTCCGATGCTGATCTGGCCTTAATTCCTGGGATTTGCGGCTTCAAAATGACCTTGACAAGCATACCGCAAAATAGTATTATAATCGTAGCCAATTCCGGATTGAATTTGCATCAATTAGGATCACATCGGGCACCCCTCGGGAATTCGGAACGCTCTCCGGTAATTGGGCAAGCAAAAAAACAGCAAAATTTAAGTTGAACGCATACCGCCATTTATAAGGGAATCGTTGCGTATACCTTCAATTTCCGCTGCTTACTCATGCGGAATAGGTCTGTTAATGTAGTAAATATGGACTGACTCACAGCAATAAAAGTGCATAAAAAAATATATCGGAGAGGAGGTGATTGGTTGCGATTAATCCGGTCGAAGTCTTTCAATAGGAACGACTGCGCCAGTTTCATTAACACAACTTGTCTTTTCTAAATGTAATCTTGAAAGGAGTTTACGATGCTGAAAAAGCTTTCAGTAATCCTTCTATTTAGTTTATTTTTACTCAGCATGACTGCCGTTGCTAAGGATGCTGTCGAGCATCCATACCTGACAACCAGGAGCAACGCCGAAAATGCTGCTCAGCTAATGTCCGATCAGGGACAGATGCAGACTATGGGTATGTATAAACCCTATGGCAATCAGTCGATTGCCCAGACATTTGCGCCCAGCCGTCAGCTTTATAACACTACTTCCACAATTCGCGATATGTGGCATAACACCGCTTGCGGCCGTCAGATTATCTATGCCGGTTATTACAACTCCGGCTGTGATTATGTTTATATGAACTTCCCGGATGCTCAGGTTCAGGGCTCATCCACCATTCTCAATGTCAAAGAGGGAATCTTTGACTGGACCGGAGGAGCCTGGGACTTCACGGTGGGCGGCCTGGCCACTGTCGGTGTTATACCCAGCTATTACCCCAACATGGATGCCGATCCCAAGAATGGTTATGGTGTCATCGGCTACCATAGCTTCCCCTTGAATTCAGGCTGGACTTTTGTTGGTTTTGCCGGCGCCTGCCCCAGTGATATGTACAATTTTACTGAGGACAGTCTGTCCGGGGCACCCAATACCGATAATATTCAGACCGGATACTGCGGCGATACAGATGCAGAGAATTCCCCCTATATCTGGCCTCATATTGATGTCGATACGAATTCTGCAGGTGAAGTAGTTGTACATGTTGCCACAAATGAGTCGGTTTGTGCATCGGCACCTGATGATAAAATCGAAACATCATCCATAATATATTATCGCAAAGTCGGCGCGAATGCGTGGGAAGGCCCGACCTTTATAGACTCGGCCTATGTTATCTCGCAGCTTGTACGTGCCGACAAGACCAGCAGCGATGTTTACTATTGCTATATGAAACCGCTGTATTATC
>CAZBZV010000025.1:0-51633 GCA_964496505.1 uncultured Ignavibacteria bacterium | reverse complement strand
GGATGGTCTTGGCGGCGATTGCTGTCCGTTCTAAGAGAATGAGGAAATATGGATCGGGACTTTAATTCGTCCCTGATCTTTCCGAATAAAAAAGCCGTCCGGTAAAACCGGACGGCTTTTATTTTAATCATTAATTTGCCATCGAAAAGTCACTATAAGCCGCTCAAAAAATCACTTTGCGAACAATTTCCTTTATCTTATGTTTTATAGGCTAAAGGAAATCCGTAATAGCAAAAAAGGGAAGTTGGCAAAATGATGTATAAAGATTTACCCATACCACCTCTTTTTAATGAGGAAAATGTCTCAAAAGTCCGGCGCGTGGAGTATCAGAATATTTCCAAAAATGCCGAAAGCTGGGCTGAAGAAAATAATCTGAAGCCCGCATTTGAAGATGAGACGAAAATCTGTCTTTTGCTGGTCGACTGTCAGAATACATTTTGCATGCCCGGGCATGAGCTCTTTGTAGCCGGGCGTTCCGGGGATGCTGCGGTTGAGGACAGCAAACGTATCTGTAAATTCATATACCGGAATATGGGATTGATTTCAAATGTAATCGCCTCAATGGACACACATAAGACCATGCAGGTGTTTCATCCTTTTTTCCTGGTTGATTCGGACGGCAATCATCCTGAACCAATGACTATCGTCTCGGCCGAGGACGTGGAAAACGGCAAATGGAAAGTGAATCCGGATGCTGCCAAAAATATAGCTGATAAGGATTATGACAGCCTTCAGAAATTCCTTTATCATTATTGTAAGGAACTGGAAGACAGCGGCAAGCTGCAATTGATGATCTGGCCCTATCATGCCATGCTGGGCGGCATCGGGCATGCTCTCGTATCGGCAATTGAGGAATCGCTCTTCTTTTATAGTATTGCCAGAAAGAGGCAGCCTACTATCGAAGTCAAAGGTGAAAACCAGCTTACCGAAAATTATTCGATATTCCGCCCCGAGGTGACCGAAGACGAGAGGAAGCAGAAAATCGCTTCCGAGAACAAGGCCTTTTTCGATAACCTCCTTTCACATGACCGCATTATAATAGCGGGACAGGCCAAAAGCCATTGTGTGGCCTGGACCGTTGAGGACTTGCTGGCCGAGATCAAGTCGCGTGATCCTGGACTGGCCGAGAAGGTTTATCTGATGGAAGATTGTACATCGCCGGTGGTTATACCCGATATGGTCGACTTTACCGAGCAGGCGGACAGGGCATTCCGGAGGTTTTCGGACGAAGGCATGAACCTGGTTAAGTCAACTGATCCGATGGCATCTTGGCCGGGAATGGATTTTTTGAAACAAGCATAACTACTTTTCACGGATTGTATCAATCCGGCATTTAAGGAGGATAATGTGAAGCCGGTTAATGGATATGTTAAACCGCTCTTGACAGACCAGTATGAGCTGACAATGGCTTATTCGTATTTCAATGCCAACAGGCATGAAGATTTTGCCGTTTTCGATCTGTTCTTCCGCAAAAATCCATTCGGCGGGGAATTCACTATCTTCGCCGGCCTGTCCGAGGCGCTGAAGTTTCTGCAGAACTATCATTTTGAGGAAGACCATATTGATTACATCTGCAAGCAGCTTCCCCAATGCAGCGATGAATTCAAGAAATGGTTGAGGGAGTTGGATTGCTCACAGGTGAAGGTGCACTCGCTGCGCGAGGGCGACCTGGCATTTCCCCGCATTCCGATGATGCGTGTGGAGGGGCCTCTGGGAATCTGCCAGCTTCTGGAATCGACCATATTAAACTTGATTGCTTTTCCATCACTGATTGCCACCAATGCCATGCGCATGCGTCTTGCAGCGGGTAAGGACAAGAAGCTGATCGAATTCGGAATGCGGCGCGCCCAGGGTCCGGACGGTGCAGTCTCCGCATCCAGATACAGCTATCTGGGAGGATTTGACGGCACGAGCAATATGATGGCCGGATATCTGTTTGGTATGCCGGTCAGCGGCACACAGGCACACTCCTATATCTCCTCTTACACGAATATAGAAGATATTAAGGAAAAGAACCTCGCTGACCCGAAAGGAAATGAGCATGAATTCCTTGAAAGTGTCTTGAAGTATCGGGATGAGCTCGGATACGGCCATACCAATGATGGAGAGCTGGCAGCATTTATTGCCTATGCCCACGCATTCCCAAACGGTTTCCTGGCACTGGTTGATACTTATGACACCCTGGAATCCGGCATCCCGAACTTCCTGTGCGTTTCGCTGGCATTGAAGGATGCGGGCTACGATCCGGTGGGAATACGTCTCGACTCAGGCGATTTATCACATCTGTCCAAACGCACACGGGAGATATTCACTGAAGTAGGAGAAAAATATGAAAACGATTTTAAAGGTTTGAAAATCGTAGCCAGCAATGAAATCAACGAGGAGACATTGCGCTCCTTGAATCAGCAGGGGCATGAGATCGATATATTCGGAATCGGAACTCATCTCGTAACCTGCCAGAAGGATCCTTCCCTGGGGTGTGTCTACAAACTTGTGCAAGCGCGGGATGAACCCAAAATAAAACTCTCCGAGGATATCGCCAAAATGACCTTTCCCGGCCGCAAGGAAGGATACCGGCTTTACGGCGAGAAGGGATTCCCGCTTCTTGATCTTATGATAACGGTCGGTGAGGAGGCTCCCGAGGAAGGTAAACGCGTCTTATGCTGCCATCCCTTTGAAGAGGCAAAGCGTACTTATGTTATCCCCAGCAAAGTAGAACCGCTTCATCACCTGGTTTGGGACGGGCAACTGAAACACGAATCGCCTTCTCCGGATAAAATCCGGGACTTTGCCCTTGAACAGGTAGATTCCATGCGCAAGGATCATAAACGTCCGCTGAATCCGACGCCGTATAAAGTCTCCCTTAGCGAAAAACTGTTCAGGTTTGTGCACGAGATGTGGCGCAAGGAAGCGCCTATCAGAGAAATGCGATAGTAAAAAGAAGCGCCGGATCGGGTCCGGCGCTTCTTTCTTAAATATACTCTACTTCATCAGAAGCATCTTCTTAGTAATCGATATTTCGTTTTCATATGTTACACGGAAGAAGTAGATTCCGCTTGCGACTTTTGTCCCGGAGCTGTTGCGGCTGTTCCATGTAACTGAATTCAATCCGGCATTACACTCCCTGTCCAGAAGTGTGGATATTTTCTGTCCGAGTAGGTTGAACACCTCTACCCTGACATTTCCCGCCTCCGGCACAAAGAAATTAATCTCGGTTGTGGGATTAAACGGATTGGGAACATTGAAGACCAGTTGGCGGCCGTCAATATTTTCGATCTCGTCGAAATCAATCGCAACCTTCGACATAACAGCCGACACAGAACCGTCAGACGAAGCGCAGGTCATCACATTGGCAGCAGGATCGTATGTCCATCCGGATTTTGTGACATCATCCACGCAGAATGTGAACGTGGCATCGCCCCATCTCCAGTTCGAAACACATTCCCCCCAGCCGTCAGAGCCAGTGGTGAACTGGTCCGAATCGGATGCTCCAGCGGTCCAGTGCCCGCTGACGGTAGCGTTGGCAACAGGCGAACCACCGGCATCCACAATCTTCACGTAGGCATGTCCTCTACGTAGTATCCACCAGCTATCCTTGGTTACCTGCATATCGCCGACATGCATATAGTACTGCGCCGGCTCGGTAACCGTTATATAATCGGTCTTCGTCTCGGTATCGGAACCGCAGGAATTTGTGGCGGTCAGTGATACCGTATAAGTGCCGGCTGATGTATATTGATGGGTCGGATTTTGAGCAGTTGACGTTCCGCCATCGCCGAAATCCCAATCCCATGAGATGGCACCGGTTGATTGGTCGGTGAAGCTGACCGTCAGCGGAGCCTCGCCAGAGGTTGGAGAGCCGACAAAATCGGCAACCGGTGCGGTACATGTTACCGTGATATAATCGGTTTTCGTCTCGATATCGGAACCGCAGGAATTTGTGGCGGTCAGTGATACCGTATAAGTGCCGGCTGATGTATATTGATGGGTCGGATTTTGAGCAGTTGACGTTCCTCCGTCACCGAAATCCCAAGCCCATGAAATGGCATCGGTTGATTGGTCGGTGAAGCTGACTGTCAACGGTACTTCACCCGAGGTCGGAGAGCCGACAAAATCTGCGACCGGTGCGGTGCAAGTGACAGTTATATAATCATTTTTTGTCTCGATATCGGAGCCGCATGAGTTTGTGGCGGTCAGTGATACCGTATAAGTGCCGGCTGATGTATATTGATGGGTCGGATTTTGAGCAGTTGACGTTCCTCCGTCACCGAAATCCCAAGCCCAGCTCGAGGGACCGTTTGTGGAAATATCGGTAAAGCTGACCGTTAAAGGCGCTTCTCCGGATAAGGGTGAACCCTCAAAATCGGCAACCGGAGCAAGACAGGGATTGACCGTAATATAATCAGTCTTGGTTTCGGTGTCACTGCCACATGCATTGGTAACGGTCAGGCTAACGGTATATGTTCCGGCGCTGGTATACTCATGGCTCGGGTTCTGGGCGGTCGATGATCCACCGTCGCCAAAGTCCCAATCCCATGAAGCTGCGCCTGTGGATTGATCGGTAAAGTTGACCGTCAAAGGCTCGGTGCCGAAAGTAGGCGATCCCACGAAACCGGCAGTCGGGCCGACATTGACAGTGATATAATTTGTTTTGGTTTCGGTATCCGAACCACCGGGACCTGTCACGGTCAGAGAGACCGTATAGGTACCGCCGGAGTTATACTGATAGGATGGATTCTGGGCTGCGGATGATCCGCCGTCGCCAAAATCCCAGTCCCAACTTGTTATATCACCGGTCGACTGATCGGTGAAGTTTACCGTCAGGGGCGCACATCCGGAAGTTGGTGAGCCGGTGAAATCCGCCACGGGCGGCGGTGTTCCGGTATTAACTGCGTTATAAGCGTTAATTCTTCCGGCGCCCAGCTTACCGGCATAGGATGAATTGCAGGACAGGTTATCGATATCATCCGCGGATTCGAATAACTGTGTAAGAACCTGACTGCGGCTCCATCCCTGATTCTGCGACCATATCAATGCTGCCACGCCTGCTGAAAGCGGTGTGGCCATCGAGGTACCGTCAAGAGCGGCGACATAATCATTCTGCGGATCACCGTGATCATGATATGTGCTCAGGATACCAGTGCCGGGAGCGGAGATATCCACCCATGTGCCATAGGTCGAGAAATCGGCCTTACAGTCGTTGCTGTCGGTTGCGGCAACCGAAACGATATTCGCATTATTGAGGCCGCACATATAGTCCGCGGTCTGACTGCCATCATTACCCGCAGCCTTAAAGATAATTCCGCCGCTTCCAAGGAAATAGCTGATTGCGGAGGAAAGCCCGCCTGAATTAGATGAACCCCAACTGCATGAGGCGATTTTGGCGCCGTTATCCGCGGCATAATACAGGGCCTCGGCTATGAAATCCATACGCACATAGCCCACTTCGTAATACCAATATTGTCCCGACCAGCCTATACGCAGCGCCATTATTTTTACGCCGTTGCCGGATGCCTGAAGCGTGCCATTACCCCAGCCGCCGGCAGGGCCGCAGGTACCATACCCGTTGTTGGTAATCGCGGCAACATTGCCGGCGCAATGAGTGCCGTGCCCGTTAAAATCACGCGGATCATTGTCCTGGTTATCGCAGTCTTCACCGGACCAGCAGTTCGAACCGCCGTCTACGAAATCCCAGCCGATCCAATCATCCACAAATCCATTACCATCATCATCAACACCGGCAGAGCCATTTTTCTCGGCAGTGTTGATCCACATATTTCCATCGGCAAGACCGGGATTGCTGTAGGATGCATCCCCGCCGCCAAGGTCTTTGTGGAAGTAACGTACTCCGGAATCGAGAATTGCCACGATTATGGACTCATCTCCGGTTTCGATATCCCAGGCCTCGGGCGCATCGATATCATGATCGCTGGCCTGGTCCAGATGCCATTGTTCGGCAAAATTGCCGTCATTGGGCAGGGCATAGGTGGTATGTATGCCGATTGGCTGTGCATCCAGAACAGCCCCCAGTTGCTTGTATTCCCTGACTACCTGTTCAACATCGACCTCGCCCGCAAATCGAATCTTGTGCCAGCCGGAAAGATCGACATCACTCTTGCGCAAAACTTTCTGATCCGAGCCGGGAAACTGCTGACGTACCGATATGGCGCCATATTTCTCGGCCAGATTATCGATTTCAAAAACGCCGATGCGGCCGGTTTGGGTTGCCGATTTGGTGACATTTGAAGCGGTGAACTGATCGAATTCGACAACGATTTCATCCGGCAC
Organism: uncultured Ignavibacteria bacterium; assembly: GCA_964496505.1. Taxonomy (GTDB): domain Bacteria; phylum Zixibacteria; class MSB-5A5; order JAABVY01; family JAABVY01; genus JAABVY01. The sequence goes on along the minus strand of CAZBZV010000025.1, from coordinate 45,345 downwards.
ATAACCGACAAATCCCGGCGCATCATGCCTTTCCACCTCAATATATTTTAAATCACTGGCAGATATGGTAAGACTCAGGATCAGTACCAAAAACAAGCTTGCCGCTAAAACTCTTTTCATGTTTTTCTCCTCCCCTCAAAGGCAGGCTTTGAGCTTGAAAGTTGCATTGGTTCAAAAGGTTAGAGATATAATTATGCCTGTATCACCCCCTTTACCCCCATTTTTGCACGGTTATAAGATTAGATATCGACATGAAGATTTCCGCAAGACGATAATTCAATTGTTCTATTTTAAAAGCCTGCTGCTAATCGGTCGTGAGGATATACATTAAAAATAAAAATATTAACTAAGCTTGTCAATATAGAAGAGTAAATCGTTTTCTCTCACATATTAAAGAGTAATTTAAATTCGATTTGATACATATTTTATTTCAAGAACAAATTTTCTGGATTAATTACGTACAGCTATTACGTATTCCCTATATAATTTACTATCATTGCATCTTCATTCCATCTTGTTAGATTAAAGAACAATGTCGGGGAAATAATATACCTCTGATTGTGAAAGATTAATCCCATAGGAGGATGGTATGACAGTAAAAGGGATAAATGTTAAGAGCCTGCTCTTTGCGGGCTTTGTGGCCAGTTATTTAATGTTCTTTATCGATAAGTGGTTCGGCGGCTTTATTGGACTATTTGGCGCCTACCCCGGTACCAGCAACATATGGTGGATGGTCGAACATCATATTGACGGAATCATATTCGCGCTTGCTTTTGCCTGGCCATTCATCTACAAGATTCTGCCAGGCGGCGGATGGCTTAAGGGCCTGATATTCGGCCTCGCCTGGACCATTGCCCTCGGCATAACCGCATTGATTGCCGGCGCTCTTGGTGCAGAGTTATTTAAGCAGATGCCGATGGCATTCAAGCCGTTTGTCTCCAATCTTCTGCTTCACATGGTCTGGGGATTTTTCCTGGGAGTTCTTTATATCCCGCCAAAGGAGCAGGAAGTAGTCGCTGAAGGAAGAATGTAGAAAAAAGGAGGATTTATTTATGAGAAATATCTTACTCAATGGAAAATTGGCGTTTTTAATTATATCAATCCTGACTTTCTTCTTAACCGCATTAATTTATTGCGGAGGAGAAGAGCAGGCTGATGGTGATGAGGGTTTTCTGGAGGAGACCGCCGAGGAAGATACGGTTATATCGGCAACACCTCTGCCCAATGAGATATTTATTGAAGATAATGCCTTTTTGCCTGAATCTCTATGGGTATATTCCGGCACTGATGTTCATTGGATCAACTTCGACGACTTTCGTCATACGGTAACCAGTGTAGAAAACGGCGGGCAGGATACTATCTTCAACAGCGGGATTATAGAACCGAACGATACATTCACTCTGCAATTTCTGGAGACAGGCACATTTCCCTATTTTGACCTGTATCGTCCGGACACATTAAACGGCTTCATTATTGTTGAGGAACCTCCGCAACAATAATCAGATTATATAATCTAATGGATATTTTCAAAAATACCTTAAGGCCGGATGACGGTCTGTTTTACAGCCGTAATGATCCCAATGATATCAAGATGGGCGAATTCGTGAAATCCGCACCTGAAAACTATAAGGATGCGGATTTCGTCTTTCTGGGCTGTCCTCAGGATGAGGGCGTCAGGCGCAATAAAGGCAGAGTCGGGGCCAAAGAAGGCCCAACGGCAATCCGCAAAGCCCTCTACAAATTTTCGGTGCCGGAAAAAGTCGGCTACTGCGAATTATTCGACCTTGGCGACACTATTGTCGAGGGCAGCCTGGAGAAAATACACAACCGTCAGCATGAAATTGTTAAAACGGTTTTGAATGACGGCAAACGTCTGGTGATCCTGGGCGGAGGAAATGATATCTCCTATCCCGATTGCAGTGCTCTGGCTAAATCCTCGGATGATCTTCTGGTCTTCAATATCGACAGTCATTTTGACGTCAGGCAGGAGGATATCCGTCACAGCGGAACCCCTTACCGCCAGCTTCTGGATGAAAACAAGATTCGGCCGGAAAGGCTGTATGAGATGGCCGGTAAGGATATTGTTAACTCACCGGAGTACAGGCGCTTTCTTGATCAGACCGGAGTTCATGTTTACCCGCTGGAGGAACTTCGAACCGAGGGAATAAACGCCGTTTTCAAGGATATACTTGAATCAAACGGCGCCAAAAATATCTTCTGGGGATTCGATCTGGATTCGGTTCAGGCCCAGGATGCCCCGGGGGTGAGCGCCGGATATCCAATCGGTCTTACCGCCGAGGAAATATGTTACATCGCAAAAATAGCCGGCGGCGACAGACGCTCCCGGATACTGGAACTGACCGAGCTGAATCCCAAATATGACATCCATAATCGCACCGCTAAACTTGCCTCAATGATAATCCTGTATTATCTTGACGCGTCAGCCTCATTATAAAAATGACGCACGAATTGGATGCTATAATAGTTGGTTCTGGGCCTAACGGTCTCGCGGCAGCCATCACTCTGGCCATGGCCGATCTTTCAGTGCTCGTGCTCGAGGCCAAGGATACGATCGGCGGCGGTATGCGTTCGGCCGAACTTACAGAGCCGGGCTTCGTTCATGATATCTGCTCCGCCGTCCATCCGCTGGGAGCAGCCTCACCCTTTCTGAGCCGTCTGCCGCTTATTAAGCACGGTCTGGAATGGATTTACCCGTCAATCGCGGCAGCGCATCCGCTCGATAATGGCGATGCCGCAGTATTGGAATCAAGCGTTGAAGACACTGCTGAATCGCTGGCCAAAGACCGTGATGCTTATATCAGAACAATAAAACCGCTGGTGGAGGACTGGAATAAGATTGCATTCGATCTTTTGGGCCCGGCAAAGATTCCATATTTTCTTCCTGAGGCAATCCGCTTTGGTTTGAAGGCTGTCCGTTCTGCCAGGAGCTTTGCGGACAGATATTTTTATCATGAAGAAGCAAAAGCGCTTTTCGCCGGGATGGCGGCACATTCAATTCTGCCGCTGGATAAAAAGATTACATCCGCGGTAGCATTGGTGCTCATGATTCAGGGACATACACACGGATGGCCGATTCCAAAGGGCGGCTCGCGATCCATCGCAGGTTCGATGCAGTCTCTTTTGCTCTCACTCGGAGGCAAGTTTGAAACTAATTTCAAAGTTAAGAGCCTTGATGATCTCCCGTCGGCAAAAGCAATTCTTTTCGATCTGACTCCCAGGCAAATACTTGAAATATGCAAGGACAAGCTGAATGTCAAATACCGTAAAAGCCTGTCAAGATACCGTTACGGTCCGGGTGCATTTAAAGTCGACTGGGCTTTGAGTGAGAAGATTCCATTCAAATCCGAGAAATGCCGCAAAGCCGGAACGATTCATATCGGAGGCACCATGGGGGAAATCGCCGAGTCGGAAAAACTGGTCTGGAAGGGAAAGGTCTCGGAAAGGCCCTATATAATTCTCGCCCAGCAGAGTGTCTTTGATTCAAGCCGTGCGCCTGAAGGTAAACATACAGCCTGGGCTTACTGTCATATCCCCAACGGCTTCGACTTCGATATGACCCGGAGAATAGAAAATCAAATCGAACGCTTTGCGCCCGGCTTCAGGGATATCATCATAGCAAAACATACTATGTCGCCCGCGGATTTCGAGAGCTACAATTCCAATTATATCGGCGGCGATATCAACGGCGGTGTTCAGGATTTGGGACAGATGTTATCACGGCCGGTGCTAAGCCTTTCACCTTACAGAATGTCTCTTAAGGGGCACTATATCTGCTCTTCCTCCACACCTCCAGGCGGAGGTGTGCACGGCATGTGCGGTTATCATGCCGCTCGTCAAGCATTGAAAGACATCTTCGAAATCGAATTCGATATCAGAAAAGCATAAAAAGATTCCCGGCCACAATCACATGGATTCAAGCCGGGAATGTCACGCAGAAATGCGTATGGGATATTTTTCTAAGCTGTAATCTTTTCGCGAAATATATTAATCAAGCTGCCTTTCAGGATCATTTCAACCTGGCGTTTAGACATATTGTGCACAGCCTTATACTTCTCACCCTTGGTTTTATTTTCTACTTCGATTTCATTATTATCCTGAATTGACTGATGAATGTCTTTGAGAACCAATACATCATCCTGACCTATTTTGTCGTAGTCATCGGGATTTTTGAAAGTCAATGGCAGGATTCCAAAGTTAATCAGGTTCTGCCAGTGAATTCGTGCAAAGCTTTTAACCAGCACAACCTTCACGCCCAGGTAACGCGGTCCAAGGACAGCATGTTCACGGCTGGAACCCTGCCCGTAATTGCTTCCGCCTACCACGACCGAACCCTTGTCCTTGTATTCCATGGCGCGCTGATAATAACTCTCATCTATTCGGGCGAAAGTGAATTTGCTGATTTCTGGAATATTGCTTCTAAACGGCAGCACCTTGGTACCGGCAGGCATAATCTCATCAGTGGAAACATCATCACCCGCCTTCATAAGCACGGGGCCTTCAACATTATCCGGAATTGGATCGAGTTCCGGCAGAGTCTTGATATTGGGCCCTTTCTCGAGTTCAACGTCATCGCTTTTTTCAGCCGGGGGCTGAAGCATCGAGGTATTGACCTGGATCTTTTTAGGCTCTTCATATTTCGGATAATCAAAATCAAGTTCACGGGGATCGGTAATTTTGCCTGTCAGGGCCGAGGCCGAGGCTGTTTCGGGACTGCAAAGATAGACCGCGTCTTCTCTGGTGCCGGAACGGCCCGGGAAATTCCTTGGCACAGTGCGCAGGCTGATTCTGCCGGTGGCCGGAGCCTGTCCCATACCAATACAACCATTACATCCGGGCTGGTGTACCCGTCCTCCCGATCTTATCAATTTTCCCAAATATCCCAGTTCGATTAAATTTTCGGTGATCTGACGTGAGGTCGGATTTATATCGAAAGATACCCGGTCGTGCACCTGCTTACCATCAACGATCAGGGCAGAAATGGCGAAATCGCGAAATCCGGGATTAGCCGACGATCCCACCATAGCTTGGTAGATCTCTTTCCCGGCAACCTCTTTCACAGGCACAACATTGCCCGGACTGGTGGGCTTGGCTATCATCGGCTCCAGGCTGGATAAATCGATCTCATCGTATTCATCATATTCGGCGTCTTCATCGGCAATTATTTCGGTCCAGACATCGCCGCGTTCCTGCTGTTCGAGGAATTCTCTGGTTCTTGCATCGGACGGAAATACTGTGGTAGTTGCGCCCAGCTCAGCGCCCATGTTAGCTATCACATGGCGGTCCATGGCACTCAAGCTCTCAAGCCCTGAACCATAATACTCGATAATCTTTCCAACGCCGCCCGAAACTCCGTGACGACGGAGCATCTCCAGAATAACATCCTTGGCGCTGACCCAGTCGGGCAGCTCCCCGGTCAGTTTAACACCCATAACCTTGGGCATCTTGACATGAAACGGTTCACCGGCCATGGCTATCGCCACCTCCAGGCCGCCCGCACCCATAGCAAGCATTCCCATAGATCCGGCCGAGCAGGTATGGCTGTCGGAACCCAGGAGAGTCTTGCCGGGTATTCCGAATCGCTCCATATGCACAGGATGACTGACACCGTTTCCCGGCCTGCTGTACCATACTCCGAATTTTCGGCAGGCGCTTCTAAGAAAGAGATGATCGTCGGCATTCTTGAAATCAGTCTGCAAAAGATTGTGGTCGATATACTGTGCCGACAATTCCGTCTTGACACGATCCAGATTCATAGCCTCGAGCTCCAGCATAACCATAGTGCCGGTAGCATCCTGGGTAAGAGTCTGGTCGATTTTCAAACCGATTTCCTTACCCGGCTCCATATCACCCGAGACCAGATGGCTTTCGATCAATTTTTGTGCAACATTCATTTTCATATCTTAATCCCTTTTATAAATCTCTCTCAATCTATTTGACCTAAAAGATAATGCCATTATAATATAAAATCGTTTTTACGCAGCTATGTTCCTTTTATATCCGGTATGCCTGTTTTTAGGGGAGCTATTCCAGCATATCGATTCTTCTTTGATGTCTTCCGCCCTCGAATTCGGCTTTAAGCCATGCATCTACAATGGCGAGCGCTGTCTCAAGCGAAATCAGTCTCTGACCGAGAGAGAGCATATTGGCATCGTTGTGCTCCTTTGCAAGACGGGCGGATTCGGAATTCCAGCATAAGGCACACCTGATACCACTAACTTTATTGGCAGCCATAGCCTCGCCATTACCACTGCCGCCCAAAACAATTCCGGCATCACACTCACCGGAGGCGACAGCTTCGGCAGCCGGTTTTATGAACAATGGGTAATCGACGGATTGATTTGAATCCGTACCGAAATCTTTTACTGCATATCCATTTTCCTCAAGGTGTTTTTTTATTTCTTCTTTGTATTCATATCCCGCATGGTCCGATGCTATCGCGATTTTCCTGATTTCCCTGCTCATATAATCTCCCGGCTTTGATTTCTATAAAATAAAGCAAAAAAATGCCAATCGAGCAAATATCTCGATTGGCATTATGTAAAATATTCTATTCTCAAACCCCCATAAATCCCGGGGACAGGATTATCGGTTATTTCTTCTCCTTGTAATTCAAGGCCCGGAAATACTCACGGTTCATCTGGGCAATAAATTTCACGTTTATTTCCTTGGGACAGGCGGCCTGGCATTCATAATAATTCGTGCAATTGCCGAAGCCTTCTAAATCCATCTGATTGACCATATTAACCACACGCCGTTTGGCCTCAACCTTGCCCTGGGGAAGATTCGCCAGATGGGAAACCTTGGCCGCCACAAAAAGCATTGCCGAGGCATTCTTGCAGGCCGCCACACAGGCCCCACAGCCGATACATGCGGCCGCATCGAAAGCATCCTCAGCAGCTTCTTTGGAAATCGGGATAGCGTTAGCATCAGGGGCTCCCCCGGTTCCGACGGAGACAAATCCCCCCGCCTGCATAATACGATCGAATGCTGACCTGTCCACTATCAGGTCCTTTACCACCGGGAATGCTTTGGCGCGCCAGGGCTCGATATAGATTTTATCGCCGTCCTTGAAATGACGCATATGCAGCTGACAGGCCGCAGTTGCACGTTCCGGGCCATGGGCAACACCATTGATGTTCAGCGAACACATCCCACAAATACCTTCGCGGCAGTCGGAGTCAAAAGCTATCGGATCCTTGCCCTGGCTTTCCAGATCCTCATTGACTACATCAAGCATCTCCAGAAACGACATATCCGGGCTTATATCCTTGGCCTCGTATTTCTCCATGTGGCCTTTATCCTTAGCGTTTTTCTGCCGCCAAACATATAATGTCAGATTCATTATTTGTAACTCCTTGTGGCTAACTTCACTTCTTCGAACTCCAGATGCTCTTTATGAAGGGTAGGCCTCTTATCAATTTCCGTGAACTCATATGCGGAAACATGGGCATAGTTTTCATCGTCACGCACAGCTTCACCTTCCTCGGTCTGATGTTCTTCACGGAAATGCGCGCCGCAGGATTCATCGCGATCGAGCGCATCAATGCACATTACCTCGGCAAATTCAAGATAGTCGGCCACTCGTCCGGCACGCTCAAGGCATTGGTTCAGTTCTTCATTTTCACCGACAACTTTAACGTTTTCCCAAAATTCCTGTCTCATTTTCGGAATTTCCTGTAATGCCTTTTTTAGGCCTTCTTCATTTCGAGCCATTCCGCACTCTTCCCATAGAAGCCTGCCGAGCTGACGATGAAAATCATCAACGGTGCGTTTTCCGTCAATTGAAAGAAGTCTATGTATTCTTTGCTTCACATCTTCTTCAGCCTTTTTGAACTCATCATGATCCGCCTTAATCTCTCCCGGAGTAACGCCTGCGAGATAATGGCCAATAGTATAAGGAATAATGAAATATCCATCGGCCAGGCCCTGCATTAAAGCACTTGCTCCAAGCCGATTTGCGCCATGATCAGAGAAATTAGCCTCGCCGATCACGAATAAACCCGGAAGATTACTCATCAGATTATAATCGACCCAGAGTCCGCCCATAGTGTAATGAGGAGCCGGATAGATTCTCATGGGAACTTCGTATGGATTCTCGGCTGTAATCTTCTCATACATTTGAAAAAGATTTCCATAACGAGAACGAATTGTATCCTCGCCCAATCTTTCAATCGCGTCCGAAAAATCCAGATAAACCCCAACTCCGGTCTCGCCTACTCCGCGACCCTCGTCGCATACTTCCTTGGCCGAGCGTGATGAAATATCTCTGGGAGCAAGATTACCATACGAAGGGTATTTCCTTTCGAGATAATAATCACGTTCAGCTTCTGGAATTTCATTGGGAGGACGATTGTCGCCTTCCTTCTTCGGGACCCAGATACGGCCGTCGTTACGAAGTGACTCAGACATCAATGTCAGCTTGGACTGGTAATCGCCATGCACAGGGATGCAGGTCGGATGAATCTGGGTGTAGCATGGATTGGCTAAAAATGCGCCCTTTTTATATGCTCGATGAATCGCAGTGACATTGCATCCCTTGGCACTGGTCGAAAGGAAAAATACATTGCTGTAGCCGCCTGTAGCAAGGACGACAACATCAGCCGCATAGGATTTTATCTCACCCGTGACCATATCGCGGACAATAATGCCCTTGGCATGACCGTCAACGACCACGAGATCAAGCATTTCAGATCGCACATGCAGTTCCACATTGCCCTGTGCGATTTGACGCGAGAGCGCCTGATAACATCCCAAAAGAAGCTGTTGCCCGGTTGCGCCTCTCGCATAAAAAGTTCGTGAAACCAGCGCTCCGCCGAATGAGCGGTTGGCAAGCTGACCGCCATATTCGCGAGCGAATGGCACTCCCTGAGCTACACACTGGTCTATAATATTTTCAGAAAGCTGCGCCAGCCGATAGGTATTTGCCTCACGGCTGCGAAAATCTCCGCCCTTAATGGTATCATAGAATAACCTGTAAACAGAATCGTTATCATTTTGATAATTTTTGGAGGCATTTATTCCACCCTGAGCACCAATACTGTGAGCGCGTCTCGCGCTATCCTGGTAACAGAAGGCGGTCACTTTGTAGCCGAGTTCCGCGAATGATGCGGCAGCTGCACCGCCTGCAAGCCCAGTGCCAACGACGATGATATGAAATTTGCGCTTATTGGCAGGACTCACGACCTTTATATCGAATTTATGTTTATCCCATTTTTCGGATATCGATCCTGAGGGCACATTTGAATCTAAGGCCATTTAAATCACCCCCTCCGGAAGTTTGACAAATCCGGTTAATACTGCAATCGGAATCGAGACATAGCCCAAAAGGATCAACCAGGCAAAAATCACAGTAACCGGACGCAGTATTTTTTCGAAGTTGGTATCGTTTAAACCCCAGGTCTGAAACATACTCTTGGAAGCATGCACAACGTGATAACTGACTATCGCAATAGAGACTAAATAAACCGCGGATATCAGGTAATTCTGGAAGCCGAGTATAACCATGGAGTAAACATCATGCCGTCCCAGGGCATCCTCCAAGTGAGAATATTGGGGATTGGTCACGATGAATGTGAAATGCAGGAGATGATAGACCACAAAAAGAAAAACCCCGATACCGGTCCAGATCATTGTCCGCGATGATAATGTCGCCTCCTGGTACACCTTGCGTTTATATCCTATCGGACGCGCCGCCCGATTTTCGAAATACAACCTCAGCGCAGTCCAGACATGAATTATAAGCATCGCCAGCAAAAACGCCCTTATAATCCAGAGCCAGGCTCCAATTGAACGTAGAAATACCGCATAAGCATTCAATGCATTCTGCCCCACAAAGACCTGCAGATTACCAATCAGATGCCCGACCACATAGCCCAGAAGCACCAGGCCGCTGAAGGACATCAGAAGCTTTTTACCTATCGATCTATTGAGTAATCGGGCAGGCATGCTTGCGGTAGTAGGAGATGCGTTAACACCTTGCATAGATACCTAACCTTTCTGTATTATTTGCAGTTAGTATTAAATAGATAAAATGTTATTACATCCGCGACAAGATATTTTTGCAAATTTGGCAATGGAGAAATCGCTTTTTCAAAGGCACGAAATGCCATCATTGCACCTTCGCAGTGTTTATAAAACTCCCAGCACCATCTCTCTGATAAGTCTTATAAGATGTACGGGGTAAACACCGAAATAAATTAACAGAATCGTAAGTCCGGTCAGAACCGCACCGCCCGCCGCCGGTATCGAAGCAGGTTTCTGTTCAGGTTCTGACTCAGCTCTGGAAAACATGGTTGCAATGACTTTGATATAATAATACAGTCCAATTGCGCTGTTTATAACAAGGATAATGACCAATGTCCAAAGGGCCGTGCCGACTCCGGCTAAGAGCACGAAAAATTTACCGATAAAGCCCGCTGTTAACGGCACTCCCGCCAGCGAAAGCAGCATGCCGGAAAACGCCAGCGATATCCACGGACGTCTCCAGAAAAGCCCGCGATAGTGATTGAGCATAAATTTCTCGCCCTCTTTATCGGCTAAAAGAGCGATTATCCCGAATGCGCCGAGAGTGGTAACGAAATAAACTACCAGATACACACTCACAGCTTCGACGGCAAGATCGCCGGCAGCGATAAACGCCACCAGAATATATCCCAGATGCGCGATAGACGAATAGGCCAGGAGGCGTTTGATATTTTTCTGAAGCAGGGCCAGAATATTGCCAAGGAACATGGAAGCGACTGCAATAATGCTCAATGCCAGAACGATAGTCGTATACTCGAATCCCTCCACGGCAAAGAAATATCTAAGCAGAATCGCAGCCATAGCGCCCTTGGACACAGTCGCAACAAAAGCTGTCACCGGAGCGGGTGCACCCTCGTAAACATCGGGAGTCCACATATGAAACGGCGCTACCGCCAGCTTGAATCCGGCTCCCACCAGAAACATTCCTGTACCGGCGAGGATATATATGCCCTTTATATCTAGCATCCCACCGATTGCTTTTGCTATACCGTCAAACTCCATTGTGCCGGTCTCGGCATACAAAAGCGCCATTCCAAAGAGCAGAAACGCCGATGATGCGGCCGCCAGGATTAGATATTTAATACCCGCTTCAAGCGAGAAACGGTCGCTTCGCAGATAGCCGATCATAACATAAAGCGAGACAGTCAGAAGCTCCAATCCCAGAAATAGCGACATGAAATGATTGCTGGCCACCAGCACCGCCGAGCCCAGCGAGGCCAGGAGCAGGACAATATAGAACTCCTCGCGGTTCTCCAAATATAAATTAAGATAATTATATCCGAATATTGCCACCGCAAATGCTGCAAACAGGATCAGACCTGTAAAGAATAGAGCGTAATGATCTATAATCAGAAGCGAGGTAACCTGACGCGGAAGCTCGTCTGCTGAGTAAAACATGCTCACAAAGGCCGCTATCAGTCCCAAGCAGGTTAAAATCAGAGAGATTGCATGACTACGCTTGATAGCTGCCTGCACCAGCACCACAAGCGATGCTCCGGCCAGAATTATCAAAGGCAATAATGCTGTGAAGTCTTCAGCCGACATTAATACCTCTCGCCTTCCTCAGATGATATATAAGCTGTTTCAATCTGCATTTTCTCTGCCGCTATATTGGCTTCCATATGTCTCTGCATTGTGTCAATCGACGGCTTCGCAGTATCGATCACCGGCTTGGGATATAATCCCAGCACTACGAGAATTATAATCATAACCGCAAACACACTGATAAATCTGGCGCGCAAATCCGGAATCTCCCAATTCTCGCGTTCTTCACCGTGAAATACCCGCTGGATTATCCAGAGTGAATAAATGGCGGCGAATACCAGACCGCAGGCCGCGATAATTGTCAGGACTTTGCTGGCCTGAAATGCTCCGATCAATATCAGAAATTCACCCACGAAGTTACCCAGTCCCGGCAGTCCCAGAGAAGCCAGCGCGAAGAACATGGCAATCCCCGACATGCGCGGCAGATTCTGCCACATACCCCCCATGCGGTCCATGTCGCGGGTATGTATCAGCTCCTGCACTCGTCCAACAAGAATAAACAGCGCGCCTGTGCTAAAGCCGTGACAGATCATCTGCATTATAGCACCCTGAGTGGCCTGCTCGTTAAATGCAAACAACGCCAGAAGCACGAAGCCCATGTGACTGACGCTTGTATACGCGATCAGACGTTTTAAATCAGTCTGCGCAAACGCCAGTATTGCGCCGTATATAATCGAGACAACTCCAAGTATCATCGCCATCGTGGCAATTTCGGCGGAGGCTTCCGGGAAAAGCGGAAGCACGAACCTGATGATACCGTATGCCCCTGTCTTCAAAAGCAGTCCGGCAAGAATCACACTGCCCGCCGTAGGCGCCTCGGTATGTGCATCGGCCAGCCATGGATGGAATGGGAAGGCCGGCAGCTTGACAGCAAACGCCACAAAGAAACCCAGCATCAGAAATTTCGATGCTCCACCCAGTGAGGTACCCAGAAGATCGAAATAATTATATGTATAAACTCCGGTCTGCGCATGATGGATAAAGTACAGACCCAAAATAGAAAGCAGCATTAAAAGCCCGCTGGCCTGAGTGAAGATAAAGAACTTGATAGCGGCGTAACGCCTGTTCTCATGCCCCCAGATACCGATCAGGAAATACATCGGGATCAACATCATTTCCCAGAAGAAGTAGAACAGGAACAAATCCATCGCCATAAACACGCCCAGTATCCCGGCCAGTATCCACATGATATTGAAATGGAAGAAGGCCACACGCTTCTGGATCTCCGACCATGAGATAATGATCGATATCAATCCTAATAAAGCGGTCAAGATAATCAGAAGCAGACTGATACCATCGATAGCCAGATGGAAGGTTATCCCCAGCTCAGGAATCCAGGAAGCTTTAATCTGCACCAGCCAGCTTTCGGTCTGACTTAAATCGACTCCGGCAAAATGCTTGATCCAGAGCCATACTGAAATAACCAGATCAATACCGATTCCGAGGACAGAAACCCAGCGCGCAAAAAGACTGCTGTTCTTTCCCACAATCCAGGCCAGAAGCCCGGCCAGCATCGGTATTACTATCAACCATACAAGTATCATGCGAACATCACAATCGCTACGATTACCACCGCGCCAAACACTATCCCGGCGGCATAAAATCTAATCCGCCCGTTCTGTGTCTGGCGAAATACAAAGTTGAAAATCTGGCAAATCATTGCCACTATCGTGTATATGAAATCGATAATATCCTTCTTATTGACTCGTGCAATCCACACGAACGGCCCTACGATAAACTTGTAATAAAGCCAGTCGAAGCCCCAGCCGGAATAGAAAAATCTTCCCATAACCGAACCAAATCCCGATTTGGCCACATTCTCCGCAAGTTCCGGTTTTCTGTAATAAAAGATGTATGCTATCAAAATACCGGTTAGAGTTATAACCACCGCTATTATCTGGAAGAGCAATTCCGTACTGATACTCAGATGCGCGCCTTGAACCTCGGGCAGTACCGAATGCATAAATTTCGAGAATGGCGAGAAATGGCCCAATGTGTGTGGCATTTCCACAAATCCGCCGATTAACGCCAGAACCGCCAGCACCACCAAGGGCAGACTGATCCTTGCACCCGGCTTGTGGTCGGCCTGCATTTTGGCCTCGCCGAAAAATGTCACGAAGACCATGCGGAATGTATATACGGCGGTAATGAACGCTCCCACTATTCCCGCCAGCCACAAAATCGGACTGCCGCTGTCGGAAGTCCAGGCTCGCCACAAAATCAAGTCTTTGCTGTAAAAACCGGCCGTTATCAAAGGTACTGCGGCTAACGCTCCGCTGCCTATTAAAAATGTCCAGAATGTCAACGGCAGTTGTTTACGCATACCGCCCATCTTGAACATATTGTGCTCATGATGCAGACACATTATCAAAGCGCCCGCTCCAAGGAACAGAAGTGCCTTGAAGAACGCATGCGTCATGAAATGGAACATCGCGGCTGAATACGCCCCCACACCCAATGCCAGGAACATGTATCCGATCTGGCTTATCGTAGAATAGGCCAGCACACGCTTAATATCGTGCTGTTTCAATGCGCTGAATCCGGCTATCAGAAGCGTGGCCGCTCCGACTATCGCAACCACTGTCTGCGCAATCGGCGCCAGATCGAAGATCACATGTGTGCGTGCAATCAGATAAACACCGGCCGTTACCATAGTCGCGGCGTGGATCAATGCGCTGACCGGCGAAGGGCCGGCCATAGCATCAGGGAGCCATACCTGAAGCGGCAACTGGGCCGATTTGCCAACCGCACCGCCCAGAAGCAAAAGCCCGACTGCAAGAGCAAGTCCGGAACCTGTCTCCCACTGCATCGAGGCGCTGCTTAAAATTTCCTGGATATCGAGGGTACCCAGATTCCAGAATAAAAGAAACAGCCCGATAGCCATCGCGGTATCGCCCACACGGGTTACAATAAATGCTTTTCTTGCCGCCGCACCGTTCGCGGAATCCTTGTACCAGAAACCGATCAAAAGATAACTGCAAAGGCCCACACCTTCCCATCCGAGATATAGAAGCACCAGATTATTGGCCAGCACCAAGGTCAGCATTGAGCCGACGAATAGATTCATGTAGGCAAAGAAGCGGCTGAAACCTTCGTCATCCTCCATGAACTCCCCTGAGTACAGATGAATCAGGAAGCCGACAACCGTCACAACCAGTATCATCAGAAGCGAGAGCGCATCCAGATGAAACGCTATCTCCGGCTGGAAATTGCCCACACCCATCCAGGTCCAGAGTTTTTGCAAAAAGAAATCACCCTCGGGAGGCGAGGACATAAATTGTATGCCGATCAGGACAGAGATTACCGCCGATATTCCAACCGAGCCCACACCCAGAAGTCCTGACAATGACCGGGGCATACGCTTGCCGAATACAGCCAGGATAACGAAGCTAAAATATGGTATGGCCGGTACCAGCCAAAGCAAATTAAACATCTATCCCCTCATCCTGCTCACCTGATCGGAATCAAGCGTCTTGAATTTGCGATACATCAAAAGCACCAATGCCAGCCCAACCGCCACCTCGGCCGCAGCCATAGCCAGAATAAACATAAACATAATCTGGCCTTCGACCTGCGCCCATCTCGCACCGGCAACCACGAATGCCAGCCCGGCGGCATTGAGCATAATCTCAATCGAAAGCAGCATGAAGATAATATTTCTGCGCACCAGAAGGCCGATCAGCCCCAGCATAAACAGGACAGCCGCCAACAACAGTCCGTGTTCCATTGGTATTGCAGTCATGATCTCTTTGCCGCTCCTCTTTTTATCATCACATCAAATCTCAATCTTTTTCCTGACGCCCCAGGTGAAATGCACCCACAAGTCCGGCCAGCAAAAGCATTCCGGCCAGCTCAAGGCCAATTATGTACGAACTGTAGAGGCTGATTCCCACGGCCTTGGGACCGATCATCTCATAGCCGGCCGCGCGGTTCGAGCCGCTCGCCAGCATATACACCAGCTCCACTCCAAGAATTGCGGCCAGAATCGCGGGCCCCACATACATCCTCGGATTAATCCATTTGCGTTCCTGTTCAGCCGCCTTCTTGCCCATGTTAAGCATCATCATCACGAACACGAAAAGCACCATAATAGCCCCGGCATAGATAATAACCTCCAGCGCGGCGATAAACGGCGCGCCCAGAGTGAAGAAAATAACAGCCACGGATAATAGCGACACGATCAGATACAAAAGGGCATGCACCGCATTCGTGCGGGTAATTACCATGACGGTCGATAATATCGCCACTGCTGATGATATGTAAAATATTACTGCCATACTCTAAGCATTCACTACCGATCTTGTTTTAAGGCAAAAGCTTTTTGAAATCAATCGGCTCGTCCTCATTTTCTGCTTCACCCTTGTCTTTGTCCTTTATCTTAAGCCCGGCAACTTTATAGAAATGATAGCCGGGATATTTGCCCTCGCCTGAGATCATCAAATCTTCCTTTTCATAGACCATATTATGACGATCCGCCTCCGACATCTCGAAATCCGGAGTCAACTGTATCGCATATGTCGGGCAGGCTTCCTCGCACAGGCCGCAGTAAATACAACGCGAAAAGTTGATCCGGAAGAATTCAGGGTACCGCCGGCCATGCTCATCTTCGGTTGCCTGCAGGGAGATACAATCCACCGGGCAGGCCGCCGAGCATAAATAGCAGGCCACACATCTCTCGCCTCCGTCGGGATCGCGCGAGAGAATAATGCGCCCCCTGTAACGAGGACGAAGCTTAACCTCTTCATCCGGATACTGCACAGTCTCGCGTTTGCGGAACATGTGCAGAATAACTTTCCAGATCGTTTTTATAATACTAAACATATATTCTCCTTAATGCCCCTGATTGACAGCAACCAAAATTGCTCCAGTCACCGCAAGATTCAGGATCGCCAAGGGCAGCATCAGCTTCCAGCCCCAGGTCATAAGCTGGTCGAAACGGGGACGCGGAAGCGAGGCCCTCAGCAATATAAAGAAACATATAAACACGAACATCTTAAGGAAGAACCAGACCATGGGAGGCAGAAATGGACCATGCCACCCCCCCAGGAAAAATGTCGTTATAACCGCAGAAATCAGTACGACACCGATATACTCTCCCACGAAGAACATGCCGAACTTCATGCCCGAATACTCTGAATGAAACCCGGCCACAAGCTCGCTTTCAGCTTCGGGGATATCGAAGGGAATCCGATGCATCTCAGCCAGACCCGCAACCATAAAAACCACAAAGCCAAAGAACTGCGGGACAATATTCCACATCCCCGCCTGGGCATTCACGATTTCCCTCAAATTGAATGACCCTGCCATCGCAACCACTCCCAATAATGACAGCCCCATGAAGACCTCGTAACTAATCATCTGAGATGCGGCGCGCAGCCCTCCCAGAAGGGAATATTTGTTATTCGACGACCATCCGCCCAGCACCACGCTGTATGCGCCCAGAGATGACATCGCCAGGAAGAACAGCACACCGACATTGATATCCATCACACCCACCCCGGGCGCGACCGGGATAACCGCAAACGACATCAAGACGGTCAGCATAATTATTCCCGGCGCAATGAAAAAGACGAACTTGTCCGCAAAGGGCGGTATCCAGTCCTCTTTGAAAAATATCTTTATCATGTCAGCAAGCACCTGGAAGATTCCGAACGGACCCACACGATTCGGGCCGTAGCGGTCCTGCCACAGCGCCAGCAATCTGCGCTCGAGCCAGATCAGCCCCGGCGCAAGGGTAAACACACCCAGAAGGACGCCTATTGCTATTAATGCTGACCAGTTTAATTCAAACATATCATTTCGTTATTTTGCCGAATGACGGCAGATCAATATAATTCATGCCGGGCAGACCGATCGGAATTCCGGCTATATTATCCGGCAAACTGTTTACTATTTTGACCGGCAAACTCACATCATTGCCATTTAAATTTATATTCACTTTGTCTCTGGATCCGGCGCCGATTTTCTCAGCGCTTTTCTTGCTCAATGCCAGGTATGTTTCTGGCACGCGCTCCGATAAGGCATCCGCTTCAATGCTCAATTCTTCACTGCCGAAAATATGGTAGAGCGGAACGATATAGAACTCATCCTGCCGCGGTTTAAATTCATCAGGAATGCTATTGAAATATTCGGCCTTTGCATCTGCTTCAGGTTCAATCAGACGCACACCCGGATCACCGCCCTTGAGTTCGCCGGCCACCTCCTGAGTGTACTTGGCAACCGACTGCACCGAATTCCATCCCGGCGCCCAGAAGAATGATATCAGCGATGATGGCCTTTCGCCCCTGAAGCCCTCCATCGAGAATGAAAGCGGAGAATCCGGATCATCCGGCGGCTTGGGCTCATGCAGTTCCACATCAGCGCGCATAGCAGTACGGCCGCTGTATCTCATCGGGGAACGCGGGATTTTCTGTTCATGAATTCTGAATTTGGCCGAAGGTGCAATTTCGATTTGAGGATTGATCCCCTCCAGGCCGTCCAGAAGCTCGCCAGCGATATCATCCAGAGCTTTCCATGCCCTGGCCTTGTCATCACTAATTTCTATCATCATATCGCGAATCCATCTCCAGCTCTCCTGAAGAATCGGATCGGGACTCAAGGCCTGGAAATAGCGCTGCGCTCTTCCCTCATTATTAATAAGCGTGCCATCCCCCTCGGCAAATGTTGCCGCGGGAAGAATGACATTCGCTTTGTTATTGGTGGGATTCTGCAAATGATCTATAACAATTACATTCTTGCATTTTTCAAGAAATTTATCAACAGCGGCTTTATCGGCATGACGGTATAAATTATTTTCAAGAATTACAACTGTTTCAACTTTGCCGCCCCCGATTTTTTCAAAGGCATCTTCGAGGTCATGACCGCCGATAAAGGCCGAGCCCATACTATTGCATTCCGGCAAAGTATAGACTATATCAGCTTTTCTATCATCTTTGCAAAGCGCCCGAGCAACATTAGCTGCCGCTTCGATCACAGCCTCGTTTTGCATGCTCATACCGGATATAACCACCGGCTTTTTGGCATCTTTCAACGCCTTGGCAATCTCCTTCGCAATATTCTGCATCTCGTCAGAAAGTCCCTTGACCGATGGGGCAGAGCTGTCCAGCTCATGTGCCACCGCATATCCCAAACGCGCGATATCTTCCGGTACGGAGCGATATGTCTTCGTCGCGAACTCATCCAGCTTGGTCCATGATGGCGTGGCCAGATAGAAAGGGCCTTTCTTTTCCTGGACATATTCCCGAATCGCGGCATCATTCCATCTGTCTATATGTATCCTCTGGATATCGTCGATCGGCTTGTTGCGAATTGCCTGTTTCACCGCCAGATCGAGCATCGGCGCGGTATTGGTTAAATCCTCGCCCAGTACGAAAACCGCATCGGCCAATTCGACATCATGAAGCGAGGCCGACCTGGCAGGGCCGATCTCCAGAATATCAAGAATCTTTTTTGCAAGTTTGTTTTCCTTAGCCGACATTCCGGAATAGAAATTATCGTCACCGACCATGCTCTTGAGGGCATAATTGCCCTCTAAGCTTGCACGAGGTGAGCCGATCCCGATTACTTTGCTTTTATCTTTCAAAAGCTCTGCCGTTTTGCCGACAGCATCTTCTCTGTCTAATTCTTCTGTTGAATCATAAAATACCGGCTTCCTGATCCGCTTGTCGCTATTGGTAAATTCATAGCCGAATCTTCCGCGGTCGCAGATGAAATAGCCATTTACCTGTCGGTTGTATCTGTTAAGAATTCTCACGGCCTTGTTGTAACGCTCCCCCACCAGCGTATTGCATCCAAGGCTGCAATGCTGACAGACCGAGGGTCCGCTTTGCAAATCCCACTTACGTGTATAGTGCTTCTTCAGGGTCTTGTCGGTAAACACGCCCGTGGGACATACCTCGACCAGGTTACCGCTGAATTCACTCTCCAGCGTGCCCTCCTCGCTGCGCCCGAAATAAACATAATCATGCGCGGCCATATCATGCAAATCCTTGCCGCCGGCAAAGTCACGGTAAAAGCGCACACAGCGATAACAGGCAATACAGCGGTTCATCTCGTGATTTATAAACGGCCCCAGGTATTGGTTGCGATGAGTCCGCTTCCTGAAGCGGAACTTTCTATAATTATGGCCGGTCATTACAGTCATATCCTGCAAATGACATTCACCGCCCTCGTCGCAGACCGGGCAGTCATGCGGATGGTTTACCATCAGCCATTCGATCACACTGGCACGGAACTTACGCGCATTTTCGGCATCAATCGAAATCCGAATACCATCAGACACAGGCACCATACAGGCCATAACGATACTGCCCTTCGTATCTTCCTCATCCTTGTACTGGATAACGGCGCACTGCCTGCAGGCCCCTACAGAACCGAGCGCGGGATGCCAGCAGAAATAGGGCAGATTCAGTCCCAGCGATAAAACCGCCTGCAAAAGATTCTGGCCTTCCCTGACCTCGTATGATTTACCATCTATATAAATAGTCGCCATTTTCTATTTTCTCCAGGGACAATGTTTTTCCTTGATGTGTCTCTCAAAGTCCTCCCGGAAATATTTCAGGCCGCTCTGCAACGGCTCAACCGCTCCCGGCGCCAGCGCACAGAAGGTCTTGCCCGGGCCGAGGAAATTGCAGTGCAATTCAAGCTGCTCCAGATCCTCCATACGCCCCTCGCCGTTCTCGATTGCCATGAGCATCTTATGAGTCCACGGCAGGCCGTCACGGCAGGGTGTGCACCATCCGCACGATTCCTGCGCAAAAAACTTTTCCAGATTCACAAGCATCGCCACCGGGCAGGTTTTATCATCCAGAATTATCATTGTTCCTGTGCCCATCCGGCTCCCGGCCTTCATAATAGAACCGAAATCCATAGAAATATCCAGATGCTCCTCAACCAGAAAATCAGTGGATGCTCCGCCGGGAAGCAGGCCCCTGAATTTATACCCGTCCAGCATGCCGCCGGCGTGCTCTTCCAGAATCTCACGCGCTGTCGTGCCCATCGGAAGCTCCCATGCTCCCGGTCTTTTCACTCGGCCGCTCACGCCGTAAATCTTGGTACCGCCATCTCCAGTCTTGCTGAGTTTCTTGTACCAGTCCGCACCGTTGACGACAATACCAGGGACATTACAGAGTGTCTCGATATTCTGCACGATCGAGGGCTTGCCCCATAGACCGCTGGTCTGCGGGAAAGGCGGTTTAGCGCGAGGTGTGGCACGTTTACCTTCGAGCGCATTTAGAAGACCGGTCTCCTCACCGCACATATAACGTCCGGCGGAAACATGAATATACATTTCAAGATCATAGCCGCTGCCGAGTATATTTTTACCGAGATATCCGGCGTCGTATGCCTCAGCTATTGCTTTGCGCAGGCATTCCTCGGAACGCTTGTAAGCCCAGCGCAGGAAGATATAGGCGGTACTGGCCTGGATAGCATAGGATGATATTATCATCCCCTCGATCAGGAGATGCGGATCGCCTTCCATCAGGATGCGATCCTTAAAAGTCCCCGGCTCCATCTCATCGGCATTGGCAATCAAATACTTGGTTTTGGGAGCCTCATCCCCCATCGGTACAAAGCCCCATTTCATACCGGTGCCGAATCCCGCGCCTCCCCTACCGCGCAGATTGCCGTCGGTAACCTCCTCCTGCACTTTTTTGGGAGTCATCTCCCTCAGGGCTTTCTTCAGGCCCTCATAACCACCGGCCTTTTCATAGCGCTTGAGGTCGAGGGGCCCGCGCGAGGGATCGATATTTTTTGTCAGCGGTTTTTCCATATTTATTTCAACTTATCAATTATCTCATCTATTTTTTTCGGAGTCAGATTCCCATAAGTTTCCCTGTCAACTACCATTGCCGGAGCCTGCTCACAAACTCCCAGGCACGGTATCGTCAGAAGCGTGAACTTGCCGTCCGGGGTTGTCTCTCCCAGATCAATCCCCAGCTTCTTCTTCAGATAATCCAGCACCGAATCGTATCCCATAATCCAGCAGCTCACGCTGTCGCAGATCAGAATAACATGCTCTCCCACCTCGCGCCTGAAAATCAGGCTGTAGAAGGTGGCCACACTGTCCAGGGCATCCGGCGACATCTCAAGATACTCGGCCAGCTCCTTTAAGCTGTCGTCGGAAACCCACCTGCGATGGCGCTGAATCACCTTGAGCGCTTCTATCACAACCGCCTGCTTCGTGGGGCTATGCGCTAATTCCGCATCTATCTCTTTCTTTTCTTCTTCACTGAGCATTCAGCTTTTTCCTCATTATCTATCCACATCCGCCAGCACAAAATCGATACTGCCCAAGATCGACAAAACATCCGCAACCGTCTCACCCCGGGAAATATAGGGCACCATCTGAATATGCGGGAACGATGGCGCACGTATCCGCGTACGGTATGAAATCGTATTTCCGTCCGAAACCAGATAGTAGCCGTTGACACCCTTGGATGCCTCCACCGCAACATGCGCTTCACCCGGCGGAATCACCGGTCCCCAGCTTACGCCCAGAAAATGCGTTATCAATGTTTCGATATCATGCATAGTCTTGTCTTTTCTTGGAGGCGTGGTGAGCGGATGATCCGATTTGTAATGTCCCTCCGGCATGTTCTCAAGACTTTGCTTAATTATCCTAAGGCTCTGGCGCATCTCCTCGATGCGCACCACCGCACGGTCATAGCAATCGCCTTTGGTTGCGGTGGGAATATCGAATTCAAATTGATCTATCATCGAATACGGCCGCTTCTTTCGATAGTCCCATTCCAGACCTGTGGCACGAAGTCCCGGTCCGGTAACACCCCATTCTATTGCCTCCTCGGTGTTATAGGCGCCTATTCCAACCGTTCGGGCCTTGAAAATCCTGTTCTGCATAACAGCAGCATCATACTCATCCAGCCGTTTGGGCATATAATTCAGAAATTCCCTGACCATTTCATCCCAGCCGTTTGGCAGATCAGCCGCAGTACCACCGATTCTAAACCAACTCGGATGCATCCTCCCGCCCGTGACCGCCTCCACGATCTGGAATATGCGTTCGCGGTCGTTGAACATATAAAAGACCGGCGATAGCATCCCCAAATCCTGGGCAAATGTGCCGTACCAGACCAGATGACTGGCTATTCGAAACAGCTCTGTCATCATTATGCGTATTACCTGCGCGCGCTCGGGTATCTCGATTCCGGCCAGCTTCTCTACCGCCATCACATACGGGAAATTATTCATCACCCCGCCCAGGTAATCGATCCTGTCGGTGTAGGGGATATATGTATGCCATGATTGCCGCTCGCCCATCTTCTCCGCGCCGCGGTGATGGAAACCGATATCCGGCACGATATCGACAATCATTTCGCCGTCAATCTGGAGTATCAATCGCAAAACGCCATGTGTGCCGGGATGCTGGGGGCCCAGATTCAGGAACATGAATTCCGAATCCTCGCTCTCGCGTTTCATTCCCCATTCCTCAGGCTTGAACTGCAACGCTTCCTGCTCGCGGTCCTGCTTATCCTGTGGAAGCGTGAACTTACCCATCTCGGTGGCACGTGCCGGATGCTCTTTGCGAAGCGGATGACCTTCCCATGTCCACGGCATCAATATCCTCCGCAGATTTGGATGTCCGTCGAATTTGATACCGAACATATCGTAAACTTCGCGTTCATACCAGTCCGCGTTGGGCCAGAGATGTGTTATAGTTTTAACCGAGGGATATTTTTCATCGAGCGGTACCTTTATCCTGATATCTTCGTTGCGGTCGAATGAGAGCAGATGATAGACCACCGTAAACAGATTGTCCGGCTGACCGTTACGATTTTGGCGGGAGCGCTCGTCAATTGCCGTCAGATCGTAAAGCATCTTATACGGCTTCTCCGCATCATATTTCAAATAGTGCAGGATCTCGCGGAAATTATCACTGTCTATCCAGAGAGTCGGAATACCGTCCCGGCTTTCCTGGCTGATAATCTGCGCATCGTTGAAACGCTCTATCAAATCCCGTTCAATCTGCGATTCTTTAACTATCTTCTCGCTCATCAATAACCACTATGTCTGGTCAGGTGTACGTAAATCTTTGATTTTTCTTCTCTCTTCACGTTTGCGGTCGCGCTGCGAGGGCATTTTGCCCTTCTCGACACCCTGCGGGCCTATCACCCAGCTTAAGGGACGCTTCTCCTTACCGACTTTGTCGCGCAGCATAACCAGGCCTTCCATAAAGGCTTCGGGACGGGGTGGGCATCCCGGTACATATATATCAACCGGCATGAACTTATCCACCCCTTGCACGACGCTATAAATATCGTACATGCCGCCGGAGTTCGCACATGACCCCATCGAGATAACCCAGCGCGGCTCCATCATCTGATCGTACAATCTCCTGACAATCGGGGCCATCTTGATAAACACCGTGCCTGCCACGATCATGACATCCGCCTCACGTGGAGTACCGCGGATAACCTCGGCTCCGAAACGGGCAATATCGAATTTGCTGGTCAAGCTGGTAGCCATCTCCACAAAACAGCAGGACAAACCAAAAGCAAACGGCCACATCGAATTTTTGCGCCCCCATGCAATCAGATCCTGCAGACGCGACAGCACCACGCTCTTTTGAATTGACTTCTGAAACGAATCGTCAGCCATTTCATCCGGTAAAATCCCGGAGTCCGACAATTTATGTATCTTATTCATATCTAAAAATCACCTCTCTGCCGATATCTTTGCGCCGACCGGCCGATCCAGTCAAGCGCACCCATACGCCATTCATAGATAAGCCCGCCCACGAGTATAACCAGAAATACCAGCAATGCCGAGTAACCCGGCCATCCCAGCTCGATAGCTCCGATAGCCCAGGCGAAGATGAAGACTACCTCCAGATCGAAGATTACAAACAGCATCGCTACCAGATAAAATTTTGCGGAAAATCGAACTCGTGCGGAATCGGTGGTCTTGATACCAGACTCATATGGCTCGTTGGTCTCATGATCGGAATGACGCTGCCCGAGAATATACGACAAGCCGTACATCACAGCCAGCACGAACAGCACACCCAGGGTGTAGACCAGGAAAGGAAGAAGGTTCAGAGTCTCATGCCATAAAGCATCCAAGCCTTAAACTCCTTTTACTTTGTGACCAAATTCACATAGTGGAATAAAATAACAGAACCAATCTTCTGTTTTTCTAATGTATTGTGAATTTGACCAGACTCATGACCACCAGAAGCTGCATAAATATTAGCCCTATTTTAACGGCACCTTCTTTATAAGTGCTCTATTTAGAATTGACTAACAAACCAAAAGCTGAAAGTGTTCCTGTTGTCGCCCGCTTTTGAATCCTGCTGTTGAAATAATGACAGTTCGTGTAAATCGGATTGCAAATGTCATTTCATTTGATCCTGATTATAAAGAATCAATACGATTAAGGCAAGAAGATTGAAGAAAAAAAGAGTAGGCTTGTCTACCCTTGGAGTCTTTTCTGCTCTATACAATTTTATGACAGACCCAGAGATTAGGCTCGGTATAAAAACCGCGGTCTGCCTTCAAATCTATTGTCACCGGCTGCAGGGCACCTTTAACATTATATTCCCCACTTTCGGCGAATTTCATACCCGTCCAGGATTCCCATTCGGCCACACTCCCCTCAACTGTGATTGACCTTTCCATTACTTTTATTATCTCCGCGCCCATCCTGAAATGTACTCTAATCCATGGATCAAACGGCTCTCCATTTTCAGCCTTCATATTTATATATTCAACGAATGGCAATTCCGGATAACTGCTTTTCAAGGTTGGGCGCAAGGGTGCAATAAGATTTTTGAGCTCATATTTCCTGCCAAGAGAAATCATTGCCTCTATCATCTTCGGGCTCAAATTCTCCCTTCTGAATTCAGGATCGATCATTATGGC
Organism: uncultured Ignavibacteria bacterium; assembly: GCA_964496505.1. Classification (GTDB taxonomy): domain Bacteria; phylum Zixibacteria; class MSB-5A5; order JAABVY01; family JAABVY01; genus JAABVY01. Next base: position 19,876 of record CAZBZV010000025.1, on the reverse strand, counting down.
AAGTGCCGAGAGATTGTTCGGTTGGACATTTCTCTCATCATTCTCGACAGAGCGATGCATAAGAATATCAAGTGTTTCGGGAAGATCTTGAAGTGTTCCATCCCATACTAACGGTACCGTATGCCCGGCCGCGATTACTCTGTCTTTTTCATTTACGAAGGCGATTTGATATGCGGTAAATCTATCGAACAGGGACTGCCAGTGACGGATATCGCCGTGCAGAAGAAACTCGGGCCAGGAAAGCTCACTTAGCCTGTCGATCTGCTCTTTCAATGAGGGATTCTGATCGAGAGTTGTAATTCGATACTTGATCGCAGACATCGGGATACACTCAAAAGCCGGGAACGCTTTTCACGAAATAATACTCGCCGTCCAAAACGCCCGCCTTTTCTCCAGCCTCAACCGATTCAGGGGCTCCGATAAAGTCCTTGGCTTTATCAATATCGGCAACCTCGAGGACAAAGAAGAAATTATTCGGATCTTCCACCGTCTGCCAGAGATTGACCAGCTTCAAACCGGCATCACGATGCCTCTCTGATTCGGAATCGAATACTGCTTTCCATCTGTCAAAATCTTCCACCCGATTGCGGACTATCATACAGGTCACTTCTTCCCGCCTTTTTTCTGAATTTTGGCCCACGAATCACGAAGCCCTACGGAACGATTGAAGACCGGCTGATCAGGAGTGGAATCCTCGGAGTCGACCACAAAATAGCCCTTCCGCAAAAACTGGTAATATTCGCCCGGCCTGGCATCTTTTAATCCCGGTTCGATCTTGCATCCCGTCAAAGTCTCCAGCGAATCGGGATTTATATTCTTCAGAAAATCGCCGCCTTCTGTCGGATCTTCATTATTGAACAGACGATCGAACAGCCTGACTTCCGCATTCGCCGCATGCGGGACCGAAACCCAATGCAATGTGCCCTTGACCCTGCGACCGTCAGGAGCGCTTCCTCCACGGGTTTCCGGATCGCAAGTGCAGCGAAGTTCGATAACTTCACCGCTGCCGTCCTTGATTACCTCTTTGCAGGTGATAAAGTAAGCATGCTTCAAACGCACCTCTCGTCCCGGTGCAAGACGGAAGAACTTTTTGGGCGGATCCTCGAGAAAGTCACCGCGTTCGATATAGATCTCACGCGAAAACGGTATCATTCTCGTTCCGGCGGATTCATCCTCGGGATTATTAACCGCCTCGACTTCTTCTACCTTATCCTCGGGATAGTTTTCGATCACCACTTTCAGGGGCCTGAGCACAGCCATCACACGCAGTGCGCGCTTATTCAAATCCTCGCGCAGTGTATGCTCCAGAAGCGCTATATCGACCACGCTTTCGCGCTTGGCCACACCGATCCGTTCACAGAACTCGCGAATCGATTCCGGCGAATATCCCCTGCGTCTGAGCCCCGCTACCGTAAGCATGCGCGGATCATCCCATCCGCTCACATATCCCTCCTGCACGAGCTGCAGGAGCTTGCGCTTGCTCATGATCATGTAATTCAGGTTGAGCCGCGCGAATTCGATCTGCTGAGGGTGATGAACACCCAGATTATCCAGAAACCAGTCATAGAGCGGCCGATGGTCCTCGAATTCGAGCGTGCAAATCGAATGCGTTATCCCTTCGATCGAATCCGACTGTCCATGCGCCCAGTCATAGCTGGGATATACGCACCATTTACCGCCGGTGCGATGATGCTCGGCATGCTTGATACGGTACATCACAGGATCGCGCAGATTAATATTGCCCGAAGCCATATCGATTTTGGCACGTAGTACTCTAGAACCGTCCGGAAAATCGCCGTTCTTCATCTTTTCGAACAGCTCCAGATTCTCTTCGACTGAGCGGTCTCGATGCGGGCTGTTTTTACCAGGCTCGGTCAACGTTCCGCGGTATTCCCGGATTTCGTCAGCGCTCAAATCATCGACATACGCCTTGCCGTCTTTGATAAGCTTCACAGCCCATTCATAGAGCTGTTCGAAATAATCGGAGGCAAAAAACAGCCTGTCCTCCCATTTTGCGCCCAGCCATTCAACATCCTTCTTTATCGATTCGACGTAAGACGATTCCTCTTTCAAAGGATTCGTATCATCGAACCTGAGATTGAATTTGCCGCCATAATCCCGCGCCAGTCCATAATTCAGGCAGATCGACTTGGCATGCCCGATATGCAGCCAGCCGTTGGGCTCAGGTGGAAAACGGGTATGCACACGGCTGTCATTTTTGCCCTGCTCCAGGTCGCGGTCGATTATCTCTCTGATAAAATTCGAGGGCTTTGCGGCCCGATCATCTTCATTTTTATTTATCTTATTGTCATTCATAAAAATAAATCCGTTTCTGAATATCCTTAATATCAGCTTATTCGAACAATGCCGGAAAATAATTAATGTTCTTTACCGTTCAAAAACAAAAAATAAAAGCCTTGTTCCACAATTTCAGGAAGCCTAAATATATAAAAAATCAGCTTCTTCACAACATAAATAAGGCAATTAAAGCAGCTCAAAAAAAGTTGAAAAAACCTGCCGAAAAGGTCTTGACAAAAACGCCATTTAATATATTATGTTTCTATAAATAGAAACATAATATTTATGAGCTATGCGGTCTATCAATAAAATAATCAAAATATTTGCGGAAATTAACGATCCTGCAGAAATGAAAAAACTCTTCAACGAGATTTTCACTCCTGCTGAGATTCAGGATGTCGCTCTTCGATGGCGCCTTATGGAGATGCTCGATCAGGGTATCCCCCAGCGCAAAATCGCTAAGGATCTAAAAATCAGCCTGTGCAAAATAACGCGCGGCTCTAAAATTCTCAAAAAGCGAAAATCGGTATCGAAGAAACTCTTGAATCAATCAACAGGAGGCAATAATGCAGGTAAGAAAAAGAATCGAAAACCAGCCGGATAATAAAGGTTACTTTGGAGAATACGGCGGACGCTTTGTCCCGGAAATACTAATAGAAATTCTTGATGAAATCACCACTGCCTATTTTAACTTAAAGGATCAGAAGGGCTTCAAGGAAGAGCTCTCATATTTGTACCGGCACTTTGTCGGACGTCCCAGCCCTGTCTTCTATGCTCAAAATCTCTCGACCAAACTCGGCGGCGCCAAAATCTATCTCAAACGCGAGGATTTAAACCATACCGGCGCCCATAAAATAAATCACTGCCTGGGCGAGGCGCTTCTGGCCAAAAAGATGGGCAAGAAGAAGATAATCGCCGAAACAGGCGCAGGGCAGCATGGTGTCGCTCTGGCAACCGCCGCCGCAATCGTGGGCATGGAATGTGAAATCTATATGGGCGAGGTGGATATGGCCAAAGAAGCGCCCAATGTCACCCGCATGCGTATTCTGGGGACAAAGGTATTCCCGGTAGGCCAGGGACTGAAAACCCTGAAGGAAGCGGTTGACGCCGCCTTTGAAGCTTATATGAAAGACCCGGTTAACCAGTTCTATGCCATCGGCTCCGTTGTAGGGCCCCATCCATTCCCCATGATGGTGCGCGATTTCCAGCAGGTTGTTGGCGAGGAGGCTATGATTCAGTTTATGGAACTGACAGGCAAAATCCCCGATAATCTGGTGGCATGTGTGGGCGGCGGCTCGAATGCCATCGGGCTTTTCTCGGCCTTCCTGGAGGAGGATAAAGTGGAGATGTACGGTGTCGAGCCCGCAGGTCTCAGCTTCAAAAAAGGCGAACATGCCGCAACGCTGACACTCGGTTCTCCGGGGCTTATTCACGGTTTCAAATGCTATCTGCTTCAGGATGACGAAGGACGTCCCCTGCCGGTCTACTCGATAGCCTCCGGCCTCGACTATCCCGGCGTCGGCCCCCAGCACAGCTATCTCAAGGATATCGGAAGAGTGCAGTATAAGACCATCAATGATAAGGAAGCGCTCGATGCATTCTTCATGCTTTCCCGTGAGGAGGGCATAATCCCGGCCCTGGAAAGCTCACATGCGGTCGCCTATGCTATCAAAATGGCGCCCGAATTGGACTCAGACAGAACAATCCTGGTAAATCTCTCCGGCCGAGGAGATAAAGACATAGAATATGTAGTGGAAAAATATGGCAAGGAATATGGAATTGCATAAGGAAATGTAACGGCTCAATACTCCTTTTGATGTGTGCCGGGCAGCGGATATTCACCGCCGCCCGGTTTTTTGTTAATAAACTGACAGATTCCGTCAGCAAGAGACAGATATTTGCTTGAAAAATGCCCAAAATTTTAGATATTAATATCACTGGCATACACCTGAGTGCTAAAGACTATATCCTATTGCCGGAAAAACTGTTAGGGAGTGGAATATATGCAGCCCCGATTCGAATCCAGCAAATATGAATTCAAAGAATGTATCTCGAGAAATGAGGTTGCCGAGTCGTGGACTGCTCTCAATAAAAAAACGGGCGTCGAATGTTTTCTCAAACTGGCTGTCAAAGAGAGTCCCCTGGGCGAGGATACGGTCAGGAATATCCTCATAAAATCTTTCGAATCCCAGAAATGCCTTAAAAGTCATGCTATTCATTGTGCGGTATCCAAACGGCTGGATAAAGGCAATCTTATAATCGAATATCCCTACATCGATCCGGGCAGATGGAAAACGGTCACGCCGGAAATCGTTCTGCAAAATACTGATTCAATCCTGCCCGAGATTTTTTTAATTATCGACTACCTGCATTTCATGGGACAGATCCATTGCGATCTTAAGCTTGCGAATTTTATGGTCTCGGAAAATGATGATACCCTAAGGGTCAAACTGACCGACCTCGATTTTCTCCAGCCGAATTATTCCGCTCCGCAGGGCAAAATATTAGGCACACCGAATCATATCGCTCCCGAGGTGCTGAGCAACGAGATATTCACAACCCAATCGGATATATATTCGATTGGCAAATCCCTACAAATCTCTCTGGAAGGCGATCAGTATTTCGGCGGCGAAAAAGGTCAGTCCATTCAATCCCTGCTTGAGCATCTAACTGCCGAAGATCCGATTGACAGGCCCTCAGTATTAATTGACACACTTTTATCACATCAGATAATCAGCCAAAAACATCATGCCGATTTGAACCGTAGGCTTTTTGCTATGCAGTTCTTATCTGCTTACAAATCGGAAATCCGTTTACAGAATCCCACACCGGGGCAGTTGAAACGAATTTTGCAGAAAGATAACAAGCTCTTTGGCATAAACGAGGAGTTGTATACTGATTTCCTTCAATCTCACAAGCTCGACCGCAGCAAGACATTTCAAATTGCACTCTCACTTTTTGAAAAGGCGGATTTAAACCGTTTTGAGGATTTCTGGCATCTCAAAATTCCCGATGATACCCTTGACAATTGCCTGGCGGTATTTGACCTGATTTCGAATAAGCCTAGAGGATTTCCGCAACTGAAAGCGCTTATATCAAAGAAGGATCTCAATAATGCCTTGAACCTGGCCAAAGAAAGCTTTGCAACTGGAGCTTACTTTCGCTCATATCTGATGTTCAGGGAAATATTCGATGCGATTGATGATTCCGGCAGCGAATTCTATTTTCACCTTTTAGAAGAATTGACACGAAATGCTATTGCTCTTAACCGCACCGTTGATGCAATCGAATATTTAAACAATACGGCTGAGCTAAAATCCAATGAAACTTCAGCCCAAATCGAAATTCTTCTCGATCTGGCATTTCAGCATATCAAATCCGCTCAGGCTGATGATGCCGCTGTCGTTATCGAAAGAGGAATCGATTTATCGGAGGAGCTATCGGATCAAAATGCCATACTCGAATTCAATCGCCTGAAAGCATGGATAATCTCGATTAAGGGCAGCCATGAAAAAGCCCGCAAAGTCTTTGAAGACATAATAGAAACGGCTGTGGAAACGAAAAACAACGCCCTTCTGGTCAAGACCTATAATTATATGGGAAGCCTGGGAAGGCGTACGGGTGACTTTGATCTGGCTGAGGAATACTATCTGAAATCAGTTGAGCTTGCCAAATCATCCGGATTAATGCCTGCGGCCATATCCTCGATGACAAATCTTTCCATGCTCGCCTTCGAAACCGCTGAATATAAAAAATCGATCAAATATGCCCGCGAGGCGCTGCGTGCGATTGAGAATCCGGAGGATTTATATACGATTCCCTATAATCACAGGATGTTGACCCTCTGCTTTACCCGTGTGGGCGAATACAATAAGGCCGAATACTGGAATCAGGAACATCTTTCTTACGGACTGCCGTCGTACAGCGCCGATGTCTTCGGAACATATTATCTCAATGACGGCTGGATTCAGCTTAACCGCGGTAAGATACTTCGCTCAGCCGGTTCTATTTTGCTGGCAATCCATATTCTGGAATCTGCCGGAGCCTCGCAAAATCTGGGCAAAGCTTATCTCAGCCTGGCTCACAATTTTCTTTATCGAGGGGAAGCAGAACAATCATCCAAATATTCCGCCAGGGCCAAAAAGATTTTCGGCATGACAGGCGATTCCGCCTCGCTTGCCGATATCGAACTGATCGAGGTTTTGAACAGAATATATAACCTGCACGAAAATTCATTTATTGACCTGCTGGAAGTCTATAAACGGCTCCTGGGATTCAATTCCACATATTTCGCCGCATTAGCGCTTATGCATCTGCTTCTAAATGATCGATTCTCGCAAGACGAACTGATTTTAGATGAATCCCCCGGTATGTCGGCTTATCTTGAACGCGGTGAGACACCCTTATTCAGAGCCACAAATACACTGATGGAATATCGCGAATCCGAGGAGAGCGATTACCTAAAAGACGCTAATCTCTTGAAATCGGTTTACAGGACTTTGCACGATTCCGGGCTGCTCTTCGAATCTGTTCTGCTCTGCGAAAAAATCGCCAATCTCTACCTCAAGCATTCACAGAATAAGCTTGCCGTCAAATTTATCAGGCAGGGCCTCAAGCTGGCCGAGAGAATCAAAAACAAAAGCCAGGCATCCCGTCTCCAAAATAAGTTGGAATCTATTCCGGTTTCAGAGAGACAAAAAGAACAGGCGGTCGATTACCTTTACAGTATATCCGATATAATCAGAGACCTGACCGATTACCGGGCAACACTCGAAAAGCTGACTCAATTCGCGGTCGAGGAAACCGGGGCGGAACGAGGAGTCCTGTTGATGCGTTCCGATCCCAATTCCGACCTCAAGGTGCGCTCCTATATCAACTGCGACGATGACAGCCTTAAGGACATTCAAGATTTCAGCCGCAACATACCATTCGAGGTCAGCCGTAATCTGGAACCGTTTATAATCGACAATGCCATGACCGACTCCCGGACCCGCGGCTTCAAAAGCATTGCTATCCACAATATCCTCTCCGTTATATGTATGCCCATTTTCAAGGATAATTATGCCGTTGGAGTAATCTATCTCGACCATCATACGATTCCGGCCCTATTCGATGAGGACGATATCCGCCTGATTAATTCCATGGCCAATCTCATATCCATGGTCCTGACTACCGCTATGGATTACCGAACGGTCAGATCATCTCGCGATCGCATGCTCTACGACCTCACGCGTATGGGCAGCAGCCAGTCATTCATCACGCAGAACGAGGAGATACTGGAAATCCTGGATAAACTTCCACGGATTGCCGCCACCAACACGAGCATCTTGCTTTCAGGTGAAAGCGGCACCGGTAAGGAAATCCTGTGTGAGATGATTCATGAATACAGCCTGCGGCGAGACGCCCCTCTGGTCAAACTAAATTGCGCGGCAATCCCGGATACTCTGATCGAAAGCGAGCTTTTCGGCGTTGCCAAACATGCCGCCACAGGCGTCGATGCGCGCGAGGGAAAATTCCAGGCGGCAGACGGGGGGACGTTGTTTCTGGATGAGATCGGAGATATGCCGCTCGAGACTCAGGCCAAAATTCTGCGGGTGATAGAATATCAGGAATTCGAGAAAGTAGGTAGCAATCACAGGATTTCCACAGATATCCGCTTTATCTATGCCACTAATCAAAACCTGCATGAAATGGTTGAAAAGGAGTCATTCCGCCGCGATCTGTTTTACAGGATCAATACATTTTCTATAGAAATCCCTCCTCTTCGCAAACGGCAGGAGGATATCCCACTTTTGATAGATCACTTTATCAAAATATTTTCCGAGGGGAGCGGCAACCCCACTAGGATTTCCACACCGGCAATGGATAGAATGGCGTTGTACAAATGGCCCGGCAATGTCCGCGAGCTCAAGAATATAATCGAAAAATTCTGCATTCTTTATCCCGGTAAAACCGTGGAGCCGGGTGACCTGCCGTTAGAGATGCACGACAAACGGATGCTAATGTCCGATGTTTCCGAAACAGCAAAGGTCAGAGAAAAGCAGACTATTCGCAAACTCCTGATCGAAAACGACTGGAATCAATCGGAGGTCGCGAGAATACTTGATATGCCGCTCTCAACATTGCGTCGCAGGATAAAAAAATACGGTATTAAAAAGATCTAACCCCCCCTTAAATTTGCCGCCTGCCGCAAATCCTCATTCAGGTGGCAAACCTCTATAATATTAGCCAATAATAGCTTAACTATTTCCGCGTTCCGAGAGGTTCAATCGGGCGGTTAATTTCAAACCTCCCATAATTTCTACTATTATGCATAAATGTAAGCGCCATAAGTTATTAGAGCAGAAATCAGGCCACAGGAATAATTGGCAGCAAAATTGTAATAATAACAGTGTGTAAAATAATACCTCCGGTTTGGGCGGTATTATGAGAAAAAATACGATTCCTCCGGATTTATAAAAGATCCGGCAAACGCAGTTCTTGTGGGTCAGATGCGGGGAAGCGGAAAACTTCCCCGCAATAAAAATGCTATGACAAAATTAAAGAACATAATCAAGCTCTTGCGCCTTCTTCAGGAGAAAAAAACAGTAAGTCTGCGCACCATCATGGAGGTCTGCAATATATCGGAGCGTACTGTTTACCGTTATATAAAAAACCTCAATGATGCCAATGTACCGGTCTATTACGACAGCCGCAGGGGCGGATATCGAATCAAGAATTCCGAGCAGAGCTTTGAAGATATTCTCGGCAATTCGGGCGCTGCGCCCAAAGCCGAGCGAATGTTATAGAGAAGTATTGAAAAAATGTGTTGTGCACAGGAATCATCAACGAAATGTCATTCTGAGAGAGTCCCGACCATGGTCGAGGACGACCGAAGAATCTCTCATGAATCAAAAAGATTCTTCGCTTCGCTCAGAATGACATATCCATCTGATATTCTTTTTAAGCGAGACCCATAGCCCGATGACAGGGCGGACAAAATTACAAAAGCAGGCAGAAAGGCGGCCTGCCACGGTGAAGGGAGGCGTGAGGAATCCTTTTCTCACGCCTTTATAAAAAAAGCCTTCGGTCTCCCGAAGGCTTGGAGTGGGTTGCTGCTGCTGTTCCCTCGGTTCCTACCCAACCTTAAAAATTCATGGTAAGACCTACCCTGACATTCCTGCCCGCCTCATATAAAAGCGGATTATTGGCAAAATCGGAGCCCTCCTTAACCTGGCCCTCGATATTGGTGCCGGTATCCGGCCGGCCTGTGTTCTGATGAACATCGATAACATTTTCGGTATCGAACAGATTCATCACCCACAGATCGAATGTATAATCCAGTCCTGCCAGACGGAAATTCTTGTGAAAGCGCAGGTCGACATTCGATTTTGAAGGCTGACGCATGCTGTTTACCAGGGGGTCCTCACCCGGCAGAAGTTGCATTCCCGGATAATCGCGGCTGGGTGTAAACGGCTTTCCGCTCTGATATTGCCAGTTTACGGACAAACCCCAGTCATCGGGAATTCTGAACCCGAACAGCTTAGTCTTGGCAGCTTTGGGAATACTAAGAGCCAGATAGAAGCCAAGTTGGTGACGCACATCCCAATCCAGAGGAGATTCTTTGATCGGGATGGCACGATTATAAAAATCGTCATAGTAATTGGAATTCGAGGATGAACTCTTGCCGTAAGCAAATGAATACGTATACGCAAGGCTGCCGGAAATATAATCCCCGTAGAGCTTGCGCACCTCAAGTTCAAAACCGCGGGAACGGGCGTAGTCGGTGTTCTGATATTCATGTCTTGAATAGGGCCCGTAATCAACTCTCTGAGCATTAACGAGTCCAAAATAATCCTTGTAAAAACCGGCCGCATCCAGAACATAATCATCGGAAAGAAGATAAGTAAGCCCAAACTCATAAGATATAGTCTTCTTATAATCCAGATTTATATTGCCGACAATACCGAATGCGCTCGAAGCCTGAGTCGCCTGACGGTACATCTTTTCCATTTCCGGCAGTTGATGAAAATGCCCATAATTGAAATACAGCTTGGCGACCTCGATAATCGGATAACTTAGCCCAAAACGAGGTCCGCCCTTAATTCGTGTATCTACAGTTTGTTTATCAACAAACTCCTTATCCTTTAAATCATCGATATTGGCTGACTGGAAAAAGGCATCCACCCTTGCGCCCAGCATAGCCACCAGCGAACCGAATTCAAGTTTGAATGAGCTGAAGAAAGCGGCCTGATACGGGTACTGCTCGTAAAAATCCCGGAAGATACCTCGTCCCTCAAACGGCCCCGTATCAGACTCGCCATCATATTTGTATTGCGGATACTGCAAATCGGCCATGCTCAGCTCATTATACTTGACCTGAAAACCAGCCTTGGCCTCCACCTCGTTGATCAACTGCTTCATAATCTTGAAATCGATCGTGTTAACTATTGCGCTGCGCTCATGATAATTGGCGTAACGGCTGTGGCCATAATCATAAAATCCGTCGCTGGCGTCCCATTTGCCGTTATGATTGAGATCGACAAACGGCTCACCGTAATCATAACGGCCGTTAGGCGGATCATAAAGACCGTTGCCATTTAGATCTTCAAACGGGATCCCCGTTTCCCAGGGAGCATCGGGACCGTCATACTGCGAATTGCGATTCAAATCCATATTCTCCGATGGATTCGATGATCTGACGAATATGTCGATTCCCGCATCATACCTGCCATTTTGATCGACATCCGTATACGGCTCTCCCAGGCTGCGGTCACCGTCAACATACGGCTCCGGATCATCAACATCCTGATTGCGCACGAGCTCCGGATCGAATTCGCCGTTGCCGTTGACATCATGGGTAAGTATATCACCTGCATTCCATCTGCCATCCCCGTTTAGATCGACAAACGGTTCGCCGTCGGCATTGTCGATATAACCATCACCATCCCAGTCAAAAAATGTAGTATCGACAAGCGCCTGCGCATCCTCCAAAGACAGGCCGGTGTATTCCATAAGCTGGTCCATATCCAGACGATTGCCCGCAAACTCGATCAAATCGCCCCAGTTACACATATCTGCATAAGGGGACTGCTCCTCGCCGTCGATATTTATATACGGCTCAGGCGAATCGTAACGGCCGTTACCATTCATATCATGATAATCCTCCCATTGCGTATAAAGCAGGAAATCATCCGGATTCATACCGCCGCCCGGATTATTCGGATCATCAGGCATAAGCTTGTATTCAGTTTTATATCTGGATAAGATCAGCTCATAAAATGTCGAGCGGTTGATTTGATGATTCAATGTAAGGCTTAGAAGCTGAGAGTTCTGGCTTATATAAGGCGCGGTTGAGGGCGTATAGCGGTAACTCCAGTCGTAGAAGGGATTGCTATTATTCCACTGGCCGATATAATTAAGTGTCAGCTTCATGGCTTCGATTGGCTTATATGTAAATTTGGTCTGAATTTGATAATTATTATACTGCCGGTCGCTAAAAGTCAGCCCAAATATATTTTGCTTACGGAAATCTCTTTGGTGCAAAGCAGGGGCATGATCGTTGAAGCTGTAGGCGCCGTCATATTTGCTGATATCGAAACTGGCCATATACGACAGCCTGTTTTTCATAAAATCGAGGCCCAATGCCGGCAGGATTTTCTGCGATAGTAGAATTTCCGGGCCGCCTATGCTCATAGCCACACGGTCATAATTAAAGGAATAGTCGTTGAGAGATGCGTTTCTAAAATTATCCGTCCAATAGGAAAGCCTTCCCGATGTTTTGAACATATCTCCCTCTTTGGTGATTCCTTTTATAATACCACTCAGAAATCCTCCCTGCTCAGGGTCAACTCCGCTCTTGTAAATCTGAAATTCCTGCATATTATAGGTGGTTAAATTAATCCCGTGATTGGTTGGTCCCGCGCCCTGAAGAGGATCATTGACTGCAATCCCATCGATTTTGGTAACTGTTTCATTTTCACGCCCGCCCCTTAGATGAATTTCATTATTATGCATGATTACGCTGGGCGACCGGGCAATCAGATCGGCTGCATCTTCAACACTCATGGCTTCCATTTCTTTGGCTGAAATAATCTCCCCTGTAAAGGGATCCTGTGCGGCGACTATTTCACGATAGCCTCTAACCACCTGGGTTGAATCTGTAAATGCCAGCTCCCGGAGCTCAATCTTCAAAAAGGTGGTCTTGTCCGAGGAAACGATAACATCTTCGATTTTCTGTCTCCTGTAGCCAGCCAAAAGAATTTCCACATCATATTTTCCCGGCGGAATATTCATGATAACGAATTTTCCGTTCTCATCCGCCTGAATACCATAGTCGGTACCCTCAAGAGCAATCACGGCAAACGGCACGGGAGTCTTTTTATCGGAATCATATAATTTCCCCGAGATTTTGCCAGTCGTTCCGGCGAATGCCAAATTAACCGATAGGATCAGAAGAGTGATGGCCACCAAAGTCAAACTAAGTTTCTTGCTCGAAAACATAATTTCACCTCGGTTGTGTTTTTTTAATTTAGAGACCGGTTATGATATGGTGCACTTGTCCCCGGGTGTCGGCACATTGATATCTTCTGCTGTGTACTGGTCTCCGGCACGACAATTTTCCGTACCTGACAGCATCTTCGATTTTAGAGGCTGCTGCTCCTATGACGACTGTCGAGGGAATATGTCAAAAAGTTTTTATGAGAATGAAGTATGTTGAACTAAACTGAATATCCAACCTACAGTATGTGCTGAAAAATCCATATTGAGTGGCGCTGGATCAAATCCCGCCCGAATCAATCGGAAGACAAGACCCTGCGCAGCGAGTTATAGTCATTCTCAACGACAATGATATTGGCTGGGCTTACTAAACTTTGAACATCGAGCTGATACTGTCCTTGTCATGAATTCGCTTTATGGCTTCCCCGAAAAGAGGCGCCGCGGAGACGACCTCTACTTTTGAAGATAATTCAACCGGCTGATTTTCCACGGTGTCGGTTACGATAAGCTTTTTAATCGGGCTGTTGTCGACCTTTTCCATGGAGCCCTCACCGAAAACCCCATGCGTTACCATGGCATAGATATCGCGCGCACCCATATCCTCCAGCTTACGTGCCACATCGACCAAAGTGCCGCCTGAAATCGTAAAATCGTCAACCACAACAGCCGTCTTGCCCTTCACATCCCCGATAACCTCCATAATTTCGGCTTTCTCGTCATGAGCGGTACGGCGCTTGTCGGCAATGGCAACCGAGGAATTCAGCTTCGAGGCATATCGCCTGGCCTGGTTGGCAAAACCGGTGTCGGGTGAGACGACCACAATATTCTCCAGCTTCAATTCCTCTATCCGCTCGCAAAGAACGGGCAGGGCATAAAGGTTGTCAACCGGCACACGGAAGAAGCCCTGTATCTGCGGAGCATGAAGGTCCATTGCCACTACACGATCCGCACCGGCCGCCTCGATAGCATCGGCACATACACGGGCGCGGATCGACACGCGCGGCTCATCCTTCTTATCCCCCTTGGCATAACTGAAATACGGCATTATCAATGTCACCGAATCTGCACTGGCCCGGCTCAGGGCGTCAATCCAGAACAAAAGCTCCATAAAGGCATCATTGGAAGGAAATACTGTCGACTGCACAAGATACACTCCCCGTCCGCGAACATTTTCGAGAACCCTTACGAATGTGTTCCCCTCGGAAAATTTAAAGACCTCGCTGCGGGCAGGTTTTGTGCCCAGGTAATCGCAAATCTTTTTGGTCAGCTTGACGCTGGCGGAACCGGAAAATATCATTAAATCATCACTGTCCATTTATGCTCTCCCGTCTTTTTACTTCCCAAATCCGATTTTAAAAAGCCTCTCGGCATCCCGGTCAATACTGCTTCCTATTAGAGAAAATGAATTGACATTGAAATGCCATCTGAAATCGCGGAACGCCAGAAGCTGCATGGCGCAATTCAGGTTATACCTGTTTACATCCGGATAAGCCAGCGAAATATGCGGAATCCAGTATTCGGAGTTATAATACTCCACGATATCCTGTGCGGCAGGCTTAATGGCTTCCCAGATTCTATCATGCAAACTGTTCATCTGATTGTTCCTGACTAAAGGGATCTGAATAATCGGACTTTCGCCTGTGAAGACCGCAATTCCCGCGGTGCGCACTCTGAAAGGGGATACATCCGAGGCCAGTATCTCTATAATCTCTGAGGATTTGTCGACATCGTACTGCTTTGCAACATGCCATGAAAAATGCGGAATGGGCGCCTCTTTTATTCCGCTCAGTCCGCACTCCCGCTCGAGCTCATCCCAGAGATCCTCGACGATTTGATAATACGGTTCCGGCAGTTCCGATACTATGCCATACATGGAAAAATGTTTCTCTATTTATTCAAGATTTTTATTCAAAAAAGGTGCAGTAAAGCAGCATGAAAGTCAACAATATTTAAGTTCGTATTACATTAAGGCCATTATTTCATTTTGGAGACGTAAACATGATACATTATAAATCGTACCAATGCGAAAACGGGCACCATGATAATCAGGAAATACGGAATACGGTTATCGATCAAATTCCTGACAATCATTCCCAGCCATACAAGGCCCACTATCATCAACGTCACACGGTTGGCCAGAAGCCAGCATAAACGCTGTCTTTCATCCATACTAAGCACGTCCATCTCCGATTTCATCTATTAAATCTCCTATTTGAGTTCAAACAGCTCATCTACTGTCATACCAAGCACTCTCGCGATCTTAAAGGCCAGCACCGCCGAGGGAGCATATTTGCCCTTTTCTATCGATATTATGGTCTGACGTCTAACCCCGACCTTTTGGGCAAGCGCCTCCTGGGTTAAATCCAGACGTGCTCGGTGTTGCTTGATATGATTAATCAGTTCACTCATAATTGTTATTCTTACATTACATAATGTAATGTAAACCGTACATTATGTCAAGCATTATTTACTATTTATTAAAGACTCCATTGGAATATCAGGGTACTACAATTCGGGGAATTTCCTCGGGCAGCCTTACGAGGATTTCATAATTAAGAAACTGTGCCATATCGCTGAACGATCCGACTGTAATCTGCTGCTTTTTCTGAGATCCGATGATTACGACATCATCCCCGATATTTACCTCGGGAAAGTCCGTTACATCGACCATCATCATATTCATATTGACAATACCAACCACCAGGGCGCGCCGTCCGCGTATAAGAACATAGCCGCGGTTGCTGAGCTGACGGGCGAATCCATGAAAATATCCGATCGGCACAGAAGCGATTTTCTGCTTTCTGGCAGTCATATAGGAATTTCCATAGCCGACAAATTCACCTTTGCCAACATCCTTGATATTCATGATCCTGCTTTTCCATGTCAATACGCGCTTTAATGGATCGATCTGCTTTTTATTGGGAGGAGCGCCGTTATGCATAAAGTAATGCATCTGCGTTTCTTTATTGGGCCAGAAACCATAATGGGCAATTCCGAATCTGACAAGATCCATGCGGGTGTCGGGATATCTTAAGGCCGCCGATGAACATGCGGTATGCCATAATCTGATTTTAACGCCTTTTCTGGCCAAATCAAGCGCGGTTTCCTTGAACCTGTGAATCTGATCCTGAACGCGCACATAGTTACTGATGCTCTCGGCGCCGGCATAATGAGTGCAGACACCTTCCACGATCAAGTATTCCGGATTTGATTTTATTATACTGACCGCGCGATTGAGCTCATTTTCGCTAAGCCCTGTACGATACATGCCGGTCTCGACTTCGAGATGGACAAGTGCGGGCTTTCCGACCTTTTTTGCCGCCTTTACTGTTTTCTCAAGCCATTCCACCGTGAAAATATAAAACGAGATTTCATTCTCAATAGCCCATTCCAGAGCGCTGGCGCATAAATCCCCCATAACCATTATATGGCTGTTCTCTGTCAGGCTCTGCCTGGCAATCAGCGCCTCATACGCGCTAAAGACGGAGAAATGCCGTATGCCGCACTTTTCCGCCATCGGCACGAATGTCCGTATATTATGACCGTAGGCATTGCCCTTGATCACAGATGAGAATATGGTACGAGGCCCTATAATCTTCTGAAGAAACTTAATGTTCTTCTTCAGGGCCGATAGACTCAGCTCTATGCGTGAGGTATGAAATGATATCTCGCGCTTCTTTTCTTCCGGCAAAGTCGGCGATATGTAACTCATTTCATCAATAATCTTTTTATAATCTCCTCAAATATTTTTACACCCGTAACGATCAAGTCGTCCGGAAAATCATACGTAGGATGATGCAAGGCTGGTTGGCTTTCACCCGCTCCCAGGCCAAACAAAGCTCCTTTATATCTATCGGTGAAATTTCCGAAATCCTCAGACCACGGAAACGGTATCGGCTGTTTGAATTTATCCAGACCAAGGTCATCCGCTATATCCACTATCAGCCTTACCATCTCACTGTCATTGGTTGTCGAGGGAAAAATTTCATCCCAGCTTATCTTCGTATCCAGATTCCAGCTTTCACAAAGACCTTTGACCATATCCTCACATTTGGCCGAAATCCTATCCATAACTTCATCCGTATGCGACCTCAAAGTAGCCATGACCGTACCATACCCCGGCGAAGTCCCGAAAGCCCGCTCTCCCACACGAGCGCTTATCACAGTTACCTGGGCGGCCTCATGCAGGGCGGAATGAAACTGGGTTATTGCGCTGAATCCATTGATAAGCTGGGCAACAGCCATTGCCGGGCTTTTGCCCTTCTGCGGTTCGGCAGCATGCGAGGTCTCCCCCAGAAGCTCCACGATCATCCCCTTCGAGGCAGAAGCAAAAACACCATCCCGATAAACAATCTGCCCCAGTGGAAACCCGGGGAGATTATGCAATGCGAAAACATAGTCGGGGGCGATCTTCGAAAATTTCTCATCATCCAGCACCCATTGAGCGCCCTTGCCGACCTCCTCACCCGGCTGATACAAAAGCACCACTCTGCCCTTATTGGGGCGATTATTATGCAGAATCTGAGCCAGCCCGGATACGATAGTCATATGGCCGTCATGACCACATTTATGCGAGACGCCATCGGTTGCAGAAGCATATTCGAGCTCGATGGTTTCAGGGATTGGAAGAGCATCCAGATCGCAGCGGATCAATACAGCTGGCCCCTCGGATTTTCCCTGATACACCGCGCCGATTCCATACCCGCCGATGCCGTCAACAATCTGATCGGGAGGATAGTTGCCAAGGTAATCCTTTACGAGGCTTGCTGTCTTTTTTTCCCTGCCGGAAAGCTCCGCATTGCGATGCAATGTCTTCCTCAATTCCAGCAGCTCGTCCAGCTTTATTTCCATTTGTACTCCAGCCTGTTTTCGCAATCAGCTATTACCCATATATATTATATATCGCACAATGTCAAACTTCTTCGACAAAGTAATTTCGCAAAAATATAATATTTCTCTCAGATGGCAAGAGCTTTGACCAGAACTGACTTTTTTATATGACTATTTGATTTTTTACTCAAACCTTGTTATATAATAATATGTTACAAAAGCCGGTATGACGAAATTTTCATCTGGATACAAAAAAGGGCGTTTGGGCAATTAGGCCGTTTATTCCTCATGATCCTGTATCAGCTATCAGGCAATTGTTCATAGTAATACCTGGCCTTCACAGGCAGTCCGAATACGGAAGTCTTATCGCAGGGCAACGGCTTTTGCAATAGGTTTGGCCCCTATTGTATCCAATAAGAAGGAGAAAAACGAAATGAATCCCCCAGATCATGAAATAACAGCAGAGGCCGCAGCAGAGATTGAAAAGCTCGATCCTCGCGAGGCCCTAAAAGAGGTGATAATATATAATCCCATGAAAAACCCGGAAAGGACAAATGCCACCATGGGCCGGGTTGCCGAGGTAATCGGTATTATAATCGAAAAGAATGACAAAGCCAAATTCTTAAGCGACAAGTGCAAATCCGAAATAAAGGGGCACGAGCTCGATGAGCCGATGACCGCTGACGAGGGCACGGCAATTGCTGATATCCTGGCGACTGAGCTTAATCAGGAGCAGATTGGAAAGGCTGTCAGGCTTTTTTATGAATCCGAGATTTCCACCGAAGAAGTCGTGGCCATGCACAAAAAATACAAAATTCCGGTATCGCATCTCGAGGACGACCTCCTTCCCGTACGCGGTAAGGGCGCCAGAATCTGGGATTCAAAGGGCAATTCATATATCGATCTCGACAGTAATTACAGCGCAACCAACCTCGGCAACGCCAATCCGGAAATCGCTCGTGGGCTTTATAATCAGGCCAATCTGCTCATTTCGCAGAAAGAAGACCGGATTCAGGTGGCGCGGACACGCTTTCTTAGAGAGATCAAGGGTATGATGCCGGAGGGCCTGACTCATTTCTACTGGCAGAATTCGGGCGGAGAAGCAGTCGATAAATCTATCAAAATCGCCAAGGCCTACACCGGCCATACCGGCGTGGTCGCCTTCGAAAACGGCTTCCACGGGCGCACTCACGGCGCGGTGGCGGTTACATATAATAAAAAATACCGCGAACCATTCGGCCTGCATAACGAATCATGGGTGCATTTCGCGCCTTTCAGGAATCTTGAGGCGGTCGAAAAATATCTTTCTTCCGGCGAGGCCAAATCCGTAATCTTGGAATTGATCCAGGGTGAGGAAGCCGGTATCAATCCCGCTACACCTGAATTTGCCCACGGCTTGAGAGAGCTTTGCGATAAATATGATGCACTTATGATTGCTGATGAGGTACAGACAGGATTTGGAAGAGTTGCCCAGGGCGATGATCAATGGTTCGCCAGCCATGTTTATGGTATCAGCCCGGATATTATGACAATCGGTAAATCATTCGGCGGCGGCTATCCGGTTACGGCCGTGGTAACCAAGGCAAAAATTTCAGAGAAGATGCATCCGGGTATGGACGGTTCCACCTTCGGCGGCAATCCCATGGCTATGGTGGCGGCTCTGATCGCAACTCGTCAGATGCGTACCCTGAATCTGCCGGGACTTGCGGCAAAACGTTCGAAAGAATTTATTGCCGGTTTCGAGAAAGTCAACTCTCCCTTAATCAAGGGCTTCAGGGTTGCCGGTTTGATGATCGGTATAGACTTCAAAAGCATCGAAACCATGAAGAAAGTTCAGGAAGGCATGAAGAATTACGGCGCACACTCATCCCTCTCAACCGGACTTACTATGCGCTGGATGCCTCCGCTGGTAATCGAGAGTGACGAGGTTCAGGAAGTCCTGACAGCCTTTGAAAAATCTCTCAAGGACGCCGAGTAAGATTAACAAAGATGAGTAAGGCAGGACCCTGCGGTCCTGCCTATTTTTTTAGGTCAGGCGCTGATCTTTCTAAGATTTGACATTTTATTTATCAAATGTCTCAGAAGTTTTCCAGAGATATGGCAGGAATGGAGAGGTTGTCCCAAAAGAATGATTCTTTTGAAGTTCAGTTCCTGCTCCCGATAAAATCGGGAGTGTGAACTGACAGTCCTATAATATCTTGAACAACACAAAATTACCGTTGCGGGCCGTCAGATCACAATCCCGTCTTCGACGGAATCAGGATCTGAC
>CAZBZV010000024.1:3559-52487 GCA_964496505.1 uncultured Ignavibacteria bacterium | reverse complement strand
ACCTAATCTGATATAGACGTCAGTAATGAATCAATTATCTATTCATGCGGCCGTTCGACTTTCTGATCGGCCCTTTTTTTGGCCATCTCTAATAGATCGGCAATCTCCCTGTATTTATCCGGATCCCAGTTGTCGATTCCAACTTCTTTTAGATTATTGAGCGCATCCCGAAGGTATTTTGCTGCTTCCCAGAAATTATTTCTTTCATATTCAATCTGTCCCAGTTCCCAGTAGGTCCAGCCCAGGAATTCCTTATCGTTAAGCCTCTCACTCCACGACACCAGCGGATGCAGGACATCCTCGGCCTGCTGGGTGGAATCGACTTTGCGGTAGGCATGCCCAACCGCCCAGTCGGCTATCAGCTTGTTGCGCTCGGAGCCGTATTGGTAATGATACTCTTTCGCCTGTTTGTAGGCATGCAGGGCGTCATTGTATTCTTCCATATCTTCATAGGTTGCGCCCAGATTATTCCAGAGCGGCCCCAGCCATGAGTGCACATCATGATCCTCGGCAATCCGAATTCCCTTCAGGCCCCACTCGACCTGCTCCTCTAACGTTCCGGTAATCGCTACCATATGGGCGGCATCCACAGCATGATCCCAGAGCTTATGTTCCTGGCAATAGTAGAACATCTCTTTGAATGTCTCCGTGGCCTTCATCAGGTTTTCATTGTTCCATTCAAAACGGCCGCGTACACTTAGATACCGTGACCATCCCTTCGGATCATCGGGGGTACCGGTTTCGACTGTCTTTTGCAGATACTTCAATCCCTCATTGCCGTACCCCTGAATTAGATAAGTTCTGGCGATCATCGCATTGGCCTCGGTAAGCTCGCTCTTCAGGCCTTTTTCTTCGGCCTTTTCGGCGGCCTGCATATACCATTCACGAGCCTTTTCATACTCGCGAGCCTTGAACAGGCTGTCGGCGGCTGTGATCAAATATGGCGCATCAAAATCGGTTTTGGGCTTGTTCTGGGAGTATGCGATATTCATAAAGAGTGCGATTATAAGCAATGCTTGTAGAAATATAGATGATATTTTTTTCATGAGATGTTCTCCTCTGGCTGATATTAATACATCATTATCGTAAACCCGACAGTTTTTGTCAAGACAGAAGTGGGGGAATGTTGTATGCTATTTCATAATTACAATTGTGTCCGAATAAGTTGAAGCACAAATCTTGGCTCTGTAAAAATATATGCCGGAATGGAGATTTAGGATACGAAGTGCCATATAATATCCTTCATCCCAACGATCGGAAGAATTCAGTCGCCTAACCCCCTCCTTATCTATTATGTTAAGCTCTGTATCCCCGGTGATCATTGCATAAACTGAATCGATTAGTACGTTGCTCTTATCTTCCGGCGAAACTTCGATTGTTTTTGCAATTTTGGTTTCTGGAGTCTTCAGATTTATGATATAAGGACTTTCTGACGTCACGGGAACAAAATACGCTATTTCATATCTTCCTGGGCTGGCATTTTCAAAATGTAGCGAATCTATAATCTTGTTTGCCATAAAAAAATTTTTAATGCTCACATTGCACGTATCATCTAATTCAAATTCCGTAATTACGCGTGAAGCCGCGAATGGAGGATCTGAAGATGTAGTCATTGTCATGCTGTGTGATTTATCATTAGATTTTCACCGAAATACTCCTGCCCAAAGCCAATATTTTGATGTGCCATTAAACAAATAGCCAGCGCAACCAATAATTTAAACAAGAGTCGCATATTAACCTCCCAAAATATTATGTGATATCAATTATACATTCAGAAAAGCGAGTGGATCCATTGGGGCCATATTAATTTTAGGTGCCCCAATCTTCAGATTGGGCTGGTCTTTATATCAAAGACTCCCAAGCTAAAGCTTGGGGTACCCTGACATGTCTGTTCTATATCTAATACAAAAAAAGCCGGAATCATTACGACTCCGGCCTTAAATTCAAAGATGTCATTCTGAGGAGCGAAGCGACGAAGAATCTCTTGTATCAAAGAGATCCTTCGCTTCGCTCAGGATGACAGCTTATTTCTGTCATCATTTACCGTATGGGAGGTTACGCTAATGCGTGAAACTTACTCCTGCCATGGGCTTGGCAGATGTTGAGTAGGCATATCCTCATATCTGAATATTAAATCCTCGTCAATAAAATCATCGTACGATGTTATCAGACTGGCGCTTTCGCTATAGTCGGCGTTGAAGACCTGCTCCAGAAGATAAGTAGAGTCCGGGGCCTCGGCATCGGCAGGCATAAACTGCCTGTACCTCAATGCAAACTCGGTGTCTTTATTGCCGCCGCCGACTATACATCCCAGAAGCGATCCCATCTCCGGATTCTCATTCGAGAACCAGCTCATGCGATAGGCAAAATCTGAACGGTTCACGGTCTGAACATCAAAAACATTTCTGGCTGACACGCCGCCGCCCTCATCTTTGAAATCCATGCCTTTCATGACAATCGATGAGTCGGATTTATCGTAGCGGGCATAGAAAATCCACGATTCACCCTCGGCGCCGAACTGTCCCGGAGGCCAGTAATTGTATAGCAGGATAATCTCCTCGTCGGCATTCTGCGTAAAGCCGATATGGTTTATCTTGCCCTCCGGTTCGCCCTCGAATTCGACATCGATCCAGTACTCGACATCGACCGTAGCACCTATCACAGGCTGTGCCTCGGTTGGAATCGTTGTAGGCGCGGAGAGGTCATACAGCCTCATCCAGCTCGTATCGGCGTAAAGCTTTCCGCTGTCATCTACTTGAAGCAGGCCCTCGAGATCATTTATAGTCATATCGAACTGCTCGAGATAATAGAAAACCGACCGGGAATGATCCTCGCCCAGAACTTTATTTAAAATCGATTCCTCACCCTCATCCCAGAGCGGATCGATCTCAAACGGTGCACGATTTGCCCCTGATGTCTGCGCGGTAACATAGGCATCCGGCAAAATATCCTTTACGAGATTATCGTAATCCTCGAAATTGATATTACGTGTAGAGACGGGACCGGTGAAGTTGTCTCCGCTGCTGCAGAAAATGATTGTCAATGTTAATATCCCAACCAAAATAAGACCGGCAAGTTTTCTTAAAAGCATGATTCCTCCTGAGTTGTTTGCAGTACTACCCCTTTACGATTTATATCGGGGAGGAATCGGATTTCTTGAATTGAAGATATGAATATTTCGGCGGACCATTCGAGAGCAATTACTTGAAGCCTATCCCAATTGTGGGTGGCCTGCTCAAACTCGGTTTGGGCAGGTGTTGCTTTTGCTCCAATGGGTGCCGACCACAAACTCGTTTTGTCGGCGTACTTTAATCCCTGCATCCGCCACAAATAAATTTGTGGCGGGCACCCTTGTAAGATCCAATTCAAAACACAATCGGTACCCCACATGAAAATGTGGGTTTAAGACGATCATACTGCTATGTCTATAGTAGGTAAAAAGCCTGTGACTTTTGACAGCGTCAAATCTCAAATAGATTTGACCTGCGGCTCTCTGCTGGGCAGGGTTCTTGAATCAAAAAAACACGCCCAAATTTATTTGGGCGTGCCACCCATTGTTTTATCCCGTCATTCTGAGGGAGCACAGCGACCGAAGAATCTCTCCCGAATAATCAGATTCTTCGCTTCGCTCAGAATGAAAATTTAATCGAAATACTTTTTGAATAAGCCCACCGCTTACGCAGTGGGGCACCCTTTATTCCGCCTTCAGCTCTTTCTCTATTAGCGCCACCAGATCATCATCAAACGGCTTTACCTGAGAACGGAATCTTGCCACAAGATTACCATCTTTGGAAAGCAAAAATTTCTCGAAATTCCATTTGATCTCTCCTTCGTGTTCGGTCTCCTCTGTCAGGTAAACAAACAGCGGATGTTTGTCATCACCCTTGACGCTGATCTTGGACATCATCGGAAAGCTGACATCAAATTTGCTGGTACAAAATGTATAAATCTGCTCATCGCTACCGGGCTCCTGACCACCGAAATTGTTGGCAGGAAATCCGATTACCACCAGCCCCTTCTCTTTATATTCACGATAGAGTTTTTCCAGGTCGGCATATTGCGGAGTAAATCCGCACTCGCTGGCAACATTGACTATCAGCACAACATTGCCCTCATAATTCTCAAGGCTCGCGGAGTCGCCGTGGATTGTATTAAACGGTATATTTGTATGACTTAAGGTCTTTTTCATCTTAACTCCCTTTTCATCTTCTCTCTCTAATGGTATTTTATTAATTTCACTTTGTCCCATCAGTATAGCGGAAAATAGCATAAATGTACTCATCAAAACTGCTGCCAAAATCTTGAACCTCATCCTTTCCTCCTGTATATTATAGCCCCAATAAACTGCGTATTACAGAATTGAGAAACAGGATAAATCAGGCCGCGGTTCCTGAGGATTAATCCATGAGAGTTATTCTATAATTAGCTATGGATTTAGGGAGATATGATTTTTTCAGGCCGAAACGGATAGTCTTATTTTCAGCATTGAAATACTCTTTTTGAGGGAAGAACGTGGACACGAATTTGGCCTTGAGTGTGTTTGTCCTGTAATCATAAAATCCGCACTCATTCATATCGAACTTAACACCATAGCAGGCATCGTTATACTCGCTTCCGGGCAGATGCTCCTCGAACATCCAGCTTCTATAATCCTCTAGCAGATCGCTGGAATCATCCGAGAACAGAATCACCCCGCTGAAACTATCGTCCGGAGCTTTTATCACGAAGTCGTAATAATAGTCGGATTCGAAGATGTCGATTTTTATTGAATCCGATTCTATTGATTGAATCAAATACGTATCAGAATAATTCGCTCTCACCGATATACCGACCTCCTTGAATTGACCGGCATACTCCAAAAATTCTGCGTTTACCGATTCGAAATCGCTTTTGCAATATTCCTCGATTATCAATACGACTTTTTCCTTTGATAAAGTTCTTACATATTCGGAAGTACCGGATAGTTCCAGATAGAGTTCTTTGAATTTTGGCATTCCAATTTTATCGATCAAATACCCCACGAATAACGAGGCGACCGGGTAAGTAATATCCGGCATGCCTACCTTGATATTGAAGCTGTACCGGGTTAAAATATCATCAAGACTGCAAAAGCCATTTTCGAGAATAACACTCCCCAGCTGATTTATAACCTCCGGAGATTTTCCCCAGCGGCCGCCGCAGACACAGGCCAGCCCTTCCTGAACAAAGGGCAGAGTGTAAAGCGGCACCGAATCGAGAGCATAGTTTATCAGCAAGTGTGTCAGTTCATGGTGATGGGGCAGGTGTCGGGTGACAATAGCATCCATAGAGAGATAGGCCAGGCCGTGAGCATCATATCCGGTCATATCCATAAAATCATCCCGCGAGCAGAGATAATAATTGACTTTTAGCTCTCGCAATCTATGAATTTTTGGTGAATCAATCTCAAAATAGCCGGTAATGAATTCTATGTAATTATCCAGAGCGTCAACGGCGTAATCATTGACCATACTATCATCACTGCATATTATATTAGTGTACCGGCTTTGCGCCCTATGCCAGTCTGATGCCAGCGCGGTCATGGGTGAGATCAGATACCAACGTTCATTATCTTCAAACATATAGTAACTGACCGAAATCGAATCGCCCCCGGTTATTAGATAAATGTCTGTCGTGCCAAAATTCGAGTCTATTTCTGATTTCCCGATTTTAACCTTTATCCAGCCTTCGGAAATCTCAGGCCATAATGTTATCAAAGGTGAGGAGCAGTCGAATTTTGCCGGGGTATTATGGTAGTTAATACCCAATCGTTTAGATTTTTCGACCTCATCGGGATACCAGCACTCTTCAGCATTCTCCCAGTCCTGACTCTCCACAGCTTTTGTATAGGCTTCTATTAAGTTTTCCGGGGTGTCATAATCGGCCGCATTTACAGCCGTATGGAATGACATCAGAAATGATATGAAAGACAGAAAGAACAGGCGCATAATATCTCCCTCAGCAAATCCATTATGTATAATATTATTAGTTATACAAGATCCGGGATAGATCGCTTCGGGAAATACTAAATATTTTTACATTGATTTACGGCTGCGTATCGGTTCATCGAGAGCCTTACGGACAGTTCTGCCGAGCAGTTTGATCGTAACCGGTTTACGTATAAATGCGCTGGCGCCGAGCTTCATGGCTTTATTAACCTGATCCGATTCGGCATAGCCCGAGACTATAATCGCCTTTTGATCGGAATTAAGCTCCAGCATTTTTTCATAGGTCTCAGCGCCATGCATGCCGCCCGGCATTATCATATCCAGCACCACAATGTCATAGTCATGATGATTTTCCATTAGCTTCAATGCCTGCTCACCGCTGTCGGCGGTCTCGGTCTTGTAACCCAGTTTGGATAAGAGCACACGTGCAACCTCGCGCTGTGTGGAATCATCATCGACAATCAAAATCTTCTCCGAGCCGCCCATAGCGCCTGATGTCGCTGTTGCTTCGACACTCTCGCGAGTTATCGGAAAGTAGATGTAGAAGCTGGTGCCCTCACCGGGAGCCGATTCAAAATCGATAAAGCCACCGTGATCCTCAATTACAGAGTGAACCACGCTCAGTCCCAGACCCGATCCTCTCACACCCTCGGCGGTTTTAGTCGTGAAAAACGGATCGAATATTTTAGGCATTATCTCGTACGGTATTCCGCTGCCAGTATCGGACACGCTCAATTTGACATATTCACCTTTGGGCACTCCGCCGGCTTTGGATGAAATCTCATCGGCATAGAAGTTTTCAGTTCTAATCTTCAGCTTGCCGGAATTGGGCATGGCATCAAAGGCATTGGAAATCAGATTGGAAAGTACCCGATAGATTTGCGATACTCCTCCGCGTATATTGAAGAGATTGTCATCCAAATCCGTCTCAATCGATATTGTCTGAGATATGGAATGGAACTGCCGGACTATCTGCTTGACTACTTTATTCAGACTAAGCGGCTTCAATGTATAATGTCCGCGGCGTCCCAGGGTCAGAAGCTGCTGGTTTATTTCTGCCATCTGAGAGGCCGATTTCTCGATCTGATCGATCAGCTCCTGGGCGGGATGCTCGGATGGTAGATCATCCTTAATCAATGCCGGGTAGGCGGTCAACGGGCCCAGCAGATTGTTGAAATCATGCGCTACCTGTGCCGCTATTCTTCCGGCGGTTTCCAGACGCTGCGCTCGTGTGGCAAATTCCTGTAAACGCTTGGTTTCCGTGAAATCTCTGAATACAAGTACCACACCGATTATATCTCCATTCTTATCGCGAATCGGCGCTCCGCTGTCAGCTATTATTCTTTCGCGACCGTCTTTGGTAATAAGCACAGTAGCATCATCAAGAACAACGACCGAACCCGTATCTAGAACCTTTCTAACGGGATTTTCAACCTCTTCCCGGGTTCCCTCATTGATTATCTTAAATACTTCCGGGAGGTCTTTGCCGAAGGCATTGTGTTCCGACCAACCTGTAAGATTTTCTGCGGCGATGTTCATGTGGATAATATTACCATTATTATCGGTGGCAATCACGCCATCGCCAATCGACCGCAGGGTAACATCAAGCCTTTCCTTCTCCTCCGCCAGGGCCCTTTGTGCGGCCACCCTTTCCGATATATCCACAATCGTTGCAAAAACCGACTGTTCTCCCTGAAATACGAGTTTTCTGGAAAACAAGTCGACCCATTTGACATTGTTCTTCTTAGTTTTCATCCTGAAGGTATATCGTGGTGTTGTACCTTCATCACCGGCGATCTTTGCGCGAGCCTGTTTGGTTACAAACTCTCTGTCCTCGGGATGTACATTTTCGAGAATCTGCTCCAAACTCATCTCTTTCATCTCGCTTTCAGTCATGTCCAGTAATTCCTCAAGAGCACGATTACCGTATATCAATCCGCGTTTGGAATAAATCAACAGTGCCAGGAGTGATTGGTCAGAGAGCATACGGAATTTTTCTTCGCTGCGCCTGAGCTCTTTCTCGGCTTCAACCCTTTCGGTAACATCCCGATTAATGGTCACCGCCCAGTGCGGTTTTCCATGGCTATCCTTTATCATGGATGCAGACGCGAGGATATGAAGCTTCCGTCCATCTCGTGTTTTCTGAATAACTTCACCCTTCCAGTAACCATTTTTTCGATACTGATCAAGAACCTTGTCTTTGTTTTGATCCGGGTATTCAGTGGAAATTAATTCGGGCAATGATTTCCCGATTGCTTCTTCGGCCTTCCAGCCGTAAATCAGTTCAGCGCCCTTATTCCAGCTCTTAATTCTATAATCCATATCCGCCGTAATCACTGCCTCCGAAATATTGCTCAATACGGCCGCATAGTATTTGTCCCATTCTTCGCTTTCCCTTTTGGCGCTGACATCCCTGAAGACAATAATGGAACCGATAATCCCATCATCCTCATCTATTATGGGAGCGATGCTGTCCTCAACCGGGATTAGTCTGCCGTCTCTTACCTTCAATTCCGCATTTGAGGGAATTGGAACGGATTCCTCAATTTTTATTGCATTCGAAACTGGACAGTCAATCTTTGAACCGGTTTCGTCGTATATTTCGAACACATCTTTCAAAGGATGCCCGCAAACCTCCTCATTTTTCCAGCCTGTAATCTCCTCTGCTATGGGATTAATGAATGTGATATTGCAATCAAAATCCGTGGTAATTACAGCATCGGCGATTGAGGTTAATGTTAAAGATAATTCCTGTTCACGGTCGTGTAGTTTATGGTGTATAGCCTTATAACGAAATAGCACTTTGGACATAATCAGGCCGAATACGATAAAGGCGGCCATCATTAAAAGCCTGAAGTATAACTCATGTCCTGGAACATCAAGGATTAGCAGATCCCAGAAATCATCACGATAAAAGAATATATAGTCAAGGAGCGCGTCAATAAACCATATCAACAGGCCTATGAACACCGACAGACCAAGTACCTTATGGTGAACTCGCAATTGTCTCTCCCCTTAACTTTTGTCAATACAACAGGTATTTGCCCACAAAAAGTATAGCTTACTGAAATCGTATAGAATAGATAATAAATATTCTAAGTATGAACCAGGAAAAAGTAAATTTGTTCCCGCAAAACTGCCCGGATAAATAATTTTGGTACAAAAGGTTATACATGATTCTTAATTCCATTAATTATCATATAAACTTCTGCATATATATAACGTCGAATTTTCTGCCCTTTTTTGTGCCAATTGATTTAAAATGGCCGCATTTTTCAAAACCATACTTTTCATGAAAATTAATGCTCTGCTGATTTAATGAGGAAATATTGGCAATAAGGACTTTTATTCCGATTTTGCGGGCATCGGCAGTAAGCCTGTCCAGAAA
The DNA here is from genome assembly GCA_964496505.1 of uncultured Ignavibacteria bacterium. GTDB lineage: Bacteria > Zixibacteria > MSB-5A5 > JAABVY01 > JAABVY01 > JAABVY01. The sequence continues at coordinate 43,133 of CAZBZV010000024.1, read as the reverse complement.
TCTCTTTCCCAGCCCCTTGCCGGTGAAATCCGGCAGAATGAAATATGTTATCTCGGCAGCCTTCTTGAAGGTTTCCAGATTCAGAAAAGGCCTGATAAGCCCGAATCCAATTACTCCCTTTTCTTTATCCTCGGCAACATAAAACGGATATCCCGCCGCCAGCTCCCTGAGCCGGTAGAAAAATTCCAATCCCACTTTTCTTTGAGGATAAGCGGCAAAGCTGTTTTCGACAAAATAATTGAAAATATCGACAACAACCTTGCCGTCATCGTCCTTCAGCTTTCTGACAGTGCAGTTCATAGCGGCTTAGCCTTATCATGCAATAAGATTATCATGAAACCCGGAATTATCTTAATAGGGACTTGAATATAACATAAAGTGCTTAAGCTGCAAATCTAATGTCCCCTGAATTTTCGCAGCTCCTTGACTTGCTGATGATACTGCCTGACCTTCTTATCGAACTCCCTCTGCTGACGGCGCATTTCCTTCGTATCTTTTCTCGCCTCCAGATATTTCAGCTCTTTCTGCAGCTTATTATAATTATTCCAGCGCTTTTTGTCGAGTCTCCCTTCCTCCAGAGCTTTCCGGATTGCACATCCGGGTTCGCCGCTGTGACTGCAATCACGAAATTTACACTGAAGGGCCAGTCCCTCGATATCATCGAAAGTCCTGCTCAATTCGCTCTCGTCATTCCAGAGTTTGATCTGCCTCATGCCGGGCGTGTCTATTAGTACTCCGCCCTCCGGCAGAACTATCAGCTCGCGATATGTGGTTGTATGTCTTCCCTTGCTGTCATCCTCCCGAATTTCCTGCACATACTGTCTTTCATAGCCCAAAAGGCCGTTTATAATCGTCGACTTACCCACGCCAGACGAGCCCAGGAATGCCGCGGTCTGCCCGTGCTTTAGATACTCCTTCAACTGATCCAGCCCGTCCTTATTTTTGGCGCTGATGGAGATGATGGGAATACCGAAGGCAATTGTTTCAACCTCCTCTATTTTTGCGTCCAGGTCCTTGCAAAGATCGGTCTTGTTGAGAATTATGACAGGGTTGGCGCCGCATTCCCAGGAAATTGCAAGATATCTTTCGATCCGCCTCAGATTGAAATCGTAATCCAGCCCGCTCACCAGAAACACGGTGTCGATATTGGCCGCTACGATCTGTTCCTCGGTCACTCTTCCCGCAGCTTTGCGGGAAAAACCGCTTTTGCGTGGGAGTACGGCATGGATCGTGGCAGTGCCTTCTTCGGGACGTGGACTCGCCGCCACCCAGTCGCCAACCGCCGGAAAATCGCCTTTGGATACAGCATCATGCCTGAATTTCCCGGAGATTTCCGCACTCAATTCTCCGTTCTCACCGAGAATAACATAGCGGCTTTTATGCTCTTGCGAGACACGATACGGCATCAGACCTTTTTCACGATAATCGTGAAAAAAGCTCTCGAAATAATTGCTCCATCCTATATCAGATAAATTCATTGTAATCAACCTCAGATTTAGATATAAAATAAACCGCGGTCATATTATGCCCGCGGCCGGATCTATATAATGGCCCTCATATTGAAGGCTCTTGGGGGACAAAACTAAATTACAAGTTTTCCCGCATCCCGGGCATAACAATCCATCAAATCAAAAGCAAATCTGGCAAGCATGAATTGTCCTCCTTCCCGGGTTTTCTGTTTTTAACTACTAACGATCTTTTCGGCCTGAAGTTACATTCAGGCCATAACTATGTCAAGAAAAAATGAAAAAGGGTGGTCATATTGCGACCACCCGGCGGCCGGCTTACATAGAAGCCATCATCTGCTCAGCCTTATTTCTGACGAAAGCCATATTCAGGCTGTTCAGGGCATTGAATTTGGCCGCCTTTTTGCACCACTTACGGGCTTCATCCGTTTTACCCAATCCTTTATATGCCAGGGCCATACGATAAACGTTGTATGGATTCTGCAAATTCGATTGCTTCAGTTCGCTGATTGCAAGCTTATAATCTCCCGCATCCAAAGCTATTCTTCCGGCCAACTCATGGGCCTGGCGAATCTGGAACGGGTTTTGAAGTTTTTCGGCAAACTGCATGTATTTATCCGCCCTTTGACGTGCTTTGACTACATCACCCTTTGCAAGCGCGACACATCCTGCGAAGAAGTTATGCGTACCCCTGGCAAATTCCTTCACCTCCTGCGAAACATCAGCGGACTCATTCACCTTCACCGATTCCTCGAATTTACTCAGAGCCTTATTGTACTCTCCCATCTCCATTAAAATCTGACCCATAACAACTAAATCTCCGGCCATTGCCGGTTTGTCGTCGATCTTCCGGGCGATTTCGTACTGCTTTTTGATTTCACCCAGAGCCGCCTCAAGCTCTCCCTGATCGGCATAAGAAACCGCCATACAGAAATGTGCCGCTCTGCGCTGACCATCATCACGAGCGCCCTTATACATAGATTTGATTTGTTCATGCGCCTTTTCATACTTGCCCATATAATTATAATTGGTGGCTATGCCAATATGTGAAGCAATGAATGACGGGTTAATCGAGAGCGCCTTTTTATAATGCTCGATTGATTTTTCATACTTGCCCATTTTCATCAGAAGCTCGGCATAGGAATCCTGCGGATTGGGATCATCGGGCACAAGCGCTATGTACTTTTGAAATGCTTTCTCGGCTTTCTCGTAATTTCCCATAAAGCGATGGGAATATCCCAGCATATTGTAATTCAGAGAATAGTCCGGCTTAATAGCCACACCCTCTTCATAGGATTCAATCGCCTCCGCATACCTCTGCTGGCCGAAAAGGAAATTGCCGTAAAGGTTACGGGCGCGCTCATCGTTAGGATAGGCCATTACAAGTTTCGAGTAATACTTGTCCTGTAAGGCCGCGTCGCCATTACTTCCCGCCTGCAGTCCCAGAATCCAGAAACGTTCTCCCTCGGAAACATCGTCCTTGAGCGCAACAGCCTTCTTCAGCTCCTCGAAAAAGCCCTGGGCCGTTGCCTGAGTCTGAGCCAGATATAAATGCCCCATGGCAAAATCCGGATCGGCCTGCACCGCCTTCTGGAAATATTCCCTTGATTCCTGAGCCCGCAATTTTTCGAATAAATCGCGCCCCTTCAAATAATTCTCAAGAGCTGTTTCCGACTCGGTCGTAATCGGAATTTTGCCCTTCTCACCCGCCGTTAAATTTCCGGCAAACAGGATCATAAGACCCAGAGCCAGAATTATCGGCAACCTGAAAGCTTTAGCTAATTGCATAGTATCTCCTTGCATAAAATTTTGGATTACTCGCCCTGCAATACAAAGCCCCAGTCATATGTTGTCGTTTTTGAAATGCTATAATCGAAAAGGCTGGAGGTTACCTGATTTTTCGTAAAATGATGTCTAATGTTTCAAAAAAAGGAACAATATAGGTTTTGTTTAGGGAATACCGTTTTCCAGTTCAACAATCCGGAATATCATCCCCATCAATATCGCAGGGATCATTGCTCCCAAGGAAGACATAGTTAATGATCCAGACAGCATCGCTGACATTAACCGTCAAATCACAATTGACATCGCCGGACTCATACGGATCAGGGGGAGCTGTGCCGAGAAAAACATAATTTATTACATTCACCGCATCGCTGACATTTACATTTTCATCCCCGTTGGCATCTCCGCAGATATAATTTATAATTTCGACATAAATGGAATCCAGAGCTGTTGTAACAGTGTCGACTCCATCGGAAAATCGAAAATAGTAGTCGTACCAGCCGGTCTCGCTAACAATCAGGCTCTGCTCAAAAATCGCACCGCTATCATAGCCTTTGACGCAGGCCTGCATGGGGTAGCTATCTCCCTCGAAAATAAATTCTCTGAGCACCGGGAGATGTTTATCGGAGTCAGTGTAGACAATCTCCGCCAGTATCGTGTCTTCTCCGGCAATCGAAACATTGGCATTGGAAAGGGCCGGAGGATTATTGGCGGCGTCAAAATCGAGAAGATTTGATTTGGGAACAAACACACCTGTTTTGCCGAAGTCATTGGTGGATATATCGGTAATGACTGCGGTTGCGGTTACCGGCGCGACACCGATAAACCCGGCCGGGGGAGGCCAGTCGGACCACGAGCTCTGAGCGGTCAGATCGGATATATTACAGGACATCCTGAGCATATTGCCGGAAATGCTGGTGGTAATCGATCCTATCTGCGTAAATGAGCTGTCGGTGGCATCCATAATATACAGACCGGGGCTGAAAAGGGCCGGGACATCGGCATAAACCAGAGCATAGGCCACCGAATCGGTCGTATTCGGATCAACAATTCCAACAGAATATATGTAGTATGTGAAAAGGCCCTGGTTAGTGGGATAACCGCCGCCGTTATTCTCGAATTGGAAGTATAGCTTTGTATCTGAATAGCTTGCATATAAATGAGTTATATCCAGATGATTCCCGCCGCCGTTTTCAGTATCGCCCACAGAATCGGCGCCCATGTCGGCCATCAAATAAACCGGAGCAGGAAATACATCGGCCTCATTTTTGGGCGACTGGCTGATAACCGCAGTATCATTTTCCGAACGCCAGTACCACTCCAGCATATCCGAGGGCGGCACATAATTTATCTGCCCCGAGAATGTATAGGTACTGCAAACATGATAAATAAATTCTGCCGGATCGCTGTTCCATGCAGTGGCCGGCTGATCGCGGTAAATTATCTGATGTTCGGCAGAAGTATCGGCATAAATAGAATCTGCAACATCGAACTCGAACTGTGTCATCGATGCCGGCGCGCTGGTGAAATCGGGAACATATGGTGTGGGAATATCCTGGGCATGAGCATCCGACATTATAACGAACATAAAAGCGGTACAAAACAATCTGAGTATGTATTTCATTTTTGCATCTCCCGGCGGGTAATTTTGGTCTTTCTACATTAGTTTATGATAATAAAAAAGTCCTTATTTGCAAGCGTTAACCTTCCCCCGGTTCAAAGATATTATATCTAATACATTTTCAAAAAAAGCTTGTATTAATTGTCGGCTTTTTTTACTTATAATGGATTTATGGAATATTATTTAAGCTCGAACAGGGAAAACTGAATGGTTAGCGATCTTCAAAGATGGCTGATTGATCTGGGATTATCCGAGACATTATCCTTATATCTTAGATGGTTTATACTGGCCCTCGGAGTCATAATTCTGGCCTATATCTCCAGCGTGATAACCCGGCGTATTCTTCTGGTTGCCCTTTCGCAGCTTATTAAGCGTACGCAGACGAAATGGGACGATGCCCTTCTAAGACGGCGGTTCTTCAAGCGTGTTTCACAATTCGCGCCTGCCATAGTTCTCTATCTATGCGCTCCGCTTTTTCCTCCGATCGAGGATGTTATCACACGTCTCTCGTATGTCTACATGGTCATGGTCGGGCTGCGGGCGCTGGGATCATTTTTGAATGCCGTAAATGATATTTACATCACCTATGAAATTTCCAAGCAGAAGCCGATCAAGGGCTATTTGCAGGTAGCGCAGATTATCGCCGCGGCATTTGCCATTCTAATCATAATCGCCGCACTTTTCGACCGCTCTGTATGGCCTCTTTTGACCGGGCTGGGCGCCATGACCGCAGTTATCATTCTGGTCTTCAGGGATTCGATACTCGGGCTGGTAGCCTCGGTACAGCTTACCAACAATGATATGGTGCGCATCGGCGATTGGATCGAGATGCCCAAATATGGCGCTGATGGTGATGTTATCGATGTCACCCTGACCACCGTCAAGGTTCAGAACTGGGATAAGACGATAACGACAATTCCGGCCTATGCCTTGATTTCGGATTCGTTCAAAAACTGGCGCGGCATGCAGGAGTCGGGCGGAAGAAGAATCAAACGTTCGGTTAATATCGATATGTCCTCTATCAAATTCGTAAATCCGGCAATGCTGGAAAGGTTCAAAAAGTATCAGCTAATCAGAGATTATCTGGAATCGAAGGAGAAGGAAATTGCCGAATACAATAAAGAACATAAGATCGATACATCAGAACTTATTAATGGCAGAAATCTGACCAATATCGGAACATTCCGGGCCTATGTCATCGCATACCTGAAGAATCACCCTATGGTACACAACGAGATGACCTTCCTGGTGCGCCACCTGCCCCCCACCCCAACCGGCCTTCCGATCGAAATTTACGTTTTCAGCAAAGATCAGGTCTGGGCCAATTACGAGGCTATCCAGGCCGATATTTTCGATCATATTCTGTCCGTAGTCCCGCTCTTCGAACTGCGCGTCTTCCAGAATCCAACCGGCAGAGATTTCCGGGAGCTTGCAAGACCACGTTTTTGAACTTTACGGCGGCAATGGTCCTTTTCCTTAATTAACTCCATCTTCCATGTATAAAATCCGGATTACATATTGTATTAGCAGTTCATGAAAATGCAGGCAATACCCAACCTTGAACATCAATTCTACTTCGAATACATATCCGATTACCAAAAGGCGATAAATCTTGACATAAATTATGGCTTTTAATAAATTCCGATAAACCAGGTATTTGGATAAGGGGTTCATACTGAGGACATTTTAGACATTGATTAATATGACGGGAATGCTTTTCAGCGATTTTAAGTCTTCCTAATTAGAATAAATAATTGAACTCCGATAAATATCCTACAGGTAATATAACTGACCGGGAAAGACGATACATGATTAACGAAAATGAGATTATTACACTCGCATTGGGCCTGGGGGTCTATATTTTCATATCGGCATATAAGGTCCAGTTAAAACAAATCCCTCATTGGAAAATAATCCTACTGGCGTATCATATTATCCTGGCCGCTTTTGCCCTGACCATCCTCGAGGGCTTCTTTTTGGAAAATGCGATTAATACTCTTGAACATCTCTGCTATGCTATTAGTATGGCTGTATTAACCCTGTGGTGCTGGAAAATCACCTTCGCGAGCAGAGGAAGCGAGAAATGATGCATATAATTATATTTGATGCTTTCACATTTCTCGCTGCTGTTACCGCCCTCATCTTCCTGCTGACGAACTGGAGACGCATATCCGGATCAGATATCAGAATATTGATGACAGCACTTTTCATCTTTCTGACATTCTACTCTTTTTGCTTATTCGTCGAATGGTCAGGTATATCTCAGTCCCTGGATATATATGAGGATTTCGTTGGAGTCCTCATACCTGTAACCTTTGCATTCCTTTTCTATGCATTCATCCGAAGGAAGATGGTCAACGATCTGCGTAAAAGCGAAGAGAATCTCAGGATAACTCTTAATTCCATTGGTGAAGGAGTTATCGCAACTGATCGCTGGGGCAGGGTGAATCGGCTAAATCAAATAGCGGAGAAATTGACCGGCTGGAAGATGGAAAATGCGGCAGGAAAGCCCTTAACAGAGATTTTCAATATTGTCAACGCCAAAACAATGAAGCCGGTGGAAAATCCGGTGGGTAAGGTTATCGAATCGGGAAAGATCGTCGGATTGGCCAACCATACCATGTTGCTAAGCAGAGATGGCTCCAGGTATCAAATAGCAGATGCTGCTTCCCCGATCAAAAGCAGCGAGGGTGAAATAATAGGTGTAGTCCTCGTCTTCCGCGATGTAACCGAGGAATACAATCTGCATCGGGAGATCACCGAAAACGAGGAACGCATGAAGCTGGCTCTGCATGGGGCTGATCTGGGAACATGGGATTGGAATGTAAAAACCGGAGAAATTAAATTCAATTCGCGCTGGGCGGAGATGCTGGGATTTAAACTGCATGAGCTCGAGTCTCACGTAGAGACCTGGGAGAAACTGGTTCACCCAGAAGATATGCACGAAATAAAAGAGTCGCTCAATGCACATCTGGAGGGAAAGACCGACCTTTATGAAAACGAACATCGTCTGAGGCACAAAGGAGGTGGATGGGTTTGGGTACTCGATCGAGGTAGAGTAATAGAGAGAGATGCCGAGGGAAAACCGATCAGAGCCTGCGGAACTCACCTGGATATCACAAAGCGCCGGGAGATGGAAAAGGTTATTCAAGTAAGCGAGCAAAAGTACCGGTCGTTGTTTGAACAATCCGCAGATGGAATTTTCCTGCATCAACTGGATGGAAGGATTATTGATGTTAACGACGCAGCTGTCAGGCAATCAGGCTATTCCAAAGAAGAGCTTTTGAATCTAACCGTATTCGATCTGCACCCGGATAAATCAACCAAAGAGAGTATAATTAAGCAATGGCGCCAATGGGAGCCCGGCCGGCCTACTATTATCGAAGACAAACACCGTCGAAAAGACGGCAGCGTTTATGCGGTTGAGATCAATACCGGCAAAGTGAGCCTGGGGAAAAGTGAATTAATGCTGGCGATTGTTCGAGATATTACCGAACGCAAAGAAAGTGAAAGAGAATACAAACAGTTGATAAATGCGATGAATGATACCGCCTTCGTGATCGATTTTGACGGAAGATTTGTGGAGTTTAATGACACAGCAACAGAGGTACTTGGCTATTCCCGGGAAGAACTGCTCAATATGGGTCCCACTGATATTGATCAGGAGCTTACTTCCGGGGAGATCAGAAATCTGATTGAGAAAATAAAAGCCGGTGATCACTATATATTTGAGACCCGGCACCGTACCAAAGACGATCGGAAGATACCTGTTGAGGTCAGTTCCAGCCCGGTTAACTACCGAGGGGCCTCAGCAATACTGAGCGTTGCGAGAGATATTACGGAACGAAAGCGTCTGGGAGATCAGGTAAGGCAAATCCAGAAAATGGAAGCAATCGGGACTCTGGCAGGAGGAGTGGCTCATGACCTGAATAACCTGCTTTCGCCTATCATCGGATATGGCGAAATGTTGCAGGGTGATCCGGGAATCAATGACGAACGGCGCGAATTAATAAATGAGATTTTGCATGCCGGGACACGGGCACGTGATCTGATCAGACAATTGCTGGCATTCTCCCGCAAACAAACGCTGGAATTCAAGCCGGTAAATATAAACGAAATTATCAAGAGCTTCCAACGGCTGCTAAGGCGCACGGTCCCGGAAGATATCCAAATAAAGCTGATACTGGCCCCAAATCTCCCTCCCATGATGGGTGATGTTGGCCAGATCGAACAGATTCTAATGAATCTTGCCGTCAATGCCTCCGACGCCATGCCAAATGGCGGTAAGATGATTATTGAGACAGGGATTACCGAACTGGACAAGGATTATGTCTCCTCGTCACCCGAAATGCAGCCCGGATCATATATTGTGTTGACCATCAGCGATACCGGCTGCGGCATGGACGATGAAACACGCGAACGTATATTCGAACCCTTCTTTTCCACAAAGGGTGACAGAGGCACCGGGCTCGGTATGGCAACCGTCTTCGGAATTGTCCAGCAGCATAAGGGGAGCATCTGGGTCTATAGCGAGTCCGGCCAGGGAACAACATTCAAAATTCATCTGCCGGCCTCAAAAGATGCACAAATAAAAACAGAGAGCGAAGATAAGCCTGTCTCTAATCTGAGAGGATCAGAAACCGTCCTGCTTGTAGAGGATAATGAGCAAGTTAGAAATCTGGCTCAACTTATCCTCAAGAAACAGGGCTACAACGTGATTGTAGCCCAAAATAGCGAAGAAGCATTATCATTATTGGAGGCACATGAAGGTCTCGTAGATATTCTGCTTACCGACATAGTTCTGCCGGGAATGAATGGCAGAGAGCTTTATGAAATCGCTGTTCAATCCAAACCGCAGCTGAAAGTGCTTTTCATGTCAGGCCATAGTGATGATGTAATTGCACACAGAGGTGTATTGGATGAGGGAATTCAATTTATACAAAAGCCCTTTTCAGTCCAAAAACTGGCTGCAAAAATGCGTGAGGTACTGGATGGCTGAGTAAATATCTTGAGGGATTATTTGATTAGACCCGCATCAGAAGATAATCTTTCATAGACCGTTTTTTGTACCAATCATCGAGAACTATCTCTTATCCAACATGTTTCTTATGATAACATAATATTTTTAAAAAATGCCTGTATAGGAGTATAATGAAACCAGTCAGAATGGAGCCGGGACCGGGACAGGAATCGGTCTGGGATTATCCCCGCCCGCCGCGTATGGAGGATTTTTCGAAAAGGATAAGGATTATTTTCAACGGGATCACGATAGCTAATACCGACCGTGCCAAGCGAATACTTGAGACCAGCCATCCGCCGGTATACTATATACCGCCTGAGGATATTGCAATGCAGTATTTACAGGATTCCGAAAAGGAATCCTACTGCGAATGGAAAGGAACGGCGAAGTATTATCATGTATTTGTCAGAGAGGCCCAAGCCAAAAATGTGGCCTGGTATTATCCCGATCCGACACCTGAATATGCAGAGCTTAAAAATCATGTCGCATTTTATGCCTCGCCTATGGATGCCTGCTTCGTTGAAGGCGAAATGGTAATCCCACAGCCGGGAAATTTCTACGGAGGATGGATCACCAAAAACATAGTCGGGCCGTTCAAGGGAGAGCCGGGCAGCGCCGGATGGTAGGGCCGGAATTCAAAACTGGCATACTTTCCCGTTTCTATACATAAAAACGCCATAAGACCATTCCTTGCAATACATTACGGCACTCGGCGCCATACAATCTTTGTTCAGAGACCTCGATTTCACTTGACAAAAAAGACCAACGCAGTTAATTTTTTAATGCGCTCTTGAAGTATATGATGTGCGTCCCCAATCGTTAAAATGGCGATATCAGGCTTTAAGAGGCACTCACCGTATCAACGGATGATACGGTGGGTTTTTATGAAAATAAGCAGAGTAACAATAGATCAGACTCATCCAAAATTCATCCAGAGAATCCGCCCACCGTTTCGCAGAGTTGTCGTTTGCATCAGAGCTGCCCCGCTGTTGTCGGCAAGTGCAGGCATAAGCTGGACATGAAACTGAGACAGTACGACTGAAACGGTGGGCCAGATATTATAAAGCCCACCATTTTTATAGCGGGCTTTACGATTCTTGTTTATAAAATCAGCAGTCAGGGATGCCATCCCCATCAAAATCACAGGGCGCATACCCATCGATAAATATATAATTTAGAAGCCAGACAGCATCACTTATATTGATAACCCCGTCACAGTTGACCTCTCCCGAGGGATATGGATCGGGTGGCAAACCACCCATAAATACATAATTTATTATCCATACAATATCGACCAGGCTTATCTTTTCATCATTATTGGCATCCCCGCAGAAGTAATCGGGATATACGACGCTTATGCTGAACAATGCGGTATCCTTCAAAGGCGGATTGGCGGCATCCGTCATTTCCATTTTGAAGTTAAAGGTTGAAGGCCAATTGGGAGCGCCTGTCAGCCAGCCGATTGTATCTCCCTCGAAAATTAGTCCGTAGGGAAATTGCCCGGATATTTTTTTCCACGAATAAGGTTTTTCCCCGCCAAAACCATCAAACTGATAAAAGTACTCCACGCCGATCAACCCTGTTGGAGGATCCTCACCCGCTATATGAATCCTCCCGTCACATCTATCGCCAATGCCGTCATTATCCTCATCCCCCTGATCGGGATTCGGCTCCTCGGGGCAATTATCACAGGCATCACCTACCAGATCACCATCGAAATCAACCTGATCGATATTGGGAACCATTATGCAATTATCCTGTGAATTGGCGATTCCGTCCTGATCGAAATCATCAGTCTCCGAAATAGTATAGATCAAAGCCAGTGTACCTTTTATCATACGGGTAGCATAGTCGAAGCTTACATAGGTCGTGCTGTCCCGGTTCGAATGATAGACATAAGAGAATTCGTATTCATGGAGAAAGACGCCGTTATAACCAAGCTCGGTAAACGGGAAATGGTCCGAACTCATTGACCATCCGCCCAGATATCCCTGAATCCCAATAAGGGGCAAAGCAATGTCGATCCATAGCTGTGCATAAAGATCGTTATCACCGTGATACAACACCGCCTGATCGCTGTTTTCGAAATGCCCGATCATATCCATATTGAACATAAATAGGATATCATCCCCGCGGCTTTTGGCGGTATTGGCATAATGCTGCGATCCGAAGAGTCCCCACTCCTCGGCGTCAAAGGCGATAAATACCAGAGTCACATCAGTCTCGATATCTGCAAGAACTCTCGCTATTTCCATTACTCCCACAGTCCCGGTGCCATTATCATCGGCCGCAGGTGAATTCGGGACACCATCGTAGTGTCCGCCGATTATTATCTGCACTTCTGGATAAACCGCGCCCTCTTTAACCGCAACTACATTGTAACACGGCTTCACGCCGCCGTAAACATCGGCCTCGAAATAATCCGTGTATACCGAATCGTAACCGAATTGCTGGAATTTCGACTCCAGCCAGTCGCGGGCAGCATATACCGAATCGGTACCGGCAACTCTGCGATAGAACGCCTGCAGGCGGTATAAATATGATTCCACCGAGTCCTGCTCTACCAGATTCAATATTGAGTCAATCTCAAGAGGTTGATAGGCAAAATCTCTTTTATAAACATGCGGCTCGGAATATTTAACGGGTATATTTACGTTGCGAAGAGGAAGAAGGTCGGGTACCTGCTTATCATAATCAAGATCTTTCGGCTCAACTAATAACAGCCTCAGGTCATCTTTTTCGTATAACAGCTCATATTTCTCGAGGTTTTGATTGTCCCTTCTACGGTCGAGCGCCAGGTTTTCAATGCTAATGTCTTCGGCAAGCACCTCAATTTCCAGCCCTGTGTCCAATAACTCTCTGTTATCGGCCAGCACAAAATGCTCATTGCCGAGCCTGAGAATCACATTTGCCTCAGAATTCCCGAGAATTTCAGCCTCACCTTTATTTTGAATTCTAACCAGCATCAGATCAGATGCTGCTGCGGTGGAAAGAGCGATTGACAAAAGCCCCAGAATTAAAGCAATTTTCCTTATCATTTGCGTTCCCCTGCTTTAGCTTCCATCAAATACATGACGGATCAGGCACAAGCCTGTTCAATCAAAATAAATAGTAAAAATCTTCTGAATCTGTAACATTTAAGTGACAGGTAATGTTTGCAATCTGATCGCAATTTACTGCAAACTCTGTAATTGTCAATAATAATAGGCCCTGCTAATCAGATGCTTGTGAAAAAGCAGATGGAAAATGCATAAAATACAAGTGATATCGAAAAAGAGCCGCCGTCTCTATCGGCCGCCGATTATTCTGGCCGGCAAAAAGAACAGCGCCTTTACAAATGCCAGCAATCCGCCGACTGCAAATCCCAAAAGCATTAACGGCAACAGCAGAAGCCAGATTATCGGATAAAGTATCAGGGCCGCAATCGCTACGGGCCAGCATATAACGAACAGAATGCACCAGAGAATAAAAGTAAACATATTTATGACCTCAAATAATGTACTCTCTTGTCAGTTCAATATTCAATCAAAAAACAATTTAAAATCACCGACACTTTTTCGATTAATCGGATTTTACCACGCGTCCGGACGATCTCTCCCTGACATTCAGTGAAGGGCTGCCGCTGTAATACACCGAGCCGCTGCTGCTTAGGTTCGCCTCGAGACTCTTGCCGACATCAACATAGGCATTGCCGCTGCTGGAGATCTTGATTACCGCTTCGTCGGCATTCAGGTCTGAGGCTTTGTAATCGCCGGAGCTTGAAATCGATATATTCTGTCGGGGTGCGCGACCACTTTTGATGATGATATCGCCGGAACTCGAAATGCGGGCGTATACTTGGATGATTCCAAACGTTCGATGTGAATATCCCCGGAACTGCTGACTCTGGCCTCGACTGCCGGAGCTGCAACATCACGAAGCTCGATATCCCCGGAACTACTGACATTTAAATCGATTCTTTCGGCATTCACATCGCCGATCGAGGCATCTCCGGAACTGCTTATTCCGATCTCCAGCCTGGAGCACTCCAGATTGCCCATTTCCAGATCTCCTGAGCTGCTGATAGAAACCTCGAAATTATCGGATTTTACATCCGGTGCATGAACATCGCCGCTACTGGATATCCGCACATAATCAAGCGATTTCAGCGTAACATAAAAATTAAGAGCTTTATCTGTCTTTATGCTATAGCCGTCCTTGGTATCCACCACAAGAACATCATTTTTGACATAGACCTCAAAATATTCATGCAGGTTTTCCTGGGCCTTTATTGCAAAAGACTCATTGGCGCCGAATTCAACATACATATCACCGACGGTTGCCAGATGCACTCCCGAAAAGCCTTTCACGTCTCTTTCGCTTTCTGCAACAACACCCGTGCCCTCGATTTTTTCGTAGTCCCCCAGCAGGTCAAGGCATCCTGAAGAAAAGAATACTACCAGTGCCATAAGAGCTACCAGCATTTTGCTGCCATGTAAATTCATTGTCTCATCCTCCCTAATACTATTAGACGTTATTTTCATATCCACCTATACGGAATCAAACAGAAAATGATACAAAAATCCGAAATTCTGAATATGTATCCTCTATGGAATATTAGACCGGTATTTCGAAAAAATGTTGCCGTTAATTTTTTTGTGAGAGTCTGCCGGGAAGCTGCTGGTTTTTATAGATTTTCTCGGACTTTTTGGCGAAGAAGTTCCAGAGAACGAATTTGAAAAGGCTTTCCGGATTCCAGCTTTCTCCGTCAAACGACTCCACCGCCGCCCAGCGCGGCTTTTTTCCGGCCAGCTTTTCACGCAGGCGCATATCGGGGCTCAGAAGATCGCGGACATAGCCGAATACGCTCTCGACCAGAAAGACATCCGGCCCTTCTTTCTTTTCAAAATGCTCGTGAGCTATATCGCCGGTACGGACTGTTATTCGCGAACTGTTGGCCTCGATAGTAACATCAAAGCCCGAATCAGATTGCCGAGGGAACTTCAACAGCGCCTTCGGCTTTTCATCATCGATCTTCCAGTCATGCGGCAGATCGGGATACTTCGACAAAATCTCGGTTCCGTAATCAACGAATTCCTGTACAAGCCCGTTATCCATTAAATCCTTTCAGTATTAAATCAGCCACATTATTTATCTGCAACAATCCGATCGGAATTTTGATCCGACCGGATGTAAATCATTCCTCATCAATACTGTGAAACGGCATCCACAAATCCTTTTCAGTTCCGATTCCCGTATTATAAGAGTGAAGCATGCCAAAGTTGGAACATTTGACCGAAAACCAGTCGATATACCTGTTATTCGCCAGTTCGGTTTTTAGCTCCTCAGTCAGCAGATTACTGCTGACTTCATCAGTATGGGCTTTTTGAATTATATATATCTGGTCTTCAGGATTTAAGTATGAGTAAACAGGAGAAATTGAATATTTATCCACTAAATCAACCAGGTCCTCGGGGAATATTTCCGTCCTGGAATCCACCTCTATCGTAACCACGCTCAATTGTCCGAAAAGGCCGCCCTCCTTCTCCGGATCGGAGGCAGGATCTGTGGTGATTGCCGGAACATGAATCTTGAAAATAATCTTGGGGTTGTCTCCAACCGAGGAGATTTTGGCGGTGTATGTGCACATGTAACGGACCATACACTTTTCCTGGGTTACCGGAAGCTTTTTCTCGACGAAAAAGGGATAATCGAAATCCACCCGAACCATGGTGGCCTTGAGTTCTTTCAAATAATCGGCCACACCCTCATTGAGTGTTTTGGTACCGACCCTGAATCGGTTTTTGTGTATGATCTGAATGAACTTATCTATCCAGCGGGACTCGAAACGGTTGTCGATACGAGCTCTTACAGAGATATTGGCAATTGTATACTGACCCTCGCTTTCCTCGCGCGATAGCACTCTGAACGGAAAGGGCATACCCTTCATGCCCACATCCACAAGTATTCCCTTCTCTTCCGGCATCTCTTTCTCCCTGCGTAAATATTTTTTTTAATAATTCATCTTAAGCGTGGGCGTGCCAAGTCTCCCCGCAATACCCACCGTATATCTTGTCTGATCCTCATCGTTTAGCTCGAATGTAAATGAATTCTTGAATTCCGAATTGAGCGCCTTATCGGCCAGTCGGACAACCGCGGTGGCGGTACGTCCGGCAGGAATCGACTCGGGAAATTCTATGCTTAACAGATTTTCCGGAAACTCGACCAGATTCAAATCGAAATCCTGCTCGGAATTATTTGTAATTTTAATTTCCTTAACACGTTTGGACTTGTCCGAATCTATCAAAAACTCCAGCATCAAGGGTTCCACCGCCAGGGGAAACATTGAATCCTGATCGGTAAGAATCTGAGCGATAATCGTAAGCTGCCGTCTGTCAGAGCCCTCATTGGTCTCCACTATCGGACGCTTGAACGTTCTCCCTTTGTATCTGCCGGTGCTGAAGATGATTTTCAGACGGGCGCTGTCTCCGGGAGCTATCACATCCTTCTCCAGTGGCGCCCTGGTACAGCTGCAGCCGGTCTTGATATTGCTAATCACAAGTTCCTTATCTCCGACCGACTTAAGCCAGAAGTCATGATACAACTCGGCGTTCTGCGGAGCATAACCGAAATCGAAATACGAATGCTGGAATTCCATTTTAGGCTGAGCGGAAAGCATGGATGGGATCATGAATATACAGATCATCATAATAGCTGTGAATAATTTATGCATAACACCTCCTGAGTTGTTCATTGCTATTAATATAATACCGAATTTACAAATTGCCGTTCCATAATGCAAATTTAATCGAGTCCAGGAACCTGTGTAATCAGGGGAAATTGAAATACGATGGAACTGGATGAATTCAATGGTTTTCTGGGATGATATCTGAATAATTAGCTTACATCTTTAAATGCTCGATCAATATCTTAACGCCAATCGCAATCAGCACTATCCCACCTATAATCTCCATCGGCTTGCCGAATTTTGAACCGAGATGACTGCCGATCTGCATACCGATAATTGTAATTATGCCGGTGACCACTCCAATAATCAAGGCAGGGTACCAGATATTTATCTCCAGCATACCAAAGCTCAAGCCGACCGCGAGCGCATCGATACTGGTCGCCACCGAAAGCATAACAAGGCTCACGCCCCGGCTGGGATCGCCATGCGGCTTTTCCTCAACATCTCGACTCAATGCTCCGTAAATCGCCTTAATCCCGATAAATGCCAGAAGCCCGAATGCTATCCAGTGATCCACAGGCGCGATATATTTCTGTATGCGGCTTCCCGCCAGCCATCCGATCACTGGCATCATGGCCTGAAACAGGCCGAAATGAAATCCGAGACGGAAGATATGGCGTCCGGTAATTCTTCCAATAATCGCGCTGGCCGAGATTGCTACGGCAAAAGCATCCATTGCCAGCCCAACGGCGATCCCTATGATTACAATCAAGCTCATTATCGAGTGCTATGCTCTTCTTCCCATTTCTGCATCGTATCCATATATTTATATCCACTTCCCGTAATAAACAGCACAACTCTGTCATCCGGTTTAACAAGGCCGTCGCTCAGGAGCTTTTTCAGGCATGTTAACGTAGCGCCGCCTTCGGGAGAGGTAAAGATTCCCTCTTTGGAAGACAGTGCCATTGTGTCCGCCATCAGCTCATCATCCGATACCGCCATGGCGGTCCCGCCGCTCTTGCGCACCGCTTCCAGCATCAAAAAATCGCCCACCGCGCCCGGCACACGAAGCCCGGCAGCCAGAGTATGAGGGTCCTCCCAGACCGGCGCATGATCCAGACCCTCCTCGTATGCCCTTGGAATCGGCGCGCATCCCTCGGCCTGCACCGATACCATCCTGGGCCGGAAACTGCCGATCCAGCCCAGCTTCTCCATCTCATCAAACGCCTTCCACATACCGATCAATCCGGTTCCGCCTCCGGTGGGATAAATTATCACATCCGGCAGATCGAAATAGAAATCCTCCGCCAGCTCATACCCCATAGTCTTCTTGCCCTCGATCCGGTATGGTTCCTTCAGCGTCGCCACCGAGAACCATCCCTCGCCTTCGACAAGCTCCGCCGCCCGTTCTCCGCAGTCTTTGATAGTACCATCAACCAGTTCGATCTGCGCGCCATGATACTTCGCATCCACCAGAAACGGCGCGGGCACATCGCGAGGCATTATGATCTTACATTCCAACCCGGCACGCGCTGAGTAAGCGGCCAGCGCAGAACCGGCATTCCCGGCGGTGGGGATAATCAAACGCTTAAGGCCCAGCTCTTTGGCGCGGCTGACTGCCATACCCAGGCCGCGAGCTTTGAACGATCCCGTTGGATTCGTGGTCTCATCCTTTAAAAAGAGATTGGACATGCCCAGCTCATTGCCGATCGTGCGGGAGATCAGAAGCGATGTTCCGCCCTCACCCAGCATTACGATATTCTCACAATCGAAAACCGGCAACACCTCAAGATACCGCCACATGTTTGCACTGCGTTCCTTGAGCTTTTCTTTAGTCAGATTTTCGGCAGCCCGACCATAATCATAATTGACCAGAAGCGGCGAACCGCATTCACATAAAGTCAGCACTGAATTTATATCATAACGCTCACTGCATTTGGGGCAGAATATATCTTTTACTGATGTGTTCGTTGTCGGCATAATCCTCTCGCTTTCACTCAGCTTTGTATTTAATCTTTTATGAGTTGATCATCCTCTGATATTCTTTTTGAACCAACTTCGCAATCTCTCCCGGCCGGCCGTCACCAATCTTTGTATCATCAACATTAACCACCGGCGTAATCTCGAGCGTTGTACTGGAGACAAAAGCCTCTTCGATTTTGGAAATATCATTATACTCAATCGCCTTTTCAACAAGTTGAATATTTAGCCTATTGCAAATCTCAATCACGACATTCCGCGTGATCCCCGAAAGAATTTTGTTCGATTCGGGATGAGTCCATACTTTGCCGTTCATAACGGCAAAGAAATTACTGTGCGTACCCTCCAAAAGAATCCCATCATCAACAAAGATAGCCTCCGCACCACTTTGATCAAATGCTTTCTGATGCGCAAGGACATTGGGCAAAAGATCAATCGTCTTGATATCACAGTGATCCCAGCGGTCATCCGGAACGGTTATTATCTTGATTCCATATTTCTGATGTACCCTGTTGGGACTGAATTCAGTCGCTGCAATATACACAGTTGGCATAACATCCTCGGGTGGAAAACGATGGGCACGTTTATAAACGCCGCGTGTAACCTGAATATAAATATTGGCCATATTATCCTTAAGACTGTTTCTTTCGATTAGGCTGTGGCAAATCTCATTGATATCATCTGTATTTTCGAGATTTATCCCGGCGAACTCGCATCCCCGCTTAAGCCGATTTATATGTTCTTTCATACGAAACGGCTTTCCGTCATATGCAAGCAGGACCTCATAAAGACCGTCCCCGAACAGAAAACCGCGGTCATCAGGCGAGATACGCGCATCGCCTTTATCGATATATTTCCCGTTAATGAATACTACCATGTATCAACGCATTTCGATTATGTTCCTGACCCTGCATAATAATTAAAATAAAAGCTGATCGAAACAGATTTATGCACTATCCCTGATTACTATTTTATATTGACAACACGGTCATTGTTCGCCTTATTGCAACTGTAATCTTAAAACGTCCCTGCATCAAAAATTGCTAATGGATTGCTATGACTGAGGCTCGAAAAAAATCCGGAGTCGGTGTAATATGGCCGATTGCCATAATTATTATGGGTATAGCGGTGATATTTATGGCTTACCAGAACTATCAGCTCCGCAAGGAGATAGCCAATCTCAGGTCGCAGGCATATCCCGCCTCCAGTATCCCCTCGGTTGAGAGCGGAGATAATGCCTCGGCGTTTGAGGCATATTTTCCCGACGGCGGAGAGTTTTATTTCAGCCCGGACTCTCTTGACAGCCCTCTTGTCTTAGCCTGGTTCAGCTATGACTGCGAGCCGTGTCTGGATGCTTTGGCGCAATGGAATGTTCTTGCGGCGGATTATCCCGAGAGGATTATCGGGATCGAGACTGAGAATTGGAATGAAGGCGCTTTGTTCTCGAAAGACGACGCCGCCTTCCCGGTTCTGAGTCTGGCCTCGGATCAGACAAAACAGGATTATGAAATCTACTCCACGCCCCAGACTATTGTTGTTCTCCCTGACGGCAGGATTGGATATATAAAGCACGGCGTCCTGGATAAAAAGAGTCTGGAAGATATTGAAAGCATTCTGACAACTGCTAAATAAAAACCGCCTTCCGATTTATCCAAAAGGCGGTAATATTCTTTTTTTCAATTATTTCAATAAAATCATCTTTTTGCTGTCTGCAAAATCTCTGCTTTTAATGCTGTAAAAATATATACCCGAAGCCACCGGAATTCCTCTGTCATCACATCCATCCCAGTCAACCGCCTTATAGCCGGCATTAAGGTACTCTGAGAGTAATGTCCTGACTTTGCGGCCCAAAACGTCATATATTTCAAGCACAACCAGACTGTTTTCAGGCAAGGCGAATTCAATTACGGTTCTTTGGTTGAAAGGATTGGGATAGTTTTGAGACAACGCGAATCTATCGGGTACAATATCATTTCCGACATCCCAGACTCCCGTAAGATTTGCGGTTATGAAGCTGCATTCGGAACACCAATCACCCCAGTAACATGTATTCTGCGCCATGACCTTCCAAAAATATTCAGTTTCTCCATCAAGGCCTGTTATTTCTACTTGCGATTCATTTACCATTTCATCAATCTCAGGGCTTGAGAAATCAGCATTATTGTCGACCTGAACCTTGTACCAAAGCACATCGTCTTCATCCTCCCAGTCAAGCTCAAAAGGCATTTCGATATCACTTTCTCCATCTGCCGGGCTCAAGAGCGTTGGCTCGGGGGGATGATGCGGGCCTGTTGAAAAAAGCCAGCCGGGACTGTAATCAAACCACTCGCCTTCAATTTTTGCTCTGACATGCCAATTGTAAACTGTAAACTGATCGATCCACCATTCATCCAGTGTCACGGTTGTAAGACTGGTTGTGTTGCCTGTGGTATTTCCCACCGCCGTATCCTGACAGTAAAATTGGTACTCCGATGCGTCCTTAACCTCGCTCCAACTCAGGTTAATCGGGAAGCAGAGATGTTCGGTGCTGTCAGCGGGGCTGATCTGCTGCGGAACTGTAACTGCGGTGGTAAAATTCCGGTCGGCACACCAGGTGCTCCAGGTTGGATAAATATCGACATAATACAAAGTCCGCATGCGCCAGAAATAACGGGTATCCTCATCCAGATCCGGCTCATACTGGGTAATATCGGGTGTCAGTTGCACTGCGATTTCGGGATTGGAAAATGTGAAGTTATCATCAACCTGCAATTGATAGGATATTACACCCCCAATCGGCAGCCATTCGAGGGTATGAGGTGGAAGAACATCTGTGGCATCATTTTCGGGTGATACAAGCTGTGGGACCACAGAGCGCACAGTAAATAGACAGACCGTGCTCCAGTTGCTGTAATAATACCCGCCCCCACTCAGGCAGTAAGCTCTAACTCGCCAGAAATACTGGGTACCGTAGTTTAATAAATCCGTTGAATAAGTTGTGTCTATGCCGCTGGCAGTTGTCTCGTCAATATTTATGGATTGAAACATTATGTCATCATCCACCTGTATCTGATAGAAGATTACTGCCTGAGGATAGAAATTCCAGATGAATTCTACCGGCAGATTGACATTAGTCTCAAGATGTTCGGGGCTTACGGTCGTGGGCCCGTCCGCCATCGAAACAGATGGCGCTGAGAGCATAAGCAGGGGCATGATTACTCCCAAAAGCGGTAATAAGGATTTCATAGCGAACCTCTTGGATTATGAGGGATTATCAAATTATTTTATATAAACGTTGCAGTTCCAAGAAGATTATCTATAGAAAATATATTAAATAATCGATTTTTGTCAAGGCCAGGATTTTGTGGAGTATTCAACCACTTACTCAATTTTGTCGGATTTTTTTAGATTATGTCTGGCGCATAAAATGCGGACATTTTCGGCGGTTATGCTAGTTCCACCTTTTGAGTAAGGCAGATCATGATCAAAATGGAGTTCATCCGTTGCGCCGCAAATCACACACCTTCCATTATCTCTTTTCCAAACCTCTTTCTTGACCTCACTGGGTATTACCCGCGATCTTGCTTTTAACACATTTTCTTTCAGTTCACCACTATCTATGTCGATTTGGGAGCTTTCCAAAGTAAATACATTCCGATGATTTGAGTCCTCTTCATATTTATAATCTATAAGCCTGAAGAAGCCCCTCTCTGACCAAATTCCCGAAAATAGCTTATCATATACACGCACCAGTTCAGCCTGGCGCTTGCCGGATATATAATCATCAACAGCTGCCGCGAATAATCCGTTTTGTGTAGGCTTGCCTGTCTTTGTGTATCGCGGCTGGTCTATGACCTTGGGATCTTCAATATCAGAGGTTTTGGGAATATCATGTCCCTCATATTCGATTCTTAGTCCATCTTCACTAATCCTATCCTTATAGGGAGCGTTTTTCCTCTGAGACATTAGAATTACTGAATAGTTGGGATTCAAGCGATAATTCATCCCCCGCTGAATAGTCTGGATATTCTCATTATCACACATTTCTCTATATGATACTATCTGGTCTTTCACGCCGAATATAATAAATAATTTATCGACATATGCCAAATGAAGTCTTGAACTCAGACAGCAATGAGGCGATACAAATAAAAATACCCCCGGCAGGACTCGAACCTGCTACCCTCTGCTTAGAAGGCAGATGCTCTATCCGGATGAGCTACGGGGGCATCGCTATCATTCCCTGGACGCGTATGTCTGAAACAGCAAATTGTCCAGGGAGTATTTATTATAATTTAAGAGTAAGATGTCAAGCCCGATTAGGATCAAATAGGGAATATTTTTGGCCACACCCTGGCTGTCGCCCTCGACCGCCAGCCCGAAATTGAGCGTAACCATAGTCAGGCCCATCAAATACAGCGCCGGCCGTGTAAAAAGCCCCAGCACCACCAATGCGCCCAGGATCAGTTCCACAAACGGTATCGAATAACCAAAGGCCGCCACCAGTATATCCGGAAGCCAGGTTTCGGCGAACCTCTCTCGGAAAATATCGGCAATCCCGGGATACATCAAAACCTTGCGCAACCCGAAAAAGAAAAACGTGAAGCCCATGCCCAGTCTCATGACCAGAAAGGCAATACAGGCATCCTCATCCCTGATTCTCATGATTCCTCCACTTTTATATTATCGGCAGGCAAAAATATCTGTCGACTCCTATAAGCCCCTGAATGATTTAGATGTTCCCGTACAAAAAAATCGGGGTGAGAGGATTTGAACCTCCGACATCTTGCTCCCAAAGCAAGCGCGCTGCCGGACTGCGCCACACCCCGAACGAGTTAGAATAAAATCTTTTTTCAGGCACTGTCAAGCGGTCATTTCTTTTTAACTTGAAATACAGCCTGACGACTTTATATTCCCATGCATGAAACTCAACAGACTTACAATTGTTTCGGCAATTCTGATATTTCTTATAATCGCTGCCTCGCTCTTTAAGCCCGGATTTCTCTGGGGTATCAATCTCCCAGGCTATTTAAACCTTTTTCATGCTGTTCTAATAGCGCTGGCTGCGCTAATCGTGTATCTGCTTAGCTCGCAGTTTTCGCAAATCCGGTACAAACCACAGGACAATTCGGATTTAATACTAAAGAGAGTTGCGATTATATTTTTCTCGGCCGCACTTCTGGTCATAATATTTTATCAATTTCGCTCGGCGACCATGCTTTTGGGGGACGGCTACCTTCGCGCCAATGAAACCAGCCTGGGCTCGAAACTGCATTTCACCGAACCGCTGGATAAATTCCTGCAGTACATCGTATACAACACACTTGGAAGCTGGTTTGGCCTGAAAAGCTTTCAGACCTATCAGATAGTATCGATTTTCGGCGGCATACTTTACCTATTGTTCGGTATCTGGTTCGCCGACCGCTACGGCAAATCACATCCCGAAAAAATATTGATGGGTGGATTGCTTTTCTCGACAGCGTTGATTCAAATCTTTTTCGGATATGTGGAAAGCTACAGCATTTCAACCCCCCTCCTGCTCTTTGCAGTAGGTCTGATATATCTCGAAATCAAAAATGGCCGCTCGATATTGCCCGGACTCCTGGTATATTTTATCGCCTGTCTGTTTCATATGTCACTTTTTGCCTATTACCCTGCTTTTTTGGTGCTGGCAATCATCTTGTGGCGCTCAAGTGATAAAAACAACTGCCTGGCTGATTTCACCGGGGCGCTTGTTGTTCCGATCCTGTTGATTTCAATGATAATAGTGCTTAACAGTTTGCAGTTCGGCGGTAGCTTCACACAGAATATCTTCAACTACCTGATTATCCCGCTTTTACCCAATGATTCCGGCTACTGGCTGTTTTCACCAGGGCATCTTCTGGATATTCTCAATCAACTTCTATTGGTATCACCCGCGGCTATTGTAACATTTGCTTCTCTCAATCCATTTCAAAAGCAGTTTTATAAAAATCGCTTTAATCTATTCATTGGATTGATGTCGATCTGCGGTATCGGTTTTCTTTTGCTATTTGCCACCTCATTCGGCATCGGACGCGACTGGGACCTTTTCAGCTCAATTGCGATACCATTGAATATTCTGGCGGGAATTATCCTGATACGGGGACTCTCATCGGTCGAGGATTATTCCGCCTGGAAAAAGTTTTCACCTCTGCTTCCGGCGCTTATAATCACATTCGCATTCGTAATAGTCAACTCACAGGAAAAGCCCTCGCTGGAGAGATATAAAGATATAATCAGCCGGAGCGAATATGGACGGCATCTCAATCTCGAAAACCTCGGCAATTACTATCTGATGGAAAACGACACGGCAAATTATTATGATGTTCTGAGAGAGGCCGGGAACTACCAGGATCATCCTCGCTACCAGCATAAAATAGCTATGAAGCTGCTGGAGGACGGCCGCACAGAAGCGGCTGTGGAGCATTTTTATAAAGCGTTGCAGATCGACTCGGCTTACCTGCCGACATTGAATTATCTGGGAATCACCTACGCCCTGATTGGCGAAAAGGACAGCCGCGCCTATGAGCTGGCTGAAAACTATTTCCGTATGGTCGAAAACTACGATCCCGACTATCCGCATATCCACCATAACCTCGGCGGAGTGTACCATCAGACAAAGCGTTATGACCGGGCCCTGGAGGAATACCGACTGGAAATTGAAAAAGATCGCAATTATCTACCGGCCTATGAGAAGATGGGACTGACATTCGATAGAATGCATCAATATGATTCATCAGAATACTATTTTCGCCACGTTATCGATCATGATCCCGACCGTTTCGAGTCATATACTTATCTTGCAAAGATGCTGCATTCCATAGGACAAAAAGACAAAGCAACAGAATTATTGTCAGACGCCGAAGAGCATTTCGACGATTTCGATAAACTGACGGAAATTTCAAAAACATACGCGCAAATAAACAGCTATAACAATGCCGTTCGGCTCCTGGAGCAGTTAACCGAAAATCCCTCAAGCCCACTCAAGGCTCATACAACACTTGCCAACCTCTATAATCAGCTCAACAAAAATATACAGGGTATCTCGATTCTCTCATTGGCCGGAGAACGATATCCCGATCCGGGTTCACTGGTCTCAATAGCGGAAACATTCCTGCAATTGGGAGCGCCTGACTCAGCCGAGGTTTATCTTTTGAACTCGATCTCTCGCGACCGGTCCTTCTATCTCGGCTACCGCAAACTTGGCACCTTCTACCTGCTTCATGACCAGAAAGAGAAAGCGAGGCAGGTGCTTGAAATGGGTATGGTAAATATCAACGACCCCGAGCATCGCCAATCACTGGCTTCACTTCTTGAAAAAATAAATAATTATTAGCGTGTAAATTCTGACACAGTCAAACGGTGTCAAGGCACCTCCCACCTCCCGTAAATCATTGTAGTTCAGACATGTAGATTTTCGGCATGGTTTCTGTTTTATATCTGGTATGAAGACATAAAACCTGAAACCTTCTAACAAGGAGTTCAAAATGAAATCGAAATTAGGATTTATCGCAGTCTCATCGGTAATATTTCTCGCAATTATTATAATCTTTGCAGTAAGCATAGAGAAGAGAGAGCAGCCGGTTGAGCCAAAAGATATGCAGGTCAAGGCCGATTCCGGTCTGGTTGAAGATGAAAACATTAACATGGGAGAGGTCCCCGAGCAGGTCATTCCCATTGAACCGGAACCGGCTGAGACCCTGCAGGTGTCGTTTGCCTATGTCAAGGACCTCACTTTCTGGAACGACAGAATCGCGGCCGGCACCGAGGGCGGAGTTTTCACCTATAAGCCCGAGGATTCCTCCTACCAGTTCTTCTACTATGCCAACGGCCTGAAAGAATATGACGTCAATGCCCTGCTCCAGGTTGAGGATAAGCTGATTGTCGGCACACAGGGCGGCCTGGCTCAAATCGATCTTGCCGGAAATATTGAAAACATAGACTTCGGCTTCGAACCGCCGGTAACTGCGCTGGCAGAATCTCAGGGCAGCCTCCTGATCGGCACTGCCAAGGACGGCCTGATTGCATATCAGGATGGCACCGGCCAGCAGATACTCAAGGTACTGGATATTCTTTCGGTCGAAGCGTCGGGAGATCAAATCTGGGTCTCAACCGCCGGGCATGGCCTCTACAGTTTCGACGGTATGGAATGGAAGAAGCGCTTCCTGGTTGACGATACCACAGCCTTCGACTATGTGGCCGATCTGGGAATCAAGTTCCAGCGCCTGTTTGCGGGCACTGCCTATGGGCTTTACGTTTTCGATGGCGGGAGATGGAGCTTGTACAATGAAGAGGACGGCCTTATGATCTGCGATGTCAGGCATATCGACTTCAAAGGCTGGAAAATCGTGGTAGGCACCAATGACTGGGGCATCTACGAAATCTTCGAAGACTGCGTGACCCCCAGAGCCTGGTCAGAGGGCATGGAAGTAACAGCCTTAGCTTCCAGCGACGATTACACGGTCGTGGGTACTCCGCATGAAGGGATCTATATCGCGGACGGTGATAATATCAGCCATATTAATCCCACCCCACAAACCTTTACACGGCCGATTGTAGCGTCAATTCATTAACACTCTCCTCCAAAGGAAAAGCCGCTCTTCACAGAGCGGCTTTTCTACTCTTGATAAGAAATGGATAGGGATTTCTTTCCCGATTTGTTTAGAGCCTAATTAACAAACCACGACTTATTCAAGAAAGGATATTTTGTTAGAAGCCTATTTAAATATTCATAAATCCAAGATAATTAAATAGAAATGCCAGAAATACGAACCACAGTATCGGCACCACGAAAAGCATCAGAATAGCCCTCAGCTTTTTGCAGCCCAGCGATACCACTGCTCCAAAAACCGCCAGAAACCAGCCATATAATATGCTGATACCCAGGACTGCATAGATTATCATATTTAGAATCGGAATCTCCGAGGGAGCAGTGTGATATTCTCCGCCAAATGCGATAATCAGGCCGATCTTGGTGAGGAAAACAGCGAAGACAAACGGCATCCAGGCATAAACTGTCACCGCCAGCGAATTCTTCATATCCTTCCGCGAATCGGCCAGATAAGCATAAAAGTGAAACAGGATTCCGCCTATCAGGTAAAAGAGCCCCATGAACACGAAGCTCACCAGCATCAGAAGCACGAATGATGAGATTCTTCCGGTAATCAAGCCGCCCGGGGTGAGCAGGGTTTTATCCATCAACTGAAGCGCCATTGCCAGCCCCAGAAGCCATGCGGAAAATGTCAGATACGGGAACTCATCCCTCGCCACGGTCTTCTTGAAAAATGTGTAGGGGCGGAAAAGAAGCAGTTTGAGCATGCCGAGAAAGCCGGGTTTCTTCTCCTCAACCTCGTATGCAGCCATTAAAGCATCATCCATATTTTAGACATATGCGAATTCTCTCCAAATGTTGCATAAAAAATTTAAAATCTCCCGAACCTGGAAATTCAATTATTTCAAATACAGTCTTTTTGCTTGAATTTACCTGCCTGATGTGTGTAATATATAAAACAAATTTATGCAAATTCAAAGGAGTGAAAAATGAATAGATTTTTTATGGCATTATTGGGCCTGTGCTTTCTTCTGATTCCAATCTGTCTTCAGGGTCAGGAAGATGTTGATATCACCGGTAGATGGGAGGGGGCGATCGATCTGAAACAGATGGAGCTGGAAATATTTGTTGATTTCGAGTTGACCGATGATGGTGAGTACTTTGGCGAAATGGATATACCTCAGCAGGCGGCAGAGGATTTGCCGGTCACTAATGTCAGAGTCGATGGAAGAAATGTATCCTCCGATCTGGAGGATGTACCCGGAAACGCCAGTTTTGAGGGTGAGCTCTCGGATAACGGAGACACATTAAGCGGAGACTTCACCCAGGGCGGGCAGACATTTCAGTTTTATCTAATCAAGGAAGATCCCCAGAAAAAGGCGCAGCGTAAAGCGCTCCTTCAGGAAAATATCGAGAAAATAAAATCTTTCTGTGATTCCATGCTGGCAGTATGGGAACCGCCCGGATTCGCAGTTGGAGTCGTGTACGATGGCGAGGTTGTTTTGCTCGAGGGCTATGGCTACAGGAATCTGGAGGACAGCCTGCCGGTAACTCCCCAGACCCTTTATGCAATAGGCTCAACAACCAAGGCTTTTACAACGGCCGCGATGGGTATGCTTGCCGATGAAGGCATACTCGACTGGGATGAAAAAGTCATCAACTACCTGCCGGGGTTCAGACTGAAGGACAACTACGCCACTTTGCACATGACCCCGATAGATTTGGTAACCCATATCTCCGGTATGCCGCGGCATGACCTCTTGTGGTATAACTCACCCTTCAGCCGCGAGGAAATCTTTAGCCGTATGCAGTATCTCGAGTTCAGTGACGAACTGCGCGCAACGTTCCAGTACAACAACCTGATGT
The DNA here is from genome assembly GCA_964496505.1 of uncultured Ignavibacteria bacterium. GTDB lineage: Bacteria > Zixibacteria > MSB-5A5 > JAABVY01 > JAABVY01 > JAABVY01. The sequence goes on along the minus strand of CAZBZV010000024.1, from coordinate 14,177 downwards.
TTATGACCGCCGGATACCTGGTTGGTCAGCTTACCGAGAGCACGTGGGAGGAATATGTAGAGGAAAATATTCTTATACCGCTTGAAATGCTTAATACGAATTTTTCGGTTACGGTTTCGCAGCAGTCAGATGACTACGCCCTCCCCTACAAATATGAGGGTGATTCTGTAGTCTTAACGGATTTCCGTAATCTGGATAATGTCGGCCCGGCCGGGTCGATTAACTCCTGCATGGAGGATATGGTAAACTGGCTGATGCTCCATCTCAACAACGGTGAATTCAATGGACGAAGACTTATCTCGGAAATAGAGCTTGAGCGAATTCACACCCCCCATGTCATAGCCGGAGCTTTATCGCCCAGCCAGTATAAGGAGAACTCATTTGCGGCCTACAGCCTCGGATGGCTTGTGCAGTATTACAGGGGGCATAAAAGAGTTTGGCATGACGGCGGTATTGACGGCTTCTATACTCATCTTAATCTCTATCCGGACGATGGTCTTGGAATCATAACTTTCGTCAACCTGCCTGGCAATCGGGTGATTGATGTGGTCAGCTATTACATCGCCGACTTATTCCTGGGCCTGGAACCTGTCGACTGGAATACCAGGCTGGGAGGTATCGATACAGGAGAAGAAGAAGAGGACAGAGAGGAAGATGAAAAGCAGGAGAAGGAGAAACCGGTTGAGGATACCGAACCTTCGCATGACTTAGGAGACTATGCCGGTCAGTACGAACATCCCGCTTATGGCGATTTTATTGTGGAATATGAAGATAAAGACCTTTACGGCACTTTCAATAATCTACGCTCAAAGCTGGAGCACTGGCATTACGACGTTTTTCGCGCAACCGAGGATGTCTGGCAAAATACAAAAATCAACTTCCTCACCAATATTAAGGGTGATATCGACCGGATTTCGATACCATTGGAACCGGCTGTTGATAATATCATATTTACAAAAAAGCCGGATGCTCATCTTTATGATCCCGAGTTCCTGTCCATGCTGGCCGGAAAATATCAGCTCGAGAATACAACCTGCACTGTGGAACTAAGGGGCGAAAACACGCTTTTCGTAACTGTTCCCGGACAACCGCCCTATGAAATGGAACCATACAAGGGCACGGAATTCAACCTCAAGGGGCTGACCGGATTCAGTGTTGAATTCGATCTGGATGACGACTGGGAAGAGGTTAAAGGACTGAGATTCATACAGCCCAACGGCGTTTTCGAGGCTGAACGGATAGAAAGCCAAGATTAAGGCTTTATTTACGGAACTTGCGGCCGGATCGGCATATTATACTGATATGAAATCGAATAGGAGATGAAATATGTCTGGTACTGATATAAAAAGCGCGACATCGAAAATAGAAAATATCAAATCCGAGTTTCCTGAGCTAAACCGTGTTATAAACGGCAAGCCTGTCGTTTTTCTCGATTCGGCCGCAACCTCTCAAAAACCACAGAGGGTGATCGATAAGCTGGTTGAGTACTATTCCAACTATAATGCCAATGTCCATCGCGGGGTATATTCTCTCTCCATGGAATCGACCGAGGAATACGATACCGCTCGTGAACTTGTGCGGGAATTTATAAACGCCCGTTCAACCAATGAGATAATTTACACCAAGGGCACAACAGAGGCGATAAACCTTCTGGCGCGCGCATGGGGAGACGCCAATATCAAAAAAGGCGATGAAATCATTCTGACCGAACTTGAGCATCACTCCAATCTTGTGCCGTGGCAGATGCTGTCCCAGCGTACCGGATGTAAACTCAAATTCGTGCCGATTGACGATCATGCCGTACTTCAGATCGATGAATACAAAAAGCTGCTTTCCGATAAAACGAAGTTGGTGGCGTTTAACGGCCAGTCCAATTCAATGGGCACACTAAATCCGATTAAGGAGATGACGGAAATAGCTCATGATGCCGGAGCTCTGGTTTTAGTCGACGGCGCGCAATATGTCCCGCACAACAAAATCGACGTTCAGGCTCTGGATATCGACTTTTTGGCATTCTCGGGGCATAAGATGTGCGGGCCGACCGGTATCGGAATTCTCTATGGCAAGGAAAAAATTCTGGACGAGATGCCGCCATTTCTGGGGGGCGGTGATATGATCGATATGGTACATTACGAATATTCCACCTATACCAAGCTCCCCATCAAATTCGAGGCCGGCACGCCGAATATCGCCGGAGCAATTGTTCTGGGCGAGGCGATCCGCTTTTTGAATGACCTGGGCATGGATAACGTCCGCGAGCATGAACGCGAACTGACCGCCTACGCTCTCGAAAAATTCCAGCAAAATCCGAAGATCAAAATCTATGGCACGACAGATCTGGATAAGCGCGGCGGGGCGATCTCCTTCAAATATGAGGACATTCATCCCCACGATCTGGCGCAGATTCTCGATTCGGAAAGCATCTGTATTCGCGCCGGGCACCATTGCACCCAACCTCTGATGCGCAAATTTGGGATTGCTGCCACCTCGCGTGCATCATTTTATGTTTACAATACCAAAGATGATGTGGATCGTTTGATCGAGGTGCTTGAAAAAGCAGACGAGATGTTCAGTTTTTAAGAATAAAACAATAGTACGGAGAGGCCCTCTGCTATCCCGCAGGGGGCATTTCTTTAGGCAAGATAATTTATATATAGTGAATAATTTTGCAGACAAAACATGTCCGTTATGGACCATTCAAGCCGAACATTTAAAAAATTCAAAATGCCCAAAGATTTGAGAAATCTGCCTATTTTGTCTAAATCAAGATTTTTGTACAGATATCCGACATTTTCCTGATGCCCGTAAATTAATTAATTCCAAATAGTTTATTATAATCGCCAGACTTTGTATGTCGGTATTTTTTACATATTTTGAACCTTTATGCGAAGATTTCAATTTTCTCTGCAATCATAAGCTGTCTATATGGTTAGTGATTAGCAGCAGCTGGAATTTCCGGCATAAAAAATGCTTAAATTATAAGCAATAAGTGGAATAATAGTGTTAACTTAAAATAAGGGTTGTTGATATGAAGAAACTACTTGCCGTAACAATTTTACTGCTATTCATCTCTTCCTCAGCCTTTGCCCTGCCATCCTTCCACGGCTATCTCCAGACCCCGGACGGTGTCGATGGAACAGCGCCCTGGAATGAGAACTTCAAAATCGAGTGGTGGGTCTCTCAGCAAGCCGATAATTCATGGAATTATCGATATAATCTTACTGATACTCTGGGAAATGCCCTGACCAAAGCGGTAAGTCACTGGTATATCGAGGTCTCCCCGAATACCACAGTTAATGACTTCTGGGGGTTTGATGGTGTCTGGGAATTTGTAGATGAAACTCATGGCGGCACATCATTCCCGAGTGCTTTGAAACTCGATTACAGCCCTCCCGATGACCTGGGCTATTCATTCTATTCATGGAGAGCGCCGGTCTGGGGTGATTTTTATGCCAAAGACGGTGTCTATGGTAGTCCCAATGGTGAGCAGGTCTATGCCTGGAACGCCGGATTCTATAATCCCGATCCACTGGCACCGGCCGCCGATGGCTCCATTGAGTACAAGGTCCTGCGACCCGATACCGTGACAGTAATTCCCGAACCTACTACACTTGGTCTTCTGGGTCTTGGAATGCTGGGATTTGCTGTTCGCAGATTCCGTAAATAAACAGGCAATCCCGTGAAATTAAATATGAAAGCGCTGCCTTGAGGCGGCGCTTTTTTTATTTGATCTGCAACATGGGGCATCTGATTCCTGTTGTAACTATCGATAGAAAATAATAATATATCAACGGTGCATAGATGATAGATTTCGATAGATCAGATGAAATCGAGATTATGGACTCGGAGGATTATACTTACAATGAACTCCGGGGCGATTTCAGAAACATCCGTCTGGCAAACATACTCACCCGCACTTACAGTATCCTGAAAAAACGCTTGAATGATATAATCAAGAACAACGGGCTCAAGGAAATTACAATTCTCGATGTCGGTACAGGCATGGCTGATGCGCCCCTTGTGCTGGCAAGACACTTCAATGAAAATGGAACACGGGCCAAGATAAAAGGCATCGATCCCAATCCGCGTGCCATAAAGGTTGCAAGGGAATTTATCAACGGCCATAAAGACATCGAATTCGAGGCCAAATCAATTCAGGATTTCTCTGATAACGAGCAGTTTGATTTCGTGATCAGCAACCATACCCTGCATCATATTCCCGACGATGACATTCTGGAGACGCTCAACAAGATGTACCGCATGGCGCGTCACGGTCTGATCATAAGCGATATACGCCGTACAAAACTGGCGCATTTTGGAGCCAGAATTATCTCGAAGTTCATCCGCAACCGTCTAACCTCCAACGACACCCCGGCCTCGATCCGCAAGGCACTGTCTAAATCCGAGCTTAAGGCAGTTCTCGAAGCCTCCCAGCTTAAAAACCACAATGTCAGATATACATTTCCTTACAGGTTTATTCTGGTGGCGGAGAAATAGCGGGCCATTTCATTTTGCCACATCCCCGCCCCTTTATTTCGCTTGCTTTTTGTATCTAACTATGTTAAAATTATGGCCTTATGGGAAACAAAGACTTAGTTAGAATTGACGGTTCTTACGGTGAGGGAGGCGGCCAGATACTTCGCACCAGCCTGATGCTGGCCACACATCTGGGACGGCCTCTGGAAATCGTCAATATTCGTAAAAACCGTAAAACTCCCGGCCTGATGCCGCAGCATCTAACTGCGGTACGGGCGCTGGCCGAAATCTGCTCGGCTGAGGTCAAAGGGGACGGCCATCGCTCGGAAAAGCTGTTTTTCAATGCGGGTAAAGTAAAAACCGGCAAATACTCATTCGACATAGCATCCGAAAAGAAATCGGCCGGCTCCGCCTCATTGGTAATGCAGACCCTCGCTCTGCCGCTTTTTCTGGCACAGGGCGGCGGCTCGACAATCAGGGTCAAGGGCGGAACTCATGTCCCATGGTCGCCTCCGGGAACATACCTGAAACAAATATTTTTCCCCATGCTGGCAAAGATGGGACTGTTTGCGCATATCAAAATCCTGAAATGGGGTTTCTATCCCGAAGGCGGTGGTGAGCTCAGCCTTCAGATCAAAAGGACCACGAATCCCAGAAATATAAAGTGCTTCAATTTCAACGACCGGGGCAAACTGTTGCGCGTAACCGGCCTTTCGGCCGTAGCCAATCTCCCCATGTCAATCTGCGAACGCCAGCGGCGCCGTGCCAACGAAATCCTGCATGAAGCCGGAATCCGTCCCAACATTGCCACAAAAGAGGCTAAAGCCCGCGGCAAGGGCACAGTTTTATTTTTGACTGCCGAGTATGAAAACGTTCTGGCCGGATTTTCACGTCTGGGCGAAAAGGGCAAGCCGGCGGAAATTATCGCCGAGGAGACCTGTCAGGACTTAATTGATTTCAACGGAAAAATCGTGGGAATCGGCCATAATCTGGCCGATCAGCTTCTACCCTATCTCTGCCTTACCGGCAAAAAATTCACGATGGAGGTCTCCAACCTTACCAGCCATCTTTTGACTAATCTCTGGGTGGTAAGCCGTTTCATAGATGTTATAATCGATATCAAGGGCGCTGACGGCCTTCCGGGCACTATTACAGTCACACCGAATTCAGGTTAATTTCAAGATAAATTAGGTTTTTTTAGTAAAACCATTCCGGTTTTGTGCCGTATTATACTTTCTATTGACTGAGGCAAATTATGCGAGCAACACCCGGAACAGACACAAAAATCAAAAAGATCGACCTGACCGAGGGTAATATACTCAAAAATATCTTCCGCATGGGTATCCCCTCGGCTATCGGATTTCTCTCGGTAAATCTCTACCACTTCATCGATCTATTATGGGTTGCACGGTTGGGGGCCTCACATGTTGCCGCTATCACCATATTCTTCGGATTCTACTGGGTTATCTCGTCCTTTAATCAGCTGGCAGGCACCGGCTCTGTCTCGGTAATATCCCAGAATTACGGCAACAACGACTATGACCGCGCCGAGGCCGGAATTAAAAGCACATATATCCTGAAATGGGGAATTGCTATTTTCTTCGGCACATTGGGACTGATCTTCTTAGGGGATGTACTGCGTCTACTGGGGGCTTCCACGGAAACTATCGGCGAGAATGGCGACTCTGTCCTGAGTCTGGCAATCGATTACGGCACTATTCAGATTCTGGGCCTGGGCTTTTCAATGAGCGCCTTCACGAATTACACAGCTCTGCGAGGGGTCGGCAATCCTATAATGGCTATGTGGCTGATGATATCCTCGGTCGTTTTCAATATCGTCCTCGATCCTTTTCTGATCTTCGGATGGTGGATCTTCCCCGAATTGGGCATCAGAGGCGCGGCATTGGCCTCGGTTCTGGCACATGTCCTGTCTTTCTTCGGAGGGCTTGTGATTTTCTATGGCGGGCTTGCCAACGTGAAACTGAATTTAAAGGGCAAAATCCCATTCAGCTTTAAGACAATGTTAAAGATCGTAAAAATCGGAGCGCCCTCCGGCCTGAATCAAGTGTCGTTCAGCCTTTCACGCACAATTATTCTGGCTTTTGTCGCCATGACCACAACCGAGGCGGTAGCCGCCTATGGCATCGGCATCCAGGTTTCAGCGATGAGCATTATGATTATAGTCGGATTAGGACTTGGATTGGCGGCCCTGATCGGCCAGCTCCTGGGCGCTGAGAAACCGGAACGGGCCAGGAAGACTGCCTATCAAGCGATTGGGTTATCGCTGGTAATAACAACCGTTATCGCCCTCCTGACTATTATATTTGCGGAACCGATTATGAAGATTTTCTTCGATCCTTCCAAAAATGTCTCCGAGGCTGCAGTTGTCGCCATCGGCATCAAGATGCTCAGAATAATCTCTATCAGCCTGCCCTTCATGGGACTTTATATCATAATGGAGATGACCTTCACAGGGGCGGGAAATAATGTGCCTCCTATGGTATTCCAGTTGATTATCGGATGGGTGCTGGAGATCCCACTTATATATGGCGCGCTAAAAATATTGGATGCCGGGCCGGTTGGAATCTGGTGGGCATTGATAATATCCACAATAGTCGGTGTTACGGCCTGCTTCTGGTGGTTCCGCAAAGGATACTGGCTGAATGTGCGCGTCAAAGGGGATTAATATATCCACATTGCAGACATAAAAAATATCAAGCCGATGTGGTAATTTATCATCGGCATTGATATTTTATATACCGAATTCTTCTTTCAGGCACTCTTCAGCCTCATCGATCTGATCCACTCTCACCACTACAGTAATGGATGAAAGCGATGTCGATATCGACTGAATATTAACGCCTTTCTTGGAAAGTGTGCCGAAAATTCGTCCCGCCGAGCCGGGCTGGCTGGAAAGCATATGCCACGATAGTGTCAGAAGGCCGATATTCTCGCGATACGATACCTTCTCGAAATTGATCTCGGACTTAAGCTCCTCCAGTACCTTCAGCACATCATCAAGCTCATCGATCTTAACCGCGAATGATATATTGGCATGCTTTCCGACGCCGGGACTGGAGATTACGAGTTCAACATTGAACCCTCTCTGCCCCAACTGTCCGAATATTTCAGCCGCAATACCGGGTTGATCCGGAACCTGATGGACTACTACTTCAGCTACCTTAACATTTTTTGTGAGGGTAATGTCAGCCATTCGAACCTCCTTGTGGTATAAAGATTAAGGGATTATATATCCGATGTCAATCTGTTTTTAAATTGACTGTTAACTATATGTCGTTTTTATTGAAAAATATGAGAATTTCGGCCCCAATTCTGACCATTATCATGCTTTTTTTATGCCCCGGCTGGCTTTTGGCAGGGAATTCAGCGGGCTCACATACGCCTTTGCAGGAAGATTCGGCCCAGGTCATCCATGAATCCCGCGGACGGGTTTATATAGACAAAGGCATTCTTGACGGCATCAAAGAATCATGGAACGTTGTCATGCCCGATCCATACGGCGATTCGGTTGAGGCTGCAATTCAATGGTCGGGCAAAGATATCTCCTATTTCACAAAGCCGGATACGGTCTATTATTTCTTCCAAATCGGAGAAAAATTGGCACTGCATAAGTATGAACAAGCCGAAGGCAAAAATTATAAGATCACACTGGCCTTCCCGCATATACCTGCCTTACCCCATGAGGGCACCGTGGATTTTTATGACAGGCAGTTTCAATCTTTGATTTCGATACCATTAAAGATAAACACAATTGATTTTACCGGAATACAGAATCCTCAGGAGGAAAGATATGATATCCGGGATGTATATTATTCCATGCAATATTTTAGTTCTTATCAGGCAATATCATCCTACAACCTGAAATACTTGCCCGAGTTAAGTGATTCTGAATATTATCATTGGGATCCAAATGTGCAAACAGTGGCTGTCTCTCCATTGATAGAGAAGGGTTTTTGGGAAGTAGTTGAATCGATTCGTCCCCCCCTTTTAAAAGCACCGGCAAAAGCAGCAATAGAATCATTATTCGCTGTTCCAGGTGATTTGTTTGTATTAAAAGATTCACTGCCAAAATATGATATTACCTCTGGGCCATATAATCTCGCAAAGCTTGATAAGCAAGAGATACTGCTTCTGAAAAATAGATCATTTGCAAAAAACAATAAATTCCCCGACACAATCCTGATCAAAATCGAGCCGGATTATCTTAAACGCAAGCTGATGTTCCAGCTCGGCGAAATCGATATGCTCGACCTGCATTTCTCGGATGTCGATCAGTTCAAAGGAGATTATATCATAAAAGAGGCTGAGCTTGATGAGGCTGCTTATCTTTCCGTAAACAACATCAAGGAATATCTTTCAGACGGCGTGATGGCTGCCGCTTTGTCATATATGATAAATAAAAACGCATTATGCCGGGTGGCCTTGAATAAATCCGCACAGCCTGTTGACAATCTACTTCCGGAATGGGTTGGAATTTCCGAGCCGATGTACGCTTACAATCAATCCAAAGGACAGTCGCTCATCAGAAAAATTGGTGGGGCAAACCGCTACCTTTCCCTTTATGTCAACCCGGACGATTTCTGGGGACGGCGTACCGCCGAATATATCAAGGGTATGTTGGAACGTGAAAATATCTACGTAACCATCTATTCCGAACTGCTTAAAGGCGAGGGACGCGATTATGACCTTTTCCAACAATTCGATATGATGATCGGAAGAATCGATATGTCCAATCAAAGCCCGCCCTATATTCTGAATCAGATGGTATTTCACTACGATCTGGCGGATATCAGCAACAACCGCAGTCTGTATTTTTCAGAAGAGCACGACAGCATTATGACTATTTATTTCGAAAATTCAAAAGAAAATGAAGACATGCTTAAGGAATACTACCGCGATCTGGTTGAATTTCCGGCGGGAATACCGCTTTTCCAGCCGATTCGTCAGACAGCAATTTCAGGCCGCATAAAAAAGATCGAATTCACCGATCATGGCCTGATAGATTTTTCCACAATCGAGATTAAAGATGAAACTCAAAGGTAAACTTTCATTTTATTTTATTCTGGCCACCGGGCTGCCGCTATTGGCTACGGTGCTGATCCTGTACTTCTATCTGATAGGCGGCCTGCGCAGGATCGAAAACGACAATGTCCGCACCGCGCTGGAAAGTGTGAGAACCCATTTCGAGCGAGAGGGCGAGAATCTATCCCAGCGTGTGGGACGCGCGCTTCGTGCAGATGACTACCACCTTCTGCAAATCCTGCTTACACAGGATAATCAGGGGCAAATCGATCAGAGCCGACTGATTGACTTAACCGAAGAGTATCAGAATCTTCTCAAACTCGACTTTCTGGAGATAATCTCGCCCAACGGTGTAGTGCTGGCATCCGGTATCCGTCCCACCGATTTTAACCGAGCCAGCGACTTCGAGTTTATCGACCAGATTCTGCAGAACGGCTCAATCACAGGCTTTTCCTCATACAAAATGGGTGAGGAAAGATATCTGAGCTATATCAATGGCCAGGTTCTGGCCTATAATGATTCAACTGTGGCCGTCTTTGTAGGCGGGATATTTCTGGACGATTATTATCTGCGCGAAATGCAGCTTCCATACAATGTCCAGTCGGCGGTTCTGTCAGGAAGAAATCTGTTTGCCTCGACCTTTGATCTTAATTTCGAGGAACTGCTTAACCTCGAGCTGAAGAACAGGATTGCCGAGGAATTCACAAATGAATTCGAGCTGGGCGATGTTGAATATACTCCCTATTATCAATTGCTCTATAGCCTCGAGGAAGATACGCGATATCAGATTATGCTCTTGTATCCGCCCTCCTACGCCCGTCTATTGACCTCGCAAAGCTTCCGAATATACGGAGTGGTTGCAATTGCGGGAATTCTTATCGCCGGTCTTCTGGGGTATGCATTCGCACAAAGGCTGTCATCCCCGATCAAAGAGTTAGCGCTGGCGGCTGAAAAAATCTCCGAGGGCAGATTCGACCGCAAGATAATCTGGTTCTCCAATGACGAACTGGGCACGCTTGTGGACGGCTTTAATGAAATGTATGACCGTCTAAAACGGTCACAACAGAAGCTGATCCAGGCCGAGAAGCTGGCGGCATGG
>CAZBZV010000024.1:0-3549 GCA_964496505.1 uncultured Ignavibacteria bacterium | reverse complement strand
GAATCAGATGGCGCGTAAAGTAGCTCACGAGATTAAAAATCCCCTGACCCCGATCAAAATCTCGATCGAGGACTTAAAACGCAGCTACCGCAAACATGAAAAGGAATACGAGCAAATTCTCGAAAGCGCCTCCGCGACTATCATAAACGAGATCGACAAACTAAAGCGCATTGTAGATGAGTTCTCATCATTTGCCAAACTCCCCTCCCCCGAGCTCAAACGGGTAGATACTGTCGGGCTGGTGAATGATTCTCTCAAGCTCTATAATAACTTGATTCAGGAAGGGCGTCTGATTATAAAAATCAAGGATGATCCCGGCAATGTCCTTGCGGATAAAGGACTTTTCTCGCAGGCACTGGTGAATATTGTCAAGAATGCTATCGAGGCCGATCCTGAGGGCAAAATCGAGGTTACAATAAACCGCGAAGACGATAATGCAATCATATCAATCAAAGATCACGGCCCGGGGATATCGGATCGGATTAGGGCCCAGATGTTTACCCCGTATTTCACCACCAAAGCCGGGGGAAGCGGGCTGGGGCTGGTAATTACACAGAGAATTCTATTTGACCATGAGGCGGATATTTCCGTTAATAGTGAGGAAGGAAAAGGAACCGAGTTTGTAATCAGAATCCCGGTGGTGAAATAATATGTCCGCGAAAATACTTATTGTCGACGACGAAGAATCAATCCTTAATTCTCTATCCGGCCCCCTCGAGCGTGAGGGATACGAGATCATAACATGCGAAAATGCCGCCAGAGCAAAAAAGGAAAACGGCCGTGATATCGATCTTTCGCTTCTGGATGTGTGGCTTCCTGACGGCGACGGTATCGAACTTCTGGAACAGTTCAAAAAGCTCTATCCGCTTCAGAGCTTTATAATGATGTCCGGTCATTCCGATATCGAGACTGCGGTCAAGGCGGTTAAGATGGGCGCGCACGATTTTCTTGAAAAACCGCTCTCGCTGGATCGGGTGTTGATCTCGATCGAAAACGCCCTGGAGCTTCGCCGCCTGGCAAAGGAGAACCTTTCCTTCAAACGCGAAGCCGCCCGCAAATACGAGTTCGTGGGCGAGTCCGATGAAATCGAAGAACTTAAAATTCTTGTAGACCGCATCGCCAAAACCGACAGCCGCGTCCTGATACGAGGTGAAAACGGCACCGGCAAGGAGATAGTTGCGCGAAATATCTTCTTCAGAAGCAACCGCGCTGATAAGCCGTTCGTGACCGTCAACTGCGCTGCACTTCCCGACGAGCTGATCGAATCCGAGCTTTTCGGATTTCAGAAAGGCGCCTTTACCGGCGCCACCTTCGCCCGAGGAGGACGTTTCGAGGATGCTGACGGCGGTACTATTTTCCTCGACGAGATTGGCGATATGTCTGCCAAAACCCAGGCCAAGCTGCTGAGAGTACTGGAAGAGGGCGAGGTGGAACGTTTGGGCGGCGGTAAGCCAAAAAAGATCGATGTGCGCGTGATTGCCGCCACCAACCGCAACCTCGAAAAGAAAATCGAGGAGGATAAATTCCGTGAGGATTTGTATTTCCGCCTAAATGTCGTCCCGATATATGTCCCGCCTTTAAGGCAGCATAAAGATGACATCCCCATTCTGGCGGAGTACTTCGTCAATCGTCTCTGCGAGGATTACGGTCATAAGCGAGTGAAGATTGCAAAACCGGCCCTGAACGCATTGATGAAATACAACTATCCGGGCAATGTCCGTGAACTTCGAAATATTATTGAACGCCTTCTGGTAACGGGTGATTTCTCGAATATCAGCAAAGAGGATGTCGACTTCGTGTTGTCCACCGCCTCGCTTAAGGGCAGGCAGGTGGAATTAAAAACAGCGGTGGAGGAATTCGAGCGCAGCTTTATTCTCGCCAGGATTAAGGAGACCAATGGCAACATGGCCGAGGCCGCCCGCCGCCTGGGCCTGGAACGAAGCCATCTGTACAAGAAGATGAAAGGTCTGGGGCTGGAAGTCAGGGATACATGATACTGCTATTTTATTGATGGAAAAAGGACGGTCAAATCTGTCATTCTGAGCGAAGCGAAGAATCTGTTTGATTTGTTAGAGATTCTTCGGTCACTCGCTCCCTCAGAATGATAATTCAAGGCAATATTTTCACAATTTCCCTATTAAATTCCCTGATCATCCGCTATCAAAGAGTCCGGCAGCACATTATCATAAATATATTCGCCAATAATTTCCGCAATTACCTCAGTACCCTCTCTGGTGAAATGAATCCCGTCATTTAGAAATATATGATCCAGGTTATTCAGGCTGTCGACTTTCTGCTCCAGATCGAGCAGATATGTATTGTTATCGGCAGCAATTTCTCGCACTATTTCGTTATAGGCTTTGTGCAGGACTATGATTTCTTCCTTGCTCTTAGCATACTGATTCTCTACCAGATAATCCGGCACTCCCAGCGTGTAATGCGAGGTCGGGGCGGTTATAAATACAGCCGGCACATGCAGGCCATCAAATTTCTTTTCAATTTCCTTCAGATTCTCTTCATACTCCTGAATCGGTACTCGGACCTTATCGATAATCTGCGACTTTTCTCCTCCCGATATCGGACGGGTCAGCTTGAAGAAGAATTGCAGGAGACGTGAGTTGTGATAGATAAGCCAGAGCAGTCCCGGGTCGCCGGGGGGCTCAGTCTCGGAATCAATCGAACCATAGGCCTGCCAATGGTCGTTCCATCCGAAAAAGACAACCGCCAGATCTGGCTGGAATTTCTCCGCATAAAGACTGGCCATAATTTTGCCCTGAAATGAACTGTATCCAGCTACAGCCATGTTCACGCATTCGATTTGAACAACGCTGTTACCCAAAAGCATATTCAGAATTCGTTCAACAAACCCGGGATAACCGAGCTGGGTGACCGAATCTCCAAGAAATAGTATACGATAGGTATTCGGCGGTTTAGGAATTTCAATTTCATCTCCGGGGAATCCGTAGGAGTTAACATTTTCACTGGAGGGCGGAAACTTCCAGAAAAGATCTTCATCCGGCACAAAAATCGAACGCACCTCGGGGCGCAGGACCGCAAACTGCTCCTCGGCCATATTGGCAATCCCGGACACATAGCCGAAACCAGCAACACGAAGAGAAAGCTCCGGCACCATGATAAACAGATTCAAAACAGCCAGGCTCAGAAGCCATAAGTACGATCTTCCGCGTTTATCGAGCATATTCGCGATCCTGCATCCGCCAAAGAGTACGACAACCAGAACCGCAATCATTAAAAGCCATCGCACAGAATTTAATAGCAGTACCGCCGATAGAATTATCGATAGAATCAGCGAAAAGCCGAAGATCGCTTTTGTGATTCGCAGGTTTTTTGCCTTCTCTGAATTCATATACATATCCCAATTAGAGGGACAATATATAATTCATTTCGTTTAAGAAAATAAAAATCTTTTGATGTATGCCCGGGTTTTATTGTAAGTCAAATCTCTTTGAGATTTGACAATCAAAAAGACGCCCGTGTACGAACAAGACATAGGTAACAGAAAAGACCGATCACATGGGTAACACTTTT
>CAZBZV010000023.1:0-54888 GCA_964496505.1 uncultured Ignavibacteria bacterium | reverse complement strand
TGTTACCTATGTGCCCGGTTTAATGTGTTACCTATGTGTCCGGTTCATACCAAATCATAAAGATCTTTTATTTTAAAAGGAGAATCCCACCTCTTATGGGTTGATAAAGGCCCAACGGGGATGGGGCACCCTGAAGTCCACCCTGGATATTGCGATTTCTGGTGTCTTTCCCCATAATAAATACATAGTTTGCCCGATTGTTTGAATTTGGTTTCATGTCTATAATTATCATGGAGAAAGTCTCTGGGAATTATGCATTTATCGCAGGAAATTGAAAAAATATAAATTCTATTAATTGTTGGATTTAGGAGTTTTAAATGGCTTATGTTGATGATCTTTTAATGGAAGTTAAGGCTAAAAATGTGGCCGAGCCGGAATTTATTCAGGCGGTGCATGAAGTGGCCGAATCTCTGGCACTGGTGCTCGATAAGTATCCAGAATACCGTCAGGCCAAAGTGCTTGAGCGCATTATTGAGCCTGAGCGCGTAATTATGTTCCGCGTACCGTGGATGGATGATCAGGGCGATGTGCAGGTCAACCGCGGGTTTCGTATCGAGATGAACAGCGCTATCGGCCCGTATAAGGGCGGACTGCGTTTCCATCCCTCAGTTAATCTCGGTATCCTGAAGTTTCTGGCCTTCGAGCAGGTCTTTAAAAACAGCCTGACCACTCTCCCCATGGGCGGCGGCAAGGGCGGTTCCGATTTCGATCCCAAGGGCAAGAGCGATAACGAAGTTATGCGTTTCTGCCAGAGCTTCATGAGCGAACTGAGCCGTCATATCGGCCCCAATACTGATGTGCCCGCCGGCGATATCGGTGTGGGTGGACGTGAGATCGGATTTCTCTTTGGCCAGTACCGCAAGCTCAGAAATGAATTCACCGGCGTCCTGACCGGTAAGGGCGTCAACTGGGGCGGCTCATTGATTCGCCCCGAGGCCACCGGCTATGGCGCGGTCTATTTTGCCGCCGAGATGCTTGCCACACGCGGCGAAACTCTCGATGGCAAGACCTGTCTGGTTTCTGGTTCCGGCAATGTCTTCCAGTATACCACCGAGAAGCTGCTTGAACTGGGCGCCAAAATTATCACCGTTTCCGACTCCGGCGGCTATGTCCATGATCCGGCCGGTATTGACCGCAAGAAACTCGATTATATTATGGAGCTCAAGAATATCAAGCGCGGCCGTATCAAAGAGTATGTCGAGGAGTTCAAGGATGCGACCTATACACCGGTCGATCCTAACAAAGATCACAATCCTCTCTGGGCGCACAAGGCCGACTGCGCTTTCCCGAGCGCCACACAGAACGAGATCAACGCCAAGGATGCACAGAATCTTCTGGACGGCGGCGTTTATGTTGTCTCTGAGGGCGCCAATATGCCTACAGTGCCCGAGGGTGTTAAGCTGTTTATCGAAAAGGGTATTCTCTACGGCCCGGGCAAGGCTGCCAATGCCGGCGGTGTCGCGGTTTCCGGACTGGAGATGGCCCAGAACAGCATGCGCTATTCCTGGACGCGTGAAGAGGTCGACAACCGTCTGCGTATGATTATGAAAGGTATTCATAAGACCTGCGTGGAGGCTGCAGATCATTTCGGCACGCCCGGAAATTATGTCAACGGCGCCAATATTGGCGGTTTTCTTAAAGTTGCAGATGCTATGATCGATCAGGGTCTTGTATAGACTTTGCCGATCTATGTACTAATTCCAGTAAAATCGGAGTGGAAAAAATCCGCTCCGATTTGTATTATGTATTGTATAGCAAATAAATAAGCATTAATTGTCGAATTATATAGTGTGGAAACCGTTATTAAATAGGGAGCGTTGAAAAATGCTAATGGTGTAGCGTTTGGTCTTGATTCCGTCGTAGACGGAATTGTGACCAAACGCAAATGCATGCTATATTATAAGGCGCAGGGTCACAATCCCCGATTTCATCGGGGGCCAAGACCCTGCGCGCCGAAAAATACTTTTTCAACAAGCCCGAAATTGCCCGATAAAAAACATGATGCAGGATTTTGGTAAAATATTGGAGCAGCAGGGCGCATTAAACCGCTTTCAGATTTTTCAGAATCTGATGCGCTATCGGGTGCGCGATGTGCTTCTGGTTTCGTCACTTTATGATTCCTTTATTCTGGAAGAGGACGGTCATCTGTATGAGATGATTCTATCCGGATATCATGAATTTAATCTCAGCCAGGCTCCTCGTCTTACGCGCGCTTCCAACGGCCGTGAGGCTATCAGGATGGTTGAGGAAAGCGGGCATTACGATCTGATTGTAACCACGCTCAATCTGGGGGATATGCAGGCACTTGAGCTGGCAAAAGAAATCAGAAAAAAGCACCCCAGCCTGCCGATGGTGCTTTTAACTTATGAGAACCGGGAATTAAATGAGCTGATCAAAAACTATGATGTCTCCGATTTCGACAAGGTTTTTATCTGGCAGGGTGACCATCGCATACTGCTTTCGATCATAAAGTATGTGGAAGATAAGATGAATGTGGATGAGGACACGAAATCTGTCGGTGTGCAGTCGATTATAGTCATCGAAGATAATGTCAATTTCTATTCCTCGTTTCTGCCTATAATCTATTCCGAGCTGTTCAAGCATTCACAAAGCCTGATATCCGAGGGGATTAATGTTGCTGATAAGCTGATGCGTATGCGTGCCCGTCCCAAAATTCTATTGTGCAGTACATACGAGGAGGCCGAGAAATACTATGAAAAGTATGAGGAATATATCCTGGGAGTGATATCCGATATAGAATTTCCCCGCAAGGGAATGAATGACAAAGAGGCCGGTATTCGTTTTGCCCGCAAAGTCAGGGAATCTTATTTCGATATACCGGTATTATTGCAGACAGATTCGTCCGAGTATGAGGAGGTTGCCCGTGATTTAGGGGCCTCGGTACTTCTCAAAGCTTCGCCTACCCTGTTGCGCGATCTCCAGCGGTTTATGGTTGAGAGTTTGAGTTTTGGTGACTTTATCTTCCGCATGCCTGACGGTCGTGAGGTCGCGCGCGCCCATGATATCCGTTCATTAGAAAAAACTCTGGCGCTGGTGCCGGAGGAATCTCTCAGATTTCATGCGGAAAAGAATCATTTTTCAAACTGGCTCAAAACGCGCACCGAATTCTGGCTGGCTCATAAGCTCAGACCGCGCAGGGTTTCGGATTTCGAAAGCCTTGAAAGCGTGCGTGAGCATCTAATAAATTCCCTGCGTGAATTCCGCAAGCAAAGATATCTTGGCACAATATCAGACTTCGATCCGGAAACATTTTACAGCAGTTCGGATTTTGCCCGAATTGGACGTGGTTCCATGGGCGGCAAGGCACGTGGGCTGGCATTTGCGAATTTGATCATAAAGAATTTCAAGCTGGCGCATTTCTTCGATGATATAAAAATTTCAGTACCGCCTTCGCTGGTTCTGGCCACGGATGTCTTCGACCGCTTTTTGGAGCTTAACGATTTGAAGGATTTTGCAATCAGGTGCAATGATGACGAGGAGCTCAGAAGTGTATTCCTGGCCGCGGATTTTCCCGCTGAGGTAGTTAACAGCTTGAAATCGTTTCTGAACCTGATTATCGATCCATTGGCGGTGAGATCGTCATCGCTTCTGGAAGATTCTCGCTATCTTCCTTTTGCGGGTATATATTCGACTTACATGCTGCCGAACAATAATATCGATGATGAGATCAGGCTGAAGAACCTTCTTGATGCGATCAAACTGGTTTATGCCTCGACTTACGGCGAGCTGGCAAAAGGGTATATCCGCGCCACACCGTATCGTTTGGAAGAGGAGAAAATGGGAGTGCTGATCCAGAAGCTGGCGGGTGCCAAATACGGAGACCGCTTCTATCCCAATATCTCGGGCGTTGTCAGGTCGCACAATTTTTATCCCACTGCGCCTATGAAGGCTGCCGACGGTATCGCCGCGGTGGGCCTCGGACTGGGGCGGATAGTGATTGAGGGTGAGTCGACAATTCGTTTCTGTCCCAAGTACCCCCGTCATGTTATTCAGTTTTCCGACGTCAAGGATACTCTGGATTATTCCCAGAAGGACTTTTACGCCCTCAATCTGAACGACAGCGTAACAGATCCAAAGGATTATGAGGAATTGAAGCTAATCAAATATGATCTTGAGACGGCTGAGAAGGACGGCACATTAGCATATGTCGGATCTACATATTCAGTGGAGAATAATGTTATCACCGATGGGCTTTCCCGAAGCGGACCGCGGGTAATAACCTTTGCTCCGATTTTAAAGAACAGGCTCTTTCCATTACCGGAGATACTGAATATGATTATGGAGATGGGGAGCTGGGGTATGAATTCGCCGGTGGAGATTGAATTCGCCGTAAATTTGAATACGCCGAAAGGCAGACCAAAAGAATTCGCCTTTCTGCAGATTCGGCCGCTGGTAAAAAGCCATGAAGCTGATGAGCTTAATGTCGATGATGTTGAAGAAGACAAACTTATCTGCCAGTCGCCTCAGGTTCTGGGTAACGGCCTGATTGATGATATTTATGACATCGTGGTGGTCGACAGAGACAGGTTCGACCGCTCGAAATCGGTTGAAGTGGCGGATGAGGTTGCAAAGTATAATTCCGAGCTTTTCTCGGAGGATATTCCTTATCTTCTGATTGGCGTAGGACGCTGGGGCTCGGCTGATTCATGGCTGGGCATCCCGGTAACCTGGGATCAGATCTCCGGTGCGCGTGTGATAGTGGAGACCGGATTCAAGGGCTTCAAGGTCGTACCCTCACAGGGCTCGCATTTCTTCCAGAATATAACCTCATTCATGGTCGGCTATTTTACGGTAAACTCATATTTCAAGGGCGGATTCGTTGACTGGGAATGGCTGAATCAACAAAAAGCTGTCAGTAAGATGAACTTCACTCGCCACCTGCGCTTTAAGAGGCCGGTTACGATAAAAATGAATGGTCACAACCATCGGGGCATAATTATTAAGCCACAAAAATGAAACGCGGCCTGAGATTTTTCGTTGCTCCTCTTTAGAGATTGACAATCTGGCAATTCTTAGTATTATAGTAAAGATTAGTTGACAATTAGACTTTGAATTATCGAAAAGGTTTTGAAATGTCGAATATCGAATCATACATTGAACTGGAAAGAACATACAAACGGTTATACCTTCTGGCGGAACGGTTGGAGGAATATGCGCTAAAGGGGCAGACAGACAGGGAAGAACTTAAAAAACTGCATTACAAAGCCTACAATTTAAAGGACGAAGCGCTCCGCAACTGGCTTGACATTAAGAAGAAGATCAACAATTAGAAATAGCTGACATTCAATCAGCAGCCTCCAGATCAGCTTTCCTTTATTGCGCTTATAATCTCCACGATTGCCTTTTTGCCGTCGTTGAAGAACATCAGTGTATTATCAGCCGCAAAGAGCGGATTTGGAATTCCGGCAAAACCGGGGCTTAGACTCCGCTTAATTACTACGACAGTTCTGGCCTTATCAACATCGAGGATCGGCATGCCTGCAATCGGGGATGACGGATCAGTTCGGGCAACCGGATTGACAACATCATTGGCACCGAGAACTATTGCTACATCGGTCTGCTCGAAGGTGGGATTGATTTCATCCAGCTCCTTAAGGTTCTCATAAGGCACATTAGCCTCGGCCAGGAGCACGTTCATATGCCCGGGCATTCTTCCTGCGACCGGGTGAACGGCATAATCGACTTCAATACCTCTGTCACGCAGCAGGTTTGCCATGTCGCGCACAGCGTGCTGAGCCTGCGCCACAGCCATACCATAGCCGGGCACCACAACCACACGCCGTGCGCCATCAAAGAGCATAGCAATCTCCTCGGCCGAGGTCGATTTGACCTTGCCCTCATAAACCTCGTCGGCAGTAGCAGATTCCGAGGTGGGACCCATGACCCCGAAGAGCACATTGGTAAGCGACCGGTTCATAGCAACGCACATTATATTTGTCAGGATGATTCCCGATGCACCGACCAGTGAACCAGCTATAATCAACACATTATTGTTCAGCACGAAGCCGGTAGCCGCCGCCGCCAGACCTGAATATGAATTCAGGAGCGCGATTACAACCGGCATATCAGCGCCGCCGATGGGTATTACCAGGAGGATGCCCAGAATCGAGGCTACGCCCACTATCAGCCAGTATGTGATCTCGGTAGTAGGGCTCAGTACCAGCCATACTATTAAGGCTACTCCAACTGCGGCTATTAATGCGTTGACCATTTTTTGACCAGGAAATGTCACCGAGGCTTCGGTTATAATCCCCTGTAATTTTCCGAATGCCACCAGACTGCCCCAGAATGTTACCGCTCCGATCAGACCGGAGGCGCCAGAGGCTATTGTGAACTGTGTTTGCGGGATCATACCGAGGTGAAGCACCTCAAAAAGCGCCGCTCCGGCCACCAGTACCGAGGCACCTCCGCCAAAACCGTTAAACAGCCCGACCAACTGCGGCATGGCTGTCA
The DNA here is from genome assembly GCA_964496505.1 of uncultured Ignavibacteria bacterium. Classification (GTDB taxonomy): domain Bacteria; phylum Zixibacteria; class MSB-5A5; order JAABVY01; family JAABVY01; genus JAABVY01. The sequence goes on along the minus strand of CAZBZV010000023.1, from coordinate 48,414 downwards.
TCTGGATCTTCGCAGCCAGGATCGACCCGATAAGTCCGCCAACGATTACACCGACTATTATCAATTCATAGCTTACGATATTTTTATCGAAGAGTGTTACTACCACGGCGATGAACATGCCCATGGCACCCATGAAATTGCCGCGCACAGCTGTGCGCGGATGGGTTAAGCCTTTGAGACCGAAGATAAATAGAACCGCCGCAAGAAGATATGCCAGGTTAACAATATTTGACTGCACCGCTTAGTCCCTCCTCTGAAACATCTTAAGCATCCTGTGAGTGACCAGAAAGCCGCCAACAACATTAACGGTAGCGAATATCACCGCCGACAGTCCCAGAATCGTGGTTAGCGTCGTATGCTGGGTGCCTGCCGAGATTATCGCTCCGATTAATGTAATCCCGGAGATGGCATTCGATCCCGACATCAGCGGGGTATGAAGTGTGCCGGGAACCTTGGTGATGACCTCGAAGCCCACAAAAATGGCCAGCACAAATATTGTCAGTACGAAAGCAAATGATTCCATCAGCCTTCGCTCCTTTCGTCTTCGGATTTCGATTTTTCATCCAGGAGCTCAAGCACTCTCTGGTTGACGACCTCGCCGTCTTTGGTAATCATACTTTCGCGGATAATCTCGTCATCCTGCTCCAAGTCTATTTTGCCGTCTTTTACCATGTTCTTCGTGAATGCCAGAAGGTTGCGGGAATACATCTGGCTGGCATGATGCGGAATAGAGGCCGGCAGATTCACCGGGCCAATAATGGTCACGCCCTTGTGCTCGATTTCCTCACCCGCCTTTGTCAGACTGCAATTTCCGCCCTGTTCGGCCGCAAGATCGACTATAACCGAGCCGCGTGACATGCCCTCGACCATTTCATCGGTAATCAGAACCGGAGCTTTCTTACCCGGAACTGCAGCGGTTGTGATAACCACATCGCTTTCCTTCAAAACCGCTTTCATCATCTCGCGCTGCTTTTGATAAAATTCTTCGTCCATCTCTTTGGCATAACCGCCCTTGGTCTCGGCCTCTTCGGTTTTAAGCTCGAGCTCGACGAATTTGGCGCCCAGGCTTTCGACCTGTTCCTTGACGGCGGGCCGGATATCATAGCCCTTGACCACACCTCCCAGACGTTTGGCGGTGGCTATTGCCTGAAGCCCGGCCACGCCCGCGCCAATCACGAAAACATGCGCAGGTGCGATGGTACCGGCCGCGGTCATCAGCATGGGAAACATCTTCGTAAGCGATTTTGCCGCCAGAAGCACAGCCTTGTATCCGCCGATTGTCGCCATCGATGATAACGCGTCCATACTCTGGGCACGGGTTATACGGGGGAGAAGCTCGATTGAAAATGCTGTAACGCCGGTCTTGGCAAGCTCCCGAATCCTTTCAGGAGAGCCCAGCGGATTGAAAAATCCGACCGCAACCTGCCCTTTCCTGAATCTTTCCAGGTCCTTTTTGCCTTTTTCCGGATTGGTACCATATCCGCGTACCTGCAAAATCAGGTCGGCCTGCTTGAAAAGTTCATCCCGGCTGTCTATTATCTCGGCATCCTTGTCTTTATACTGCTTGTCAGTGAATCCCGCGGCTTCGCCCGCACCGGATTCGATCAACACCCGAAAACCGGCCTTTGCATACCGGCTTATATTCTCGGGAATTATTGAGGTACGCAATTCGTTGGGGAAAGTCTCTTTTGGAATCCCCACTTTTAATTTTTGATTCTCATCTGGCATTAAATGAATCTCTCCCAATTCTTACTCAATCAGATTGAATAACTATAACAACCCCGCCTTAAAAACGTTCCCACAAGCCTCCACTATAAAGAAAATACATCCATAACCTATTATCAATAAACAGTTAACCCTAATATCGAGAATCTATGGATAAATGCTTAAAAAAGCAAGATATAAATTGTCTGTTATATGGGGTTTATTCTTCCCCGCCGTATTTTTTGTAGAACGCACCAATCTTTCCTTCGCGCCGTTCGCGCTTGATCCCTTCGTCTTCTCCGAAAGGATGGCCGCCGAAACCGTGACGCATCATGGCGACTGCCCTCGCCCAATACTGTTTATCATCCCTTGATGCCAAGAGTTGCATGACTGACTGCGAAATCACCGGTATCGGGACTTCCATACGAAGCGCATCGTTAACCAGCCAGTTTACCTCGCCGGTATCCTCGACAAATGCGGGGGTATCCTCGAGCCCGCCCTTCTTGCGGTATATCTCTTCCATCAAATCGATAAGCCAGGAACGGATCACAGAGCCGTTACGCCAGCAATGAATGACATCTGGAATATCCAGATTCTCATGATAGTTCTTTAAAAGGTCGATACCCTCGCCAATGGCCTGAAGCATGCCAAATTCGATGCCATTATGTACCAGCTTTACGAAATGTCCTGCTCCTGGTGGACCGGCATGAACATAGCCGCCTTCAACCGCAAGTTCCTTTAAGATCGGTTCGAGGTGCGCTATCGCGGAATCTTCTCCTCCTGCCATAAAACATGCGCCTTCACGGGCGCCGGAGATTCCACCGCTGGTGCCGCAATCGACGAATTGTATGCCCTTCTCGGCCATTCTATTGAACCTGCATATTGAATCCCCCCAATAAGAATTGCCGCCGTCGATTATTATGTCTCCCTTTTCGAGATTGTCCGCAAGTTGATCGATAACACTGTCGACCGGCGGTCCAGCAGGTATATAGACAAATATCATGCGCGGTGTTTTGAGTTCACTTTTAAAATCGGACATATCTTTTATGAATTTCAGGCCATTATCCAGAAGCTCCCGGGCGGGTTCCTTTTTATCGAGGCCGGCCACATTTATGCCCTTTTCCATGGCGTTCAAGGCCAGATTAGCCCCCATTTTACCTAATCCGATTATCCCGAATTGCAGATCTTGATTCCCCATTTTACTATCTCCTTAACATCACTATTATAACTTGTTGCTCAGCCGATTGGCCTTATGATTGCACGTGCCGGCGCGCCGTCTCCCTTGAGAATTTTCAATGGAAGACATACAAGCTCATATTTACCGGGATTGATCCCCATGAGATTCAGGCCTTCTATAACCCAGATTCCGGCTCCCAGAATTGCCTTGTGCACCCGTACTTCGTTTTTCTGAAATCCGCTAATGGAAAGGTAATCAATTCCGATTGTCCGAACCTTGAGATTGGCAAGATACTCCGCAGCCTCTGTCGAGAGATAGACAAAGTCCTTATTAAAAGGCTCCTCATCCCAGTTGGAATTCGAATTTCTGGTCTTGAATAAGATCCGCTCATCTTTCCTAATCTTATGCTTTTCAAGGTCAGCAACCTCTATCACGTCGACATTGGAAATCTCAATCACTCTTGCCTCTCCTGCCACTGCCGAAAGCGGAATCCTGCTGATGTCCTTGCCGTCATCGATAAAATGCAGCGGCGCATCCATGTGGGTTCCGGTATGTGCGCTTATATCCAGATGAGTGAGGTTGGCTGTGTCACCTTTTGCTATTTCCATATCGCGCCTGACCTCAGCCTCGGAATTGCCCGGCCAGGCAATCATTTTATTCTTGATTGGAATCGAAATATCTATCCACTCGGTGCTGGAAATATTAGTCATTTTCATTCCTTTTTTTGAATTTCATATACATGTATTCAATACAACAATCCGAACAACCGGCATTGTTCACAATTTTTGGATTGCAAAAGAAATAAAACCTCCGGGGTGATATTTTGTTATGGATAATGTATAAGATGGAAATTTTAGTGTGAATATAAAAGGAGTTAAGGAATGCCAGTTATAAAGAGCGATGAGATAAAGATGGAAGAGGTCTCGATGGCGGGCGTGGACAGGATAATCAAATCTAATGTCATCGGCCCTTCCGAAGGCTGGAAAGATTACACTCTGCGGGTTTTCAGAATCGGTCCCGGCGGATATTCCCCTCACCACCAGCATGACTGGGAGCATATAAATTATGTTATGAAGGGCAAAGGCACTCTTACGATCAAGGATGATACCATAGAGATAAATGAGGGTGACTTTGTCTTCGTGCCGCCCAATACGATTCATCAATTCAAGAATCCGTTCGATGAGGAGTTCGAATTTATCTGCATTGTGCCCAACCGCGGTGCGTAAAATCTATTCGTTTGATGCCGGCCAGAACTCATGAATTGTCTCGGCCAGCAGCTTGTTGAACTCCTCAGGATCTTCCATATGCAGGAAATGGCTGTGCCCCGGCATGATTTTGAGTTCAAATGATTCAGCAGCCTGCTTATTTCCCTGCACATTGGTTGGAAACATATCTGTGTTAATGGCCCGGATCGGCTTTCGCATTTCTTTCAGGGCTGCCTCGGTATCATATAAAAACAAGCTTTTCATAGAACTCATGGCTATTAAGGGATCAGCCTCGGCCATATCGTCTGCAACCCATGCCGCCAGCGCAGTATCGCCGTCCTCAGGAAACATGAGCTTTACGAAATTCTTTACCTGCAGGACGAAGTTTTGTCTGAAGGGCGCGATGAACATATCCGCCTGTTGTTCGGTCAAATTTTGAGTAAGATCCTGATAGGTATCCACACCTATTAAAGCCACTGTTTTTTGCGGCAGATTTCGAGCAGCCTCTATACATACAGGACCACCCATAGAATGCCCGATCAGAATTACCTCACTCAAATCCAGATGATTTACAACAGCCGCAACATCCCTACCGTAAGCTTGTATAGTCCAGTCTTCACGCTCGGTTCCGGATTCGCCGTGCCCCGCGAGATCGATAGTAACTATTCGGTAATCGTCTTTAAATCCCTCAACCTGTCTATCCCAGTATGATTCATCACAGCTCCAGCCGTGCACGAACACCAGCGCCTTATCTGCATTGCCGTAATTAGTGTAGTGAATTTTAATATCGTCCGCTGACTTTGCCCCGCTTGCGGCGTTTTCCAAACCAGGTTGAGATTTCGCCTGATCTTGAGACGCCTGTCCGTATGCTGGAAATGATATTATTAGAATAATGATTATTGCGATAAATAAATTTTTCAACATAATCCCTCCTGTTACTGTAAACATGATGCTCAATTATCTCAAAATATAGATTAATGTCAATTACATTTCGAACTTTTTAATAACGGAGAGTATAATCGAGTAAGCGCGCTTCGAAAACAGGGTCATCAGTCGAAATCTATACCTGAACTTTTGGTTCTTCTCGCTTTTTCCGGGTCTTCAAGCTGTGTGGGAAATCGAGGAGGATTCAGTTATGTCGAAGCACATCACAGCCCTTATCTTTATCTTCATTTGCACCACAATTGGCTGGACGGTTCTCGGCAAAGTAACAGCCGATCGTACCAGCGCCCAGGACCGTAAGCTCAAAGCCGCAGTGGGTGAACTCTGGGGTTCGAAACAAACCCAGCATGCCCCGCGGCTCTATCTGGATACATCGCTGCAGTACGATCCGGACAGCCCCGACTCCGGTCATGATTTCGTAAGTGTTTATTCTGATAACGATAAAACACCCATTCCTCTGGATAAGACCGATATCAATGTTAATTTGAATCTTGAGCCGCGCAAAAAGGGTCTTTTGTGGTACGCTACGTACCGGGTCAGTTTCGAGGGGGAATATGTGGTCAGTAATAAAGGGGATGAACCTGCAAACTATATTCTGGACTACCAATTCCCCTCCAGAGGCGGTATTTACGATAACTTCAAATTCGTTCTCGATGGTAAAGAGGGAGGCAGCCTTGGCACCACACAGGGAAAAATCCAGCGCCGTTTTCAACTTGCACCGGGCGAGAGCAAAACTATCGAGATTGCCTACAATACCCAGGGTATGGATGAGTGGTGGTATCGTTTCGGTTGGGATGTGGCCGAGATGAGGGATTTCAAGCTGACCATGCAAACCGATTTTGCCGATATCGATTTTCCCGACAAAGCCATATCACCAACTCAGATGGAAGAAAGCGGGGACGGCTGGAAGCTGACCTGGGAATATGATAATCTGATATCGAGCGTGCAGATCGGTATGGTAATGCCTCGAAAGCTGAATCCCGGTCCTTATGTCAGCCGGGTCAGTTTCTTTGCGCCGGTTTCGCTTTTCTTTTTCTTCTTTGTCATGTTTCTGATCACGACTATCAAAAAGATCAATATCCATCCCATGAACTATTTCTTCATCGCAGCAGCGTTTTTCTCGTACCATATACTTCTCGCGTATCTCGTGGATCATATCGATGTGCATATCGCGACCACAATCAGCTCCGCAGTTTCGATTTTTCTGGTAATATCCTATATGCGTCTGGTGGCAGGATTGAAATTTGCCCTGGTCGAGGTGGGGCTTACGCAGTTCGTATACCTGCTTTTATTCAGTTATGCCTTTTATCTTGAAGGATATACCGGATTGACGATTACGATCTTATCGATCCTTACGCTGTTTGTGGTGATGCAGTTTACCGGCAGGATTAACTGGGAAGAAAAGTTCAAGCCCTCGCTTCGCCCCAGTTTGAGCTCGGAAGAGGCCTGATATTGCCTGTTTTTGCGAAAAGTATAATACCGGACAAATTTAATCATTTTTTGCTTGCACAGGGATTCCCGGTCGATTATATTTATCGTAACACCGGGAGTAACCTACAAAGAGAGTAAATTTGCACATTTTTCGGAAGTCTGAGCAAGTGAAAGAGTATAAGGAAAGCATTATACCGGAGTTGCAGGTAGACCCTGCACTCCGCAGTATTCTGGAGGGCACATCGGCTGAATTCGGGCAGGATTTTTTCAAGGCCCTGGTCAAAAATCTTTGCCAGGCGCTGGGGACATATGGCGCCTGGGTGACCGAATTCCTGGAGGACTGCAATCACCTGCGAGCGCATGCTTTTTACCTCGACGGTAAATTCGTTGAGGATTTTGAATACGATATTGGCGGCACGCCCTGCGAGGCGGTGGTATCGGAAAAGCGGTTTATTCATATACCCGAAAAAGTCGTGAAGTTGTATCCCAAAGATGCCGATCTGGCAGCGTCCGGTGCGGTCAGCTATATGGGTGTTGCACTTCTGGATACCGATGAGACCGTTCTGGGGCATCTCTCAGTCATGGACAAGAGTCCGATGCCGGAGGATCCTCATAAGACTGCCATCTTCAATATCTTTTCCGCGCGGGCAGCGGCGGAGCTTAGACGTATGAAGGCGGAGTCGGAACTGCGCGCCCGTGAAAGAAAACTCTCGGGACTTGTCGACAGCGCTATGGACGCTATCATTGAGCTTGATAACGACCTCAATATCACGCTGGTCAATTCCGCGGCTGAGAGCATATTCGGATGCGACTCGGAACGTGTAATCGGCCGGAGCTTTTCATACTGCCTGTCCGACGAATCTTTCAAAAAGCTCTCTAAAATCACATCCGGACTGGCAAATGGATCGGGTGACAGGAAGTATCTCTGGATTCCGGGCGGTTTGCATGGCAGATCGGGTAACGGAGATAAGTTTATGGCCGAGGCCACGCTTTCCTGCTATGAATTGAACCGCAAAAGATACTATCTCCTGATTCTGAGGAATATCAATGAGCGGATCGAAGCTGAGAAGAAAATCGATGAGCTTCAAATTGAATCACGTTATCTTCGCGAAGAGCTCAAGCTTCTGAATAACTTCGATGATATCATCGCCCAAAGCCGTCCCATGCTGGAATTATTGAGAGATGTAAAGCAGGTTGCCGAGACCGATGCCACTGTTCTGCTTCAGGGAGAAACCGGTACGGGCAAAGAGCTGATTGCGCGGGCAATACACAACTCCAGTGATCGAAGCGATAAGGCGCTTATAAAGGTGAACTGTGCGGCGATACCGGCATCCCTGATCGAAAGCGAATTCTTCGGGCATGAAAAGGGAGCATTCACCGGCGCAACCGGAAAACGTCAGGGCAGATTTGCCTTGGCCGACGGCGGTAGTATTTTTCTCGATGAGATAGGCGAACTCCCGATTGACCTGCAGTCCAAACTTCTAAGGGTGCTTCAGGAAGGGGAATTCGAGCCGGTTGGAGGGACAAAAACTGTCAAGGTTGATGTGCGCGTTATTGCTGCAACAAACCGCGATCTGAACGTGATGGTCAGGGAAGGCAAATTCAGGGAAGACCTGTATTTCAGGTTGAATGTCTTTCCGCTTAATATCCCGCCCTTGCGCAAACGCGAGGATGATATCGTGCTCCTTGCAGAAGCGTTTGTCGAGCAGTATTCCAAAAGAATAGGGCGCATGGTTCAGCCTCTCAGCCCGGAATGCATCAACCGTTTGAGGGCCTATGACTGGCCGGGAAATGTACGGGAGCTTCAGAATATTATAGAGCGTGCCATAATTACTTCCAGTGACGGCCGCCTAAATCTGGAGCGGGCATTTCCCGAGGGATTTGCCCGGGAAAAATCCTCCTCGCCGGTAAAAACCACTATTATTGGTGATAAAATTCGTACAGTGGATGAACTCCGCGAGCTTGAGCGGAGTAATCTAATCAGTGCCATGGAAAGGGCTAACTGGAAAGTGTCCGGAAGTAATGGCGCCGCAAGTCTTCTGGGCATGAAACCCACCACACTCAGCTCACGTCTGAAAGCTCTCGGAATCAGCCGGCCGCGATAACCGGGTATCCTTATAATCTTCCATAATTTCGTATATCCCTCACGATAATTCGTGATTCCACGAGATTCTGTTGATCCCGAAAAATCCGATTGAATTTTCCAACTCGTTATCTGATAAAGAATAACAAGTTTGTCAACGGATTTGGCATGGTATATGCAATAATAATTATCCAGATTACGGAAAGAACGGAATTGAAAATTCAGGAACGAGGAAAATAAAATGCGGCAAATAAAACTTCATACGAATCAGACCGGAAGCGGCCAGACAGTTATCTGCCTCCACGGCAGCGCCAGTAGTTCGGGGCAATGGGAGGCATTGATGGAAAAGATTTCGAACAGCTATCATGTGATCGCTCCCGATCTTTACGGCTATGGCAAAAGTCCGGTATGGAACGGTGGAGCGGAGATGTCTCTGGAGGATGAGGCTGCTCTTCTTGAACCGTTGATGAAATTGCATACTGAGCCTTTGCATCTGATCGGACATTCATTCGGAGCGGCGCTGGCATTAAAGGCAGCGGTTAAATATCCGGGCAGGGTCAGGAGCGTGACCGTTTATGAGCCTGTATTATTCAAGCTGCTGTTTGATGATGTCAATTCCGGGGCAGCAGAGGAAATCCGGCAGATCAGAGATATTGTATATAGCAACTTGAACGACAGACAACCGCATGAAGCTGCACGCATATTCGTGGATTACTGGAATGGTGCCGGTACCTGGGAGAAGTTCGATCCCAGACGGCATTCGATTATTGCCGGAAGTATGCGCAGTGTACTTATGAATTTCGATTCGCTTTTCTCGGACGGCACCGGTCTGGATAATTTCGGAAAACTAAATATTCCTGTGCTCTACCTTCACGGGCTGGAGACTCCCGATTCGACGCGGCGTATTACCGAGCTTCTGACCGCTGTCCTGCCGCATCTCGAATTTTGTGTGCTTCCGGGTATGGGCCATATGGGACCTCTGACGCATGCCGAGAGCGTGAACGAGATAATACACGGCTTTCTGAAAAAGCAGGATATGAGGATTGGCAGTGTCAACGAAAGCAAAGATGCAAAAGCGAAATATCTTGTGGATTATATCGTGCAGGATTCAATCTCCGATTTGAGCATGAAAGTAAGCAGATAATTAAGCAAAAATAAAAACACAACAAATCAAACAAAGGAGCTAATGATGGCTACCAAGACAAAAACTACTATTAACGGCGTAAATACCGAAGAGCTTTTTAAGACAATCGATTCGATCAAGGCCACTCCGGGGATCGCTAAGTTCAAATTCCGGGTGAAGAACGAATGGCTTGGCTGCGGCCACAACCGTACGACTGTAAAGGACTTTCATGGCGCTTTCGAGGATATCGACCATGAGCAGACCTTTGTGCTTGACTGCGATGAACCGCCGCTTCTCCTGGGGCAGGACAAGGGCGCCAACCCTGTAGAGCATCTCCTGAATGCTCTGGCGGGATGTGTGACCAGCGGTATTGTCTATCATGCCGCCGCGCGCGGGATTGAGATTCAGAAAATCGAATCGTCAATCGAGGGCGATATCGACCTGCATGGCTTTCTGGGAATAGATCCCGAAGTCCGCAACGGATATCAGGGAATTCGCATGAATTTCAGGATTAAAGCGGATGGCCTGTCGGATGAGGAGATAAATGAAATCGTCAACTTCGGACCATCATATTCTCCCGTGTACAACACGGTTTCGGAAGGTACGAAAATCGAGGTTAAGGCCGAACGGATGTAACGGCCGGATTATTTAATAAAAAGGCGCGGTGTGCTGGAGTTAGGGTGACACACACCGCGCCTGTTTTTATGCTAACCGGACAGCATTATTTCAGAAGTATCATCTTGCGTGATTCGACAAAGCTGTCGGTTGTTATTCTGTAGAAATAAATGCCCGAGGTTTGCCCGGCGGCATTCCATGTAACCGAATAACGACCCGCATCATAATAGCCGTTAGCAAGCAAAGCAACTCTCTGGCCGGTGATATTAAATACCTCCAGCCTGACCTGAGAGCCCTGCGGCAGGTTGAATGCTATTTCGGTTACCGGGTTAAACGGATTGGGACGGTTCTGCTCGAGCGTAAACTGATCGGGTGTCCGATTCGAGGTCGAAGCGATACCGTCAACACCATATACCCATCCCGATTCACAGGCCTTGGTAACGGCATTGGAGGCCGCATCATAGGTATAAGTAGCGTGAGAAACGTCGGTGACCTCAAAACACCATTCACCGGAGCAGCTCCTGGTTTTGCCGGTCTCGACAAAAGCCACGCCATCAGAGCCGGTTACAGCGCTGTAGTTGCCGCCGACAGGCCCGGTAGCGGTCAGATAGACCGTAGCATTTGCCAGAGGCTGGCCGCTTGAGTTATAGATTGTAGTCCAGCACTGGCCGTTACAATTAGGTCCGGCATTTTTGCGAGATACCGTAATATCGTTGACATAACAATAGTCTGTACCCTGCTCGGTTACGGTAATGTAGTCCACCTTGGTCTCGGAATCCGAGCCGTATGAATTTGTGGCGGTTAGCGAGACGGTGTAGGTGCCGACATTGTTATAGGTGTATGATGGATTCTGGACAGTTGATGTGCCTACTCCATCTCCGAAATCCCAGCTCCAGGATGTCGGACTACCGGTTGACAGATCGGTAAACTGAACTGTCAACGGAGCATAGCCGGAAGTCGGATCGCCTGAGAAATCGGCCGTGGGAGCGCTTGGAGTGGAACCGTATTCGATATACATCTCATCAACATATACCGGATCCAGTGAATTCCCGCCCCAGTCTCTCTGGTTATCCAGAACGCGGATATAGACGGTTCCGGTTATGGCAGGCAATGAAGCTGAGTAGACCTGTTCAGTAGCGCTGGCAACCGTTACAAGATTGTAATAGTTTACATCGTCGGTGGAATATGCAAAAACAAAATCATCACCATCGGTATTGCCGGGGCGATATGCTTCAAGATAGAAAGTTGCGCCGTCAGACGCATCTATATTGAAGTTCCACTTATGTTCGAGATAACTGTAGGTTTTGCGAGGGTGTCCCGTGTACAGAATCTCGGTTATAGTTTCATATACGTTATCGCTTGTATACGTATCCAAATAGCTGCCCGAGACTGTACCGTAAACCGGAATATCCGAAAGCGGGTAAGCCTGTGTGGCTTGCGATTCGGTTACCGTAATATAATCGGTCTTTATTACCTGGTCCGATCCGCAGGAATTGGTCGCGGTCATGGTAACCGTGTAAGTACCGGTATTATTATAAGTATATGACGGATTCTGCTGAGTTGATGTGCCCACGCCGTCACCGAAATCCCAGCTCCATGAGGTCGGGTTTCCGGTTGACTGATCGGTGAAGTTCACCGTCAAGGGCGCATTACCTGAAGTTGGCGAGCCGGTAAAGTCGGCCACCGGAGCGGTACATGTTACAGTTATATAATCGGTCTTTATTACCTGGTCCGATCCGCAGGAATTGGTTGCGGTCAGAGTAACTGTGTAAGTACCGGTGTTATTATAAGTATATGATGGATTCTGCTGAGTTGATGTACCCACGCCGTCACCGAAGTCCCAGCTCCATGAGGTCGGGTTTCCGGTTGACTGGTCGGTGAAGTTGACAGTCAGCGGAGCATCACCCGAGGTTGGCGAACCGGAAAAGTCTGCAACGGGAGCAACGCATGTATTGACAGTAATATAATCGACCTTTTGCTCAACATCAGAACCGCAGGCATTCGAAGCCGTTAGCGTTACGGTATAAGTGCCCGCGCTGTTATAAGTATAGCTTGGGTTCTGTTGTGTAGATGTGCCCGAGCCGTCACCGAAATCCCATGACCAGCCTGTGGCATCGGTGGAAAGATCAGTGAAATTCACAGTCAGGGGCTCTGTACCGGTGGTCGGGCTGCCCTCGAAGTTGGCTGTCGGGACACCGTTTACGGTTATGTAGCCGTTTTTGGTCTGGGTATCATTGCAGCCCTGAGTACTGCTTGAAACAGTCAGGCTGACATTGTAAGTGCCCGGGCTATTATAGGTATAGCTGGGATTCTGCGCAGTCGAAGTACCGCCGTCACCGAAGTCCCATGACCAGCCGTCAATATTCGTTCCGGTAGACAGGTCATTGAAATTGACTGCCAGAGATGCGCACCCTGAGGTCGGCGATCCCGAGAAATCAGCCGCCAGATCGCATCCTCCGCCCGCGGCATCAAGGCACTTACGGGCGTCAACGATTCCCACGCCAACGTATTTTGTTTGATTATACGATTTGGTATTGGCAGCGTCGGTGATTATCGCAAATTTATCCGGACCCGAGAGGCTGGGATTAAATGATTCCAGCAATGCCGCAACGCCTACCACATGCGGGCAGGACATCGATGTACCGTCAAGCGGAGCCACATAATCGTCCGCAGGAGCGGCCGGGTCTGTGATAGTGCTGAGAATCTCAACGCCGGGAGCCGCTATATCGACCCATGTTCCATAATTCGAGAAGCTGGCCGGATTGCCGCTTTGATCGGTTGCGCCGACATCGAGACAGTCTGTTCTGGTACCCAGGTAGCTGGGATCGTTGGCATCACCGTTGCCTGCAGCCGAGATCACCATCACATCCTGCGCCAGCAGATAATCTGTTGCAGATGCAATTCCGCCGGAATTGGAGTTGCCAAAGGAACAGTTGATTGCGGCAACATTCCATCCGGCTATTTTTAGTTCAGCCATGTAGTACATGGCTTCAGCGACATAGTCCATAACTACGACACCGGTAGCGCCGTAAATCCAGTAATCCAGGACATAGCCGACACGGCATGGTACAACCTTAACACCATTACCGCCGCCGGAATATGTGCCATCGCCGTAACCGCCGGCCACACCGGCAACCGCGTAACCGTTATTTGTGATGGCGCCGATAGTCCCGGAAACGTGGGTACCATGTCCCTCGCCGTCCCAGGGATCGTTATCCGCGCCGCCGCAGTCGAGATCGATACACGCATATGAATACCAGTCGGTGCGTTCAACGAAGTCCCAGCCGATGACATCATCAATATAGCCGTTGCCGTCATCATCAACACCATTGCCGGGAGTTTCGTTGGTGTTTACCCAAATATTTCCATTGGTACTTGCATCGGCGGGTCCGGGAGGATTGCTTCCACCCAGATCGCCGTGATCGTACTTGGCACCCATATCGAGGACACCCACCAATACCGTATTATCGCCGGCTTCCTTATCCCAGCCGTTGTCGGCATTGATTCCATAAGTGTCCCAGTAATGCCACTGGTCGTAAGCATATCCACTGGGCGGATCAACATAATAGGGATCATTGGGTGTGGCTGTAAGAGTATGTACTCCGATTGGCTCCACTCTTTCCACAGCAGGCAAAGCTTCATAATCGGCCATTGCCTCTTCCAAAGTACCGCTCTGAATATAGACCTTGTAGTGCCGGGAAAGATCCTGTGCCTCGGCGCTTAAAGATATACTGTTGCGGTCGGAACCGGGGAATTGCGGCCTGAGCCGCTCGACACCGTATTTCACAGCCAGTCCCTCAAACCCGGATAGGTTTGATAGAGCTACTGAAGTGCTCATATCCTTGCCGTGATCAACTGCAACATTGTCTTTCAATACAACAATGAAGCGATCCGGGACAAATCCCAGGAATCCCGGGCTGTCGACATACTTGGATTGATCCGTTTCCAGATAATCCAGGGCGAGTACTGTGCCGGGCAAAATAAATCCCAGCAACAGCAGGGCAGTAATCAACTTTTTCATACGTTTCTCCTCCTCTGCTGAAAAAGTTAATGAGTAATACAATTGTACATATATTATCTATTGCCGAGCAGATATGTTTTCACTTTACCTTAAGGCAGGGATCAAATCTAATATACGAATTTTTGAATTAAACGCAAGATTAAATCCCTGCAAGATGGAGCGTTATGTCCGGCAATAATGGAACATCGACTGTTCCCCAATGTTATGTCTTACAAAGGTCTAATTAGTATCTCAAAGGCGGGTAATTTTGATTATGGAGGTTTTATGCACAATGTATTTACAAATCGAAGAGGCGGGATAGAAATATCTCAAACTCTGACAGCAATTATGGTTATTTTAATTGGGTCGTTATTCGCTTTATCGGCCTGTGGAGGCAAAGAAGAAATTTTGGAGCCTACTGTATATGGGGCCGATATCACCGCGCTGAACGAAAATGTGACCGGGACTTCGCCCGAGGGCACAGCGAGAATCGAAGTGCTGGGCGATTCGGTTACTATTTCAGTCGAGGTGTCCGATCTTCCGCCCAACATGATGCATCTCCAGCATTATCACGGCTTTGTGGACGGCTCGGAGGCGACCTGCGCATCTATGGAACAGGACGTCAATCAGGACAGCATCGTTGACCTGATTGAAACTCGTGCTGTGTCGGGTGTGACGCTGGTGCCGTTTCATGACGATCCGGTCAGTCAGAAGATTGCCGCGCATTCATATCCGGTTGCCGATTCGACCGGCAGTTATTCGTACCAGAAGACCGTTTCCATGGATTCGCTGGAGGCCAGTATGATGAGCCAGAAAGGTATCTCCCCACTCGTGTTCGAGAACCGGGTGATTTATATTCATGGCATCGATACCGCCACAGCACTGCCGGAAACCGTGCAATCTCTTGAAGGTGTGCCGGCACATGTTACCCTGCCGATAGCATGCGGAAAATTCGAGTTGCAGGTAATGGAAGAGGAGGTTACCGGGGGCGGCGGCTATTAAGGAGATAAAATAAAGCATTTGAGGAAGGCCGGTCTAAAATTCGGATCGGCCTTTTATTTTACCTCGTTTCGGAGTATCTCATAGAATTTGTCTCTTGCGTGACGTTCCAGCCAGGGATAGTGGCCGCATTTCGCCAGGAGATGAAATCTAATATCCGAAATACATTCTTCGAGAAACGGTTTGATTCCCTCGATCGGATGCGGATCATAGTCGCCATGGATAACCACTGTGGGGATTTTAATTTTGGAAAACTCATTTTTCAGGTGACCCGGGGTGTCGCGCAATTCCATAAACTCCGGCCAGACCTTCTGAAAGATATCATGCTGTATTTCCAGAGTCTCATCCTGGGTGTCAATCGGATCGTATTTGTCGGTGCCTGAAAACAGGCTGCCCCACTCGGCAAACAGCTCTCCTCTTTCCTTCGGTCCTGCATTAAAAAGAGCCGCTTTTATTTCATCCAGACGGCTATGCGCCTTATCATCAAGCCGTTCGAGTCTGACAGCCTCGATCTTTGCCGAGTTTTTAGCATCGAAGACCGCGCTGCCCACAAGGATTAGTTTGTTGACAAGCTTCGGATATCTGGAAGCCAGAAACAAAGCCAGCACCGCGCCCCATGATGAGCCGATTAAGGTTAACGGATCGTGAGTGTATTCATTCAGTTGATCTTTCAGCTCCGCTGCCTGTCCGTCAATCGAATCTTTGATTTGCAACGGCTCCAGAACTCCCATATCCCTTGAAAGCTCACGTGCAACCGGCGCCATATAACCCGGCGCACCGGGGCCGCCGTGAATAACCGCCGCTTTGTACGGGGAAGAGCCGTACTTCCTGACAGATGAAGCAATGCTCATCAAAAAATCCTGTATTCTTAATCTCAATAAATCTGTATTAAATATGATATGGTATTTTCAATGAATTGGAAGCTGAATTATCTGAAATCCTGGAATTTGATCTTTGTTATATGATATTGCCTTAAACCTGATTTCCCGACCGAAATTCCGCATCAGCTTCACGTCCGTATCTGACCACAATACCCGGCAGGGCTTCGACATCTTCCAGCGAGGTGCGGAAGTTGACTATGCAGGCGCGCAGCACAAAGCGTTCGTTGAGGATGGCATTGGAGACGAAAATCTCGCCACTCTGCTTCAGTCTCACGAGGATTTCCTCATTGAGCTTATCGAGATACTGAGCAGTTTTTTTCTCGTTTCTATTATCTTTCAAATCCTCAGGAATGTAACAGAAGGTTGTGATACTGAGGTTATGGGTGAGCGCTTCGAGTTCCGGTTCAATATCTATTAAATGAAACATCTCTTTCGCCAGCCGAATATCCTCGTCAATCATCTGGACAAAGCCGTTACGTCCAACCTGCTGAAACGCCATCCAGACCTTGAGCGCACGAAATCCGCGCGAATTCTGCATGCCATAATCGACATAGTTGGTGGCCTCCTCTCCGAAATGATAGTAAGGGGGGTGGTATGAAAATGTGGTACGCATCAATTCACTGTCACGAACCAGGGCACATCCGGCCTCGAGCGGGGTGTAGAGCCATTTATGCGGATCGACCGCAATCGAATCAGCCTCACGAAGAGCGTAAATGTTTTCATCCATATTATCGAGCCCGGCGGCAAAACCGCCGTAAGCACCGTCTATATGAAACCAGATATTATGTGTGCGGCAGAGGCTGGCAATTTGTGGCAATGGATCGATTGCTCCGGTGCTGACAGTTCCGACAGTGCCCACAACCATCATGGGAATATCGCCGTTTTCCAGATCATTGTTAAGTGAACGTTTGAGGTCGTCAATATCCATCCTCTGCCGGGAATCGGTCTTAATCAAGCGGGTATTCACAGTTCCCAGCCCGAATAAATCCGCGGCTTTCTCGATCCAGGTATGAGTCTCTTTGGAGGCATACACACGCAGATTAGTGTCCTTGAGGCCCTCGGACTGGATATCATGTTTCGCCGCCGCTTTGCGTGCCGCCAGAAAGCAAATGAAATTGGCCATATTGCCGCCGCTTGTCAGTACCCCGCCGCAATCCGGGGGATAGCCCATAAATTCGGCAATCCAGCGAATTGCCTGAGACTCGATTTCGGTGGCAATCGGTGAGAGCTGCCATCCGCCCAGATTCGGATTTACTGCCGAAGCCAGAAGGTCAGCCAGAATTCCGATCGGTGCGGGAGAAGAGGTTATATATCCCCAGAAGCGCGGATGGCCGTTAAAAAGTGAATTTTCCAAAAGCAGTTCGATAGTTCGGCTCATCAAAGCGGCCGGATCGGTGCCGTTCTCGGGAAGCGGTTTGTCTGCTCCCACTTTTGCCCGAGCCTCCTCTGGAGTAAGTTTTGGTGCTACAGGATGATTATGGATATTCTCCAGAAACTCGGCTATTCTATCGACCAGATCATGTCCGAGATTTCGGAATTGATCTGCATCCATGTTTATAGGCGCTTCCCTTTTTGTTGGTCTTTGTGTAACATCTTTCATTTTTCCCGGTCCTCAAATTTATGTGAATTAAATGCTAAGATCTGTTTACCTGAGCCCTTCAAAAAGGTCGATTTCCTTTTTCCGTCCACCGTTAACAGTACTGAACACCCGGTAGTACTGCTGAACTCCCCAGATTGAGAGATGATGCTTTTTTGGAAGGTCCCTGAGCTTGGTGTAAATAGTCAACTGGGTCTTATGACACTGTACCGCCTTCCATACAGTTTCCCATACCTCGCTGGTATCGATCTCGGTTGTAATCAGCCAATCCGGATGAGGTGTAGCGCGGCGTTCCTGGCCATCTATATCGAGCTTGAGATCGCGAAAGGCCGAGAGATACGCCTCCCAGACACGTTTGGTCCAGGCCATATAGTAAAGCTTTGAGACACGATGCGGCTTTTCTTTAACAGGTATGCCATTGTTGCCAAAATATTCACAGTCGGCGGCACAGGTAACAGCCGCAGTCGCAAACTGGCTGATTGCTATATGGTCGGGATGTCCGTAGGCGCCCTCGGGGCCGAAAGTGATTACCACATGCGGTTTGTGCTTTCTGATCAAAGCGGCGATTTTTGCGATGGCTTCCGGGGGATCAGCCTTATCCAGATCCTTGTCAATGTAGTCGAGGATTTTTATCACTTTGATCCCCAGAGTTTTGGCAGCTTCCAGAAGCTCCGCCTCTCGCATTTTCCCGACTTCCTCCAGGCTGGGACGTTCCGGTAAATCCCCATAGCGGCCGCGTTCTCCACGGGTGGCTGTAACCAGATATGTTTCCACCCCCTCACGGGCATATTTTGCAAGGGTTCCGCCCATTCCCAGAGATTCATCGTCCGGATGTGCCAGAATACCCATCAATCTTAACTTAGACGACACAGTTAACCCCATTGATATTGTGTAATTTTCTTGTCAGCTTTAATATAAGCCAAAACATGATAAAATCAATCCTTTTTATGAGTATTCGGTATTTTTATGCTTGTGTTGCAGATAAAAGGTGAATCTAATGTTGTTTTTGGTAGAAATATCCTAAAAGCACCCTCTGGCCAAGAAAAATGGCACTATCAGCCAGGCGATACCCTTGAGTAAAAAGAAGAGGAAACCGGCGATTCCCAGTTTTTTGAGATGATTTTTCATATTGTTTGCATTTCAACCGACAGCCCTAATTTGCTGCCTTTTTTATTTATTCATTGCTTTCAAATCCACTCCATCTGTTAAGCTTGACTGGCGATCGTTCCATACGTATTTACTTTCGCTTGAGCCATGAGGCAATTGCCTCATGTGGACCATGCTTTCCGGCAATTTCCACAGTGTTTATTTCTATTATTTCGAAGAATGGATGGAATAATTCTTCCAGTTCATCTTCCGATGAAAAATAGAGCACTGTTCCGATCGGTGTTTCGCGGAGTTTCCCTTCACCGCCGAATGATGGGTCGCTCTCGCTGAATCCCAGTGAAAAATATCTGCCATTTGGCTCAAGAATATCATGCACATTTTTCACATATTTGGGACGATCTTCGGGAAATATATGATGCAGCAGCTCCCAGTCCAGAGCAAAATCGAAACTGCTTTTAAATTCGGAGAGATCGCCGAGGATATCCCAGACATAAAACGTGCATTTAGCATTTGCCTTTTCCGCCGCCTGCCTGGCATGTTGAACAGCCTTTTCGCTTATGTCAATTCCGGTGACATCAAAACCGTGTTTGGCCAGCCAGATTGAATAGTTTCCTGCTCCGCATCCGAGGTCGACCGTTTTGCACGGTTCGATTTTTCCCGATTCAACAGCCTCAACAAGAATCTGCGGCGGCTCTGAGCGGTTCCAGGGGATTTGTTCCAGAGACATTTCGCGGTAAATCTCGTCCATCTGTTTTCGAATATCCATGGCTCTCCCATCAATTTTGCCTGAATTGGATTTTTGATACTGGAATATATAATAAAAAACAATCCGCCTGGTTCAAAAACAGACGGATTATTTTGGCCCAAATCTATCAAATCAGCAATCGGGGGAGCTGTCGCCGTCGATATCGCAGGGGATATTACCGCCCACGAAAATATAATTTATGATGTATATTGCGTCCGAAACATTCACATCACCGTCACAATTTGTATCCCCGGCTTCGAATGGTATGGGGGGAGAGCCGCCAAGGAAGACATAATTAATTATCCAGACCGCATCGGTGATATTCAAAAAGCTGTCATTGTTGGCATCGCCGCAAATATAGGCCGGCATAACCACAATATCGCCTCCGGCCAGCATGGGAAGAATTGCCGCATTTGCCTCTGTGACAAGCATGGATTCGGCCCCGATCGCAAGTGTTGAAGGATGAGTATAATAATTGACAAGCCTGAAACTTAATGTGCCGGTTGTCTGGGGGATAACAACGAATTTAAGGACCGCGTCCGAACCGGGTGGAATAGTTACATAGAGGAATTGCCATGTAGCTGCGAACATCGTATCCGGATTGTTCATATCAGCGGCATCACATTGATAGTACTGAAGCATGATATTGGGATCGTCTGCTCTACCAACAGGAAAGACTTCTTTTGAATACTCCAGAACAGCATCTCCATCCCATTCCAGCGCAAAAGCAAAACCTCTCAGGTATTCATCATTGATGATACCGACATCGATTGTATCCTGCTTTCCGACATACAATGTATCGTTTTCAATCCATACAGTGTCTGGTATACCCGGGTCCTCATATAAAGGTATGGAATAACTGCCGCAATCGCATAGCGTCTGGGGAAAGTCGGCATATATATAGTCGCTCAGGATCGTGGCATCCCGGAGGTCGGTATAGCGGTCGCAGTTTACATCGGCATGCCATGGATCGGTGAAATCAAAATCAAAACATCCCAGGTAGCCCTTATAAATTCCCAGAAGATCAGAGACATTAATTGCGCCATCATTACGAGTGTCGCCCACCATATAATCGCATTCGATTTGAACCGTACCGGATTGAAATTGGGGAATAAAGCTTTCACTCGTTGTGCCGAAATTCAGATTTCCATAGGGCGAAACTGGAAGGCTGTCTATTAGCACATCCCCGCCATAATTCGGCCTGAACCACAATTCGCAAATCTTGCCGTCTCCGTCGGGTAATGCGTTTCCAGTACCGATTTCGAATTTGAGGACCAAAGAATCGACTGTGCGGAAATCTGTATCGAAAGAGGATACTTCTCTCGATTCGAGTATCATGGTATCAGACAGCCTGCTGCCGATATAAGAGACCGAGTCGAAGCGAATCCATCCGGAATAACCGTCAACGAATAGAGGGATAATTATTGATGTGAGATCATTATCGTTATAGACCGATACAGGCACCGCAAAGGGTACTGAATATTCACCATCTATATCCCCGATAGCATCCTCGATTCGCACTGTATCCGATATGCCTGCATCCTGCGAGTAAGCCGCATAGAGCGGTACAAATAGTATGGCGATGATAATAGTAAAGTACTTGCCCAGAGTGCACATGATAACCTCCGTTATAATACAGTTACCGATCCCCCCTGAGCAAAGCAGATTGGGTCATTATGCTTTAAATCGGAATGCGAGTTATCGTCGCATCCTCTTTAAATATAGTTCTGACCGCGATTTTAGCAAGGATTATCGCAGCCTGTAAGGGCTAATCGAACATTTTTTGTGACATCTTCTGTCAGTTTGGGTCTATGGGAACCTTTTGAACTGCAAGCCATTCCCTTAATATAGAAGATCGCCATAAAAAGGAAGGCCGATTATGATACAGAAGATATCTCTTGCGCTTATCATTATTCTCATGATGTTTGTACTGCCTCTGAGCGCTCAGGATCGAGAACCGATAGCTCCGCTTTTGGAGGATATGGGTAGCCATCATCATGATATAACTACAGATGACAGCCTGGCTCAAAAATACTTTAATCAGGGACTGATCTTGCATTATGGATTCAATCATGCCGAAGCGGCATGGTCATTTCGGGAAGCCCAATATCTTGACCCTGAATGTGCCATGGCATATTGGGGTGAGGCGCTGACCTTCGGACCGCATATCAATGCGGGCATGTCGTCTGCGAGTGTTGAGGTAGTATGGAATGCACTTCAAAAAGCCCGGAAACTTTCGGAAAATGTTACCCAAAGAGAGCAGGACTATATTGATGCTCTTGCCGTTCGGTATGAAGAGAATCCTCCCGCCAATCGTTCTGAACTCGACAGAGCCTATGCCGATGCCATGAGAGAACTGGCAAATAAATATCCCGACGATCCTGATGCCCAGGCGCTCTTTGCCGAAGCGGTTATGGTTAGAACGGCATGGGATTATTGGGATGCTGATGGCAATCCCAATAGTATTGCTGAGGAGGCTTTGACCACACTTGAGAATGCATTAGAGAAGCATCCTGAACATCCGGCTCTGAATCATTTCTATATTCATCTGGTCGAAATGGAGCATCCCCGATGGGCGGTTGAATCCGCAGACAGGATGCGCGATCTTGTGCCCGGTATAGGCCATCTGGTACATATGCCCTCGCATATTTATCTGCATATTGGAAGATACGGGGACGCTTCGGAAGCCAACCAAAAGGCGGTTGAAGCCGATCAGCGTTATCTGAACAGGCATGGAGCGCATGGTATGTACCGTATATCATATATGCCACACAACTCACATTTCCTGTGGTTTACCTCCTCTATGGAGGGCCGTGGTCAAAAATGTCTTGAAGCCGCTAATATCACCAAAGATTATATAATCGAAGACCTCTTATATAGTCCGGGATATGGGTCGCTTTACGAGCATTATGCACTGCTGTATTTTGCTATGGCGCGGTTTGGAATGTGGGATAAAATACTTGATGAGCCGAAACCGGATGACGAGCTTGTATTTCCAAACGCTGTCTGGCATTATGCCAGGGGATTGGCTTATGTCCGAAAAGGCAATCTTGAAAGCGCCAGGGATAATTTGAACTCCCTTAAGAATATGAATAATCGCGAGACATTGCAGGAGATGGATATTGGCGGGATTAATATGACCGGGAATGTTATTCAGATCGCCATTAATACTTTAAACGCGGAAATTTTTGCGGAAGAAAATAATTATTCGGATGCAATCGAGCTTTTGCGTGAAGCTGTTCGTCTTCAGGATAACCTTGGATATCATGAGCCCCCGGCCTGGTATATGCCCGTTCGCCAGACTCTTGGTGCGATTCTTCTTGAGGCTGGAAAAGCCGGAGAGGCCGAGGAGGTCTACCGTGAAGATCTTGAAGACTGGCCGGAGAATGGCTGGTCGTTGTTTGGTTTGTATCAGGCGTTAAAGGAGCAGGGAAACGATTCCGAAGCGGAAGAAGTATATAACAGGTTTCAGAAGGCCTGGTCTTATGCTGATGTTGAGTTAACAAGTTCAAGGATGTGAGACCGTGAATTTCAACTGGAGATTTACACTATTCTGCCTGCACTTCTCTCAGTGAACGCGCGACCAGGGATGCCATGACTGCCATAATGGCAAATATTCCAAGGACAGCGCTTTCTCCTGCGAAATATGCTACCCCTCCAAACGCTCCCCCGAAAACCAGCAGTATGCCTATCATGGTATTGGATACCGCGGTATAAGACGCCCGCTTATCCTGATCTGTCATATCGACAATATGAGTCGAGCGTCCCAGACGAACACCCTGATATGCAATCATCAGGATGAAATGCAATATCGGGAGTACGAGGGTGTTGGCGATCAAGCCTCTGGCAAAAAAACCCAGCATAGACGCTGCTGCCAGAGAGATTGCGCCCACGATTCCAGATAGAATCAGAACTTTGCGGCTCGATTTATCCGACATACGTCCCCAGAAAAATGAGCTCGCGGCAGTTGCCAATGCCGAAGCCACCACAAAGGGACCCAACTGCCCGAATTCCCGTCCGGAGGTGTGTCCGCTTAGAGCGATAAGGTAGGGCGGGGCCAGAGCGGTTGAGATTAAAAGACCGCGAGTTACAATAAAAAGAAACAACTGCTTATCTTTCCGTAATAGCGATAACTGACCAAGGGCTACTTTGACTGCATTGCGGCCTCCTGAGGTTGCCCCCGGTACTTCCTTCAGAGTTGTAAATAATCCGGCCGCAAATATCCATAGGCCGGCGGCAACAAAAAGTGCGATTGCCACTACCGCAATTGACCTGTCTAAAATGCTTAGGCTCAAAAGCGCTCCGAAAGCTAATACCAGGATCGCTGAAATCGTGCCGGCCGTGCCGGTCGCGGTGCCGCGGGTGGATTTGGAGACTGTTTTGCCGAGAACATCTTTGTAGCTGACCGAGCAAATACTCCGGGCCAGAGAAAATACTGCCAGAAGCCCGACTATTGTCCAGCCAGCCGCTTGCCCCTTGAGTGACAGCGCGGCAAAGGCCATACCGGCCACCGACAGCCCCTGCACCAGACTTCCGAATGCCCAGACCCATTTACGCAATGGCAGAGAACGAATATATCCTGCGGTAAAAAGCTGAGGTAAAAGTGCGCCAGCTTCGCGCACAGGTACTAAAAAACCGATTAAGAAGGCAGGCGCACCCAGAATTCCAAGCAGCCATGAAAGCACGAGTTTGGGATTGGCCAGACCATCACCGGTTTTGGTGGCTCCAAGACTTAAAACATGTTTTAATAAATTGCCGGGTTGGTCATTGCATGCTTCCTCGGGGATATCGCGGCAGACGCGGCCCTCGTCCTCGCCTGTCAAAAACTGATAGATAGCCTTTTTTTCGCCGACAGCCATATCCAGTCAATATAGTGTATTGTGTGATTTCCACAAATATTAAAGTGCTTCGACGGCTGTGGGCGTTTGAATTATGATGGGATTTAACTATCTCAGCGGGTTCCGAGTGCCTTATGTGTGAGTACATTGATGCCATTTAAAAATAGCAGCCAGACAATAGCATAAGCCCAGACCAAAAGGGCTTTTGTCCATCCGATAGGGGTTACCAATATGCCGTAAACAGCAAAAAATGTACCGACGATTTGTGTACCCTCAAGTCCTGCTATTAGAAGCCAGTGCGGCCAGGGTTTTTGCCACAACCAGCCTGTGTTGCGTGTGATGAAAATTGTCATATGTCCAGCCACCAGAAGTTTCAGGAATATCATGGTCTGCACAATCTCCGGCGCCAGTCCAAGATATGATTTTGTGTACCACAGAAGTATAAACGAGGAGATGACGCCTCCGATACCAAGTATCGAGGCTATGGTAAGCACCCGCCGCATATCCCATCTGACCGGGTGTGCAGCGGTTCTAACATTATCATATGCAATTGTCATGATTGGAATGTCATTTAAAATCGCCAGGAGTACGATCATAATTGGTGTAACCGGATAGAATTGATAGACCAGGATTGATCCGGTTATGAATAAAAGCACTCTGACAGTCTCGGTAATTCTGAAAGTTGCATAACTGGTCATACGTTCGAAGATCCGCCGCGCTTCCTCGATAGCATTGATGATTACTCCCAGGCCCGGTTTTGTCAGTACCAGATCGGCCGCCGACCTTGCCGCATCCGTAGCGGAATGTACTGCGATACCCACGTCGGCCTGTTGGAGTGCTGGGGCATCATTAACGCCGTCCCCGGTCATACCGACAATTCTGTCGCCTGACTGAAATTCCTTTATAAGATAAAATTTGTGTTCCGGCGTAACCTCGGCAAAACCGGAAGCCTCGAAAACCTCCTCGTCGGTCACATCCTTCAAAATATCCTCATCTTTTTTCGATTCCATATCGCCAAATAATTCATTGGCTGGCTTTACGTTTTTCTTGAGCCCCACCTGTCCGGCAACCTGATTGCCAATTGCGGTGTGGTCTCCGGTCAGCATGCGGATATCTATGCCATGACTCTGAGCATCTTCTATAACCTTTGCCGAATCTTCGCGAGGGGGATCGAGGAGGGGCAGAATCCCCAGATATTTCCAGCCGGACTTGTCTTTGCGTGCGACTCCCAGCGCTCGGTATCCGTCATTTCCGAGTTGATCGACTTTTTCGCTTACTTTATTTCTCAATTCCCGGTTTGCATCGACCAACTCCAGAATGGCCTGTGGTGCGCCTTTGGCGGCTGTAAATTCGTCTCCGTCCTTTATCACATCAGCTTCCGCGCGTTTGCGCGTGGGATCGAAGGGGCGCAGGTTGGTGATTTCATAATCATCGAGCTCGCTTTCATCCTCCAGCCCGCCCATTACAGCGGCATCGATAGGATCATCACCATCCCGACGTACGGTGAGAGCGGCTGCGATTATAAGCTCGTGTTCGTCATTGGCATCGATTATAATGGGATCCTGGAGTTCCAGTTCATTTTTCGTCAGGGTACCGGTTTTATCCGCACACAGGACCTCAAGACCTGCCATCTCCTCCATGGCTGCAAGACGGGAGACTATTGCCTTTTGCTTTGCCAGACGATTGGCGCCGATTGTCATAGTCACCGACAGTACCGCAGGTAGCGCCTGCGGTATACCCGCAATGGTTAGGACAAGGATAAACATGAGGACTTCAAATATTGGATCAGCCCTTAGCCATCCAACCACACCGATCAAAACATCCAGCGCCAGAGTGGCCGTAATCAAGAAGTAGCCAATTCGCAGTACTGCTTTCTGGAAGTGGGACTGCTGTTCGGCGCTTTCCACCAGCTCCACTGTGCGAGCAAATTTCGTATCGCGGCCCGTCGCAGTTATTACCGCTTTTGGGTGACCGCGTTTTACCGTAGTGCCGGAGTATATAAGCTCGTTTTCTTCTTTATCAACCGGGAGGGATTCTCCGGTAAGCGCTGATTCATCGACGGAAACATGTTGATTTTTTAGAAGCTTGGCGTCCGCGGGAACTATGTCGCCCATATTGATCTTGACTATATCTCCCGGTACAAGTTCCTCGGCGGATACCTTCTTGTCCTGGCCGTCACGGATTACTATCGCTTCCGGAGCAAGTTTCTTTTTTAAAGCAGTAATTGCACTCTCAGCCTTGCTCTCATGCCAGAAGCTGACTCCGCCATTTATGAGAAGCATAACGGCGATTACCGTCAAGTCTTCCCAATGCTGGGCAATTGCGGCCAGAATGATCGCAATCTCCAGCATCCATGGAATCGGTCCCCAAAAATGTTTGAATAATTTTAGAAGAGGATGCTTTTTTTCTTCCTCGATTTTATTGGGGCCGTATTTCTCTCGTTTTTTTTCTACCTGGTCGGCCGACAGGCCATTGTCGGGATCAGTCGAAAGCTCGCTTAGAGTTTCCTTCAGCGAAGCATCTTCAAATTTTGCCTTGCGATCCCCTTTTGCCTCTTTCAGTTTGGACATAAGATTTAAATTTCTTTCTGCCGTTTTTATCCCTTCATATATATTAAGGTGACTGCAAGGGAAATTGTTTCAATTAAATTATAAAGTAGTTTTTTGCCGATGAGCGCTTGGTGCGCTCCTGAGTGTGCAGGTAATTTGTATTATTTTTATCAGTACTCAATTAGTCTTTTGACTTAAACACCCATCCGGGCGCTGAATCGATTGACCTGCGCAGGATCAGATTCAACTGGGCGGAGTGATGCTGGATATGGCGCATGTTATAAAGAAGGAGTTCGCCGTAGCTTAGCGAGACCTTTCCGAATTTATACTGGCGCTCGGCCCATTCATCAGTCATATCTTCAACAGTCCTGCGCGCTTTCTGACGGCCGTGCTCGAGGTATAGCAAGAGCTCGTCTATGGTGTAAACCCTCTCGGGCATAACTCCCGACGGATCGAGTTCGCTTAATGTGAATGGTTCGGGAGGTGCGAAATCATCATCCTGCCCCGTAAGATAAAAATCGAGAAAGAATATCGTATGATATGCCAGATACCAGTATTCCGGCTTTCTATTGCGGTCGCCCCAGATTTCCTCGGGGCAGTGATTGATGGCATTCTCGAGCGTGTCGATTGCCGCTCCCAACTGGCTCCATATTGTTGTTTTCAAACGTCTATCCATAAAACTCCATTCTTTTCCTTTATTATTATGGATGCAATTAATCCACTATTATGTTATTGTCAATCATTTTGCATTCAAGACATTAACTTTTCGAAACCGTTGGCTTTAAAAGGCGTAAATGTTATCTATAATGCAGAAAATATAATTCAAGAAAGGTGAATGATGAATAATGAATAAACATGCTTTAATTATCTCGGCACTGTTTTTCAGTATATTTATTTTTACTTCATTAAACGGCGAGCCGCTTGCAGATCCCTACGAAATCCTAAACAAACATTACCAGGCTATGGGCGGCCTGGAAAAAATAAAAACTCAAAAGACCATGCACATTGCGGGGGATCTTGTTCTTGAAGGCACGGGCCTGGAGGGGAGCTTTGAGCAATGGTCGGAAAGTCCGATCAAACGCCGCCAGGAAGTCGATCTGAAAGTGCTCACACAGGTGTCGGGCGATAATGGTGAGTATGCCTGGTCGGTGGATCAAAACGGCAAATTGCAAATCAGGCGGGATGAAAAAACAGAGAAAGACCGCCGTCTGCAAATCCTTCTGGAAAAATTCGATCATCTCGATCCCAACTCGGATGTTTTTGAACTGAGCTATGAGGGAATCGATACCGCTGCCGGCAATGACTGCTATGTGGTTAAAATCGCGAATAATATAAATCAGGATGTCTCCAGCCAGTATTACGATACAGCCGGCTTTATGCTTCGAAAGACAGTATCGGAGTCGCCCGAAGGGAAGAGGATTACCTGGCATTCGGATTATCGTGATGTTAAGGGTATACCCTTTGCATTCAAACAGATTTCGGTGCAATATCCCAGCGGTATGAAATCGATTGTGGATTTTACGGCCGTGGAAATCAATGTGCCGGTCGATCCGGCTTTGTTCGAACCGCCATCGGAAGATGTCGAGGATTTCCGTTTTACCAATGGCAAATCGGCTGAGAATATTCCGTTTCAGTTTATTGAAAAGCATATCTATCTGCCGATTGAGGTGGGCGGCATAACCAGGCTATGGATTCTTGATACCGGCGCAAGCGCCACCGTTATTGACAGGAAATTTGCGGAGGAACTCGGACTGGAACTTGAAGGCAATGTCAAGGGGCGTGGTGCGGGAAACCTTGTGGATGTCTCATTTACAGCTCTGCCGCCGTTCAGCCTTCCGGGCCTGGAATTCGATGAACAAAAAGCTGTGGCGATAGAAGTCGCGCCTCTCTTCGAGCGCTGGCTGGGCATGGAAGTAGTCGGTATCCTCGGGTATGATTTCCTTTCCCGCCTGGTTACTAAAGTGGACTATGCCAACGAAATACTGTCATTCTACCATCCCGACAGTTTCACATATGAAGGCGATGGAACCGTTATCTCCGCCCCGATATCCCAAGGCAACATGATCGAGCTTCCTGTTACAGTGGACGGCAAATATAAGGGTATGTGGTCGCTTGATCTGGGCGCCGGAGGTATGAGCTATCATTATCCCTATGCCGAGGAACACGGCCTGCTGGATGCGCCCGGCGTTGAAGGCCTTAGTCATGGAGCCGGAGGCTCGCAGCCCAAGCGCAGGACATTGAGCAAAACAATGGAGTTCGCAGGTTTCACCGTGCGGGACATCGAGGTCGGAGTCCCGCTCGAAAAGGGCGAGGGAGCATTCGGTTACACAGAGCTGGCTGGCAATATCGGCAATACTCTTCTAAGGCATTTTGTACTGTACCTGGATTATGATCATGAGCAGGTCATCGTTGAAAAGGGCGACAATTTTGGAAGAGATTTTCCACGTGATAACAGCGGCTTACAGGTCGCCAATAATGAGAAAGACAGCCTTCAGGTGATATTTGTTGCCGATGGCACCCCGGCAGACAAAGCAGGATTTGAGGAGGATGATATTATACTCTCAGTAAACGGTATCGAGGTCGAGAACCTGGGCGGCATAGTAGCCCTGAACAAAATTAGGCGCAAGGAGCCGGGCACGAAATTGACATTTGAGGTGGCCAGAGGGGATGATATTAAGAAATTGACTATGACTCTGGAAGATCTATTTCGCTGATAATATCCGGGGCAGATGATGGCCATCATGGTCATTCCGCCCTTCTGTCCTGAGGCATAAAACAAAAGTGAGGATATATGGGTGGAAGATCTGCATTAATATTAATAGTGATATTAACAATATTAGCAGGAGGATGCGGTCAGATGGATCAGCAATCCAATCTTGAAGCCGAACGGGCGGCCATAAAAGAGGTCATCAACAACAGCATTGGATGGGCGGCTACAAAAGACACGGCTTTATCATTCAGTTGTTATGCACGCGATCCCGAACTGTTCTGGTTCTCGCCCAGAGATGACGGCACGGTCGAAGGTTATGAGGCATTTGTCGACCTGACCAAAAATTTCTTCATGCTGGATGACTTTAAAGCTGTGAGCTATGAGATCAGGAATCTTGCCATTAATATCTCAAGGTCGGGAGATGTGGCATGGTATCATGCACGCCTGGATGATTACAATGAATGGAGAGGTCAGCCGGCAAACTGGGAGGATGTGCGCTGGACCGGAGTGCTGGAAAGACGCAACGGCAAATGGGTAATTGTGCAGATGCATTTTTCCAGCCCCACTGATCGCTAAAACGAAATCTTCATGTAATTAGTTTTAGGGGGATTAAAAGAAACCCATTTACTTATGATCGATTATTCAAGGCTCTCTCTGCTCGATGATTTTTCCAGATCGAACTCGGCCTCGCCGACGGTAACGATTCCAAGATAGCCGTCAACCGTTACGAGTTCGCCCTTCTCGATCAACTCGGCAGCATCAGCGACTCCATTCACACATGGTATACCCAGCTCTCGTGCAATAATGGCGCCGTGAATCAACATACCGCCTCTCCGTTCCACTATTGCGCTGGCAAGGGGCACTATATGGGTCATGGTTGGCTGTATAGCATCGCAAATCAAAATCTCACCGAATTTGAACTCCTTGAGATCATTACTGTCATGCACTATTCGTGCTGACCCGGATGCTATTCCCGGACTTGCGGGCTGGCCGGTTAATTGACGCGGCTTACCTATTTGCTTGCCGAGTATGGAAAATCCTTTGCTCTTTTCCTGGGGGAGCTCAATCGATTCATCCGGAGGATATAATAGCGCATCGGATAGTATAAGGGCCGCAATATCATTTAGCTTTTCGTATTTATCCAAAAGACCGCGCTGCTTAAGGCGTTGACCGGCGAGGCTGAGTGCTTCCAGAAGAAGGCTTTCCAGTCGTCCCACCAAGATGTTATCATCATCGCGGAGTTTCCAGCTCAGGCGGCCCAATTGAACCATGTCTTCTGCCTCCGAATGTCGTTTCTGTCCCACCGCATCAAGAAGTTTCTGCATCAGCTCCTCCGGTTCATTTGAAACCTCTGAAGATTCCGGGGACTTCTGCTTTTTGGAACTTTTTGCCACCGTTATTTCCATTATAGTATGTAAATAGATATCAGGACGTGCCGACAGGTTTTCACCCTTAAAGGAGACATGAGTGAATTCGTTGATCAGCATTTCAAACATTTCAACAAATGTGTTACCGTTTGGACAACCTTTCAGGAGCGGGCTTATTTCATCCCAGATTGGAGGATTTTCGGAATTGGAATTTTCAAGAAATTTGGATATGATTTCTTCAAGCTGATTATCCTGCACGATTAATTGCGCCAGCTGGTCTATAAGACTGTTGCGCCGGGATGCCAGAAGGTCCTGCCCTTTCAAGAGTACCATAAATTCATAAGGATTGTCCGGCCTGACTTCGTTATTGTAGTAGATGCCTAATTGCCGGACGCCGTGCGCAAGGGGGATAAATTCATCGTAATAAATCTTACGCCATTTCCTGACTTTATTCAGCCTCTCTTTGATAACTTTGGCCAGCTCGCGGTCATTTAAATCGGTGAGAGCCTGCTGTGCAAGTTGGTCTGCTTCCTTTTTCAACTGCGGCAGTAATTCCTCGCTGACCCTCTTAGCGAGCTTTTTCAGCTTTTGCATTTTCGGCCGCAAACTCAAGTACCATTGCCGTTGATCATCCTCTGTCTTTTTGGTACCCGAGGTGATCGGACGGCTTTGTAATATATGCAGGTTTTCAAGCTTTCCTGTCCATTCGACATCAGCCGCCCATCCGAATTTCGATTCCACGGACAGAATATTATCGTAAAGATGCCTTAGCTCCGAACCTGTCAGAAGCTGCTTCTCTTCTTTCTGACCGGGACGTTTGCCCGGATTCCATTCTGCAATTTCACGCGAATTGCGCAGGATGATCCAACGATCCGGTTCCACCAGGCCGTCGACCAATTCATTATTCGAGCCGGGTACAGCCTCGATTATGGATTGTTCAAGCTGCATATTTCTGGGATCCCTGGTAAAGCCGACTCCAGACGGTCCGCCCTGCAGATATTCCTGCACCACAACCGCCATTGCGCTTTTGGCGGGATCGAGTCCCATCTCCTTCCGATACAAAAGCGCAGCATCTGACCAGAGCGAGGACCATACAATTTTAACAGCCTTGATAAGATCGTCAAAACCGCGCACATCGACTATCGATTCATGTAGACCGGCGAACGACATCCCCTCAGAGTCCTCGGAAGGTGAGGAGGAGCGCACCACAAATGATTGCGCTGACTTCAATTCATCGTATTTTTCTTTTACGGCAGCGACAATAATCTCGGGCATTTCAAAACGCAAAAACAATGACCTGATTCGCAGTGCCGAGTCCCAGATCTCCTCCCATCTCATCTTCGAAAGCGCCTTGCGTCCCAGTTCTACCCTTATTTCTCTGTCAATTTGATTGCTTTCGATAAAGAGCTTATAGGCTTGGACTGTCAGGCAGAAGCCGTCGGGCACATTGAATCCCTCAGCCAGAAGACGGGAAAGGTTCTCGCCTTTTCCTCCCACATTTTCGGCCCGGCATTTCTCTTTGTCTTTTAGTAAAACTACCAGTTCTTCAGAAGATGACATTATTTTTCCCCGTTAAATCTGGGATTCGGATATGGAATGAATTATCGCTCAGGGTTTCCACTCGCGCACTTCCTGGAACGAGGAAACATAGAAGAAACGAATTATTTTAATGCGAAAAAGGGCAGTGGTAGAAGACTTCAGGAAATTTCTTAGATAGGGATGTTTTTTTAAAAGTATCTTTGTCCATTCTGAATCGATCTTTGTTTCTTTAATCTCTTCCGCTCTGCCTGTTGCGGTAAATGCCCCGATTTTCATCAAATCATCCGGATATTTATCGCGGTCGTTAACAACCAGTGCGACATTTTTGCATTCAATCAGGTTATTATACTTGCGTGTTGCCTTTGGGGTCGCGAAAACCGCATATTTCAGGTCAGCGGTAAATGCAAACCCGATCATGGAGCCGTAGGGCTGCCCCTGGGTCTGGGTAGCAAGCACGCCGTAGAGCTGTTCATTAGCCAGTTCCGCTATCTTTTTCCCGACTTCAATGTCATCGTAGCCGCGAGATTCATCCTGGTCCATTGGATCTTCGAATACAGGCTCGTCAAATTTGCTCATAGTCTAATATCTTTTTGTGTTATGCATTTCAGGTCAAAGATAAAGAAGCAAATTCTAAATGTCCAGCCAATTCAAAGTTGCTGGTATATCGGTTCGTTTTGATTTCGGATTTATTTGTTTGATGGGATAGTTGGTAATGTATACATTTCGCCGCTGTGAATTCAAGCATATTCCGGCAAATATGATTGAAATTGCCGGTAAGCTCCTGCGGGGATCATGAATTCGGCGAATAAATCTTGAGGTAGATCGATCTGCCGTCGGATGAATCAATTTTCAGGGTGTCGAAATCGTTCGCGGGGAAGTCATCAAAATATATGCTTCTGACTTTGTCGATTTTGTGTTCTGAGGTTGTACCGAGCGAATCCTCGAGCGCTATGTTGATTCTCTTTTCCGACTCATAATCCTGGGAGATATTCCGCAGTTTGGTGTATTCCCGCATGGTTCTCTTTACGCCGTTTTTCTCCACCTCGAGAGAAACCAGAGCGTTATTGCATTTAACGAAGAAGTATCTCAGGAATGGGTACCAATTCTCCGGCCGTATTAAGATGTCTTTGACTGTGCTTTCGTTTTTCATTTTGTCTTCTCCTGCCTGCGATCATATAATTATGACCGAAAGTGATAATTTTTCACGGGTGTGTGATTAAACTTCGCTTTAAAATCTTAGCCATGTTTTCGCATAAAGCTGTTTGCGCCGGTATCAAATCTCTCAATCGTATAATGCAGCAGCTTATCAAGGTCATACACAGCCGTTTCAATCTGATTTCCCAGATCGTTCAAGCGCTTGACATGCTGCCACCTGAGCGTCACAGCCTTCTTCTTCATGACCTCGATAATTCTCTGGAGCTCTCCGATTTTTGAGCAAATCTCCTTTAAGTTGTCACCCTTAGACTGGTTGGCCTGCGACTTCAGTCCGGCAATCTCTTTCTTCCAGTGGTTGAGCTGGACTACCATATCGTCCAGATCAACAGATCGTTCAACCGCCATTTTTAACCTCGTTTCCTTGTTTTATTTTTTCCCTGAGGCATTCTTCCCCCGAATAGGTATATTTTCCCTTTACATGGCAGGAAGCATGATCCATACTCCAACAGGTGTCTTGCCCTGAGCCTGTAAATCTATCAGTAATTTTAGCCGCCCTTTTAGTAACATTAATCAAATTTTCTATATGAATATTTAACCTATTTTAGGGAAAGATCAATATTACTAAAGTACTTATAGAGTGCGTAGGCGAAATACGCATTTTGGGGGGGATTGAGGCCATAGTTGTTTGTCAGAAGTATTTTGATATGGAGTAGGGAAAAACCCGGAGCGAAGCGGAGCGGTTTTGCCTATTTGGCTTACATAAGAAGATAGGCAGAATCACTGCGCTTCGCTTGGATTCTGCCCTACATTGAAAGCTGTTTTGTTGTCCGGGATATTGCTGATGGTAGGGCAAAGCCCTTTAGCGGTTTTGCCTATTATACTTTCAAAAGGGATAGGCAGAATCACTGCGCTTCGCTTGGATTCTGCCCTACATTGAACAATTCGCGCCTACTCCACGGCTTGCAGGAAGGAGGCGAGGTTATCGTCGCTGCCCACAAGCTCGAACTTGCGGCGGATTATCTCGCGATGCTTGTTGACCGTGGCGGGGGAGATGTTCAGAAAATCTGCGATCTCTTTTGAGCGCATGCCGTTTTTAATCATGTAACATATCTCCAGCTCGCGCGGCGAGAGCTTGGAGAAAGCCGCCCTTAGTTTGTCTATAAAAGGCGAGGCGATCTCGTCCAGGTCTTTTTCCAGCATGGCGATATATGTACGCATATCCGGCGGCGCGATCTCCTTCATACGCAAAAGGGTATTTTTCACACGCGTTTCGATATTGCCGGCGATCTGCTGTTTTAGGTCCTCCTTCTCGGTCTCGATCTGCTCCAGGACCTCGCGCAGGGCGATATTTTTTCTCCTGAGGCTCTCACGGTCCTGCTTGAGCTGTTCGGTAGCCCTTGCCAGCTTATCCTCGGTCTCTTTGCGCTCGGTGATGTCGGCCATGAAATTCAGTGTAGCCGGTTTGCCTTCCCAATTGATAACCACCACTCGATTCTCGATCCATTTTATTACCCTATCGTCGTCCTTGATACGGAAGGCGTAGACCTCCGGCGCTTTCTTCTTCTGCATTCTGAGCTTGTAATATTTGACTATCCGGTCACGATCCTCATCGTGTATAAATTTATCGAACGGTTGACCGATAAGATCTTCCTCTTCTTTGTCCAGAACCTTCATCACCATCGGATTGACCAGTTGAAACCTGCCGTTCTGGATAACCGCAATTCCCTCGCCTGCATTTTCGATCACCATACGGTAGCGTTTATCGAGTTTTCTTCTAAGCTGCCGGTCGAGGCGGTGCTGACGACGTGTCTCGGCATCGGCCACCTCTCTTCTGATAGTCGGCGCCAGACGATCCATCCTGTCCTTCATGATATAATCATGCACGCCCGAACGCATCGCATCCACTGCCGTATCCTCGCCGATTTTTCCGGATACTATGATAAATGGTATGTCGATGCCTGATTCCTCTAAAATCTCCCAGGCCTTGATCGCATCGAAACGGGGCATGGCATAGTCGGAGATGACAATGTCCCAGCCGCTGTTTTCCAGCGCGGTCTTCATACCGCGTGAGGACTGCACACGCTTATGTTCCACCTCCAGCCCCTCTTTCTCGAGCTTACGCATTATCAGTTCCGCATCGGTCTCGGAATCCTCTATAAGAAGCAGTCTGATTTTCTCTTTCATTATTCCCCTGTATCCTCCTGTGCTCTGTTTAAAACAAGCCAGTACATGCCAAGCTGCTCGACCGCATTCGAGAATTTCTCGAAATTGACCGGTTTGGTGATAAAGCTGTTGGCGCCCAACGCATAGCTTTTAACCACATCGATTTCTTCCGATGAGGAAGTCAATATGACAACCGGAATGCTCTTCGTTTTTTCATTGCCCCGGATTTTTTCCAGCACCTCGATGCCGTCCAGCTTGGGCAATTTCAGGTCCAGAAGTATCAGCCCCGGCAGTTCTCTTCGGGGATTATCCTTGTAGGCGCCATCACCGAAAAGATAATCGACCGCCTCACGGCCGTCCCGAACATGTTCCACATTATTTGCGATCCTGATTTTATCCAATGATCTTTTGATAAGTTCAGCGTCGTCAAGGTTGTCTTCAACCAGTAAGATGTTTTGCTGCATGATCTTCATCTCTTTCCCCACTTTGTAATGTGAAATAAAAGGTTGCTCCTTCCCCCTCCTTACCTTCCGCCCAAATCTCACCCTTGTGGCGCTTGATTATTCTTTCTACAATGGATAGTCCGATTCCGGTTCCGGAATACTCGGTTGAGGTATGCAGCCGCTGGAACGGCTGAAACAGCTTATTTACATACTCCATATCGAATCCGGCGCCGTTATCTCTAACGTAATATACAGTCTGGGCATCCTTTTGCAAAGAACCGAATTCGATTATAGTTTTGTCATTTTCAGCGCTATATTTCCAGGCATTGCTCAGCAAATTTTCCAGCGCCTGATAGATTAATTTTCTGTCGCCTTCCGCCAGGATATTTTTCTCGATCTTGAAAGTGACATTTCTATCAGGATCGAGATTCCTCAATTCCTTGGCAATTTTTTCGGCTTTGCTGCTTAAGCTTATCGCCTCCTCATTCAGAATAGCCCGGCTGATACGGGAGAGGCGCAGGAGGTCGTCTATTAGTGCACCCATGCTGTTAGCGCCGCTGATTATACGATCAAGGTAATGCTGTCCCTTGTCATCCAGCTTCTCGTTGTATTCCTCCAGAAGAATGCGGCTGAAACCGTCGATTGCGCGCAGCGGCCCGCGCAGGTCGTGGGAGACAGAGTATGTAAACGCTTCCAGCTCCTTGTTGGCCTCTTGCAGGGAGACATTATGCTGCATTAAAGCAGAATTAAGCCGTTCGATTTCATGTTTGGCGGTGCGGTATTCCGAAATATCTCTGAATGAGATCAGGATCATATCTGCCCCTCTGTCAACACTAATCACAGGACGGCCGTTTATGACAATTACTCTTTTTCCG
The DNA here is from genome assembly GCA_964496505.1 of uncultured Ignavibacteria bacterium. Lineage (GTDB taxonomy): Bacteria > Zixibacteria > MSB-5A5 > JAABVY01 > JAABVY01 > JAABVY01. The sequence continues at coordinate 11,166 of CAZBZV010000023.1, read as the reverse complement.
ATCCGCGGGAATTCCATTTCTATTTCCAGATCATTAAAAGGCTTTAAATCCTCTGCAAGGCTGTTTATTTGCCTACGTATCTTTGAATAATTCCAGATGCCGTTTTGAATTTCAAATATGGATTTTTCCAGAATATCCTTAACATGCACATCGAATAATTTGGAATAAGGCAGATTACAGCGAACGACATTTAAATCGACATCAAGAATCAGGATCCCGTCACGGATCGATGCCAGAATATTCTCGGCAAAATCACGCGATTCGCGCAAATCGTTCTCATATTCGATATCTTTTGTAATATCCTGTACAATCACAACACCTGCTATAATATCATTGGCCTCGTTATGCACAGGCGCCGCGTGCATCTCCAGCGTACCGTAATTGCCGTCAGCCCGCTGAAATGGAGCAACTTCACCGATAATAACCTCGCCATGTTTGATGGTGCGGTACAAGGGAAAATCCTCCGGGGTATATAACGGGCCATTTTCATGGTGGATTTTGCGCACTTTTCCGTATTCCGAAAAACGTTCAGCGTCCGGTACTCGAACACCGAATATTTTATCAAGCATTTCGTTTTGCAGGATCACTTTCCCTGTCTGATTGGCGATAATAATTCCCACCGGGGTTTGATCCAGAACCGCTCTCATAAGCCGCCTCTGTTCGGCAAGTTGCGTCAGCAGGCGTTTTCTTTCGATATCCTGCTTTTTTCGCCAGGTTATATCCCGTTCAATCGTCAGAAATCCAGCGGGACGTCCAAGAGGAGTATTATAGACGCTGATTGAAAGCCAGACATCAATAATGTCTCCGTCCTTCGTTAGCCTTTTTGTCTCCAGTGTATCAATTTTGCCTTTGGCCTGAAGTACGACACGCAGATTATTCAGCTCGGTTCTTTTATCCTCCGGCACGATTTTATCGATTTTCATCTTCAGCGCTTCTTTGCTGGTGTAACCATACAGTTCTTCCGCGCCCCTGTTCCATGAGATAATTTTGCCGCTGAAATCCTGAAGTGTCACAGCATCGGGAGATTTGTCCATGATGCTGGTCAGCAGATGCTCGACCTCGTTACGTTTTTTCTGCTCGGAGATATCAATGAGTGTGGCCCGGATGCCGGTTATATTGCCTGCCCCGTTTTTGTCGACCGTACTTTCCATATTCACCCAAAATTCATTGCCGTCAACACCTCTAAACTTCAGCTCGCAGGACTGTCCCTCACCGGAATTTAATAATTCCGAACAATGAGAATGGAAAACATCCCTGTAATCCGGCGCGACATAATGAACAAATTCCTGGTTTTTAAGTTTGTCTTTATTAATTCCAATTAGTCTGGAAAATGTTATATTTGCTTCAGTTATCATAAGCTGCTTATTCAGCGTAACATATCCCACCGGCGCCAGATCGTAGAGCTCGAAATATTTTTCCCGGGATTCTGACAGCTCCTGTTGTTTTTCGATAAGCTCCTCGGCCTGCACCTCCAGCTCGGCATGGTAAGTCTGAAGTTCGTTTATCAGCTCTTCCACGTCTCTGGAGCACAGGCCCGAGTTTTCGCGAAGATCTTCGAATGCCTTTTTCGCTTTAAGCTGCAACTCTTTTAGATTTGAGTTTTGACCCTTTGATGCCAAATTATCTCCCGCTCTGGGGCTTTATGCACTTATCAAATGGTGCTAAAATAGAAGGATTGTCCCTGCCCGACTTTTTGATAAATAAAATTATGACAACAATTCACTTTCTGGTAATCCCGGATTTGGGCATATCTCCTAATTTGTAAGATAATGGAAATGATCAGATTTTGCAAAGTAAACCGGAATTTATTTTGACTCAATTGTCGGTGTTTGTTGTAGGGAAGAATCGGGAATTAAGGGAAGCTTAATGGAGTGATTCTGCCTGATTCTTTGAAAAGAGAAAATAGGCAAAACCGCTAAAGGGTTTTGCCCTACATTTTCTTCCCATACCGTGCTGGGCGTACCTCCGGGTGCGCCCAGAAGCCGCCGATTCACCTGCGATATTCTTTTTCGATTCAAGGACATTCGATTAAGCATTACATAACAGTATTAATAAACCGAAACACAGCAGGCATAGCGGCTTAAATCTACCCAATGGGATGGGGTACAGTTGTCAAGATGAGCATTGATAATCAATCACCCTGCGGTATTACTTTTTCCCGCGATTGTAATAATGATCCCTCCGATAATTAGAATCGATGCCAGCGCCAGACGCAATGTAAACGATTCATCCAGAAGCATAATCCCGCCTATCGCAACCAGTACCGGAACCGCGAGCTGAATCACGGATGCCGACACGGTTGTAATTTTTCGCACTGTCAGATACCACAGAACATAGCCGAGCCCGGAGGCAAGCGCACCCGATAAAACGGCCAGGATGATTCCACCGGCGTTTATCTTTACCTGGCCGGTTTGCAAAGATTTACCAAATATTATAAGAGCCAGAACAACCACTCCCGGCAGGCAAAAAAGAAAATTCCTTGCAGTCGACAGAATCGGCTGCGGCTGATTCTGCCCCAGAAGTGAATAGATTCCCCATGACACTCCTGAAGCAATCATTAAGGCCGTACCCAAAACTGGAGGGGCGGAGAATCCGGGCAGTAGCAAATAGACAAGCCCGGAAAATGAGATAACTACTCCCATCCATTCCGGCAAAGTGACTTTATTGCCTCTGACAATCGAAATGCCGATCATGGTTATCTGCACCGAGGCGAAAAGTATCAATGCCCCTGTGCCGGCTTCGAGTTGAATATAGGCCAGCGAGAAGAAAAGGGCATATCCGAAAAGGGCCATGGCTTGATAGAAGTTGGAAAATCGGATTTTAAGCGGATCAACACTTTTCGAAGTTGCATCATGAACATGCCTGCTTTTATGAACCAGAATCAACGGCAGGAGAATGATTATCCCCGACGCCAGCCTGAATGCGGTAAATTCGAGCGCGCCTGTATTTTCAGAAATCAATGCCAGACGGCATAATATCGAATTGGCAGCAAAGGCAATGAGAGTGGCCAGTGCCAGTATCAGAGTTGAAATTTTCATTTAAGGCAGAGAATATAGCGAATGACTCGGCTTCAGTCAATTTGTTTAAAGATCGCGTTAGTGTGAGAGCAGGAATACCTTTTTTAATTCAGTTATGATTGACAAAATTTGGAGGCAGAGGTATTTTATAAAATTGAAAGGTGTAGGTTTTGTATTTGAGCTGCGAACCTGTCATAATTTGGATAAAAGGAGATTGGTTATGAAGAAGATGATTGCATTTTTGATGTTAGTCCTGTTCATAGCAGGATCGGCCCTGGCAGAAACATCAGTATGAATCGCAAAAACAGATTCAACGACAATGTATATCGGCGGCACGATTCATGTCCTGCGTGAATCCGATCGACCCTTCCCCGCTGGATTCGATCAAGCTTATGATGCATCCGATATGCTTGTTTTTGAAACGGATATTGCCAGGCTGAACAGTCCGGAGGTGCAGCAGAAGATAATTGCTCAAGGGATATACTCAGACGACCAGACACTCGACAGTGTCCTTTCTCCCGAAACCTATAAAAAGCTGAAGGAATACTGCTCTGAACAAGAGATTTCTCTGGAATTAATGAATAAGTTCAAACCATCGATGGTAATGTTTACCCTGCTGGCCATCGAATTGCAAAAGCTTGGAATCAATTTCGAGGGAATTGATTTATTTTACCATAATAAGGCCGCGGCAGATGACAAACCGGAAGAAGGTCTCGAATCCATTGATAAGCAGATTGAGATATTGACGAGCCTGGCCGATGGAAACGAGGATAATTTCATTCTCTATAGCATTGAAGATTTGAAAAGTCTGGAAGAAATTTTTGAGCAAATGTCATCAGCGTGGAAAATCGGGGATATTGAAAAACTGGAAGAATTATTCATAAGTGAAATAGAAAGTGAATTTCCTGAGCTTTTCAAGGTAATTATTGTCGAAAGAAATACCAGTTGGATGCCAGAGATAGAAAAATTCCTGCAAACGCCTGAAACCGAATTTGTGCTGGTTGGAGTTGCGCATTTGGTGGGTGAGGATGGCGTGCTCGAACTTCTTAAAAAGCGTGGATATAAAATTGAAAAACTGAAATAGCGCCGGCAAGGCAACACGCTTTTCGATTTTCCTGAGCTACGGGATTAGCTGCGGGCTGTATCAGTGCATGCGGTTGCTTGCCTGCTTTTTCTGACTTTTTCAACAAGCCCTATAACATATAGCATAGCTAAATCTTAGAGATTTCTAATATAAAAAGGATTCGAGAAAAAATGGGCTTTCTTGTCCCACAAACTCGAAACCACATCTGTCAATAAGATTGAAGGTTTAACTTAGTTCCCGCAAAAGATTCGGGAGAGGAAAATTTAAGTAAAATAAGATAAAAAATGTCTTGCATTATTCTGTCAGCCTTTGTATAATCGCCTCTGACAATCAATCTTGTTCTCTTGGGGGCAGAGGAATCCGGAAAAACTGTTCAATTTGCAATTTCCGAGCGGTAATTTATCCGTTCGAGTTTAAAGCATTCAAATTGATCAAGGCCGGTTTAATCGGCCGAGAAAAGGAGGAATAACTATGAAAAGCAGATGGAAGTGGATATCGGTAAGCTTTGCATCCGTGGTTCTTATTGCTGCAGTTTTGGCCTATGGTTCTATTAAGACCGGCGGGCCCGATCCGGTAACGACCGCTCAAAATACCGATCGGCAGCAGATCTACAATGAAATGGAATCCATGCTGGGAACGGTTCCAGGTTTCTTTAAGACATTGCCTGATGCATCACTGGAGGCAGAGTGGAATGCCTTCAAAGCAGTCGAAGCCGGTCCCGGCGAGATTCCGTTGAAATATCGGGAACTTATAGGTGTTGCTGTCTCAGCCGCTCGTGGATGCGAGTACTGCGCATATTATCATACTCAGTTTGCCAGATTGCATGGTGCGACCGACGAGGAATTGACAAGCGCTGTCCAATTGGCAAAGACTACCATGGGCTGGAGCACTTATCTCTACGGGATTCAGTTTTCGAAGGATGAATTCGAAAATCAGGTCGATGAAATGGTGGAATATCGTCAATCAATGGAAACCTCTTCTCGTTGACCGCCAGATACCTGGAGCAGCGAGGAATTCTGAGATGAAAATCACAGTGAATTACAATATCGCACCATTCCGAGAAAAATTATTCGGATAGATTGGAGCGATCTTTAGTTGATCAGTTTAACAAAATCCTATATGTAAAAAGGAGGAATATTTATGAAGATGCGTAAAGAAGACATGTCGGTGGCCATTGACCTGCCTGTCGCAACATTTCAGCGAGAGGAATGGGACGACTCAGCGGTGGCATATGTAAAGCTCAAGGCCGGCGCAGATGCCACCCCGTTGCTTGAGGGCCTTCCGGGCGATAGGTGCCAGTGTCCGCACTGGGGCTATATGCTCGAGGGGGCGATTAACGTGACCTATGATAATGGTGACAAGGAGACATGCCGTGCGGGAGATGTGTTCTACTGGCCGGCAGGCCACACGGTAAATGTGGAAGAGGACACCACCTTCCTCGAATTCAGTCCGACAAAGGAATTGAGGCCGGTATATGATCATATCAATAAAAAGGCGGAAGCCATGGCCTAAAACAATTCATAATTCAAAAGAGCCCTCGCGCAGGCGGGGGCTTTTTTAATGTCTCTTTCCGCTGTCCGAAATTGATATGACTTTCTGCAAGGTAGCTCTAACATTTGAAGGCAGATTATAGTCAGGAATCCGGTGTGATTCCCTATTAGTACAGTAAAGACCTCCCGGCAGTGTCAATTTCATTAAACTCCAACGAGATATCGTTCGATAATCACGAGATATCGTGAGATGCAGCATTTTTTGTAACGACAAAATATCATAATGATTCTCCTAATCCATTGCCGCCCCGCATGATGAGATCTTTTTCGGTATTTGGCACAAGCCATGCAATAAGGTTATATGAAGCAATAAACAAAACCTACAACTTACAACAAAGGACTAAAAAATGAAAATCCAGAAAGACAACTTAACCTGGGTCTGTTTACTATCAATTGCCGTAATTGCGTTATTAGTTCTAGCGGGTTCCGCAATGGCAGATAAGGCGGATACATCATCGACAATTATCAAAAAGGGACTCAATCTCTATAAGTATAATCAGATGGTTGAAGAGGTGCGTGCCAATCCGTCTTATGCCAATGTCGAGTTTCGAGCTGAAGCCGAATCCGAAGATGTCGTATATCACAGCACTGCCAAAATGGGGCCGTTTTCGATAGCGGGAGAGGAATACGGTCAGACTCGTGAACATATTCTTCATCTGGGTGTGCCGGTCGAACTGCAGGCTGAGGTAGAATCGCCTGTCGATCGAATCGAACCTGTGGAGCTGGCTTTGGCGGGAATGGCGGATTGTATTACTGGTACTATTGCGGTACATGCCGTCGTGAACAATATCGAAATAGACCGAATCAAAACGACAGTTCGGGCACCGCTTAGCCTGCTGGTATTGGTCGGCCTCAAAGACCTTGACCAGCGCGATGAGATATACGGCAAAATCATCGTGGATGTCGAGCTTGAAGGTCCCAATCTGAACGAGGCAGACCGGGCATTTCTGGCGAAACAGGCCAAACGTTCCCCGGCATTCAATCTGATAGCGCTTGCTCATGATATTGAACCCTCGCTATCAATCAGACAGGGCGAATCACTTTCAAGCAACAGATAAATATATCGTTAACTGTATTACTAACATGACCTTAATAAAACAGGATAATATTTATCATAATTAATCTTGTTTTGGACGATTTCTTTATGTATATTTCCAAATCCATTTTAACCTTTAAAAAAGGAAATATTTTGAAGCCTACTATTATTAAAATGACAGACGGCGATTCCTTTGATTTCGGTGGTCTTGGGATTAGCTGGAAAATTGAGGGAGCACCCTCTGAAAATCGTTTTGCGGTGGTACATCACCCGATCGCACCGAAAGCACTGGCTGCACCCATTCATTATCATAACAATGAGGACGAGTATTCATTTGTGATTAAGGGAAGGCTTGGTGCGCTTCTCGGTGATGACGTTGTCATAGCCGATCAGGGTGACTGGGTGTTTAAGCCGAGGCACCAATGGCATACATTCTGGAATCCGGATGATGAGCCATGCGAAATTATTGAGATAATATCCCCGTCGGGTTTTGAAAACTATTTCCGCGAAGTTTCCAAAGCCTGGGGTGATATGGAGGCATTTGCCCGAATTAATGAGAAGTACAAATTGGGGATGAAGTTCGAAAGCGTTCCGGAGCTTTGCGAGAGATTCAGCCTGACCTTCCCTGAAATGCAGCCCCAACCGTAGGAAAACCCAGGTTTTATAGTCACATAATTTGAATGGGCAGTGATCCAGCCAAAGAGCATAAACATTATTTATGCTCTTTTTTTTAAGCCAATTCCAACTACAACTACGAATTAAAAAAATAAAACGGGAGGGCGAATCCCCAACCCCGTTGTAGCACCAGAACTTACACCATTTTATGATTAAACTGTGATCTTTTATCTTGCCGGACAATATCCCTCAAAAATATCTTGACAGCGTCTAATATAGGAATTATTATAAACGTCATGAAGGATGTCATCTCGATCTTGCGACACTGTGGTATTCAGCCTACTCCTCAGAGGATTGCAGTGGTTGAATATGTTTTGAAAAATAAATCTCACCCATCAGCGGATGAGGTGTTAAGCTCTGCTCGAAAGAAGTGCCCTACAGTCTCGAGAGCAACCGTGTACAACACGCTGAACCTTCTCGTCGAAAAGGGACTTCTTGCAATGCAGACAATTAAGGAAGGCGCAGTTGTCTTTGATTCCAATCTTGAAAAACATCATCACTTTATTGACATTGATACGGGTCGAATCTATGATATCCCCTGGGATCAACTGCAGGTCAAAGGAAAAGAGAAACTCAAGGAATTTGAGGTAACAGAATTTCAGGTTATAATTCGAGGCAGAAAAAAGAAGGGCTAAATCTTTTTTTGTCCGGGAGTAATAAGCTGTCTAATAATGGACTATTTCTAATTATCCGGCCTTTTGAAGAGATTGAAAGAAACACAGAATGTTTAGGGGTGTTAATAACTAATATACATATATACACGATTAAACAGTTTAACCATAATATGATCAAGGAGAGAGATTATGACTGACCAAAAAAAGGAAGGCGAGGGTATGTGCCCGGTGACCGGTAAGGGTGTCAGCCCGACTGCTGGCCGCGGCACTTCCAACCGTGATTGGTGGCCTAATCAACTAAAACTGAATATTCTTCATCAGCATTCTGCCAAATCCAATCCTATGAGTGAGGATTTCGACTATGCTGAGGAATTCAAGAAACTCGATTATGAGGCTCTGAAGAAGGACCTTTACTATTTGATGACTGACTCACAGGACTGGTGGCCGGCTGATTACGGTCATTATGGTGGGCTCTTCATCCGAATGGCATGGCACAGCGCGGGTACCTATCGCATGGGCGATGGCCGTGGGGGCGGAGGAACTGGCAACCAGCGCTTTGCGCCCCTTAATAGCTGGCCGGATAATGTGAACCTCGATAAGGCCCGCCGGCTGCTCTGGCCAATCAAAAAGAAATACGGCAAGAGTATCTCCTGGGCTGATCTCATGATCCTGGCCGGCAACTGCGCTTTGGAGTCGATGGGACTCAAGACCTTCGGTTTCGCGGGCGGGCGCCCGGATATCTGGGAGCCCGAAGAGGACGTTTACTGGGGTGCCGAAGAGGAATGGCTGGCTACGAGCGACAAGCCTAAGAGCCGCTATTCGGGCGACCGTGAGCTGGAAAATCCCCTGGCGGCTGTGCAGATGGGCCTTATTTATGTGAACCCGGAAGGCCCGGACGGAAATCCAGATCCGGTAGCTTCCGGTCGCGATGTTCGAGAGACTTTTGCGCGCATGGCTATGAATGACGAGGAGACCGTCGCGCTTGTGGCCGGCGGGCATACATTTGGTAAGTGCCACGGCGCGGGCGATGCGGATCTTCTCGGCCCTGAGCCCGAAGCTGCTCCAATCGAAGAGCAGGGCCTGGGCTGGAAGAGCAAACACGGCAGCGGTAAGGGCGGTGATACGATTACAAGCGGCATTGAAGGCGCCTGGAAACCGAATCCAACCACATGGGACATGGGCTATCTTAAGGTGCTGTTTAAATACGATTGGGAATTGGTCAAAAGCCCGGCCGGCGCCAATCAGTGGCTGGCCAAGGATGTGGACGAAGAGGACATGGTAGTCGACGCCCACGATCCTTCGAAGAAACACCGCCCCATGATGACCACGGCGGACCTTTCGCTTAAGTTCGATTCTATCTACGAGCCGATTGCGCGGCGCTTCCTGGAAAATCCCGAGGAATTTCAGGACGCCTTTGCGCGGGCCTGGTTCAAGCTGACCCACCGTGACATGGGTCCCCGTTCACGTTATCTTGGACCCGAAGTGCCCGAAGAGGAACTCCTCTGGCAGGATCCCATCCCGGAGGTCGATCATGACCTGATTGACGAGCAGGATGTTGCCGCTCTAAAAGATAAAGTCCTGGCATCAGGTCTTTCTATTTCTGAGCTGGTTTCGACAGCCTGGGCCTCGGCCTCGACATTCCGTGGTTCCGACATGCGTGGCGGCGCCAACGGTGCCCGCATTCGTCTTGAACCCCAAAAGAACTGGGAAGTAAACCAGCCGGAGCAGCTGGCGAAAGTATTGAAAGCACTGGAAGATATCCAGAATGAATTCAACGATTCTCAATCCGGCGGCAAAAAAGTCTCGCTGGCTGACCTGATTGTTCTGGCCGGGTGTGCCGGGGTAGAGAAGGCTGCAAAGGATGCCGGTTATGATGTTAAGGTTCCGTTTACGCCCGGGCGCATGGACGCTTCTCTGGAGCAAACAGATGTGGAATCGTTTTCTGTACTAGAACCGGTAGCAGACGGTTTCCGTAACTACCAGAAAGCAAAGTATGCCGTCTCCCCGGAGGAGCTGCTGATCGATAGGGCGCAGCTGCTGACACTAACAGCTCCCGAGATGACTGTTCTGGTTGGCGGTATGCGTGCTCTAAATGCAAACTTTGAACAGTCAAAGCACGGCGTTTTCACCGATCAGCCGGAGACTTTGACAAATGACTTCTTTGTCAATCTGTTAGACATGGGAACGGAGTGGAAGCCAACCTCGGACGACGGTGACGAATTCGAGGGATATGATCGCGCCACAGGTGAGTCCAAATGGACCGGTACCCGTGTCGATCTGGTCTTCGGCTCAAATTCACAGCTTAGAGCAGTCGCAGAGGTTTATGCATCTGGAGACTCGAAGGAGAAGTTCGTGCATGACTTCGTGGCAGCCTGGGATAAGGTTATGAATCTTGATCGTTTCGATCTCGCCTGAGTTTTTTTGACATATCTGAATATGTGGAGGTCGACCATAGTCGACCTCCCTTATTTTATCACTTAACTGTTCGGCTCTTTTAGGAGGCTTCGAATTTAAAGTGAATCCCAACTAATTTAGAGAAATCAAATTCCATAGCCGCATTGAGACCATATTGCCATTTTTCTTGATCATTAAGTACCAGTATTGCCGGAAAGAAAGATACGGGGTGGCATGAATAACATTGGCATTGCACCAGGAATTAATGCCGGTAAATATTCTGGTGGGCTAAAATCAGGTTTCTTTGCCGATTGTCGCATCCTGAGCGGTAAGCGAAGTCGCTGATTTGGTCTGTCTCTTATTGTAAGACTCTATTCCCAATTGAATACGGCTCTTAATACCATGAGGTGCTATTCGGCCGCAAAAACCGGTTCCATCGGTATCTGGTTTACACAATTTGAAACACCAGGGTGATCTGTTTTTGGTTAGTGGGCACCCCAGGTAAGTGTATTCTTTGAGATCTTTTCGTTTGTTAACTCGTTTGCAATCCCTTAAATGATTCTTTTGTGTCATTTTGATTTCCTGTTGTTCTGTATATGAGCCGAGTTTAATTCAGTTACTGTTCTACATCCTTTTTTGTTTGTATATTTCCTGTTATTAATTTTAAAAAACCAAGAATGCGGTTATAAGTTCACGCCGCTTAGTTATTTCTTCCGCAGAAGTGCAAAAATTCAGCGATAATTTGTACTTCCTGAGACATAGTTTACACTTAGTTCCGGTCACATGGTTTACAGAT
>CAZBZV010000022.1:0-55314 GCA_964496505.1 uncultured Ignavibacteria bacterium | reverse complement strand
TGGATCATTTCGGACGCGACCTGACCGAACTTGCCCGCCGCGCCAAGCTCGATCCGATCATAGGCCGAGTCGATGAGATAGAGCGCGTGACGCAGATTCTGTCACGCCGCAAAAAGAACAACCCTGTGCTGATCGGCGAGCCGGGCGTGGGTAAAACCGCTATCGCCGAGGGTCTGGCACAGAGAATCGTAGCGGGCAAAGTCCCGCAGACACTGGAAAACAAGCGTCTGGTTACTCTCGATATGGCATCCCTTGTGGCCGGTACCAAGTATCGCGGGCAGTTCGAAGAGAGGCTGAAATCGGTCATGAATGAGATTGTCAATTCCCAGGAAGTGATAATCTTCATCGACGAGCTGCATACGATAGTTGGAGCCGGCGGAGCTGAGGGTTCACTGGATGCATCGAATATATTCAAGCCTGCGCTCTCCCGCGGAGAGTTGCAGTGCATCGGCGCAACCACCCTTAACGAGTACCGCAAGTATATCGAGAAGGACGGCGCTCTCGACCGTCGTTTCCAGACTGTTATGGTCGAGGCCCCGACAACCGAGGAATCGATCCAGATTTTGAAGGGTCTGCGTCAGAAATATGAAGAGCATCACAAAATTACGATTTCCGATGATGCCATCGAACAGTCGGTCATGCTTTCAGATCGTTATATAACCGGTAAATTCCAACCCGATAAGGCCCTGGATATTGTCGACGAGGCCGGAAGCCGCGCTCATCTGTCCTCCTACACCAAGCCCAACGAGTTTGGCGAGGTCGAGGTGCAGATTGAGGAAATAGCCAAACGCAAAGAGGATGCGGTCAAAAATCAGGAATTCGAGAAAGCCGCCCATCTGCGTGACGAGCTAAAGTCCAAGCGTGAGGAACTGGCCCAGATGAAGGCCAAATGGGAAGAGGAACGCGAGCAGCAGAAAATCGTGCTTTCCGGCGAGGATGTGGCCCAGGTTGTGGCCAAGATCACCGGAATTCCGCTATTCCGACTGGAGGAGAAGGAATCCAAGCGTCTGCTGCGCATGGAGGAAGAAGTCAAGAAGACTATTGTCGGACAGGACGAGGCAATTCGGGCAATCGCCAAGTCGATACGCCGCGCCCGTGCCGGGCTGGGTGATCCCAGACGTCCGATCGGTTCCTTCGTGTTTCTCGGCCCGACCGGCGTTGGAAAAACCGAGCTTTCGCGCTCATTGGCGGAATTTATGTTCGAGGATGCCAATGCCTTGATTCGTATAGATATGTCCGAATATATGGAGAAATTCGCGGTCTCTCGCCTGATAGGCGCTCCTCCCGGATATGTCGGTTACGAAGAGGGCGGCCAGCTTACCGAGAAGGTTCGCAGGCATCCCTATTCGGTCGTCCTGTTGGATGAAATTGAAAAGGCGCATCCGGATGTTTTCAATATCCTTCTGCAGCTCTTTGATGACGGTTCTTTGACCGATGCGTTCGGGCGAAGAGTCGATTTCAGGAATACTATTATTATCATGACTTCGAATGCCGGAACTCGTCGAATTGGCGAGGGTACATCAATGGGCTTCGCCAAGGAAAAGGTCGAAAGCGATTTCGATATCATGAAGAAGAATGTTATGGAAGAGTTGAGAAAGATATTCAATCCGGAGCTTTTGAATAGAATAGACGAAACCATTATCTTCCATTCACTTTCGAAGGAAAATATCAAGGAGATCGTGGAAATCAGGTTGGTCGAGGTCTCGCAGCGTCTGGCCGAGAAGGGTATTTCCTTCTACCTAACCGATAAGGCCAAAAATTTCCTGGCCGATAAGGGCTACGACAAGACTTACGGTGCGCGTCCATTGAACCGTGCAATCCAGAAATTCCTGGAAGATCCTCTGGCAGAGGAGATTCTGCGCGGCCAGTATGCGGGCGACTGCGAGGTTGAGGTCGATTATGAGGACGGTGATGGATTGACCTTTAAGACCATAACCAAGGTCGAATCGGAAGATAAAAAACCGGTTTCACAGTGATTTTCGACTTGCCAGAATTATGGTAATTGATTATAATCTAAGACCCAAATACATGATATTTGGGTCTTAGATTTTGAGGAGGAAAAAATGGCTCATAAAAAAGGTGTCGGTTCATCCAGAAACGGCCGCGATTCCCACGGACAGCGACGTGGCGTAAAGACCTTTGCCGGACAGAGAATTTCCGCCGGTTCGATTATTGTTCGCCAGTGCGGCACCAAAATACATCCCGGAGAAAATGTCGGTATGGGTAAAGATTATACTTTGTTTTCCCTTATTGATGGCGTGGTTAATTTCGAGCGCAGGGGAAAAGATAAAAAGGTTTGTAACGTAACCGCCAATTAAGATAGATATTTAGGGTTTATCCCCTCCTCTTCAACACCCTATCGAATAGGGTGTTTTTTTATGCCATAACTGCGCCCAAGTCTGCCATTGCTCTCTCGTCTTTATGAATTTATCCGAAAAACTCTTTCATTCTGTCGAATGCCTTGTTAATCTCATCCTCGGAGACACAGAAAGAAAGCCTCAAATGACTTTCTCCTGACGGCCCAAAGGCTATTCCCGGGGTGGTCGATACCTTACCTTTTTTCAAAAGATTTTTACAAAAGGCGATTGAGTCCTCCCCCTCTTCCAGAAGAATCCTAGGAAACATTAGATATGAACCGCCTGGCTTTTGGTAAGAAAAAACCGAGTCAAGTTCATCCAGGCGCTTGCACATCAGATCCCGGGCGGCACGGTAATGCGCCTTGAATTCCGAGATACAATCCTGCGGACCCTCGAGGGCAGCCAGCGCCGCATATTGCGATACAACGGGAGCGCATATTGCAAAAGGAATATGCGCCTTTGTTATCTGAGGAATCAGGGATTCATGGGCATGCAGATAGCCAATCCGCCAGCCGGTCATAGCATAGGTCTTCGTAAAGGTATAACAGCTAATGACATGTTCCTTCATCTCCGGTATTGAGGCAATCGAAAAATGCTCAAGACCGTCATAAATAAAATATTCATAGGCTTCGTCTGTAATCACCATCAGATTGTTCTGTAATGCGATTTCCGCCAGTTGACTGATTTCATCCCTGGAAAAGACGGTTCCTGTGGGATTGTTGGGAGAACAGCAAAAGACCGCTTTTGTTTTGGGAGTAATTGCCTTTTTCACGGCATCAAAATCAATGGCATAGCCCTCTTCCTCAATCGTAGGAACCAATACAGGTACGCCAGAGGCTATTTGAACCTGACGAATATGGGTTGAATATGTAGGAGTTAATAGAATAACCTCATCACCGGGATCGATAATGGCCATGATAGCTGCCGATAGACCCTCAATAGCGCCGACTGTTACGATAATTTGCGAAATACCTGCTTCAATATTATTATCCCGCTTCAATTTCTCAACAATCGCCTCGCGTAGCTTGACAAGACCGGCATTCTCAGAGTAGCCGCCGACTGCCCCGCTTTTTATAGCCCTGATCGCTCCCTCGCCGATATGATCGGGAGTCCCTGCGGTGGGTTTTGCCCAGGATAGAAAAGCAACGTCATCTACTTCTTTTGAGAGTCGAGTCATCTCATGGATGGCCGATTTTGAAATCTGTGAAACCCTGTTAGATACTATTGATTTTGTGTTCACTTTGCGACCTTCCTTTATTAAATGATTTACAATATCAAAAATGTTAACATACATTATCGCCAAAACTATTTAAACGCGGACATTTTTATCCGCCTAACAACCTTAAACTTAAACAACATATTCTGGTTTTGCAAGTGGTTTGAAAATTTATCAAAACATGGGGGCCTGTTTAAATCCTGAATATTGATGCGTTTTATGTAATAATCTTATCCTCAATCCATTGACAAAAGCGGATTTTGTAATCATATTCCGAAAAACCGAAACAGAGAGGATGGCATAAATGAGAGAGCTACATGTTTCCGAAATTACCCCCGCGGTCAAGAAACTCTGCATGGAAGCCAATTATAATCTTGGGGAAGATGTTTTTAAACGGCTTAAGGAATCTATCGATACAGAGGAATCGCCCCTGGGTAAATCGATCTTGAACGACATCGTAAAAAACGCCGAAATCGCCAGAGAGGACAAGGTCCCGATCTGCCAGGATACCGGATTCTCGGTATTTTTCGTCAAGATGGGACAGGATTTGCACATAACCGGCGGCGACTTCAACGAGGCATTCAACGAGGGAGTACGCCAGGGCTATACCGAAGGTTACCTCCGCAAGTCAATCGTAACCGATCCGCTTGAACGCAAGAACTCGGGCGATAACACACCCTGCATTATTAATCTGGAAATAGTCCCCGGCGACAAGCTGGAGATCTTCTGCGCTCCCAAGGGAGGCGGCTCGGAGAATATGAGCGAGGTTAAAATGCTAAAGCCCTCGGACGGTATCGAAGGGCTTAAGGACTTTGTGGTAGAACGTGTGGCCAAATCGGGCGGCAATCCCTGTCCCCCGGTTATCGTAGGAGTAGGTATCGGCGGAACATTCGATAAATGCGCACAGTTGGCAAAGAAAGCTCTTTTGCGTGAAGTGGGAAGCAAGCATCCCCAGGAGTTTTACGCGAAGCTGGAAGAGGAGCTTCTGGAGCTGGTCAACAAAGTCGGTGTCGGTCCCCAGGGTCTGGGCGGACGCACGACCGCATTGGCTGTTCATGTGGAGGTTCACCCCTGCCATATCGCCAGCTTCCCGGTGGCCGTCAATATGCAGTGTCACGCTGCCCGTCACAAACATGTCGTTTTATAAGGAGAGATAATAATGGATACCCAAAAAAAAGTAATAGAAACTCCCCTGACCGATGAGTTGATTAAGGAGCTTAAAATCGGGACAGAGGTATTAATCAAGGGCACTATATACACAGCCCGTGATTCCGCCCATAAACGCATGACAGAATCACTGGCCAAAGGGGAGAATCTGCCCTTCGATCCCAAAGGCCAGATCATTTATTTCGCGGGTCCCACCCCGCCCAAACCGGGCAAGGTAATCGGCTCGGCCGGCCCGACAACATCGTACAGGATGAACAAATATTCACCCGATATGCTGGATGCCGGCTTGAAAGGTATGATCGGCAAAGGCGAGATGTCGCAGGAAGTTGCGGGAAAGCTGAAAGATCATACTGCGGTCTATTTCCTGGCAATCGGCGGAGCCGGAGCGCTGATCTCGAAATCGATCAAGGCGGCTGAGGTTATAGCTTACGACGACCTCGGACCCGAGGCTGTCAGAAAACTCACGGTTGATGAATTCCCGGCCATTGTTGTTATGGACTGCTACGGCGGAAATCTTTTCCGTGAAGGCGTGGAGAAATATAAAATAGCATAATGTTTTCTGTAGCGAAGAGTCTTGATCCCGATGAAATCGGGATTGTGACCCTTTGCTATATATATCCGCAGGATCACAACCGCGATAAATCGCGGTCAAGATCCTGCGGAATACAGTGTATCCCAAATAAATAATAATTTATTGATTGACCCCGCATCAAATGCGGGGTTTTTTATACTATGCCCGGATTATTTGGAATTATAGATTTGGAGAAAAAGCCGGAGGCAGAATTATTCGGCAATATCGCCTCCGGGATAACGCCCTTTGAGTATAAGTACCTCAATACCGACAATGAAAATTGCCGGATTGGATTTAAGTCGCTGGGCATAGTCGATCCGCAGGGCCAGCCGTTTCAGGATAAAGACAATTCGCTTACTCTATTCTTCTGGGGCGAGATATTTGAAAGGGATACATATTCCCCTCAGTTGCCCAAATCAATCTTCGAAATTTATCTTGAAAACCGGCTGGAAGAGATCGCCGAAATTAACGGATTCTTCAGCTTCGCTCTCTGGGATGACTCAAAGAAAGTCCTTATACTCGCGACGAACCTTCACGGTATCAGACCTCTTTATTATAACCAAAGAAACACTTTCCTGGCCTTCAGCCCAAATCCGTTTGCGCTGGCCAAAGCGCTGAACATTCGCAGTATTAACAGGGATGCTTTGCTTCAATTCATGGCCTTTGGCAAGATATTCGGCGATCATACCTGGATTGACGGAATCAAGAAGCTCCGGTACGGTCAGATACTGCAATTCGACCAAACAGGCTTCAATGTCAAGCAGTATTTCAAGCCGCAGTTCAGGCCGGTCAAGATGACTATAGACGATGCCGCCGAGGGCATTCTTAGAGGGCTCGAGAATGGCATAATCAGAATGTCTGAGGGTAAGGCTGCGCTGTCGTTGTCAGGGGGAGGTGATTCTCGTCTGCTGGCGGCATTGCTCAAGAAGAATAAGATCATGATTCCGGCCTTCAGCTTCGGCGGTGAAAAAAGTGATGATATGAAAATCGCATCGGAAGTTTGCGATCATCTGGAAATACCGCATAATAAGCTAAAGATCTCCCCGGATTTTCTGCAGCATTACCTGAGAGAAGCTGTCTATAATACAGGCGGATTTGTTCCCGCATTAAACTATCATGGTATCTCCACTCGTAACAGTGTCAAGGAGCTTGGAGATATATGCCTCTCGGGCTTGTACGGAAATAATTATCTTGGCTACCTATCGCGCTTCCTTTATTTGCTCTCGAGAATAAATCCGATACATGTCAAATTCGAAATGTTGAGAAAGCTCCTAAGCGAGGGTCAGGAGCTCGACAGTATGGAACGCCTTCTGAATTTTACTTTTGAACGGGCCGAAGTTGAAAAAGTCGCTTATTCTCTCATCGAATACTACCGGCATGAATCACCGCTGGATACCTGGATGATGCTGGATCATTTTGAAATCAATTCCCAGAGCTCGCTTGCAGGCTTCTGGCTGGAAAACGACCTGCTTGAATTCCGTACCCCTTACTGCGACCGGGACCTTTTGGAATTCAATTTCAGCATCCCGGTTCAGTACAAGGTAATGATGAATCTGGGTAGGTATATCTGGAATAAGTATTATCCCGGTCTGGGAAGAATAAATCATCAACGCACCGGTCTACCCATAAATGCCTCGATTAAGAAGCTGATTGTACAGAAAATAGCCACTCGGATACTCAAGAAAAGGCGCCCTGCCGGGATTATGGAATATTCGGCGGTTTTCGAGCATAAAATTAAGGAATGGATACATGAGTTTTTGTTGTCGGACAATTCTCATATCAGCCAATATATCAATATGGATACGGCAGCTATTAGAATCGGGGCGCATACCGAATTCGACACCGGCAATGCCGCTCAGATAGGACTCCTGCTCACGTTTGAGCAGGTTCTCCGTATTCTCGAATCCGATTGATCTTCTTCTTAAACTTAGTGATTCAGTAATGATAGAGTTGGGCCACCCATAATGTAGATATTTTAATCTTTATTTCTTGACAAATTTACACATCCTGAGGTAATTCAAGCGTATAACTATATTGGAGGTGCCAATGGACACGAAGAAGATAGCAATTGCTACGGACGATAAAGAAACAATATCGAAGCATCTTGGACGTGCTGAATATTTTGCGATATATACTATTACTCCCGATCGGATTATCGACCGCCAATATATCGAGAATGATGTTGCCCATCACCGCAAGCATCGTTCGCATGACGATCACAAGAGAGTGCATCGTCAGATGATCGAGCAGTTATCCGGATGTCAGGTTGTACTGGCCGCGGGTATGGGAGATCCCATCCGCAGGGATTTCGAGCAGGCCGGCATGCAGGGATATGTTGTGGTTGAGGGTGGTTCTATTGACGAGGCTGTTCAGCAATATATAGAGGGGGAGTTAATGATCAATCGCAACGGGGGCTGTGAACATAACCGCAAGTAAAAGCCTATTCCATATTTTTTAAACGCTTCTCGATATCCCGGATTTTCCTGATATAATCAGGAAGCTTATTTATTATCGCTTCAATCCGCTTCTGATGCATCATCTCATGTGCGGGCGAACCGAGATGTTTGGAATTTTCTTCAAGGTCATGCGTAATGCCCGACTGAGCCGCAACGATAACATTATCTCCAATATTAAGATGTCCTATAAGTCCGGCCTGACCTGCAAGGATAACATTATTGCCAAGCATGGTCGATCCGGAGATACCCACCTGGGAAATTATGATGCAGTTCTGACCGGTTTTGACATTATGTGCGATTTGTACAAGATTATCGATTTTGGTGCCCTTCCCAATACGGGTTTCGCCCAGGGTTGCCCGGTCAATTGAACAGTTGGCGCCGATTTCGACATCATCTTCAATAACCACAATCCCGATCTGGGGGATCTTGTGGCTTCTGCCCTCGTGCTGGGCATATCCGAAACCGTCAGAACCGATTGTAGTTCCGCTGTGGATAATCACCCTGTCGCCGATTCGGGTTTTCTCTCGAACCATTACATTGGGATAGATAAGGCAGTCGCTGCCGATCTTGCTTTCTCGGCCTATGAATGATCCGGGAAGAATGCGCGTGTTTTCTCCAACATTGACACTGGCCTCGAGCACGGCATTTGCACCAATATATGCGCTTTCATGAATCGAGCAGCTATCATCAACCACTGCACTTTTGTGAACTCCCGGCGGATAAATATCCTCATCAGGGTAAAATAGTCCCAGGGCCTTCGAGAAAGCAAAATAAGGATTATTGTGAATCAGGAGAGTCTTTTGCGACTCTTTGATTTCGGGAGGCACTATAACCGCCCCGGCACCTGAGTTCTCCAGGTACTTAAAATACTTTTTATTGGAGAGGAAGGCCAGGTCGCCCTCGTCAGCATCCTCGATCGGAGCCGCCCCATAAAGCTTAAGCTGGGCATCTCCAACTAATTCGGCGCCCAGCTTTTCAGCCAATTCAGCAGTAGTAATTTCCATGCTTCTCTATTGCAGCTTTTGAAGTTCTTCCAAAACCATATCGGTGATATCCAGGCTTTTCTTGGCATAAGCAAGATTGCCGTTCACCGCATCGAAAACATAATCGTAGTTTTGCTCCTGTGCTATTCTTTCCAGCACGGTGGTTATCTTGTCCAGAAGCGGCTTGGTAAGCTCACGGTTACGCTGTTCGGCTTTGCCGCTCTGCCCGAAAACATCAACCATATATTTCTGCAATGCGGCCTCTTTGGCATCAATGGCTTCCTGCTTTCTGGCACGAGCTTCCTCGGACAGGAGCAGAGCCTTCTCGCTCAGATCCTTCTTCAGGCTGTCGACTTCGCGCTCCATCTCCATAGCTTCCTTCTGCCACTCATCCAGTTCCTTATCGAATTTTTCCTGGGCCTCGAGGAATTCTCTGTATTCGTTCCTGATCCGGTAGGAATCGACATAAACTATCTTGCCGCTCTGCGCCACACCCGGATTAGTGAAGATTAGACTCATAAGCAGAGCCCCAATCACTGTCCATAAGAGGTTTCTCATAATACTCATCACTCCCCTATGTTAAATTAACTATTATCCGTTTACCTAATATAATTATCTAAAAAGTTGTGCCAACCTGGAAATGGGGCTTCCAGCCTGGATCGTCTGCATTAATGCCATATCCGAAGTCAAAACCGATCACGCCCACACCGGGTACCACAATTCTGAAACCCGCTCCATAAGACTTATACAATTCATCCTTGTTAAAGGGTGAAATCTGATAACCTGCCATCCAGGAATTTCCCGCATCAGCAAAGAGCAGGGCATATATCTGCTGGGGTACTATCGGAACCTGAAGCTCGGCATTATAAACAAGCATTGCGCGTCCCCTGATACTCTGCCCCAGAGAATTTCTGGGCGTCACCCGGCCGTCATCATATCCTCGAATCGTGCCGTCGGGATCGGTACCTCCGGGGGAGAAGCGTTCCGTAAAGGGTACGCCGTCATCCCCATCCGGGGAATCCACCACACCGACCTTCATCTTGCCCGCCAGAACGAATCTCCAGAACAACGGTATGAACTGCGAATACTCGAATGTATGTTTATGGAAATCATAATATCCGCCCAACGGTCCGCCGGCGTATTCGACGGTATATCTGGCAACCATACCATTGGTCGGGAACAGCGGGAGATCTCTGGAGTCGCGCACTATTGATGCATTCACCGATGATGTTCTCAGCCAGTCTTCATTCAATTCCTGGAGATCTGGATAAATGGTGGAATCATCGAAGTCGTAATAACGCACCTCTTCCAGACCATATCCGCCGTAAATACGGAAATAGTCATCCGGCCATTTCAGCCGTCTTCCGAATCTTATCGAACCGCCGCGGCGGCCTTCCCAGAAGTCATCATACCATTGGCGATTCAAGTTATAGATATTCGAGGAAAAGGACGTCGGTGTTCCGAATAGCCAGGGTTCGGAGAAACTGATCGAAACCGAATTTCGATTCGCTCCGAATTCAACCGCCAGAGATAGATTCTGCCCGTTTCCGCGGAAATTGGGCATACCCAATGAGACAGTTCCCACCAAACCGTCCTGGCCGGAATATCCGGCGCCGGCATTAAACTGACCGGTAGGCTTTTCCTTCATCTCCATAATCAGGTTGACATCGCCATTCGCTAAAACCCTGAAATCAGGAATGGCGCTTTCGAAATAATTCAAGAGCATGATGTTTCGCACCGAGCGTTCCAGAAGCGAGCGGCGGAAAACCTGACCCGGACGGGAAAACATCTCGCGCCGAATCACCTTCTCCTTTGTCTTGGTATTGCCCACAATCTCGATCTTGTTGATTTTTGCGGGCACGCCCTCGCTGATCTCGAATTCAACATTTATGACCGAGTCAACAGTGGTTAAATTTTCAAAAATACGGGCATGAATATAACCCTGTTCCTGATACAGGGAATAAAGATTGCCTATCGATTCTTCAAATTTATCGGGGCTGTAAATTTCGCCTTCTTCATATTTTATTTGGTCGTAGAGGGCATTTTCCCCGTAAACCTTTTGACCGTAAAAATTCGTGCCGCCAAAATAGTAACGCGGACCCTCGTACACCTCGATCTGAACAGTCATCCACTCTGGATTATCCTGGTCGATAATGACGGTATCAGATAAAACCGCCGCATCTATATAGCCCTCTTCGCGGTAAAACTCGACAATCTTTTCTTTGTCTTCTTCATGTTTCTCGGGATCGAAATTTCCGGAACGCAAGAAGCCCTTGGGCTTATTGCCCATTTTGCCGCGCAGTTTATCGTCGGTAAATACCTCGTTGCCGACAAACTCGATCTCCCTGATCCGGACCTTCGTGCCCTCATCGACCTTAAAAACCAGGGTGTGCTCGTTGGTCAAAGGATCATCGGTGACCTTTTCAAGTTCGGATTCGATCTCAACCCGGTAATATCCTTTATCCTGATATTTGGCCTTAATCTGCCTAACAGCTTGAAGGACCTGATTGGGCGAGATCATCTGCCCCACCCTGATCGAATCGATCTCCCTCAAATCATCATCATCGATTTCGTCATTGCCGTCATACTCGACCTTGGTAACGACCGGATACTCCTCGACCTTGATAACCAGGTCGATATACTTATCATCCTGGATTTCACCCAGAAGTTGAACATCCGAAAATAATTCCAGGTCATAAATATGCCGCACGGCATCTTGCGTGGCTGTCGAGGTCAGAACCGATCCGATTGTGAGATCGGAGACAGACAGAATTAAACTTCTGTCCGCCATTTTGTTTCCCTCAACCTCAATCGATGATATCGTCAGATTCTGACCGGACAGGTTTGCCGTAAGAAGTACTGTTAATAGAAGAATTAGTGAAAATAAAAGCCTGTTAAATTTCATCCTTGAACCCAGAAATTACGGTATAGCTATTTTATTTACTTTGATTTCCGTATAGGGTTGGCGATGACCGGCTTTGCGACGATATTTCGTGCGTCTCTTGTAGGTTGAAACGATTATTTTTTCAGCTTTACCCTGATTGATAACTTCAGCTTCAACAGCAGCGTTTTCAATGTATGGTTTTCCAACCAACGGGTCGCTGTCGCCCGTAATCAGGAGAATCTTGTCGAATTTGACAGGATCTCCGGCGGACATGGGAAGTTTGGGAATCTGGAGGGTGTCTCCCTCGGCAACCTCAAACTGCAACCCACCAGTTTCAAAAACAGCGTACATCAAGTCTCCTTTCGAGATTCTAAAAAACTAAGCCGGAATTATACGAAAATCAAACCTTATGTCAAGGTCATTTTGCGTTCTCAATCTTTTAAACAACTGGGTATATAAATGTTCCAATATATGAAACTGCCCGGGCTCTAAAGCGTTAAATCATCTTGACCATACTGAATAATTTCAACATAATAGAGGGTTATGGCAGAGTTCGAATTAGTTTCCACATATAAGCCGACTGGCGATCAGCCCCGGGCGATAGAGCAGCTTGCAGACGGTCTGAAAATAGACCGGCGTTTCCAGACACTTCTGGGAGTAACCGGCTCCGGTAAGACCTTCACGATGGCCAACGTCATCCAGAAATACGGCCGTCCGACATTGATAATATCCCATAACAAAACTCTGGCCGCGCAACTGTTTGGGGAATTTAAGGCGTATTTCCCCAATAATGCGGTCGAGTTCTTTATCTCGTACTACGATTACTATCAGCCGGAAGCCTATATCCCGGTTACGGATACATATATCGAGAAAGACACATCAATCAATGATGATATCGACCGCCTCAGGCTTCGGGCCACAGCCTCGCTTTTGCAGCGCGAGGATGTTATCATAGTTGCCTCGGTATCATGCATTTACGGTATTGGATCGCCGCAGAATTACAAGGAGCAGATGGCATTCGTGAAGCAGGGCGAGACTCGCGACCGGGATGAGCTACTGAGGGACTTGATAAAAATACATTATTCCCGCAACGATATCGACTTTGCCAGGGGTACATTCCGCGTCCGCGGCGACAGTGTGGAGATATTCCCGGCTTACGAACTATCGCCCTACCGGGTGGAATTTTTCGGGGATGAGGTGGAGAGAATCGTGGAGATCGACCATGTCAGCGGTAAAGTGAGAGCCCGGCATCCGGCACTTGCAGTTTACCCCGCCAAGCACTTTATCACCAGCCCACGTCAGCTTAATTCTGCTATTGACGGTATCGAAAGGGAGCTGGATGAGAGACTGCATGAGCTCCGCAGCCAGAACAAGCTTCTGGAGGCGCAGCGTCTGGAATCACGAACAAATTTTGATATCGAAATGATGCGCGAAATCGGATACTGCAGCGGAATTGAGAACTATTCCCGTCATCTAAGCGGCCGAGCTCCCGGCGAGACGCCTTATACATTAATGGATTTCTTTCCTGAGGATTTTCTTCTGATAATCGATGAATCACATCAGACAATTCCCCAGATACGAGGCATGTATGCCGGCGACAGATCGCGCAAGACCGTTCTGGTCGAATACGGTTTCAGGCTGCCCTCAGCCCTGGACAATCGCCCGCTGGTTTTCGAAGAATTCGAAAAAAACATAAATAAATGCATCTTTATTTCAGCCACTCCCGATGAGTACGAGCTTGAAAGTTCGGAAGGCGTTGTTACCGAACAGATTATACGCCCGACAGGACTGGTTGACCCTGAGATTGTGGTCAAGCCACTGGCGACACAGGTGGACGATCTGATTGAGGAGATTAGAAAGAGAGTGGCAAACAAAGAGCGCGTGCTGGTCACGACGCTGACAAAGAGAATGGCCGAAGATCTAACCGATTATCTCAAGAGCCTGAATATACGGGTGAGATACCTTCATTCGGAAATCGATGCTATCGACAGGGTCGAGATCATCCGCGATCTTCGACTGGCGGAATTTGATGTCTTGGTAGGCATTAACCTTCTACGCGAGGGTCTGGATTTGCCCGAGGTTTCACTTGTTGCTATCCTGGATGCTGACAAGGAGGGCTTTTTGCGTTCGGAGAAATCGCTTATTCAGACCGCGGGACGGGCGGCCAGAAATGTTGCCGGGCAGGTCATTTTGTATGCCGACAAGATAACCGGTTCGATGCGGAGGGCTATTGACGAAACCGATAGAAGAAGGCGTAAGCAGTTGGAGTACAACGAAAAACACAATATAACTCCGGCTACGATTTTCAAGTCGCGGGACGAAATAATACGGTCAACATTGTTTGCGGATTCTAAAACAAAAGAAGAAGAGAAGATTCTTCTTCCGGACTTTTTCAAGCATCTGGAGCATTCGGCCAAGGTAAATTTTCTCAAGCAATCCATGAAGAAGGCCGCAGACAATCTTGAATTCGAGGAGGCCACTTTTTATCGCGATAAGCTTCGGGAATTGGAAAAAGACCATCGAACGAAATCACGTCAAAGACGTTAAATATACAGGAGTTAGCATGAAACGGCTTTTTGTACCGACATTATTGACAATATTGGCATTCCTTCTTGCATTTGCGTGTGAGGACCGCTCGGTCGATCCACCCTATACGAATCCGGACGCAATTATGGATTTGCTTGACGGGAGTGAGGATGCTCAGGAGGCGGCCGATTATGATTTTATCGATACAGGATCGTATACCACCCTGGGAGACGTGCAATCAGGCGATTTTGGCACTATCCAGTATAAGCTGGAAATCGATTCTGCGCTGCCTACATATCATATAAATATGGGAGATACGGTTGTAGTTGATGCAATCGAAGCACAGGAAGCTTATGCCTATTCTCAGTTTCAGATATTTTATAAGTTGGTCCTCAAAAATTCTGTCGGAGATTCTGTTATAAAGCACCTGGTTACGGATTCAACTAAAGCCCGCAAACGGCATTATACCCTGAAACTGGGTGAATCGAACCAGATTTTCAGAGGCTGGGTTTACTGGGGAACCAATATGATATTTAATCTTGCCAGTTCTCAGCCAAATATTACATGGACCTCCGACGAACAGGGCGAATTGCCTGTCTCGAACAGTATAATAAGGAAATCCGAGCTGACAGCGCTTTCGCCGGGGGACAGAATTACGGTGCAGTATAACGGGCTTCCAAGTGATGTTGGGTATTTGCATATTAACGAAACCGGGAATCCGAGACGGATTAAATTCGAGAGAGTTAATGATGTAATACAGGAGGCGAAATGGACTGTATCCGGCAATTATTTGGATACGGTTCAATATTTCTATGCCGGAATCGAATATTATCGCAGAAATACCCTGGCTTCTGCCGATACTACCGATACGGATTTCATGTTTATGGGATTGATGTACCCGATCAGCGAGAAATAATTTTAACGGAACTTCCGGTTTAATTCGTATATTATAATCTTGACATAATCAAAAAATTGATTATATAAATATTTTACTGACGGAGGAAGAATATGGCCAAGAAACAGACTTTTGCAGATAAGTTAAAGAAGAAACAGGCTTCAGCAAAGACCTGCCCGGTTTGTAATGAGCCGATTGAATATGTCCTTATGGTCAAATCGGTGGAGCGTGAGGACGGTAAGGGCTATAAATTCAACCAGGATCATATCGGCATTTGCAAGTGCAACGAGAAAGAAGTTTTTGCCTAAAAGTCTCAAAACTATCTGGAATTTAAAGCCAAGGGTTTAATATCTCTTGGTTTTTCTTTTTGTGGTAAAATTGAATAATAATAAAAAGCTTATCATAAAGGATTTACTCCCCTTCATTACCAAACCCGGAAGATTTCTGGGGAATGAAATCGGGTCAGTGCAAAGATCAGCGGAAGGCCGGATCAAAATAGCCCTGGCGTTTCCCGATCTTTACGATATCGGCATGTCCAATCTGGGGCTATCCATTTTATATCACATAATCAATGATTCCGAAATCGGGCACGCGGAACGGGTATTCGCTGTTTCGGATGATGCTGCTGAACGGATGCGTGAAAAGGATATTTCGCTTTTCACACTCGAATCCAGGCAGTCTTTGAAAGATTTCGATATGGTGGGATTCAACTCTGCCAGCGAACTGAATTTCACCAATATCCTATCAATGATTGATCTTGCCGGAATACCGATGCTCGCAAAAGACCGTTCCAAAAGCGATCCCCTGATCGCAATCGGCGGCGGATGCGCATTCAATCCCGAGCCGTTGGCGCAGTTCGCCGACTTCTTTTTTCTGGGAGATGCTGAAGAAGGCATAATCGAAATTATGCAGGCTCTCAAATACAACGCGGAGAACACGCGTGAGGAAAAGTTGAATTCGCTGGCTCAGATTCAGGGAGTTTATGTCCCTTCATTCTACAAATACGAGTGTTCAGAGGATGGAAGATTTAAATCATTGGCACCGATTAATGATAATGCTCCCGCCAAAATAAAGGCTCGCGTGGTCCGGGAATTGAAGAACTCATATTATCCACAAACTCCCATCATCCCCTTTATCGAAACCGTGCATGACCGCCTTGCTGTTGAGATAATGCGGGGATGCGGGCATGCCTGCCGTTTCTGCCAGGCAGCGGTGATTTATAAACCGGCCCGCAAGCGTTCTGTCGACAATATTGTGAATCAGACAATATCCAGCCTCGAAAAAAGCGGATACGACGAAGTCACACTGCTTTCACTGTCATCGGGAGATTATCCGGAAATCGAGACTTTGGTAAGAAGACTGGTTGACAAGCTGAAGGACAAGCATATAACGGTATCGCTGCCGTCTCTGCGAATCTCAGGATTATCCCTGGAACTTGCAAAAATGATTACGGAGAATAAGCGCACCGGCCTGACCTTTGCACCTGAGGCCGGAACCGAACGGCTTCGTAGTGTCATGAACAAGGCGGTTGATGAAGAGACTCTGGTGGAAGTGCTGACCCAGGCATTTAAGCAGGGCTGGCAGACCATCAAGCTCTATTTTATGATCGGCCTGCCCACTGAAAGCGAGGAGGATTTGCAGGGTATTGCCGATTTGATCGCTAAGCTCAATCGGATTTCGGAGAAATACAGGGGACGCCGTAATTTTAATATTACAATCTCCCCCTTCTGCCCCAAAGCTCACACTCCCTGGCAGTGGGAAAAGCAGATCAGCATTGATGAAACCTATGAAAAGATGGATTTCCTGAAACATGCAGTCAGAAAACGCAATGTCCATCTCAAATTTCATGATCCGAAAACCACCTGGCTTGAGGGGCTTCTGGGACGCGGCGACCGCAGAATCGGCAATGTTATCCTGAGAGCATACCGGATGGGTGCGCATATGGACGGCTGGAGTGAGAGCTTCGATTTTGAAATCTGGCAGAAGGCCTGCACGGAAGAAGGAATTGATCCCGATAGTTATCTGGCCGAACGTTCGACCGGGAGACTTCTCCCCTGGGACCATATCGAAAAAGGACTGTCGAAGGAATCGCTTTTGAAAGAACTAGCCAAATCAAGAGGTCTTACGGATGTAGTTAAGTCGCTTGACAAAGAAAAGAAGCAGGAAGAGGAAATCCCGAAGAAAAAACGAAAAGAGACGGATAACAAAATTACATACGGCCGCGCGCCGAAAGTTCAGAAAGCACAGCCCACCGGCACTGTTCCCCAGAGCCGTCTGAGGATAAAATGGGGGCGGCACGGTCTGGCGCGATTCCTTTCACATCTGGACAATATGAAGGCGATGGAACGCGCTCTTCGCCGGGCGAATCTGCCCCTAAGTTTCAGCCAGGGATTTCGTCCCAAGCCCAAATTCAGCTATGGTCCACCATTGACATTGGGATTCACCTCGGAGGCAGAGTATTTCGATATACAAATGGATGTGCCGGTTCACGAATATATGATCAACAAATTAAGCCGCAATTTCCCACCCGGTTTCGACCTGCTCGGCACAAAACCCCTGCTCGGGAAAACCCAGTCTCTGGCCTCGCAATTGAATCTGGCAGTCTATGAGGTTGATCTTCCGTTAGAGTTTGAAAAAGTCAATGAGATATGCTCACAAATTATGGAAGCTGATGAGCTTAATTTCCAGCGCGAGACCAAATCAGGCCCGGTTGATGTAGAAGGACGCAAGGCGATAATCGATTTGAGCTCCGAGAAAACCGGAGAAGGCGGAACCAGGCTGACAATGCAGACCGGCATGGCTGATCTGGGCTTTATCAAACCGCTTGAACTTCTGGAGCATGGCTTCAAAATCGATCCGGATATCCTTCCGGCATTGGAAATTCACCGCAAGGCGCTCTATCGTTTTGAGAACGGCAGTCTGATCGATCCATTTGATATGATCTAAGAGCAGTTTATTTATCCCCAAAAATTAAAATTGTTGAAATATTTTTGTCTCAGGGGTATAATAGTGAGAATTATGCAACGGGAATTATATGCCATCGGATAAAATAAAAATACCGGATTTCAAAAAGCTGATAAAGCCAACCCTTAAGGTACTAAAATATTTTGGGATATTATTGGCTGTATGCATCGTGCTTTTTCTCCTGTTCGATAATGTCATAATGCCTGCGTATACTCGTCAAGGTACCGAATATCCGCTTCCGAATATCGTAAATAAGTCCTTTGACGAGGCCGAGACCATAGCTCAACGTTATGATTTCGAGATAGTTATACAGGGACGGCAGGCCTCGCCCGGTATTGCTGAGGGCACAGTGCTTTCCCAGGTTCCGGCCGCAGGTACACAGATCAAGGAAAACCGCAAGGTCAAGGTTATTATATCTGCCGGTGAGCAAATGGTTGAGGTACCGGAGCTTGTGCGCTATTCTGTCAGGCAGGCGGAGCTGAAGCTGCCGGAATTCGGCCTGAAGGTCCGCAATTATTACTGGACCGAAACGGATACATTGGCCAGCGATGTTGTGGCATACACAGTGCCCCCCTCAGGCTCGCTTGTCCCAAGAGGAGCGGGAATCGACCTTTATATAAACCGCGGCCTCGAATCGGATGAGGGCTATATGCCCAAAGTACTGGGCGAACCTTTGGAGGATGCCCTGACTCTGCTGGATTCGCTGGGATTTCCGGAGCCGCGTGTGGAATATGTAACTAATCCATTGCTGCTGCCCCAGATAGTAACATATCAGCATCCCGGAGCGGGAACAAAATCAATAATCGATTCAACTGACATACTTCTGGTAGTGCCGGTAGGTGAATGATGATAAAACTTGCGCCGTCGATTCTGGGAGCAGATTTCGGCAACCTGGAAGAAGAGATTAAAAGAACCAATGAGTCCGGATGCGACTGGATTCATCTGGATATAATGGACGGTCATCTGGTGCCGAATATCAGTTTTGGCCCGGCAATTATCAAATATGTCAGATCGAAATCCGGTCTTTTTTTGGATTCGCATCTGATGATTTCCAATCCGGAGAAATATCTGGAGGTTTATGCCGAGGCCGGAAGCGATCTGATAGTAATTCATTATGAGATCGAACACGATAAGGCTCCGCTCTTGAAAAAAATCAAAAAAATGGGTAAAAAAGCCGGAATCAGCATAAATCCGCATACTACTTTTGAGGCTGTTGAGGATATTATGGAGTATTGTGATCTGATCCTGATTATGACTGTTCATCCAGGTTTCGCGGGACAGAAGTTCATGGCCCAGGTAGTGCCGAAAATCCGCCAGGCCCGTGAATTTATTGACTCTAATAATATGGATATAGAAATCGAGGTCGACGGCGGTGTGAGCCTTAAAACAGCACAAAAAGTAATAGATGCCGGAGCGGATATTCTTGTAGCCGGATCGGCTTTTTATAAATCGGGCGATTATCGCGAATTTACCCAAAAAATGAAGGAATTAGCGGGCAAATCCTGAATTCCAACTTTTTATCTCCCCTTAAAAATCGCTTGCAATATCAGGATTATGTGATATATTTCCGGTTTGTCTAAGAAGGATTTTTATGTTTGATGAACTGACAGATAAATTAGAAGGCGTATTTAAGAAGCTGCGCGGACATGGCAAGCTCTCTGAAGCCAATATTAAGGACGCCATGAAAGAGGTGCGTCTGGCGCTTCTGGAAGCCGACGTAAACTACCGTGTAGTAAAGCGTTTTATCAAGGATGTCACCGAGAAATCGATGGGAACCGATGTACTCCAATCGATTTCGCCCGGACAGCAGATAATAAAGATCGTGCACGATCAACTGGTGGAGATTCTTGGAGGTGAAACCGAGGAAATGGCGTTGTCCTCCTCCCCTCCGACCATAATCGTGCTGGTCGGCCTGCAGGGCTCCGGTAAGACTACGATGTGCGGTAAGCTGGCCAAGTTTTACCGCAGTAAGAATAAATCGCCGCTTCTGGTTGCAGCGGATATCTACCGTCCGGCGGCGGTGGATCAGCTTAAAACGCTGGGCAAAAATATTGATATACCGGTATTTCATGTCGACAAGGATCCTCCCAAAATCAGCAAGAAGGCGTTGGATCATGCTTCGGATAATAACAATGACGTTGTTATAATCGATACCGCGGGACGTCTGCATATAGACGAAGCTCTGATGACGGAGCTTGAGAATATCCGGAAGAATGTCGAGCCGCATGAAATCCTTCTGATTGCGGATGCAATGACCGGTCAGGATGCGGTAAATATCGCGCAGGAATTTAATCATCGTTTGGATTTGACCGGCGTAATATTAACCAAGATGGATGGTGATGCGCGCGGCGGCGCGGCATTATCGATTAAGAATGTCACCGGCAAGCCAATCAAACTGGTGGGCACGGGCGAGAAGCTTGACGATCTCGAGGTCTTCCATCCCGACCGTATGGCCTCACGTATACTGGGGATGGGCGATGTGGTCTCGCTGGTCGAGAAGGCCCAGGAAACCATCGATACAAAAGAGGCCGAAAAGCTCGAGAAGAAGCTGCGCAAGGAATCTTTCACGCTGGAGGATTTTTACAACCAGATGCAGCAACTCAAGAAGATGGGGCCTTTGGAATCGCTGGTCTCGATGCTTCCGGGTGCTGGAAGCGCATTGAAAGGGCTGAAGATAGATGATTCGGCTATGGGCAAGGTGGAAGCTATAATTCAGTCGATGACCCCCGAGGAGCGCGCCAAACCGAATATAATTGACGGCTCCCGGCGCAGACGAATTGCGGCCGGTTCGGGCAATTCGGTTGTTGATATAAACAGATTGCTAAAACAGTTCAATATGATGCAAAAAATGATAAAGAAGATTTCCAGAGGGCAGATGAAAGATTTTGCCAAAGGTTTATTTTCATAATTAAGGAGGTTTGATTTTTGGCTGTACGCATACGCTTAAGGAGAATGGGTGCCAAGAAGAGGGCATTTTACAGATTCGTTGCCGCTGACAGCAGGTCGCCCAGAGACGGAAGATTCATTGAGGTATTGGGGTACTATAATCCGATTGAGAAACCAGCCAGGGTAGTCGTGCACCAGGACAAGGTATTCAAATGGCTCAAAAACGGCGCTAAGATGACTGAGACGGTTGAATCGCTATTCAGACAAATCTCCATAATGGAGAAATGGAAGAAGATCAAAGCCGGCGAGACCGGGGAAGATATCACCATAAAGGACACTATCAGCGAGCGGGAGAAGAAGACCAAACGTGCCAAGAAAGCACAGGCAACCGAGGAAGCAGAAAAAGCTGAAAAAGCTGAGGAAGCAGAAACTACCACCGGCGAGGAAGAGAAAAAACCTGAAGAAGAGGCTAATACTGAGGAAAGCTAATCTGGAGATTCTATGCAAAGGAGTGTAACGTGAAAGAGTTCATCGAAACCATCGTTCAGCATTTGGTCGATCAGCCGGATTTAGTCCGCTTAACCGAAGTTCAGGGCGCGAAGACAACTGTATACGAATTGAGAGTTGGTCCGGGAGATCTGGGCAAAGTAATTGGAAAGAAAGGTCAAACCGCCAAGTCGATCAGGACACTGATTGCGGCTATCAGCGCCAAAAAAGGCAAACGTGCAGTCCTGGAGATTCTGGAATAGCAAGTGTCTGATGACAGAATTGCAATCGCTTTTATAAATAAGGCCTGGGGAGTTAAAGGCGAGGTTATAACCGAACCTTTAACGGATTTCGTACAGCGTTTCAAACATGTCGAGAAAGTTACGGTACCTATCGCACGGCGGGAACTGGAACTTACAGTGGCATGGACAAAAAAGCACAGCGGAAAAATAGTTTTTAAATTCGAGGAGATAAACGATAGAGACGAGGCCAACAGGCTTCGAAATTCTTATATAGAAATCGAAAAATCAGAGGTCTACGAGCTTCCCGAGGGTAATTACTATCAGTTCGAGCTGGTCGGCCTGGAGGTAGAGGATTCCGAACAAGGTCACCTGGGCATATTGGAAGAGGTTTGGGAGTATCCCTCCAGCGATATACTGGTAGTTCGCTCCGAGAAGGGAAGGATTCTGATTCCGGCCATTAAAGAGGTCGTAAAAAAGGTAGATATTAATAATAATAAACTGGAGGTAACGCTTTTACCCGGGATGGAATTTGAGGCTGAATGAGAATCGAGGTCTTAACCATTTTTCCGGAAATGTTCGACAGTCCGATTAAATCGAGTCTTCTGGGAAAAGCCCGTGACGCCGGTCTTCTGGCGATCAATATCACCGACATACGGGATTTTGCCACCGACAAACATAGGACGGTCGATGACACCCCTTTTGGCGGGGGAGCCGGGATGGTAATGAAGGCCGAGCCGATTGACCGAGCTTTAGAGAATATGGCGGAAGGTCGTGGGAATCCACGGATTTTGCTGACCTCAGCCTCGGGCAGAAAATTCGATCAGAAAATGACAAATGAACTCTCCCGGGAAGAGAGTATTATAATTATCTGCGGAAGATATAAAGGCGTGGATGAGCGAATTCTCGAGCTTCACCCCATTGAGGAAGTCTCGATCGGCGATTATGTTCTCTCCGGAGGAGAGGTGGCCGCGTTAGCGATGATCGAGGCGATTGCCCGGCTGATTCCGGGATATATGGGAAAAATCGAAGCGGGCGAAAATGATGCATTCGCCTGGGGAATTCTGGGCTTTCCGAACTACACGCATCCGCAGGAATACAAGGGATTGAAAGTTCCCGATGTTCTGGTATCCGGGCATCATGCGAAGATCAATAGTTTCAGGCGTCGCAGTGCGCTCAAAAAAACTTTGCAAAACCGTCCGGAACTTTTGGAAAAGATCGAACTTAGTGATACTGATAAAAAGTTTTTGGATGAAATAAAGAATGAAAAAAAATAATTCTGTAAATAAATTTCTGGAGGTCTGAAATGGACTTGATGTCGAAACTCGAAGGCGAGTACAGAAAAAAGGATATACCGAAATTCTCACCCGGAGACACTGTTAAAGTCCACGTTCGTATTAAGGAAGGCGACAGAGAAAGGATTCAGGTTTTTCAGGGTACTGTAATCAAGAAACGCGGTTCCGGTCTGGGCGCATCGTTCACGGTAAGGAAGGTCTCATCGGGTGTTGCGGTGGAGAGAATATTTCCCATCCATTCGCCAAACATCACCGAGATCGAGAGGCTCAGGATGGGCAAGGTAAGGCGCTCGAAGCTCTACTACCTTCGCAACCTTTCTGGTAAGCAGTCCCGTATCGTTGAGAAAAAGGAAGATAAAAAAGTAAATAACAAAAAAGCGAAAGCCAAATAGAACTTCCGCTCGCCCTGTGAAAAAGTAAAAAAGCCCGCTTGCGGGCTTTTTTTATTCCATTTTAAAATGATCGGGTTCCAAAAGCAGATTCCCGGCTTCGAAGTTTTGATTGAGTCGGGCGTAAACCAGGCCTTCATTATTACGCAGTTCAAGTATATGGTATCCCGGCTCGAGCCCCAGTTGATTCCTCATAAACTGTGAAACCGTACCCTGGGGAATCATATCGACATAGAGTGTATGATCGGAGAGGGAATCGGGAAAATCCTGAAACTTGATAAATACCGTACCAGTACCTTCTGACAGAACATCTGAGGATTCTTCCTCCCCTCCCGTTAAACCGCTGATAAATTTATCTACTGAGGGCTTCACGCCACCCACATCATAAGCATAAGCGACATAACCGAGAATTGCCAGAACTACTATAAAGGAAAGGATATACCAGCCTGCACCACCCCTCCGTTTGGGTTCTTCATGGTATACCGGAACAGGTCCGGTAACCTGTTCTTTCGAACTATCGGGGGACTCGGGCTGTGGTTTTGAAGAAAATGCTTTTCGCAGGATATCATCCTCGGCCTTCAGATCCTGACGAGACTCCTCGTCAATTGTCTCCTGAACCAGCCCCTTGGCAAAATCTTCGGGCATCTCCGCCTCGGTTATCTTTATAATACCTACGGTAATATTATCTTCGCCGCCCCCGGCATTGGCGCGCTCGATAAGCTCTTTGCACATCTTGTCCAGGCTTTTATCTTCCTGCGAAATGGTTTTGAGTATATCGGCATCTGATACAAAGCCGGTCAAACCGTCCGAGCAAAGCAGATACAAATCGTCGCTGATCACCCTGTCCTTGCGGATATCGACTTTCACATTATCGCGTGTGCCCAGAGCTCGGGTGATAACATTTTTATTCACGAAATTTTCGGATTCCTCTTCTGTTAGCTGGTTGCTGCTGATAAGCTCATTAACCCAGGAATGATCCACTGTGAGTTGTTCCAGATTGCCCTTGCGAAGCCGGTAGACCCGGCTGTCGCCCACATGACAAACGATCACATTATTACCGGCGATCTGCACCGCCACAACCGTGGTTCCCATCCCGCGCATCTCTTTATTGCGGGAAGCCTGATTGAAAATCCGACGGCTGGCCAGGCGTATGGCATGCACCAGTATCTTACCCTCCTCGCCAAAGGCTTCATCAACCAGGAGGCCGTCCGGAAATGGCCGGAAATTCTCGGGGGATTTCACGACGGCTGTGATAGTATCAACGGCCAGCTCCGAGGCTACCTCTCCGGCGGCATGACCGCCCATGCCGTCACAAACTACCGCCAGGTCCTTTTCCTTGAGAAGCTTATAATTATCTTCGTTAAGCTCTCGCACCAGGCCCACATCCGTGTGAGCTGTAATTTCTATCTTCACAAGTTCCTACTTAAGAATCAGAATGAGAATTATAATTATCAATACTATTCCAACCGCACCCAGAAGATACGGCAAATATAGATTTTTTCCAATTAATGTCACAGTTCCTTTGCCCAGATCAGGGGCTGAAAAATCGAAACGCCCCTCCTCGGCCACCCGAAATATGGTGTTCTTTTTGATCGAGCAGATTTCCACAACATCACCGATATTCAGGGCCTGCTCTTCATCTGTTGAGATTGTGCGGCCGTTATGCTTCGTACGCATCTGACTGCCCTTGTCGGAAAGATAAAATCCGCCATCTCTATATTCTATCTTGGCATGCTGCCGGGAGATGCTTTTGTCGAGCTCCCCGCTGCTGTCTTTGCGGACTACTATTTCATTTTGTTTCCGGTCTCTTCCGATCCGATTTGTATCCTTTTTCAGCTTGAACTTCTGCCCCTTTAACGAGCCGCTGATTGCCAGCAGATAAATATCAAGCTCACGTTTGGCCGGAGGTTCCTTTGGCTCGGAGGGCTGTGCTGCGCCAGATGATGTCAGTACTTTGGTCTTGTGCGCATCATCATCCTTCTCCCCGGCCGGAGGTGCAGCCGGCTTTTCAATCGGTCTTGCGGGCTCCTCTCTGGGCGCCGGTGGCTCCGGCTTTTTTTCGACAGGTTTCGGGGCCGGCTCAGGTTTTTCTGCCGGTGACGGCGGCTCTTTTTCCGCCTCTTTCGGAGAAGGTTTTTCCAAATCCGGCTCTACCCTGATTTCCTCGGTCTTCATATGATGAATATCCTCTGCGGCCGGCTTCTCCTCTTTTTCAGGTTTGGGCGGCTCGGGAGGAGCTTCGGGTTTAGGTGGTTCCGGGGGAGGCGCCGCTTTTGGTTCGGGCGGCTTTGGTTTTTCTACCTCGGGTTCTTCTGGCCGGGATGACTCCGGAGGTTTCTCGACCGTCTCTTCTTTTTTCTCAACCGGCTGTTCCGGCTTATCCTCTGCCGGGGGTTTCTCTTCAGCTTTGGGAGGTTCCGGTTTTGATTCCGGTTCCTGTTCCGGTTTCTCTTCCGGTTTCTCTTCTTTCACCTCGTGCTTTTCCTCTTTAGCCGGTTCTTCCTTAACCGGAATTTCATCGGGTAAAACATTCAGCACCAGATGATAATCCTCGATACGAATAGTGTCACCGTCCTCCAGGCTGACATCCCCCTCCACACGCTCCTCGGTAACAAAAACGGGAGGAATGTGGGTTAGAAGCTGGAGATGAAAACCGTCATTCTTCAAAATGAGTTTTGCCAATTCCGAAGCTATCGCTGGATCCTCGATCGGCACATCGCATCCTGTCGAGCTGCCGATCGTAATCTCGTCCCTGTACGGCAGATTATATGTATTGATAATATCCGGACCTTTTTGGACAATTATCTTTGGCATTTATTTCCTTTCCAGCTCTTCCTCGTATTTATATTCCCGGTTCTTCTTTATATTCTGCCCCTCATCCCAATCCTCATAACCGACTTTGGCGGCCATAAGTTTGTATTTTCCAACCTCGAGCTGAACCGATAGCCGGCCGTACTCGTTTGTCGTGCCGAGCAAAATGCGCTTTTTGTCATCCTTGCGTTCGGCGATGACATCGACACCCGCCAACGGTTCGTCGCTATCGTCATCCTTGAAAACAAAAATCAAAATACCTTTGTCGACATCCTCTTCCGGCTCGGGGCGCTCTTCTTCCTCTTTTTCCTCTTCGATTTTTTGCATTACGGCCTTAAGCTCGGTCTGATTCACCCCGATTACGAAACTGGTATCGATATAACCCGGTTTACTCAGATATATTTTATGTTCAACTCCTGTTAAAAGCAAGTCGATTGGCGTCTGATCGCTTGATTCCGAAACGCGACCCTCGCTTTCAATCTTCGTAATCTGGGCGCCTATATCCGAGCCTTTGGGATCGGAAGATGAAACCGCCCTGACTGAAACCTCGCGGAATAATTCGTAAAACAGCGAGCCCTGAAAATCTTGTCCGATATTAATTGTCCTGACTTTATCCTCGAAACCGGATTTGACCAGGCGGAGTCTGTTTTCCCCGAAAGGTATCAGCACATTTCCCGGCGTCTGACCGACAGGCTCATTCCTGCCGTTGAGGTAAATATCAGCTCCCTGCGGTTTGCTGGAGATTTTGATTTTCTTTTGAAATCTCCCGGTGATTTCGGGAAGCTCGTTTTCCTTGTTGTAATTGTAAGACCAGAGGTCCTCATCATCAGTCTCGAAATCTCCCGAGGAAATTTCAAAACCGGCCAGTTTAATGGGAGCCGAAGCATTAGCATGTTCAAGGCGAATGTTGACGCTGTCCCCCAGAGGCAATGGCACAAGCGCTGGCGTTGTCGATTGAACGGGTTTATCGTTCACGAAAATCGAGGCGCCTTGAGGTAAAGAATTGATATATGCTTCTCGCTTTAGTATGAAATTTGGAAATGTTATCTGCTCACCTTCTTCATACACGAATTGGGTATCGATCGTACTGGCCTTATCCATTTCGATTTTGAGGCTATGCTGTCCGGCTTCAAGCTGGTTGACCTGTAATGGAGTCCTTCCCGCTTTTTCCTGATTAAGATAAACCTCGGCACCTTCAGGGACGGAGTTGATCCAGAGTGCATATTCTCCTGAGGGGGCACTGCCTCCTCCACCGCCGCCTATCAGACTGCCGATGATGAAAAGCAGTATCAAAACCGCAATCCCACCGCCTCCATAGAGCCAAACGCGTTTATCGATACGTTTCAATGCTGCCAGAGAAGCCTGGAAATCGAATGAGGGTTTCTTCTTTTTGAACGAGGGCGTTTCCCGTATTACCGTCTTGGCTTCCTCGTTTTCGGAGGAATAAATCGAGGTCTTGGCCTCATCCCCAGAGCTGTCATGAATCGTCGTTTTCGGCTCTTCCGAGGGGGCGTCATGAATCACGGTTTTGGCCTCATCAGGATCCAGCTCGGGTTCCTGTTTGGGCTCTTTGGGCGGTTCAGGCTTTTCTTCTTCTTTCGGTTTTGGCTTCGGCGGCTTCGGTTTTGGCTCAGGTTCCGGCTCGGGCGGAGTATTCAGTATCTGCGTTTTGATTTTCTGTTTACTATCTTCACGCGGAGCTTTTTCCTCGGCCTCATCCGGCTCTTTGACATACATCGAATGCACCAGCCGAGATAAATCCGAGGTAGGTTCGCCAGGAAAATATTTGCGCGAGAGATTATAAAGATCGACATACATTTCATTGGCGGTTCCATATCTTTCGGCTGGATTTTTCTTTAGAGCTTTCTCCGCCACCTCGCAGCATCCCTTTGGCAAATCGGCCTCTTCCAGAGGCTTAAAGTCGATCGCACCGGAGGTGATCTTCTTCATAATAGTGAAATCCGAGTCGCCCTGGAAAAGCTCCTCACCGGTGCACATCTCATAAAAGACCGATCCCAGTGAAAAGATATCGCTCTGCCTCGTGGCATCCTTGCCCTCGAGCTGTTCCGGCGCCATATAGGCGACCTTACCCTTCACGAATCCGGTTTGGGTTTTCTGCACAATCCGGTTACGGGCCTTGGCGATTCCGAAATCGATCAGCTTCACCGAACCTTCGACCGTAAGCATTATATTCGAGGGAGAGATATCGCGATGCACGATATTCAGGGGCTGGCCTGATTTTCTGTCCTTGAGATTGTGCGCATATTCAAGCGCCTTGCAGACTTCCGAGATTATATGCATGGCCATGTTTTTGGGCATGGTCTCGTTGCGCTCGTTATAGTAGTCGATCACTTCACGCAGATCAACCCCCTCGATAAACTGCATGATGATAAACACGCGGTCATCGGGAGTCTTTCTGAGGCTGTAGACCTGGACGATATTGGGATGATTGAGACGCGCGGTATTTACGGCCTCGTCGATAAACATATCGATATACTGCTTCTCGCCCAAAAGTGATTGTACGATCTCCTTGATCGCCACTGGGCGGTCGAGAGTCAAATCCCAGCCGTAATATATAGTTCCGAAACCGCCCGCCTTGATCTCGCGGATGATTTCGAACTGATCATCTATGATTCTGCGCGTACTCATTTTTTCTCAGGCTCTTCGGCAAATCCGAATTTAGCTTTATCAGTCGCAATAATCATTGCCGCCATTATTTTAGGCACATACTCCATAGTCTCCTCATGCAGCATGTCGTTCTTTACAAGATACCAGAAACGGTTTTGCTCAATGACATCCATTCTCATAAGCGCGTTCCGGATTCGTCCCAGTCCGGTATTGTAAGATGCCATCGCCAACATATAAGAGTTATATAAATTATATAATTGTTTAATATATTTACAAGCAGCTTCGGTAGATTTTTTTGGATCGGTTCTTTCATCCACCTGATTATTTACCACCAAGCCAAAATCACGGGCAGTGGGAGCCATAAACTGCCATAATCCTACCGCGCCTGCCGGGGACTCTGCCGTGGTACTGTATCCCGATTCCACAAAAGCCAG
This sequence comes from uncultured Ignavibacteria bacterium, assembly GCA_964496505.1. Classification (GTDB taxonomy): domain Bacteria; phylum Zixibacteria; class MSB-5A5; order JAABVY01; family JAABVY01; genus JAABVY01. The sequence continues at coordinate 26,127 of CAZBZV010000022.1, read as the reverse complement.
ATATGCAAACTCCTCCGGCAATCCCGCGCCGCGCAGATTGCGCCTGACCATACCCATATGCTCCTCGGAGCGTTCCAGAGAACGTTCAAACCAGCCCCTTAAATTACTCGTAAACTTATTCACGTATTTAACTGTGCTTTCCACGAATATCAGCGGGATTTCATCCTGGGGATCGCTCAGATCGCTTGAGAGCTGCATCAACCGGCTCTCCACATATTCCTGAAGGGACTGCCGGGCAAGACGCTGTTTTTCGGCCCAGGGCTCATATATATACCGGTATCCGGCTCCGGCCAGAAGCACGATAAATATAATCGGCAGCAGCACCTTGAAAAATTTGCCGAATCCGCGGCGTCGGAATTTGGCGCCCTCGCCGATTCCGATCTGCGGGCCGTTATCACCGATCATGACATTATCACCGAATTTAAGAGTGGCGGTTGTGATTCGCTCGCCATTGACATAGGTCCCGTTAGTCGAATCCAGATCTTTTATGGATATTGTGGGCGGGATATAATTGATCTCGGCATGAATACGCGAGACCATACCATGATCCAGCGTCAGATCGCAGGAGGCGTCGCGGCCGATTTGAATTTTGCCGGGAGGAAATTCATGAGTGCCCTTGCCGTCGACCTTCAAAAGTAGCTTCTTGCCTCCGGTCTGAACCATCTGGGTTTTATCGGCCGAACCTCTCCCCCCACCTGCGGCGGGTTTTGCGGGCTTGCCGGTTTCACTAAAAGTCACTTTCGCCTCAGGGCCGCCCTCACCGAAGCTGACCGTATCGCCGAATGATATAAATCCGGAATGATGATGGTTGCCGTTAACATAGGTGCCGTTGGAAGAACCCAGATCGGTAAGATACAGGCCGTCGGCCTTAACCGTGAACCTGCAGTGCTCGTAGGATACCACATCCGAATCGATGGACAGGTCGGCATCCTCCGACCTACCCGCTAATATACTGGTCTTATTAAATCTAAAACTTTTTCCTGTATTTTCACCGGATATAAATTCAACCGTTATCTCCAACTCTTTTCACCTATCCAGTCTTAAAAATAAAGTCGATTGAACCAATGGAAATCACATCATTATTAATCAATACTCGACGAGTTATCCTGTTTTTGTTAACCAGCGTACCGTTAGTGGAATCCTGATCGATCAATTCGTATTTGCCGCTGGAGTATTCGATAGTTGCATGATTCCGGGACACGCCCTCGGCGGGTATGGCTATGTCATTTTCCTTATCGGCGCCGATTTTATTTGTACCCTTCATCAAGCGGTACTCGCGCTCGGGAGTATCTCCCGATTTGACCTCAAGAAGAGCCTCGCCGAGAGGACCTTTCGGACGCTTCTTGGATTTGGCAACGGCTATGATAATAATAATTACGAGAATGATGACTATCAGGACGATTAGAAGTATCAGCCAGTATTTCTCGAAAAACGATTCGCCCTTAATCGTCACTTCCTCGCCGCTTGGTTCGCTGTACTCGTGAGTGGCGGTAATCAGGTTGCCGTCAAGATCGACATCGACACTGACAGTTATCTCTCCCTCAGAGGGCAGATCGCTAACAGACAGGGAGTACTGGCCGCGAATAAGCTTAATCACCTGACTGAAGAGGAAATAGATCATGTCCTCTTTGTCAGAAGAATAGAAAAATCCACCGGTAAGGTCGGCAATTTTCTTTAGCTCTTCCAGAAATTCAGGATCTTTCCTGTTATCATATCCCAGAGTATATATCTGCGGTAAATCGTGAGACCGTTCGTAATCCTCAAGAGTTTTGAAGGTGTTCCGGCTGGACTTGCCCTTATCATTGGTGACAACGATAAAAATTGGATATTTTTCAGCGCCGGATGTATCATAATAATTCAGAGCCTCAAACAAGGCATCATAAAGCGGCGCTTTTTCACCGTTGAATTCCAGGTTGTTGACAGCGGCTTTTTGCTTCGAGAATGATTTTTCAAGAGGCATCGCAAGCTCTATATTACCGCCGAATGAGAAGAGCGCAACACGATGCCGGGACTCATCCAGCTTAGCCAGAAATTCGGTAGTCAGCTTTTCTTTTATTGTGTTTATCTCATTGCCCTTCAGACCGACTGTCCCCAGCAGGAAAATGAAATCGACTTCATCATTCTGAAACTGCGGATAGGCTTTCTGAACTTCAATTTCCTGTCCCCTGACTTTGATCTCGGGGAAATTCTCGGCAATCAGTCCGCTTACTATGTGGCGGTTTTCCTCGAAAACCGAGAGCACGACCTGATTTTCACTGGGGATTACACGGTTGACGACGATATTTTCACTGGAATCTATATTATTGGAAATAATCGCTTTTTTGATTATCGATTCTTTTACCGTTTTCTCGGCCACGAGCGAGGGCAGCTCGGTTAAGGCGAACTTCCAGATTGTCTCATTCTTATTATCCAGAACGTAGCAGACATCCCGCCCGGCAACATCAACTGAAATCGGTTCCTCCAGCATTCCGCCGCCAAACGGCGCCTCCCATTGACGCGATTCGAAATCGGCGGTGAAATAGACTACCTTCCTGTCTTTATCCAGCACGAAAAGCTCGCCATGTTGATTAACGCACAAATCAACCGGCTCTTTGATCTCCTCGCCGCCGTATTGCACCGGAATCTCGATTATCAATGAGCCTTCACTGTCGAATACCTGTACTGTTTTCTTGTCGCTGTCGAGAACAAAAACGCGTCCCTGATGGTCGACATCCACAGCAATCGGGTCCTTGAATCCGGAACCCTGAAGAGTTCCCAGATTCTGACCGTTTTCATCGAAAATACGGACATTATCCTTGTCTTTATCCGCAACATAAACACGTCCGTCGCGGGCAACGGATACCGACATAGGCCGATCGAAAGCTTTCTCACCGCCCAACGTACCCTGACGCATACCCTCCTGGGTGAAGCGGGAAAGCTCATCGCGGTCGCGGTCGACCACATAGACAAGCCCATCAATACCGATGTCAATATCCTGAGGTACATCGATATCGTCATCACCGGACGGTATCGAACGCAGGTACTGGCCGTTACCGGAGAAAACCTGCACGATATTATTGCGGGCCGAGCCGATATATATTTCACCTCCCGGACCGACATAGATAGCTTTTACATTGGAGACTTGGTTATCGCCGGTGCCCCCGGGCAGCTTGATGCGCGGAAGACTTTCTACTTTAACTGCAAGGGCATTGGAAACCAGAAACAGTACGGCAAATATGCCCCATAAAATCAAATTCCTTTTTGACATATCCCCTCCAGCTTAGAGGCACTTAAACATCATTTCGGTCTGGCCGATTTTGATGTGATCGTTATCAATCAACTCCCATTCGGTCTGCGGCTCGCCGTTAACAAAGGTCTTGTTCTTGGAGCCGAGATCATTAATATAGAACGAGCCGCCCTCATAACGAATTGCGCAGTGCGGCGAGGACAAATAATCATCGTGAACAACAATATCCTCGTTCTGGGTGGGGCCGACTGTGTACTTGCGGTCGTCCAGACGGTAATCCTGTCCTTTGTAGGTACCATTGATGATAACCAGCCAGGCCACGACGGGAAGATCCTGCTGGGTTTGTCCGATCCCGACAACCCTGGTCTTTCCTCTTCCGCCTCGAGCATCCACAACCCGGGTTGCCTGAGATTTCTTCTTATCTCTCTTAGGCATTTTGGGCACATCCTTTCGTGATAATCTAAAGAATCTTCCGAAGATATTTAACCTCATCAGATCATCCTATTTGTAAAATTTCTGATTTACACAACTGCCTGGTAGAACCAGTATCCAAACATATTTACGTCTCGTTCGGCTGAGATCGCAATCTGTTTGACATTAACCTCTTCCTTCTTGATAAACTTGCCATTTATAATATAAGGCATATTCCGCCAGCGGTACTTGCGATCGTTGCCGCTAATCTCCCAAACACCGACCTTTTCCCCGTCAACCTCGATCTCGGTCTTGAGACCGCCATAAGCGTAATCGATTCTCCGAATAGCCAGGACATCAAGTTCCGGCTTAAGGTTCTTGATCTTGAACTGCGCGAAGCCTTCCCAGTGCAGACGGCCGCGGTCGGATATCCGCGTGCCGTCGGGGAAGAAGAAATTCTGCTTCTGCCTCAATTCTTCTTTGACACCTCCCAGCTTGAACTCATGCTCCTTCTCGGAGGCATCATCGAGAATATCAATCTTATCAACTAATTTATAGCGAACATTGTCAACCATAATTTCTTCCGGAAATTCCTTGGGCCAGATTTTGATCTCGTCCATCGATAGACGCTCGCCCTTGAATTCCTCCAGTTCACCCTCGACCTCGGCCCTGATTTCGGCCACTCTCGGCGCCAGCAGTTTCTTCAGCGCCCCCGAGGCCTTGGCCTGGTAAATTATCAGGTTATTCAAATCCTCGGAGGTGATATCGGTTGCCGAAGTAAGATTCAGAAGAGCCTGAAGGTTGTCTTTGTACTCTCCCACCTCTTTGCGCTGTGAAAGGTTGGGAGTGTTTTCGAGCTCATTCGAAATCTCTTTTTCCAGATCGACAATGATCTTTAAAAGTTTAAAGGCGTTACGATAATCCAGCTTTCCGGCAATACTGACCATTTCGGCGGTGATCGCTGACTGATAGGCCTCGAGCGAATACTTCAGATCGTAGAGCTTATTGAGCTGCATGAAGACCAGCTTCATGTCAGTATAGACCGCAAAAATTCGGGAAACAACCTCGGGTGCGAGAATCCATCCAAATGTTCCGGCAATCGGAACGAAGCGCGTATCGATTTCACCTGTTTCAGGATGAGCGGGATCGGCCGGATTTTTGACATCTTTCAACTCCTCCTCCAGACGTACTCGTGCCAGCTCGATACCCTCATCAAGCTCCGGCGGATTTGGAAGAATCTCGACCTTGGCTCTTTCGGCGATACGCTTGTGCCCTTTATACTGCGGGTTGGCCTTGTTGGTAATGAAATCAACCGGCTCATCAAAATATTTAAGGACAACATAGACAACCAGCGGAAGTTTATATTTGGACACATCTATAGCCAGCACCTTGGTCTCCCAGAGTATGATATCGTTGCCGTTGCCATCAGTGGCATACCCTGGCGCAACCTCAATCGAGAAATCGCCTTTCTCCCTGGCAGTAACCTTCAGTTCGCCGGAATAGTTTAGCACGACTCCCGGAGAATGGAAGAGCTGGTTGTGCAGCTTATCTTTCTCACGGGAATAATCGACAAGCAGATTGAAATCCTCCTCCGAGGCAAAGAAGCCGCGGAAAAATGATACCCTTTTATATTCTTTACTCTCCTCGGTCATCTTGTTTCCCTTCCTCTATTTCTTCATGAACATTATCCGTTTCACCAACCCATGATTCCACGCCTATCATCGAGGCCACACCGACCTGCATAAAGTCGGCCTCCTCAAGCTCGGGCTCGGCAAAGATCATGTAATAATTGGTATGCGCCGGTTTTTCCGCCTGTACAATCGCATGAATCTTGCGAATCATCTCAACCGGCGTATCATCGATCGTCTGCGGAATCCGCACCGTGAAGCAATGCGATCGATTTATATATCCGATTATGATCGAATCCACTCCAATAGTCGACGATACCCCGACCTGAAAACCGTTGAAAGGCCAGTAATTTTCGATAATCTCCGGAGTGCTTTCGGTATATATTTTCAAATACAGCGCCAGTCCTCGTGAAGTCCCGCGCAGTTTATATATCTTTACTATATTTGCAATCAACTCACGTTTTTTGGCCTCATCCCAGTTTTCGTCCAGAACCAATGCCAGTACGGAGGCCATATAAGGCAGAAATTTGCTGGGAGTATTATACGGCTCGAAATAAGTGTGAATATCCCTGATAGTACGGTCAATGGGTATACGCGGATGCTTTAAGAGCCACAGGAAGCGCTTAAGGATCGAGCCCTGCCGCATGTCGTACTGGCGGTATATATTGGGAAGAAAGTCGAGGTAATTCTTCCCGGATACCACAAGCCTGACACCCTCAGCCGGTACGGGCTGATCAGCCTGCGGATTCTGGACTATGATCCGTCCCTCGGGCTCGAGTGACTCTTCAAACTCGATAGTGCGGATTTTGATGCCATCCAGACGGCACATCTTCTCAGCCTTCTCGATATCAAGCCCGATAAAATTGGGAACTGTCTGTTCAGCTACAGCAGTTTCGGTAACCATTTAGTAATCTCTTCTCACCTGATAGCTGTTCACATCGACTACAAAAAATAACTGGTCCGGCCTGGCCGAGACCTTGTCGACGAACAGCTTGCGCTGCTCGTCGAAAATTTCCAAACGGTCTATATATTCGACACCATCTGTATCTTCTACAACACGGTATAAATCGGTCTTCATCAGCGCCTTGCCAAACGGCCAGCCTTTACGATCGCTCCCGCCGCGAAGAGGATGCAGGTAATTTCGGATATTATTCTCAAGATCGCGTTTGACACGCTCCGGATCGGCGCCTGTGGCCTGGATCTGGTAGCTGACCTCGAATGAGACCTCCAGATACCGGGGACGATTGACATGCAGTTTCGTTGTCAACAAACGCCGTGGTTCCAGATAATCTGTGACCATATTCAAAAGCTGAGTAGTTGGCATAATCTTGGCGCCTTCCTTCTCCTGCGAGGCCGATTCCTCCGGAATTATTACCAGCGTAACTTCTCCCTCTGTAGGGGTATTGGAAATGCAATGCACCCTTGCAATATTGGATGAGGCCCTCTGCGCCAGCCATTCATAGTCCTCCGAGGTTACCGCACGGAATCTATTGCGGAAAATCTGCGGAGCGCGCAGCTTGGCATCGGAAACAGATTCCAGATCGGAACCGCCCACGGCTGGAAAATAGTTAACGACCGATCGAATCGATGGATTCGAGCGCCTCAGAATAGTCAACGCCCTCGCGCCTACATTACCGTCACTGCCGCCGCCCGTGCGGTAATTACGGGCCACAACCGAATTCGACCCCGACGGCGGACGCATGCCTTTGCGTCCATCGCCGAATTTGATTTCTCCGGTTATATGGTCCACCACATAATGTCTCGAGGTACCGTCGGAATTATAGAAATTGTCCACCTCATGCCAGCGCACCCAAATCTTGGAGGGATTTCCGGCGCTGTCGGTTTCGATTTCGACAGCGTCCTCACCCTCTTCAGCCTTGATAGTTTCCATCTCCTCTTTATTCGGCGGTGTCAGTTCCCGCACATAAACATGCTGCCCCTCCAGCACAGGCGGATTAGAAAATTTATAGCGTTGGTCGGGCGTACCGTCGGATGACCCCAGAACTTCGTTGTTTATGGTGGAATGGTTGCGTGCCATGACGCTGTTGGTCAGAATCGCACGCATTTCAGGAGGTACGGCATAGCCGCCATCACGGAAACGGCAACGTATCCAGAAAAGCTCCCGGCCGAATTTCTCCGTCTTCTTGAATCCACGCGGAAATTCGAAGCGCACTATACCGCTATTCTTGAAATTATTTGTATTGTCGTAAGGCAGGAGGTCGGCCCAGTCCTTGCCGTTGAAATATTCCCACCAGATTTTCTGTTCCACACGAGTATCGCGGAAAATCTCTTCTCCGAAGTACTTCGTGGTAACCTCGTCAATCGGAAGTCTCTGGTCCTCCCTCATATTGAAGCAGAGCGAATAGGTCTCCTTGGGAAGTATCGACTCGAACCCCAGATAAAGCGAGGGTGAACGGTCACGCTCCTCCTCGAACAGCTGGAAGGGCCTGTATTCATCGCTCACATTGCTGGAGAAATCGCGATATGTAAAATCGGCATACGACTTCAGGCTGGAAAGAAATACCGGCTTCTGGCTGTATCTCAAAGTCAGAGTTCGTATACAGGGTGGCCTGAGCGGGTTATCATCCTTCCAGACCCAATTCTTCCCGACCTGCTCGTAATGTCCGGCCTGACCGTAATTCCCTTTTATCAGACGGCAGCGTACCCAGAAACCATCCTGACCATTAACCTGAGTAGGCTTCATATCCTCGGGACGGTCGAATTTGATCTCGCCCGAATGTGTGAATGCGAGAGTGGAATCGGTGAAATTGAATTTTCCTGCCGGCCTAGATACGCCCGACGGCGAAGTTGTACCCAGCTCGACCCACTTTTTGCCGTTGAAATATTCCCAGAGCAATTCGAGATCTGAGGATGCCACCGGCCTCTCCACAACACTTGGATCAGCCAAATCTGTATCTATTATAATCTCCGAATCTTCCTTGGTGAAGATGTCGGGCGAGGAAAGGTACAAAGTATAATCATATTTCGGCTCTTCTGAAAACGGATATACGCTTTTTGAGAAATCGAGCGGCAGAAAGATCGATCCGGCAATATTCGAGAATCCAGCTTCTGGATGCGGACCATCCTCAACAATCCTGGCCTCGAGTGAAATAGTGTCGAGTTCCGTGATCTCCGGCGAGGAGGGCATGGCTGTGAGGGTTCCCTTGAACCAGTATGTTTCCACACCATCGATTTTTGTTTTCTCCAAATCAGCAAGCGGGCCGGAGATTTCGAGCAGAGTTTCATTCTCGCCCAGCGCCTCGGTATATACCATCCGCGTCTTCAGTTCTTTGAACCGCTTGCCATTGAAATATTCCATGCGCAGCATGGTCATAAGTGTCTTGCCTTCTTCCGAGGCGGCCTTGAACCTCAGAAACAGGCTGGCTGATTCGGTAAGCGCAGAAAGCCTTTCATCCCCCATGAAAATGGCTCGCTCTATCTGCGATACTCCTCCGAATACCGGAAACCCCTCATCAGAGGGATTGTTTACACAAGCGCTGTTGTCGGAAATAGCATCTCCGGCGGTCGAGAAAACTTTTGCGAGCTTAACCGGTGAAAGGTGCAAATCTTCGGCAGTTTCAAAAACCACGCTCTCCACCGCCTCGGTCTGGCTGGTGGCGACCTGTGTACCGGCCGGTATCAAGGCGGTCTTATCCAGCCCGCTGGTCGGTTTGAAGGTCAGGTATGTTTCCGCCGGCTGCGGCAGAAGAAGCGACATGCCGATAAGGTCAAGCAGTGCGACATACGTTTTGTCCGAGACTTTGTTAAGCTTATAGATCGTCATCTCGGTGAGCCAGGAAAACAACTCCAGAAGAGTTATTCCCGGGTCTGAGGGATTATGATCTGTCCACTCCGGGCAGTATTTCGGAATCAGCCTCCGGAGTTCATCCATTATATCCCTGTGCGTCCGATCATCTAAATTCGGGGGATTTATTGGCATCAGGCCTCACTTTTTTGCAGATAAAACGGATATACCAGATTAAACACATTATTTGTTGTTCTGACTTTATAATCAATCGAAATATTTATAATATGCGGTTCTGCGGGATCGGTCAATGCTTTAACTTCGACATCAACAATTCTCGGCTCCCATTTAACCAGCGCCTCCTCCACATGATAAACCGCAAGGCTTCTCGTATTGGTATTATTGGGTGCAAAGACCAGGTCATGGATTCCGCATCCGAAGTCGGGACGCATCTGCCGTTCGCCGAAGGCGGTACCCACGATCAGGACTATGGCCTCCTCGATGTCCTCCTCGTAGCGGGACATCGCAACACCGCCGCGCTGATTGACGGAAAACGGGAATTTGTATCCGACTCCAAGAAAATTGCGCCGGGGCATTTATCCTCCAATCATCACAGTTCCAGCCGCGATCACAGTTCCGACCGGCAGATCGGCCGGATCATTGCAGGTTTTAGCCGTATCGCCCATCCTGGCCGCAGGCTTTCCATTTATCATAACTGTCGCCGAACCCCTGATAATCTCACCCTGGTTTGAAGGCGGCATCTGAAACGGCCCTCCCTGGGGAATATGCGGGGGCGTATTCATGGCTTTGCTTCCCATCACTGCCGCGCCCATGCTCATAATGTTCACATCCGTAGAGCAACTGCTGTTTATTATGCCATTGAATGGATGCGGCAATGGTGTGGGCACAGGCCCGCCCGGAGTGGGTATCATAATTATATGAATATCCACCGCAACTATTTGATCTCCCATTTTTGCCGCAGGCATTCCCATAATTTCTCCCTAATTAATGTTCACCATTGAGCCCTTAACCTCCAGTATCCCTGAAGCCTCCACTTTGCCCATAGCGCTGGTCTTTAACTCAAACCCGGATGCGCCTTCACACTTTAATTGCGAATTTGCCTTTATGGTAACATTTGTGCCCTCAAGATCAAGGTCTTGAGTAGCAGTAATTTTAGCATTATCACAGTCAATTTCAACATTGCCGTCAGCCTTGATAGTAACCGTACTTCTTTCATCCTTGGCGATTATTTTTATCTCCTCCGACCCGGAAGTATCATCGAATTTTAAAATATGTCCGCTTTTGGACTTGAACATCCGCAGGTTGTTTTCGGAGGAATGGTCATTCTCGCTGGGCGGGCCATCCTGGCCATTATAAAGCGAACCGATCACATAGGGATGGCGAATATCACCATGTTCGAAGGCACACAGTACTTCATCTCCGACCTCGGGAATGATCCAGGCGCCACGATCACTGCCCGTCATGATCTGGGTCACCCTGGCCCAATGCGACTCGTCCTCATCCGACAACCAGGGAAAACTCACTCTGACTCTTCCGACCGCCTCGGGATCATCGATATTTGTCACAACACCAACCACCACCCCGTAGAATCGTGTATCTCTTTCTTCCTCCCGGTCTCCGCGCATTCTCGACATCAAAGTCATATCATTAACTCCTTATGTAATGGGTGGTATAACAAGTTCGGTACCCGGTTCGAGATTCAAGGGATCTTCGATCCGGTTATAATCCGCGATTCTGCGCCATTGACTGGCGTCATTGTATTCACGATGTGCGATCAGGCTGAGCGTATCGCCCTTACGGACTATCCTGCGTTTGGCGCGGTCCGCCGACTGACGCGGCTGACGCTGCAACTGCTCAAAGGTCGTTGTATATTCCTTGAAGGTGACATTCAATTTGGCTCTCACCGGAGTGCCATCCTCAAGGAACATAATGTAGCGTTGATCCAGCTTCTCCAGCACACCCTTGAATTGGAATTCGCCCCATGTAAACAAACACAAGGGCGGACGATGCTTATCCGGATCAACCATTAAAAGCGTTTCTATTTTCTGCGTATGAGTGCGAACATCCTCTTTTTGCTCGAAGGTATCGAAGAAAAGCTCCATCGACAATTCCATCCTCTGCCCGGTCGTGAACGAGGCCGCCGGAGCATCCAAACCCAGCACTCGCTGTTCCGCCCAGGGCGTGCGCTTTTTCAGGGTGTACTCGGTCGGATTGAAGAGAACATTGAAGGTCTCATTCTTATCGACATTCGTAATAGTAGCCTTCTCGAGAGGCATTAAGCTTCACCTCCCATACGCTCCTCTTCGGTTTCCAGAATTCTTTTCAGACGGAAATATATCGATTCGATAGTATCATCATCAAGATCAAGTTCTTCCTCATCCTGTAAGGCCTCCAAAGGCGAACTAACCTGTTCGGCTGTTTCATCCTCCAGGTCTATCAAAGACAGGCCGTAATCCCGGAGCCTCGAAACAGCTCTCTGCGGTTCGCCCTCAGTTTCCTGCGGTGCGCCTTCTCCGATATGACGCTGGATAGCATCCCCCACTTCGAAGGGCGGACGATCCCATCCCCTTGGCATGCCGCGCTGCAATTGCGGAAGGTCAAAGGGCAAACTGCCGCTTCCCATAGCAGAGGAAATATCCGGCATCGATTCCGGCAGCATCTCGCCGGCACGTCCTAACGCGCCCTCGGCCATGGAGCGAGCACCGCCCATAGACGGAAGAGATGCACCCATTGCGCCAACTCTACCCAAAAGCGAGGATGCGCCCTCCTGCACAGCTCCTGCTCCGCGGCTTACAAGGCCTCCGATACCGCCCATAAGGCCCTCGGCCCTTTGAGCAGCCTGACCCAGGCCGCCGCTTGCCAGAGAACCGATTGCGCCTGTGGCCCCCGATGCGGCCCTCTGCAGGAAACCGCCTGCCGATGATGCCGCGCCCCCTAAAAAGCCTGACGCTCTTTCGGTTACTCCCTGGGCAAAACCTGATGCCCGCGAGGCCGCCCCGCCGATTCCGAGCAGGCCTGATGCCATTGAACTCAGACCCGAAAGGCCTCTGCTCACCAATCCGCCGACCGCTCCGGTCGCTCTTTGCAATCCTCCGCCCATCTCGGGCATCCCGGCTCCTTCACCAACTAATGAATCAAGCCCGGCTCCGAATCCGGGTCTCTGAGCTCTTTCACCCGCAGCCGCTCCTGAGGCAGGCTCACCGCCCCCCATTCCAAGAGCGCTCGCAATTCCGGAAAGTCCGCTTGGACCGCGGCTTGTGATACTCTCGGCCATTTGAGATGCGTCTCCGGCCAGACCTCCCAAAAGCCCGCTTCCTCGTGAGAGCAGTGATGTTATACCGCCGCCACCGGCCGATTCGGCAGCGCCTCTGGCCGTGGAAACGAGCTGACCAAGAACACCGCCGGTTTCCCTGCGCATAAGTGAGGTCGGAGCCTCCAATAATCTGCCAAATAAACCGCCGCGCTGTGCTATTTCGACCTCAGCGCCAGCGGCCGGTCCTCCGGCTCTTTGACGGGAGCCGAAAAGATTCTGAAGCAATCCGCTGGGCTGCACCTGGCCAAGAAGATTCGAGGCCAATCCTCCGATTCCGCTCGGTGAGGTAATCGGCCCCGGCAAATCAGAAGGAGCTCCTCTCTGCAACAGATTTCCAACTCTGCCCGGAGTCAATGCACGGGTTAGCTCAGTCAATCGCGAAGGTTGAAACAGATGCCCAAATCTCTCTCCTATCTGCCCGGGTATACCTTCTGAGAACCGGTTCATTATATCACCGGCAAACGAAGACAGCCTCTCGGTGGGCAGACGTCCCGGTAAATCCCGCATTACACCCGAGACAGCCTCGGTTACGCGGTCAATTGGTAAAGCTGAAGCCATCCGTCTCAAAAGCGAGGGCAGGCTTCGTGCCGTCTCAGCAGGCGATCCCTGAACTGGACGTTGAGTCGGCGCCGCCGCTTCGACCGCTTGCGATACCTCAGTCATTGCTGACGGCGTGATCGTTTCAGCTATCGACGGAATCATCCGTGACGCGAGACCGCCTAATCGCCTGAGCATGACCGCAGCCGGTGATTCACGTCTAACGGCTTCAGGCTGATATCTGGCAAAGACTCCCAGAGCATCCTGCGTGGGCGATTCCAAAGCGGTTTCGACTCTTCCCTTGCGCAGTACAGGTGAAACTCGTGACGGCGCAGTTGATCTTGCGGCAATTCTGAAGGGCTCGAGATGGGCTTCCACCAGAGTATCGAAATCCCGTTCCAGAGCCAGAACTGCTTCCTCCTGAGTCTCATCTTTTTCGGATTTCCTGATGATCTCCTGCATCTTTGGAAGAAGCGCCTCAACCGCATTTCGTGCCGGTTCGGACTTCGGAAGCTGCATACGGCTCTGAAGAGCATGGGTGAATGATTTGGCTTTTCTGATCTTTTTACCGGAGGTTGAGATATAAGCCGGGCCGATCTCCTCGATTGGATGCCCGCTACTCTCGGCTTTTTGAGCGACATCCTCGGCAAATTCCTGACTGCCGACCACAGGAAGCGCCGGCAGTTCGGTCCTGCCCCTGGCGGCCGGAGTCTTAATATCCTGCACCGGAGTTAGGGTTCGGCCAACCCTGCGGACAGGAAGGAAATATCCCAGTCCCAGATCGGATTTGACCGAGGCTACAGGTTCCGCCATATCATCCGTAATCAGTTCAGCGGCATCGCCAACCTCAATCTCACTGAAGGGCTCGACAACAGGAAGCTTCCTTTTGGTTAAGGGTGCTGACACGGGAGCATCCTTGAAATAATCTTTTTGAGCCAAAACAGTGGTCCTGACCGTAGCCCACTTGCCCTTGCGGGAAAGATAAACGAAATCGCCTTCATAAATAAAGAAGCCTTCGAAAGCGGAAGCCTCTGAAGGCTCGGGAGTATATTTATCGATTATGCCATTGACGTAATTATCAACCGCGGAAACTTTTTCAATAAAATGATCAACCCTGTTTTCGGTTTTTACCGGACGAGTAACAGTCATTCTTTTTTCATCCAGAGCGGAGAAGAATGGCCGGTCATATTTCTGGCTGATCTCACTCGAGAATGTAAGTGAAAGCGGGCTGAAATCGGGCAGAGGTTTCTCGGGCGGCTCAGGCGCCTCCTTCGGTTCCTCAACTATTTCAGCTTCCGGCTCCTCTTCTTTCGGCTCCGGCGCTGGAGTGCCAAAAATATTCTGAACGTTGAAATGTACAAAGGGAGGATCATCCGTAAGCGCTGATGGCCCGAAGACTATATTCCCTTCAAGATCGGTTTCGTATGCGGACTTCAGATCCAGCCTGAACTCGAACTTGTGTGCGGGAATGCCCGTGGCGAATTCGGCAAGCTGTGCGAAATGATTGCAGATTTGCTCCTCGTTGCGTTTAAGCCTCTGGCCCTCCCTGAGAGCGGCCAGGCTGGTGCGTTCCGGCAGAGATTCAAATACCGCCTTTTCGGCAAGATGCTTTTCCATCCTGATTTTCAGCTCATGCAGCTTTTTGATCCACAACCTGTCCATTTATTCGGCCAGCTCCAATCCTTCATGTGCCAGAGTCAAGGATTCTATCAATGTTGTAGTTTTATCCGAGCGAATTTCGGGAATATTCCAGCTTACCGGAAAGGCACGCTGAAAATTCCATCGCTTGATTTCAGTACCGTTGGAGGCGAGCAGGATAATTGAACCAGACTTGCGTTCCAGAGGCTCATTCTTCTCAATCGAATCAGCAAGCCATTTAAAAAGCGAATCGCTGTCCACATAACCGCGCTGAAGAGTAATATCGGTCTGGATGGAATGCCCGGGGAATTTCAGGGTGCGGGTATTCTCACCGCCCTCATGATATTCGAAGACATTGCGCTTCTGTTCCAGGCCTTTCACGCTGGTGAAATGGGCCTCGGCAATTCCGTCAATCTCGACTCTGAAATTGAGGTTTATCCTGTGATCTTTTCTCTCAACCGGCATAGCCTATTCTTCCTGGGTCTCCATTGTCTTTTGCGATACTCTCACGATTATGAACTCGGCCGGACGCACGATCGCGATTCCGACCTCGATTATCAACTCACCCCTGTCGCGTACCTCCGGGGGATTGGTTTCCTCGTCGACTTTTATGTAAAATGCCTCTTCGACATTTTCTCCCTGAAGATACCCTTTCTTCCAGAGGCTCTTCAGAAAGAAAAAGACCAGGCGCTTGACGCTCTCCCATAATTCGGGCTTGTTGGGCTCGAAGGTCACCCACTGAGTTCCCTGCTCAATAGATTCCGAAATCATATTAAATGTGCGCCGGACATTGATGTACCTGAAGGCGGAATCGGACGATAATGTCCGGGCGCCCCATACACGAATTCCGCGGCCGGGAAACGTCAGTACCGTATTTATACCGTCAGGATTCAGAATCTCCGTATCGAATTGAGTCAGAGGATATTCGATATCGACAATACCCTCTATCTCCCGATTGGCGAAGGAGTGATGCGTTCCCGAGGCGACATCCAGTGCGGCCATCATCCCGGCTACATATCCCGAGGGTGGCACCAGCTTCATAGGCAGCATCTGCTCGGATTGAAAGACCTTGGCCTTGAGCCAGGGATAGGCTACGGCTGCGTAGGATGTATCGAATTCCTCCCGCCAGATTTGAACATTTTTGATATCATGTCCGGGCGGGGGATCAACCAGCAAAAACAGATACTTCACATTTTCGACATAATCGATAGCGGCACGCAGAACTGCGCGGACACCTTTTTTTCCGTCAAAACGAGTGCTGTCCTGATGTGTATGCAGATCGGGAAGGGCTATGATTCGTCCCTCCTCAAGCTCATCCAGAAGCGCAAGGCCATAGCGTTCTCCGGCCCTGCTCGAAAGACCGATGTAATCATCGGGAATTATGGTCGAAATGCCGTCCTTTCCTCCAGTCAGGCGGACTTTGCCCGGCTTCGGAAAAGCCTTCTTTCTGTTGTCGGAGAGTCCCATCCGTACCAGATGCGATTCCTTATTAACAAAATCCACGATAAATCTTTTTGAATTCTGACCGGGAGAAAGATTTATATGACTCTCCTTCTGCTCGCCATACCAGACCTGAAGATCATATCTAACCGGGCTGATTTCAGTTCTCTCGCCCAAAGGATAACGCCTTCGAAGACCGCTATCGGCAAGCTCGATTGTCTGCCCGCGCACTTGCGCGACCTCGACATGCTCAAGATTGCCGCCCGATTTGATTTTTACGATATCTCCACGCACAAAGTGCCGGGCATTGGCCAGCCGTATACTCTGGCTGGAACGATCCAGATTCTGTTCCGGGTAGGTCTTTACTCTCTGGCGTGAGTCTTTCAATTCCAGCGTGATTTTATTGCCCCAGGTTCCGCCGGAAGAAGCGGTAATGTCGTACAGAGGCTTTTGCTCAAGTGATTTTATACTGCCGGAAGCGGTTATTATGATTTCCTCATTGCGGCGCCGGGCAACATGCGCAACCCTTATGATATAGCACTCCCGTCCCCCGTTAAGAAAGAAACCGTACACCGCATAGGGCAAAAAGCTGCCGGGCAGAAAGCTGCCGAAATTGTTCTTGAAATCGCTGAAAGAGCTTATGCGCAATGGTTTTCCCACCGGGCCGCGTTCGGTCAATCCCAGGAAAACCGCGCAATCCGTTTTGACTATTTCGAGGTAGCGTTCGCCACGGCTTTCTTTTTCAATATGTACGCCGGGTGCATAATATTCAGGCATTAATGTTCTTCCATGAACTCCATTGAGGCCGATTCTTCCAGTTGGGAGAATCGGCGATTATTTCAATAGATTAAATAAATCAACTGTCTCGGTCTCAAATCCATTCGGCGGCTCAAAAACCGAATCGGATATCTTATCGAAAGACAGGTCGACCAGCACGGAATTAAATCTTATATTGAATGCCATTGAGGGCACATCCATATTTTCCGACCATAGTTCGACTCTGATATTCAGGGCCATCTCCACATATAGGTATTTCCAGAGCGCAAGGGATTCTTCCAGATATGAATCACTGAGCCCGAATCGGCCAAAGATATTCTTTAATAAATCCCAAACCTCCGGACTAAGATACAGATCAAACATGCTTCCAATCGACTCACGGTATTCGTCATAGTTCGGAAAATCATCGGTAAGCCAGGAGGAGCCCGTCAAATTGAATCTGATATCTCCCGGGATGTTTCCCACAGGAGGATTAGCGCTGCCTTTAAGACTGAAAAGAACCTCATCACACTCATATCCCGAGATTGTCTGGCTATTACCGGTTTTGCCTATTTCCGCCTCGTCGATTTTGACATATTGCGCGGCGATATCCAGATAATAATCCAGGGTATCCATAAGGATCGTAAATGTGTCCGAGGCCAAAAATTCGTCGATACCGGTCAGATTGACTAACTGGCAGGTTGAATCGGTCCAGTTGCAAAAACGAATCAGATTATTTGCGGAATTGACATATGTGCTCGATCTGAATGAGATCGCAGTATCGCCTATATCCATCTCCCCCTCGGTTGCACTAATAACCTCACTTCCACGCATGCCGGTTATCTGATTAATCTGGAATACCCTCAGAAACGGAATTCCGGAAACCGAGGATTTCATCTCCACTGTAATGTCGGCGCTTGAGTTGGAGCAGGCAAAAAGGCCGAGCGCCAGAACAATACATGCCAGTTTTAACGACTTTTTCATCATTCACCCTGTTGTTGATGTTTAATTATACATCTTTATCCAATGCAAACCATTTTTCCAATCCCGGTACGAGAAAAGCGCCAATCTCATTAAAGGCATTGTGTACTTTTCTGTATCCCCTGGGAATCCCAAATTCTTCCTCAGGTATACTTTCAAACGAGATATTCAGGCAGGTTGTTTCAAACTTCATTGTCCAGGTCATGCCCGGCACGGGTTCACCCTTGAGGTCAACATCGCCGGTCGCGCCCAGCTCAATCGTAACATGAATACTGCCCTCCAGCTTCAGCTGTGAGACAATCTTTGAGACATGATCTACCAGGCTGTCCGACGCATCCAGTCTGCGCAAAAGACGCGAGAAATCGCCGAAGATATCCCTGGTTACCGAAGAGGGAAGACTCATGAGAAAACGGTTTGAATTTAGATACATATCGGCCGCATCGAATTCGGACGTGATCCATTCACTTCCCCTGATAACGATTCTGAGCGGCATTACCAGTTCGTCGAAAAGCGGAGCTTTAGCCTCAACATCAACTCTGATATCGACTTCTCTGGCTTCCAGACCGAAGATATCCTTCGTGTTTCCGGTATATTCAAGGTCGAGTCTATTCAACTGCATCAGGCTCCTCAAGCTGTCATCCTGTTCGGGACTCACCTTGCCTCTTTGCTCGAGCAAAGAATCGATCAGGTAATCATCGAACACCGAATATGTCTGCTCCTTGTAATTGATCAGCAAAAGCTCGTCTCCTTGATCCCTGACAACAGTCCTGGTTTCGGCGCCCCGTGAGGCGATCTTACCAACAGCAAAATCATCCTCGTTAACCAGAACGGTTTCCCTGCTGACTTCCTCTCCGCTTAGCGGACTTGTCTGGATAATCTCTTTTTCTACTGTCAAATCCGCAAAGCTCGCCTGGCAAATTATGGCTCCCACTCCGATAAGCCCGGCCATAATCTGCAATCTCGCTTTGAAAAACATCTCTTGTCCCCAATCCTTTTAGTAACATCTATCTCCCATAATACATTATTGTCCCATACCTGGAAATGCCATTCCGCCGCCGCCAAAATCAAAGTCCGGCTCGACCTGCTTGAAGTCTTCCGGTACTTCGAATTCCGAATCCGGAATCGCCTCGCTGGAGGTTTCTACAAGCTCGGTATTGATCGTCATGTTCATGGGCATATTCGGGATTTCCATGTTCATATTAAATGCGCCTTCGATCGGAATATACTTGGAGAATTCCATCGCCGCATCCATAGTTTCCTGATCGATGTCGAACGCTTCCAGCAACGGCATAATACCGGAAAGACCGCCCCCGGAACCGCTCATGATCTGAGTGGAAACCCCCTCAATCATCTTGGCATAAGACTCATGTTCGTCAAAGTCCTTGGTGCCCCACATATTTCCCGACATTTTCATATCGATCGGGGTAGGCTCAGGACCCATCATTTTGACTTTCATGATCATGTGCATATTCATGGTCATTTCCTCGGCCTTAAGATCCTGAATCTTCTTGGTGTTTCCGGTCATTTGGGTTTCCATGGTTTCGACTGTCATCATTTCCTTCAGACTGTCAGCCATTCCACCGAGGTTCTCGAACATAGCTGCCATCGAATCAATCATCTTCTCGCCCATGATAGAATAAGTTTTCTTATTATAATCGATGGTTACCATTTCCTTGCCATTTTTGCGGAGAATCATCTTGCTATTGCCGCCTTTTTGGCCCTGCCCCATTGACGCCATATCCATTGTTGTAGCGATAGCGATCTTGTCTTTCTTTATCAGATAAGTGTTTTCCGAAGTCATACCGCCCATTCCCATAAAGCCGGATGTCGTGGTCTTGGTCTTTGCCGTAAAGTCTGCCATTACAGCGCTGCAAAGAAAAACAACCAGAAAAGCGGCCAGGACCAGGGCCCTAAATGATTTCACATCAACCTCCTCCTGAAGGGTTTTTTTCAAAATGACATTCTCCAGCTTCATCTCGGAAGCTGGAGAAAACTATTGCATCAAACAGCTCTTTCAATTCTCTCTACCGCGATTTCGATTTCTTCAACGGCTGTTGTCGATTGACGTCCATCCAGATCAAAACCGCGCCATTTACACGGCCAGCCCTCGAAGAAGTTGTAACGCATTATTTCGCCCCCGGAATCATCACAGATTATGACACTGCCGCTTTTACGTTGAACCGAACCCTCCATAACGTTCTTGCGCCAGAGCCACAACTCCTCGGTGTTAACATAACCGCGCTTCAAAATTATATTTGAATAACGGGTTTGTCCCGGACGTTTGCGCAGCGTAAGGTCGTCGCCATCCTGGTATTCGACAACCTCGGTTTCGGAATCCAGGCCGTCTACGGCCTTGAAGGCTGCCTGGGTAACACCGTCAATCTCGATCTTGAAATTATATGCGCCGATATGATCATGTTTCCTTCTGTTCGGCATAATTTCCTCCTGTATTAAATACTAACCGGCATCCCCTGCCGGATAAAATATTATTCGTTAACAGATGCCCCGGACTGCCACTGGGAAATCCGGAATATTACAAATTCGGCCGGCTTCACCGGAGCCATGCCAATCTCGACAACCACCATACCGGCATCGACCACCTCCGGCGGATTGGTTTCCTCATCGCATTTCACATAAAACGCCTCTTCCGGAGTCTTACCGAACAGAGCGCCGTCGTTGTATACACGCAGCAGGAAGGCGGTGATATTACGCTTAATCCGCTTCCAGAGGGTATGATCGTTGGGCTCGAATACGACCCACTGGGTACCGTTCTTGATAGACTCTTCGACCATGATGAAGAGACGGCGAACGTTGATGTATCTCCAGGACGGATCGGAGGACACTGTACGGGCGCCCCAGACTCGAATTCCGCGGTCACGGAAAGCACGAATACAGTTGATTCCGCGCGGATTGAGAATATCCTGCTCGCCCTTGGAAATAGTATACTTCAGACCCAATGCTCCTCTGACAACCTCATTGGCGGGAGCTTTGTGCACGCCGCGGGTATTGTCGCTGCGGGCATAAATACCGGTCATATGGCCTGACGGAGGGACATAAACATTTTTGTCCTTGGCCGGATCATAGACCTCGATCCAGGGGAAATAGAAGGCCGCATACTGCGAATCACGCGGCTTCTTGATCTTGTCCACGCCGCCTTTCTCGATTGTCTCCTCCGAATCGAGAACGGCGAAACGATTCATTTTCTCACAATGCGAGATCACCGCATCCTGAATGGCCGGTTCGGTCATTCCGGGAGCCGCCACTATTGCGATTTCGTCGACATCCTCAAATGTCACCAGTCCGGTCTTGTTGCCGGGTCCGCCATCCTTACCAATAAACAGCGAGGGTGACGGTCCTCCCTTCGAACCTGAAGGAGGCGAGGGCGGGGATGATTTCTTATCATCCTTCTCATCTTCCTTCTTCGAAGGCGGTGGAGGCGGAGGAGGTGCGCCTTCCATACCGACATTTGTCACAAAACAGCGAGCTCCACCGTTATTGAAAAATCCATATACGCCATGAGCCAGGTAAGGGCTGTCGGCAAATTCTCCAAATGTCCTGGTAAACTGGCCCCAATTGGTAATCAACGTTGCCTCGTTAACCGGACCCTTTTTAGATTGTCCGATAAATCCTGCTGTAGAGGTTCCTACCGCTTCAAGCGGCTTTGTTCCCTTATCAACCTCTTCAACATACACACCCGGAGACAGATATTCCGGCATAAAAACCTCCATGTTTTGAAAAAGGTATTTAGTTTATATTACTATTTCATTCTTTCTGATGTATATCAAGGACTCTTTCCTCAACTCTGCGGAATCTCCGCTGACGTTCCGATTCCATCCGTACAGTAATCTCGTAAAATGCGGCGGGACGCATTGGCTCCCGAAGCGAAGTCCAGAATCTGACCTGCTCTTCACGGTTAACCGGCATCATACGCAGACCGATTCGGTCGGAGGGATGCTTGGCCAGTTCCTTAAGATCGTCAAGCCTGGAAAGCTCGGAATTATCATAGAGTGTAAGTATAGATCGCCCCAAAATCTTTTGTTCCATATGGGGGTCTGCAGCATAAGCGCAGAGCAAATAGTCCAGATCAAGCTTAAGCGGGGCCTCCCTTAAAAATTCATACGTGTTGCCGTCCGAATCCTTGTCTCTGACCTGGTATGGATCGCGCTCCTTCAATTCCTGATTCTCGCTGATACCATAAAGGTAAAACAGACAGCAGGGCATCTCATTGGCAAGCTTCTGAGAATTGGGCTGCCAATTTAGACACTCTACCCCTTTAATCTTATTCCGCTTTAAATCCTCTTTTAGCAGGTTTAGTACGGAAGTCGTTACTAATTGAATGATATTATAGTTCATTCTCGAGTACGAGGTGGTCCCGCTTTACCAAACTGATAGAATTCTCGATTTTTTTTAGATCGCACTTGATCCTTAATAATAATACAGAACCGGATTTCTATCAATAAAAAACATTATAAAAGAGCCATAAAATCCGATTTATATAGCCCTATATCTGGCGGTAATTCGTATAATCCCGAGTCAGCAAAATCAACGGCAGGTTCTATTATGAAAAATCCGCCCGAAAAAATTCCGGGCGGATTCAATGATGAACTCAATTTCGGCTCTGCTTTATCAATCCCGACCAGATTACAGCACTTAAAATGATCTGAATTCCGTGATCGGCACTTGCTGATATTTTTCGCTGGCAGGCGGCTGGAAATGCCCTTTCTCGAACTGATCATTGGAATGTTCAATCAGTTTGATTTTCGTCTCGAAAACATTGCCACCCGTAGCCGAAGGCAGCTGCGCCACAAAGGACGCCTCGACCGGAACTCCCTTGAGAGCCTGAACAAGGCGGTTCAAATTGTAGGCATCGACATCCAGCCTCGAAAGGATGTCAAAGAAACCGCCCGAGCTGTATTTGGAGCCCCTGAGATAGTCCTGAGTTGAGGAATTATAGCTGGAATATAGATTGCTGTTGGGAATATCGTTGGTGACCCACATAGTACCCTCGAAATAATGCTTTACCTTGGCATCGCCAACGCCTGTGCTCGAAGATTTATCCAGCTTAAAATAGATCTCTTCACACTTCAGCCCATTGATTTCTTTGGTCTTGCCTGTGCGTTTGATTTCCATCTGCGGCCCCCTGGCATCGGCAATGGAATCGATTACCGCGAAATCTGAGGATTGAAACTCCTTTTCGGCATATGTAAATGTCTTGGGATTAATATAGATCTGCTTCTTTGCCTTCATGTCTGTGATTGTTATCACCGCGACATCGGAGACAACCGAATCATTCATGGTGATTTTGGATGATCTCATTGCACGTGAAAGGGTTTCGCCCTGGATATCCTGCGCATTATAAACCACCACAGCTCCAAAAAGAGGCAGGCCGGTTGTGGTGATTTCATGCTTTACATGAAGACATTTCGGATTCTTATCCTGTGCCATCAGAGGGCCGGCGGCGACCAGTATGAGGCATAAGGCCATCAGCACCGCTGCTGATTTTGTAGCTCTAACAAACATCATTTGAGAAACTCCCTATGTTTAATGGATAATTACTTATATTCTTTCTCTGCATAAAATCAGTAAAAATTTTCATATTTCTTTATACAACTTATATTAGGCGAAGATTGAAATTTGGTCAAAAATATTCCTGCGGGTTTGATTTCAAACCATTATATCAGAATCGCCGTTCGACCTCAAATGCCGGATTGTATTCTGCCGGTATGTTGAAGTATGTACCGGGCAGACGTTTTTTCTCGAAGTCCGTGATTTTCATTGAAACCTTGACCGAGGCTTTTTTGCCCAGAGAATACATCTCAACAGTCAAATCAGCCTCCGCCACCAATCCCTCAAGAGATCTGAGGATTTCCTGAATCTCCTCGCGGGGTATACCAAGCCTGTTTAGCACTCCCCAGATTTCCAGACCGTCGAATTCCGGATCGCCCAAGAAATCCGCCAGCATATTGTAGTAGGATAGCTGAATTTGCGAGATTTCATCATCCTCATAAACCCAGAGCTCACCTCGCAATCTCGGTACAGAATCCGATTTCTCCATCTTCGAATCTACCCTCGATCTGACATTCACTTTCCTGCATTCCTGCAACGGCGGAATTATCTTTTTCTCATCTATCAAGATCAGGCTGATTTCATAAGGCTGCATTTTAAGGGTATCGTCTGGGGTATCGATTCGTTCGGGAATTTCATAGAAACTTACTGTAAAGCTGGAATCTTCCTCAATGAGGAAGGTCTGGCTCTGGTCGGTGAAATCGAGTATTGAAGAGCGTTTGAGCTGACGGCTGTCGCCGTCGACTGAAATCTCTGCTACCCCTGTATATTTCATCATCTCCGGAGAAACCGCCATCTCTATTCTCTCGGTCTGCGGATCGACCAGGGGGATATCGCTGATTGAGATTTCATAACGCAGAATTATGGCCGGCACCGCCTCCGAACGATCCTGATCGGACACCTCACCGTTATCTGCCTCCTGCTCCGAACCTCCGCATGCGAGGATCGGCAGGATTATCAGAATCGCCAATAACCTGCTCAATCTCATATTAGAATAACCACAATTTTGATTTTAGTACATCCTGAATTCGGAGAAATCAACTTCCTGATATCCGGACGGAACCTCAAGCAGGGACTGCTCGATATTGGCAGTCGAGTAGTCTTCCAGGTTCATTGTTATACCGTATGTTATAGTCTCGTCCTTGACAGGCATCGTGACTTTAAACTCGGCCTCTACCGGAATTCCGCTGATGGCCTGGTTGATTCTGTCGAACCATTCCGGGCTGAGATTAACCGCGGCCGGGATACCGAAGAATGCCGCATTTCCGGCCATCGAATTCTGAAGTCTGTCTAGAGCGCGATTCTTGAAATCCATGAACAGATCGCTGTTGTCAATCCCCTTACTCAGCCACATCTGACCCTGCATACTGCTCTGATAACCTGCATTGTCTCCCCTACCGCTAAGTACCAGGTCGAATTCAACCGGTACACACGGCCCGAAAGAGCCAATCGGTTTGGCCTCATCTTCTTTGCGCTGAACCATATCTTTAGTAAGCTCCAGGGCCGCTGCTGCTGTATCCTCCTCGGCGGGATTAGCCGCTTCAAGCATCTGGTCGAGCTCTGCAAAGCTCATTTGCACGTAATTGGAATCGCGATCATTGACGAAGTAAATGTTGCCCTCGTTTAAGTTTATGAGAAAGACCGACATAATCTCCTGGTCTTCCCCGGCAATATTGATCGAGGTAGAGATTTGCGAGCGCATAACATCTCCGGAGATCATCTGAGTCTGCTTGACACTGACCGGGCCCACATACGGTAAGTCGTTGATATTGATAGCAGTTATCAGGGTCAGGTCATCGCCCTCTTCGGCCACTTCCTCCTGAGTGCAGGCAAACAATAATAACGATAATAACAGAAATAAAATTCCTAATTTTCTCAAAATATCACCTTCCTGTGATTTAATCACTAATACTCATCTTTCCCTTTGTTTATCTTCCGGTTAATATCCGAAATCTCTTCTATAAAATGATGCCTGGTAAAATGATCCAATTCCATTATTTCGTCAAGACTCCAATGAAAATGATACGCAACATACGCTACCTCCCGGATCAGGTCGTCCCGGGGGTAGCTCACTATTTTCCCAGGCCACCCATATCGACTTCATACTGATGCCCGCAGGCCGGGCATGTTACCGGTATCGCCGCCGTTCCCTCCTCATTGATTTTGCGGTAAAAATCCTGCAGATACGAAAGATCCGCGGAAAACATATTCTCTATCACCCCCGGATTTATATCCGACAAATTACCAAGCTTTGTGATTACGCGCGAGAGGATGATAATTACCAGATAAGCACGATTCTGCTGTACCCTGTAATCGGACAAAGGCGCTATCTCGTCCTTGGCATTGGCCAGACGCATTATCCCTTTTTTGTGCACATTGCCGTCAGAGTCGACATATCCCCGCGGCAGAGTAAATTCGAACTCCGTCTGGAAAACGCCGGATGCGCTCTGTTTTGCGCCATAATTTGGTTCAGCCATGATTATCTCCTTTTAAATATGCGGTGAGTATTCGAGGGTAAGTACATAAGTTTTTGTAAAAAAATTTTCTAATTTCATAATATTCAGATTCATAGCGGATATTTCAGATTTATAAACAGCCTGCGCGAATCGGCATAACAGCACAGACTGCCGCCACACCCGTTCGATCCCCTAATAAATCCCATAACTATTTAAAAATCAAGCGAAAAATCCCCTTCTGCAAGTCAATATTGGCAAATTAAATGGTCTGTTACAAAATAATATTTGACATTTAATACCATGAATCGTTAATAGTATATTGATGCCAACATTTGCATAGACGCACGGGAATAAATCCATGCTCTCGCTGTAATCTATATGACCGCTATTTTGGGAAGGGAGGTGCCGAT
>CAZBZV010000021.1:0-57127 GCA_964496505.1 uncultured Ignavibacteria bacterium | reverse complement strand
AATGGCCGGTTTTGACGTGACCCTCAGTGGACGGTTTTGCCCGACCCATGACAATTGGATTTGATGATGATCACCTTCACATGCTGATGACAATTCCACCCAGGTATAGTATTTCATCAGTAATGGGGAGATTAAAAAGCCAGATGGCCTCCAGAATGCGGAAGTTTTTCCCTTGGCTGGCAAAGGTATATTGGAAAGAGAATATAGTATGGTCTCCTGGCTATTTTGTGAGCAGTGTTGGTTTGGACGAAAAGATCATAAGAAGATAGGTGGAATTGCAAGGACAACAGGATTCAGGACAACTACGTGAGGAGTTGTAACTTTCGCGAAAGCGTTTGGCGAAGCCAAAAAGAACCCCGGCTTTAGCCGGGGGAATCTATTTGCCAATCCTAATTTTTCGACATAATCGACGCGGATTTTTTCGAGGAAATCATAGATGTAATACGAGGGGTAGCCGACACCATAGGCAATATCCGGCACCACCGCGGTCACGATCCCGATAATATAACGCCGGTTCCCGATATGCGCGATAATCGGCGAGCCGGAATCACCGATCTTGACCGACATCGACAACAGCATAAAATTGGCCTTACGCGGTTTCTCATCGATTGTCAGCTCGAAATCATCGGTCGTAAAAAGGCCGATTTTGCCGAAACGCGAGAAATGGTAATTGATTCGATCTATATAAAGCGAATTGGTGAGCGAAAATCCAATAATCTCGACATCGGTACCCTCCTCGATCCCCAGGCTGTCCAGCCCCTTTTTGCTCAGAATCAGGTCGGCATCAAAGGCATACGTAGGCCGACGAGTCTTAATCGGCTGGTCGGGATGAATTAGCGGTATAATCGCCAGGTCGATATTGGGGTCGGGATGTGAATAGAAGAACCTGCGCGTCTTGCCGTCCTTTTTGTCTTTGAGGTAGACAAAAAAGCCGATCGTGTCGGAGATAACCTGTTTGGTCTTAAGCAGTTTGTTTTTTCGGACGAAGACTTTGTCGAAAAACTCGCCGTTCTCTTTCTGGATAATGTGGCGATTGGTAATCAGAAGCTGTCCCATCAGGCTGTCCTCGATCATAAAACCGGTCCCGAAAAATCCGTCGGGCTGAACGATCTCATAAATCGACAGCTTGTCTTCCTCCCGGGAGGTCTGGCCGAGCGCCAGGACGGGCAGAATAATTACCAGTATGAGGGTCCTTAAAATAACCATGCTAATATTTATACTGCTGAAAAAACCACAGTATGGGATTAAAGTCAATGTTTTTCGGTATTTGTTTAATGTTGTCGGGCGCCTAACATAAAATTTGAATGCGAGGATATTGATGTAGGGCAGAACCCTTAAGCGGTTCTGCCTATTTTGTGTAGGTCAAGCCCTGCAGGGGCTTGACCATTCCATAATTCTTGTCAATTCCCTTCGGGAATTGATCTACCTTTTTGAATTGAAGATAGGCAGAATCGCTCCACTCCGCTTTGCTTCATTCCGGATTCTGCCCTACCTTATAATCTGAATTTCATGCCCAAAACCAGTTTGGGCATGCCACCCTGTACATAGGGTGATTCAATCATCAGATTGGGCATAATCCCGGATAACTCCTCCCAAGCTAAAGCTTGGGGCACCCTGGCAAATCGGGTTTATCATTTTCGTCGCGCAGGGTCTTGGCCCCCGATTGAATCGGGGGTTGTGACCCTGCGCCTTATTATATAGCATGCATTTGCGTTGGGTCACAATTCCGTCTGGGACGGAATCAAGACCCAACGCTACACCATAAGAGTTTATCAACAAGCCCTAAAGCTTGGGGCACCCTGGCAAATCGGATTTATCAGACCCGAAACTTTTCTTTCCAATCAATATTCAAATTCTTATATTAACCACCTCGAAAAAAATCAAAACTCGATCACGACCAAAACAGGGATGTGGGAATGAAAAATCCGAAAGTTGAAGCTATAGATGTTAAGGCCGGACGCAAAATCTCGGGCCTATTAGAGGCCATGGCCAAAACCGGATTCCAGGGCAAAAGCCTGTCGCGTACAGTCGAGGTTTTCGAGAAGATGGTCAAAGAAAAAAATGTCACCATACTTCTCGGCTACGCCGGATCGTTGTCCACCACCGGCCAGTGGAAAATAGTCAACTGGCTTCTGAAACAGGGCTTTATCGATATACTGGTTTCCACCGGCGCCAATATCTCCGAGGATATTGTTGAGGCTATGGGGTACGCCTACCTTCAGGGCTCGCATGTGGCCGACAACGAGAAGCTATTCGATCTCGGCTACAACCGTTACTATGATGTCTACGGCTCGGAAAAAGAGTACATGGTTATGACAGAGATGATCGCTGAATTTATCCTGACCCTCGATGAAGATCATAAATATTCCTCGCGCGAATTCCTGCGGCTGTTCGGCAAATGGCTCAAGAAGAGGAAAATCAGTTCGATTGTAACCGCCGCTTACGAGGCCGATGTCCCGATTTTCTGCCCGGCTATTATCGACAGCCCCTACGGCGACGCTGCCCTGATCGCCAAGAGCAAAGGATTCGAGCTGACACTGGACGGTGTCAAGGACTATATCGAATTTATGAAGCTGGGCGAGAAGGTCAAAGACACCGGAGTGGTTTATATCGGCGGCGGAGTGCCCAAAGACTTCATCCAGCTTTTTGCTGTAACAGGCGATCTCCTGTATGAGGACCGCAAAATACCCGGGCGTCCGAAGGCACATCAACGCCAGGGCACCAATGAAACCTATTACCCGCATAAGTATGCGATCCAGATCACTGCCGATGCTCCGCAGTGGGGCGGGCTTTCCGGATGCACGTTCGAGGAGGCGGTGACCTGGGGCAAGGAGACCTCGAAGGGTGACTTTGTGCAATGTTACTGCGACGCTACCATAGCATTGCCGATAATCTCGCATGCGCTGGCCCAGCGGATTAAAACCAAACGCACAAATAAGAAGCTCTCACAGAATTTTAAGGATTAGCCTTTGATACAAAATCGATATATAACGAAAGTAAAATTCGGAGGGATGATGAAACGAATCATTCTTATATTAATATCTGCACTTTTTCTCTTCACAGTGCCTCTGTCAGCCCAGGATGATAGCAAGCCGACATACGCAATCGACAAGGGCAGTATTCTGGCGGGCGGCAGCGCCGGCTTTGTAAGTGTGGGCGGGGATGCCCGAGCCGATGAACGAGCCAGTATCTTTACCTTCAATCCGACATTTATGTATTTTGCGATTCCCAATGTCGCGGTCGGTGGGCAGGTGATGTTTCGACGTCAATCGACAGAGGGGGATTCGGATACTTTTTACGGCGCCGGCCCGATCGCGGCCTATTTCTTCGGAGGGGAAGAAAGTGTTGTATTTCCGTTTGTCTCCATGAGCTTTATTTACGGCAAGGAGACCGATCAGTACACAGAAACAGCCCTCCGTTTTACCGGAGGTACGACTTATATGGTGGTCAAAAATGTCGGTTTGACCGGGGAGATTTTCTATCTGATCGAGAATATAAGTCCGGAGAATTCCGATGAGTCTGTCTCGGGGAACACCTTCGGTGTCGGCTTGGGATTAAGCGCTTTTATTTTCTGATCCAAAGTCATTGTTTTTTCGTAAGGCATCTAACCGCAATAGAATACGGCGATAAACCGTATCTGTAAATAGAAACAAAATCCACATCATTCCCGATTTTTGTTTTATTTTACCGATTTAGCTTTATATTGGTAGTAAGAACAGGAGGTTATTATGAAGACCTTTGTTCTGATGACCAAGCTTGCACCACAGAGAGCGAGTCTGATTGAGGTGGGGGTTAGACACGCCGATCGGGCTAAATGCAACCAGGAATGGCTGGATCAGATCAAGGAGCAGTGCCCGGAAGTCAATTTCATTGCGCATTACGCCCTCATGGGGACCTGGGATTTCATGGACATTTACGAAGCTCCTGATGAACGTACCGCCGCGAAAATTTCTCTGATTACACGGAGTTATGGCGCCTCCCAGGTGGAAAGCTGGCTGGCAATACCGTATGACCAGATTGCTGAGATCTCAAAGGAGATTAAAAAGCCCGAGGAGACTCCAAAGTAGAGTGTGGTGCTTGGTTTTTGGAATGGGCCGCGGATTTGATTTTCTGCGGCTCTTTTTTATCATATGATTGACATAGCATCTAATATGCTTAGCTTGCTCCATAAATAAAATATCTGAGAGGTTGTATGCCGGTTAGTGACAGCTATATTCAATATGTAATAGACCAGCTTCAGGGGGTGGGGCAGGTCACCACGCGCAGGATGTTCGGCGGAGTGGGAGTCTATTCAGGCGGGCTGTTCTTTGCGCTGATTGCGGATAATACTCTTTACTTCAAAGTGGACAGCACCAATATCGAGGACTTCGAGGAGTTCGGCATGAAGCCGTTTAAGCCCTACAAGGACAAAAAGCATACTATGAATTATTATGAGGTTCCGGTCGATGTTCTCGAGAATTGCAATGAACTTGCTATCTGGGCGCATAAGGCGATTGCGGTGGCGGCCAGCGCACGTGCGCGGGAGACGGATTAAAAAGTAGGGATTATTAAAAAGATACCGAGAGACTTGTCATTCTGAGCGAAGCGAAGAATCTGTTTGATCAAAAAAGATCCTTCGTCACTTCGTTCCTCAGGATGACAGAAGATACGTTACACCCGCATCTTTTGCTTCTTTCTATATGTCAGTGAGCGCCAGAGCCATTCGGCCGGGCCGAAACGGAAATGCTTAAGCCAGAGCGGGCTTACTATAAGCTGGATTATCCACATACCCAGCACAAAGAACATCAGCTCGAAACGATTGAACTTTGCAAACAGCCCCAGACCGTAGCCATAGAAGATTAGAGTGAAGACAATGGAGTGAATGAGGTAATTGCTAAGCGCCATCCGTCCCACCGATGACAGCGCAGTCTTCAATTTTGTAAGCAGATTCGATTTACAGAAGAGCATGATAATCCCGATATGCCCGAAAGCAACCGGGATACTTCCAATATAATTATAATACTTTCCGCCCGCGAATTTATAGATATAATCGTAATTGCTGGCCAGAAGCTGCTGGCCGCCGTAGTATGCCAGGGGTATTCCTATTCCGTAACCTATAACGACCATCCAAAGATAGAACTTGCGTGAGCGAGCGGCAGAGAAAATCCCCAGCTTGAACAGTGCCATGCCCAGAAGCATCATACTCCCCGCACGCCAGATACCAAAAAATAGAAGGCTGTTCGTGTTAATCATAGCTGCGCGGCCGGCCCGAGCGGCCATGATGGAACCGATTCCATTGCGATAATCGTCGATTTCTTCCCGGATACTCTCGGTAGAAGGCTGGAACATCTCTTCCTGCTCTTCCATCATCTTCCTGAGTTCGATATCGGTTTCGGAAGGTTCTTCTCCCGCCAGTTTAGCTTCTTCGATTCTTTCCTCTGCACCGGCGGCATAATTGAAAAATGCGCCAACGCCGATCAATATCAGGAGCCCTATTCCGAGAGCCAACGCTGAATCGAAAATTAGTGTTTTGATGGAGAATTTACGGAATGCAAAAAGTATCAAACCGCATACGCCGTACAGAAATAAAATATCGCCGTGCCAGATTAGAAATGCATGAATAATCCCAAACAGTATCAACCACCTGATTCTGCGGTAGTAAATTTTTTTAAGAGGACGTCCCGACTCCTGAAAGCGCTGATACATAACCATCAGACCCGCCCCGAAAAGCATCGAGAAGATCGACATGAATTTCTGATTGAATACGACATACGTGAAAAGCCATGTGCCGATATTAAGCGGATCGGTGCCTCCATATGCAAAGGGATTGCCATAGGCCGCTGATGGCAGGCCGAAGGAATAGATATTCATTGCGAGTATGCCGAATACTGCCACCCCCCGCAGGATATCCATGGAGGATATTCGTTTTTCCGGCGCAATTGGTGCGGGATGCTCTATTTCAGCCTGTTCTTCGATTTTAGCTTGGTCGTCCATGCAGTCCTTTTATAGATCTACAGTCTGGGCGGCGCAATTGCCAGTATCCTCAGGTAATGATGAATCTGGCTTCTATGATGAATATCGTGTTCGAACAGATGCATAAAAATCCAGTAACCGCTTTTGGAAATTTTCCAGCTATCCCCCTCGCGCTCATAGACAGCTTTCATAGCCTCTTCATCCTCTGCAAAAAATCTCTCCAGCCGTTCCCAGTGTTCCTCCATATACTCGGCAATTTTATCCTTGGGGGGACATTGCTTATCGAGGAAAGCAAGCTCCGTTGAGGCTTTGCCATGCATTACCTCATCATACCACCAGTCCGAAGTCTCTGCCATGTGCAGGAATATCATCCCCAGCGGTATCATACCCTCGGCGGGAGTCCAGTCCAGCTTGTTATCCGGCACCGCCTCCAGAGCTTCGATAAGTCCCGGCCTGATAGCATTGCGCCAGTAATTGATCTGTATCTTGAAAAGAGGATTTATAGTTTCAAGCATTATTTCTCTCCATTGATCACGGTGGAAGCTGATATTTATAATAAACTGATTTTGAGATATAATTCAATTAAAATGATGCATATCCGGATGAATATTTGCCCGGTTCAGAATTACCGAACATCGGATGCTTTCAACTTGTTATAGAATCTGCATTGTATTAATCCAAAGGAGGGAAATTTTATGTTAACGTGGGCAATAATATTTTTTGTGGTAGCGCTTATAGCCGCGATATTTGGCTTCACAGGTATAGCCGCGGCTGCTGCGGGTATTGCAAAGATACTGTTCTTTATCTTCATTGTCATATTCGTAATTAGCCTGATTCTGGCGCTCTTTAAAAGACCACCGAAAGCCTGATCTGTTTGTTTTAACTATATTATGGGATTTTAATTAGCTATGGTTTCATGGGCTGTTCTTCTTTTTATGTTTTCCATTGCATCCGCCGTGATAGGTTTCGGCGGTGTTATTGAAGGTGTGAGCGGCATTTTCAAGGCGCTCTTTATTATTCTTCTCATGGCTGCCCTGGGCGTTTTCATTGCCGGTATGATCTACCGCACCCCTAAAAAATAAACGCATCCACAAATAAGTTGACATAAAGCTTCTGTTGCAATTATACTGCCTCTTAATTTCCTGTATGGGAGAGTGAATGGATTGGTATTTTTATCCTCTTCTGATCGCGGGCGGTTTTGCCTGCGGCTTCATAAATATCCTGGCCGGAAGCGGCTCATTAATCACACTTCCAATACTGATTTTCCTGGGACTGCCCGCTAATGTTGCCAACGGCACCAATCGTGTGGCGATTTTATTCCAGAATATAATCGGGGTGGCACGATTCCGTCAGAGTAAAATGATCGATTTCAGGCAGGGCCTGGCTTTAACGATTCCCGCTGTTATCGGCGGTATTGCGGGTGCGCAGATCGCCGTAAATCTGGACGAGCGTATGATGGAGCTTACAATCGGCGGTCTTATGATCGTTATGCTGGGGGTGATCCTGATTCGGCCCAAACGATGGCTGGAGGGCCGGGGCGGAGAAGATATACGCACCAAAGGTATAACGCAGATGATTGTCTTCTTCCTGATAGGCATCTACGGCGGATTTATCCAGGCAGGCGTGGGGTTCTTTCTGCTGGCCGGACTGGTCCTAAGCGTAGGCTATAATTTGAAATATGCCAATCCTGTGAAAATCCTGATTGTTCTTGGATATACCATATTTGCCTTAATTGTTTTTGTATTGAATGACCAGGTCAGATGGGGCGCGGGATTGATCCTTGCTGTCGGCAACATGGCCGGGGCCTTTGTGGCAACAAAACTGGCAGTACAAAGAGGAGCCGGATTTATCAGGTATGTTCTGATAGTAGTTCTTGTCGTAACGGCCAGCAAGTTATTCGGCGGCTTCGACTATATTGCCCGTCTTTTTTGATTAAAATATTCGAATGCGGTACACAATCTTAAGGGCTTATTGAAAAAAATGCTTATTGTAGCGCAGGGTCGTGCCACCCGATGTAATCGGGGGTGTGACCCCGCGCCCTTTTGATTAACAGGAGCTTGCGTTGGGTCACAATCCCGTCTTTGACGGAATCAAGACCCAACGCTACGGAATTGGCGTTTATCAACACACCCTAAAGCTCGGGGCGCCCGATTATTGTACTGAATAATGCTCTACGGTGCATCTGGTATAGGACGTACGACGCAAAATTCGCCGCTCTGCTCTGTTATCAGATCAATTGTGTAGATCAAGCTGTCTTCCTGAGGGTAAAGGTACGGTTCAAGAAATTTGATCGTGTATTCACCGGGAGGAAGATTGATAATCTCGTGTTCGAAATCATAGGGACAGATACAATCACATCCGCCGTTTAAAAGTACTTCATCCTCTGCTATAGTGATCTCCCCGGATTCGACATCAATGGTATATTCGGCAGTCAGCTCTTCAACGCAGCAATTAAACACGGCATTGGTGTGGACGATATTCAATGTACCGCTTTCATTGTAATGCCAGATCGCACAGCTTGCCGTATCATTGCCGTTATCGCCAACGAAATCATTAAAGCCGCCGCATTCACTGAACTGCTTCAGATTGCCGGACCACATGTATTGTCCCCAGGGGTACTCGGTTCTGTCAAGACAGAATGATCCGGACTTTTCCTGGGCGAAATCCACTGTGAATTCCATCTCGTCATCACCGTCGGGCAGATACGGCTCGACGATCTTGATCGTATACTCATCCTCATCGACATTGAGTATAAAATACTCGTAGTCGAATAAACAGAGGCAATAGCAGGGTGTGCTGTCGCCGTCGGATTCTTCGACTGTAATTACAGAGCCCTCGATATCAATATCGAATTCGGCCCCGGTGCAGCAGTTGAATCCGGCATTGATGTGGGTGATGTGCAATACACCGTCTTCGAATTCATACTCGATACAGTCTTGGTCCGGACTTATCTGCGAACTCAGGGCGTCGCCTGTACGGAAGTCTTTACAGCCTGTCAGCTTGGGTGCATATTCATCATCTGGATTGGTGGAACTATCGCTGCAAACCAGGATAAGTGAAAAAACAATAAGAGGCAGGGTTAAAAATGCTACGGCTCGAGAGGCCTTTTTCAAAAAAGGCATACGTGTAAACATGGAAAACTCCTTGTTTCGGGTATTTTAAGCCGTTAGCACTCTCTCAAAAAGATATACGTTTTTGTCGTATTTTCGTTCGATAAAAATATTATAATCTCTCCAGCATAGGTTATTATAATAGTAGGATTTGAATAACAGCCTGAAAAAATAAAGCACTAATCAAATGCCGCATAATTTGTTATACTGCTTATATTCTAAACGTGTACTGAGCACGTCGTGCTCCGCAAGTATTTCCGGACGCACGGAGAGGTACGGCCGACACGGCTGTGAAGGATCGGAATTAGAAATATGTTCTTTCTCTTTCTGGCAATATGCTCGAGTTCGGCGATTGCTTTGATTTTCAAGCATAGCGAAACCTCGGGCATGAACCGTTATGCCGTAACCACCGCCAATTATTTTGCCGCGGTGGTAACCAGCGGGATCATACTGGCAGGTAAGGGATTTTTGATTCCCGAGAGGCTGGACCTTTCAGCAGCTTTGGACCAGATATCAGAATCGATTACAGGTGATGTTGTATCAATTTCGAATCAATCCAGCTTTATCTGGGCGGTCATAGTCGGCTTAAGCGCGGGTGCGTTTTTCTTTCTGGCCTTTATCTATTATCAGATCAGCGTCCGTAACCATGGTGTGGGATTATCCGGAGCATTTGCCAAGCTTGGCATACTGGTGCCGATGACACTCTCGCTTTTATTCTGGAAGGAGTATCCCACGCAAATTCAATGGCTGGGAATTGTGATCGCCGTGTTCTCGATCGTAATCGTAAACTGGCCGCAGAAGAAGTCTCTCAAAAATGCGATTCGACTCTCGCTTCTGCTTCTCTTTCTTTTCGGGGGAATTTCCGAGTTCAGTAACAAGGTTTTTCAGAAATATGCTTTCCAGGACCACAGGGCGTTATTCCTTTTCATAAATTTCCTCATAGCATTTGCCTTCAGCCTGGTCACGACCTTAAACAAAAAACTGCCGGTAAAACGCCGTGATCTTGTGACAGGTATATTCGTGGGAATACCGAATCTTTTCTCGTCCTACTTCTTAATCATGGCTCTGGATAAGATGACTGCAGCAGTTGTCTTTCCGGCTTACAGCGCCGGGACAATAGTCATTATTAATCTTGTAGGCCTGCTATTCTTCAAGGAAAAGCTCAGCAGGCTCGAGATTGCGGCTGTGATATTGATTATTATCTCGCTTGTATTGATAAATTTATAGAAACAAACGGTTGCTCTTTACGATTGAACTTATATCAATGAGAGAAAATAAATTCTGTCAATAAAAATTAACAAAAGAGGATTATATGCCCGCAAAGAAAAAGACAAAAAGAAGAACGCGTCGAAAAACCAAGAAGAGATATATCGAGGCGGAGGATATATGCCGTTTTAAACTGATTAACTCGGTTGCTATCTCCCCCGATGAAAGAAAGATCGCCTATGTGCTGGAGAGAGTATCCGACGACAAAAAGAAATATTTCACCAATATCCATATGTACGATCTCGATAAAGCCGAATCTCGCCAGTTTACATTCGGCGATCATAACGATACCGGTATCTCATGGTCGCCCGACGGCAAACATATCGCTTTTGTATCCACTCGCGACAAAAAGAGCGGCATTTATATAATGCCGGTCGAGGGCGGCGCCGAGAGAAAATTGATCGAGAAGGAGGGCTCATTCTCTTCACTGACATGGACTCCCGACGGCTCGGAGATTGTTTATCAGTTCCGTTACAGCGATTCGCATGAAATCGAGGATGAGAAGGAAAAGAACAAGCCCCCGCTTTATCGGCATATTACCCGCCTCTGGTACCGTCTGGACGGCGCCGGATATCTTCCCAAGGACCGCTTTCATATCTGGAAGGTCAAGGTGGAAGAGGGCAGGGATGAGCAGTTGACCAGGGGCAAATATGATGAGGTAAGTCCGGCGGTTTCTCCCGACGATAAGCAGATTGCCTTTGTATCCAATCGCAGTAAAGATCCTGATCTTGATATGATGTATGATGACCTGTTTGTCATGCCTGTTAAAGGTGGCAAGCAGAGAAAGATTCCAACCCCGGCCGGCCCGATAGTATCGCCCTCATTTTCACCTGACAGCAAGAAGATTGCCTATCTGGGTCATACTAATCCCAAGGATGCTTGGGGTGTAACGAACTTTCATGTCTGGACAGTGGGCCTGGGCGGTAAACCTGCCGCCAAAGACCTGATACCCAAGTTCGACCGTTCCGCTATGGATATCACTATCGGCGATCTGGGGGAGGGCTTCGGTATGCCCGCGCCGACATGGTCGAAAGATGGTAAGCGGCTGTACTTCCTCTCCTCCGATGAGGGCAGTACGCATATATTTTACGCTCCTATGCGGGGTGGACTGCCTACACGGGTCACTCATAAGAAATGCCATATTAAAGACTTCAGCATGAACGGCAAGAAAGGCATGATTGCGGCAGTTGTCTCAGACCTGAAAAATCCCACGACATTGAACATCTTCCCGCCCTCATTTAAGGGCGATAAGAAGTCCGAGCTTCTGGAAGATGCAAATAAGGAGCTGTTCAAAAAGATCAAATTGCCGGGCATACGTTCCGTTTGGTTCAAGGGGCATGATGGTTTCGATCTACAGGGATGGCTGGTTACTCCTCCGGATATGAAAAAAAGGAAATATCCAGCGATACTCGAGATTCACGGCGGCCCGCGTGCACAGTACGGTTTCACGTTCTACCACGAAATGCTCCATATCGCTTCGCAGGGATATATAGTCTTCTATACCAATCCGCGCGGCGGCGCCGGACGCGGCGAGACCTTTGCCGGCTCGATTATTGCCGACTGGGGTTCGATTGACTATGAGGACTGTATGGCCGCGGCCGATTATATGGAGAAGCTGAAGAATGTTGATCCCAAGAATATGGGTGTTACAGGCGGATCGTACGGCGGCTATATGACCAACTGGATAGTCGGCCATACTAACCGTTTCAAAGCAGCGGTTACTCAGCGTTCGGTGGTGGATTTGAAGACATTTATAGGCTCTTCCGATATGGGCTATGATCTTTACACCGAATTTGATGGTTATCCGTGGACAAATCCCGAGGTCTATGAGCAATGCTCACCTCTGACTTATGCAAAGAATATAAAGACCCCGCTTCTGATAATTCATTCCGAGCGGGATTTGAGATGCAATCTGGAGCAGGGACAGAACCTGTTTGCAACTTTGAAGCTGATGAAAAAGCGGGTGGAGATGGTGATCTTTCCCGAAGAACCTCACGGTCTCTCTCGT
The DNA here is from genome assembly GCA_964496505.1 of uncultured Ignavibacteria bacterium. GTDB lineage: Bacteria > Zixibacteria > MSB-5A5 > JAABVY01 > JAABVY01 > JAABVY01. The sequence continues at coordinate 44,791 of CAZBZV010000021.1, read as the reverse complement.
CACGGCCGTCCCGACCGACGACTGGCACGGCTGGACTGGATCGTGAAATGGTTCAAGCGCTATATGAAATAACAGTTAATAAAAAAGTGTTAGTTTAAAATTGGACGGGTGGCCTGCTCAAACCCTGTTTGGGCAGGCCATTCATATAATATCAGCAGTCCGGCTGTCCGTCGCCGTTTAAGTCGCAGGGAGGGTTTCCACCGATGAAGACATAGTTGATGATCCAAACAGCGTCGGATACATTAACCGCCTCATCACAATTCGCATCACCAGTCTCATACGGATCGGGGGCAGGGCCTCCGATAAACACATAGTTTATGATATAAACGGCATCACTGACATTAACCGCATCATCCCCGTTAGCATCCCCGCAGAAAACCGGCAATTCATCGATCGTCATACTTATGTAGACCGTGTCGCCTCGCGGCGGATCGCTGCTGTCGAGCATCTCGATTCTGAAATTGAAGGTCGAGCAAAAAGTCGGTGTACCGATCAACGTGCCGATTGTATCGCCTGTAAATGCCAGGCCGTAAGGAGTCTGCCCATAAATTTTGCTCCAGTGATATGGTTTAGTACCGCCCACACCATCGAACTGGAATTCGTAGGGTACATTAAGATAAGCGTCGGGCGGCATTTCTCGGACCGAGAATGTTGCCACACATGCCTTCATGCAGAAATTGGCGGTATTATTGAAATCGTAAAGATCGTGCCAGGTTCCGCCCTGCTTATAATAGCTCTGGCCGGGACTGGAGGACGACTCCACTATTGTGCGGTAGGACGCTCCCAGCAGAACCGGCACATCGGAGGTGCGGTCGTATGGCTGTCCGCCGTCCGACAGATTCAGGTAAATATTGAATTCCTCACCCGCGTTCAATTCAAGCGGTGTATCGAGATAGACTGTATGAAATCCGGTATGCTCTAAAAATCCGTTCACGCTTGCCAGTTCGTTTTGAAGCTGACCGCCCGTGAACTCCGAGTATACTGTCACCGTATAATCGACGCTGTCTGCGGCGGTATAAAAACTTACCGCTCTAAAAAGACCTTCACCTGTGGAAGTAAAATGGTTAAAGGCTTCGGTGCAGTCTGTTTTGGTATCGCGCCATCCATGATAATCGTGATAGTAGGTCGTATCGAAGTCCATCAAAACCACATTTTGAAACGAAACTGCGCCCATAGTAGGATTCTTGCAGCAGTGCTTATCGTAATAGGAAATCCAGAAATAGCCCTGATCACCCCAGCTTGTGCCCCAGCTATTTTTGCACAGCCAGGCGCCGTCCAGGGGCGCCTGAGTATTGCGGTTGTCATCCCAGCCGATTATGGCCACAGCATGAGTGGGATCCAGGCCGCTTGAAGGCGGTTGATAGTGATTCCAGTAGTAGTCGAGATAATAATCATCGGCCCGCATACAGGTAGCGACAGCGCCTTCTTCCATTATTTTGGTTTTAATCAGATCAATGTTTTCCAGATTTTCACCGGCAGTGTACCATTCAATATCGCGCGGGTAGAAATAGTGAAATCCGGAGGCCTTTCTGGGTGGGGGAGAGGAAAAAGACTGACCGTCGATATCCCGCACCGCCCCTTCTGCGCGTGCAAAATAGGCCGAGGCCACAAGATAGTCTCCGCCCTGATGAACTGTCAGACCACTTCCGGAGGGCGGATCGATATCATCATTGTTATGATCGTTAAAGCCGTTCCACCAGTCCAGATGATATTCCGCCAGATTCGGATCGCCGCCCTCTCCGGCGCCGGCCCAGTTGCCGTTAATCATCAGATTGCTCTCAAGCGAGGCCATCGTGCCATGAGTCCAACACGTTCCCCCGTTTTGATCCTTTATGCTGGTCACGAAATTCTCACCATTAACATCACGCAAATCGAAGCTCTCAGGCAATTGAGCAATTAAGGGCTGTATGCTTAAAACCAAAATCACCATTATTATTCTTGCTAACATAAATCCACCTTTGTGCAGGGTGCGCAGAATCTCCCGGTAATCCAAATGTACCATTACGGTCAGTATTCTATTATAGAGTATCTTATTTATATTAGTACTAAAAAATCACGGCAAAGCAAGCCAAATCTTTGCCTTTCTTCCAATTTATTCTGATATCATCATAAAATTTCGAAAATTGTTCAAAGATTGACATTGATGATTGTCCCGGTTGTGACGATACGTTTGATAAGGGAATAGGGGAGCTTTTATATTCCGATTAGATTTAAAAGGGGAATCAGCGGGGCAACATTCAAAATCATACAGCAATACACTATCTGGTGGATGTCCTTTTGATTAATTCCTCTAAAGCCAAACAATCGACCTTAGAGAATACAATGTACGAAATTAGCAGGGTAAATATACTGCTGATCGAAAACGATCTGGCACAGGTTAACAGGATAGTAGAACTGCTGAAACTGTCCAAAAGCATTTCCTCCCGGCTGGAATACTCCTTTGAGCTCGGCAAGGGCCTCGAATATCTGAGTGAGCGAATAGATATTATTTTGCTCGATCTTTACCTCCCCGACAGCAAAGGCCTGGAAACACTGCGGACAGTTTACTCCGAGGCGGATGATATCCCCATTCTAATTATCTCCGATTCGGCAAATGAACTCCTGGCGGCCGAGGCATTGCGGGGAGGAGCGCAGGATTATATACTCAAGGAAGATCTGAATCCTGATATGCTCTCACGTGTTATCCTTTACGCCATTAGACGAAAAGAGGCCGAGGTTAGCCTGCGCGAGCAGGAAAGCAGACTCTCACAGATTATCGAGGGCGGATCGGTACCAACCCTCGTGCTGGATCGGGAACATCTGGTGACACACTGGAATAAGGCCTGCGAAGCGCTGACCGAAAAAACTGCCGAAGAAATGATTGGTACAACCAATCACTGGTCGGCATTTTATTGTCATGAGCGCCCATTATTGGCCGACCTGATTCTGGATGAAAATACCGATTCAATCCGTAAATACTACACAGGTAAAGTGCAAAAGTCTTCGTTTGTCGAGGGAGCTTATGAGGCTGTGGATTACCTTCCCTGTATGGGCAAGCAGGGACGCTGGCTGTTTTTCACCGCAGCTCCGCTTTTGAATCAGGATGGTAAAATTATCGGTAGTATCGAAACATTCCAGGATATTACCGAAAGGAAGCGGATAGAAAACCGCTTGAAGAGAAGGACAAAGGACCTGAGGCGAACTGTGTCAGAATTAAAAACCGCTAACAGCAAAATCGCCGAGCAGCAGAAAAAGGCCCTCGAGGATGAACGGATGAAAACCATACTGCAGATAGCAGGTGTTGCCGCACATGATTTGAAACAGCCCCTGACCGTCCTGATGGGCAATATCGATTTGATGAAGGGTGAACTGGGCAATCCCGAGAAGCTGAAAAAGCATATAGATGAGATAGATGATTGCAGTGTCAGGATATCGAAAATACTTAACAGATTTAGAAATGTGAGACTGGTTGAGACAGGAGCAAGCCATACAACGGCATCGATTCTATCCGATTCGTTATCCGCGAGAATGCTTCTAATTGAAGATAATCTTCGAGATTTCAAAACTCTTAAAGGTAAATTCAATAAATATCCGGGGATACAAATTTCACATGCCTCTTCCATGTGCGAGGGGCTGGAAAAAATAATCAGAAAGGAATTCGAAGTTATCCTGCTGGATTATTCGCTTCCTGACGGTGATGGGCTCGAATTTCTCAAGGAACTGCGCTCCTTGCAGAAAGAGATACCGGTGATTGTAATCTCCGGCCAGGGAGATGAAATTATCGCCTCACGGGTTATCCAGATGGGCGCATACGATTATCTTCCCAAACCGGCTATCGGCGACGGGGAAATCCTGATCAGATCCATAGCCACCGTACTGGAAAAATCTCATATCAAGCTGGAACTCAAGCGTACCCAGGAGAAGCTGGTGGAGATGTCTACGCGTGACGAGATGACCGGTCTTTATAACCGCCGTTATTTTATGGAGGCGCTGGATAGTGAAATCTCACGCGCTCTCAGGTATAATTCGGAATTGGTTTTATGCGTTATGGATCTCGACAATTTTAAAACGATTAATGATACCTTCGGCCATCCGGCGGGTGATATGATAATCTCGGGTGTGGGCAAAATCCTCAAATCACATATAAGAGACAGCGATCTGATCTGCCGCTTCGGTGGAGAGGAGTTTGCGGCAATCTTTCCCGGAATCGCTCTTGATGACGCGGCAAGGGTGTGTGAGAGATTTCGTGAAACGCTTGCAAAGCAGAATTTCGAATATGAGGGCAATTCAGTCAGCGCCACAATGAGCGCAGGTCTGGCATCATTGCATGAATTGCCCGAAAAGACCTGTTCCGAATTGGTGCGCGCTGCCGACTCCGCTCTCTATCACTCAAAAGATACTGGTCGTGACCGAATAATGCTTCATTCGGCCTTAGCCACAACATAGATATATTTCAATAGATTCTCCCCGGTATTGCGGATATTGTGCTCAGTATGGGGTGGATTATAGGCCGCCTGTCCTTTATTGACCTTTCTGGAGGGCATTCCCTCGCTCTCGATTTCGCCCTTTCCCTCGAGAAAAATCACGATTTCCTCGTAATCTTCGGTATTATGCGAGCCCACATCCTCTCCCGGTTTCAATGTGACCAAACCGGCCTGCATACTGGCGGTATTTTCCTTGCCGAGAATATGAAAATAATCGCTTTTGTCCATTGGAAGGTCTATAAGAAGCGCTTCGAGATTTCCTGAATTATCCATAATAAACACCTTTCTTCTGTAATAGAGTGTTATGTAAAAATAGGAAAATAAATTTAATATTCATGTATTTTTTAACTTCTTTTTGTACACCTATAGTAGTAACGATATGCACAATCCTATTCTTGCGACTGCGGAGGACTGATAGAATTTTTACTACCGGTCGATTGCTATTGATAATAAACCATCCGACGCTATATTTAGACAATATATTGTTCTGATGGTTCGTTTGCGGTAGTTATTTCAGGCTCTGGAGACGCATGAAAAGTAAGGATTCGAATACCCTCGCAAGAATAATCGAGCTCTGTCGTAAGGGGGACGAAGAATCATGGCACGAGCTTATTGATATCATCGGTCCGCTGATTTTTTCGATCTGCAGAAAAAGCAGGCTGACCTATGACGAAAGCTTCGATATTTACGGTCAGGTTTGTCTTGATCTGGTCAAAAATATCGGCAGCATCAAATCACCGGACAGAATCCTCTCTTTTGTGGCCACCATTACACGCCGCAAAATATTCAGTTTTTATGAAAAGACGCAATTGGTGGATTGTCTCGATTCCGAGCTTATTCCGATTCTGGCAAAATCATCCGAGCAATCTCCGGAATTGATTTATGAAAATCTGCAAAAGCGCGAGCTTTTGCTGGAGGCTATGGCCAAGCTTCCGCCCAAACAGTACAGATTATTGAAAGCGCTCTATTTTGACCCTAATAATCCCTCTTATAAAGAGATAGCACAGAGACTTGACTGCCCGCAATCATCGATCGGGCCGACAAGAGCGCGAGCATTGGAAAAACTGGGGAAGATTTTAAAACAGAAAGATTACAGGTTCTAAGTATTTTTTATATGAAAAGACGTGACCTAATATATAGGTGGTACCATGCCCGAAAAGAATGACAAATATGATCTCCTGACAGAGTATTTAAAGGGGCGCCTAAGTGGGGATGAGAAGAAGCGATTCGAAAAGCTGCTTGGCGAAGATCCCGAGCTCAGGAGAACGGCAGATTTCGTTTCCGATTTGATGCGGGAATCTCATGACATAGAATGGGATAAATTTAAGGGCCCGGCTCATTCAGTTTTCCACAGTCTTCTTAAGGATTATAAATCTGCTCAGAAAAAAGAGGATTCAAAACAGGGGATTATCTTTTTCGATTCCGGGAATATGCCTTCTCCGGAGGGTGTACGTCCCGCAACAGTGAACACACGGAGGCTTAAATATCGAATCGGGGAACATATTCTGGAGATCTCCCTTCATCCCGTTTCTCCGGCATCATACGAGTTTATCGGTCATCTTTCGGGCCAGGAGCCGGGACAGATTCTAGAAATTGAATTTAAAAGCGGGAAATCAGTCAAAAAGATCAAGAGCAATAAATTTCAGTTATTCCGTCTCGCCCGCATAGAAAGCGGCAGCTATAAGATAAAAATCTCAGATGGAGAAGAGGCAATCGCCAAAGTCGATATTGAATTATGATTGAGTATTCGAAAATATCCAAAATCGCCGGCAAAAAAGCGCTGAACGCCTTCATGGAAAAGCACTTTGAAGGTAACAGTGATTTATTTGTATCCGAACTGAATAAATCTGTCAGCCGTCTTTTACATATCGACCTGAAAAAGGCTGGCTGGCTGGTAAAAAAGGCGCGGAAATTGTTTTCGTATCTGCCGGATCGATATCATGCCAGGCTGCTTGCGATGGAAGCGCGTTTTGAGCACTGGAGCGGTAATCCGAAATCGGCGCTTAAGAAATATCGGGATGCTGTGGAGGAGATGCTTGCCCTTCGTCAATACGAACTTGCCGCCCGAACCCGTCAGGGGCTTATGGATGTCGAGATGTATATGGGTAAGTATGCAGATGCGCTTGAAACCGGCAGAAAATCCCTTCGGTACTTCCGGCGCAAGAATACGCTGAATCAGGCGGCACGTGTGATGACCAATATCGGCAATGTCTATCATCGTCTGGATAAAAACCGTATGGCCCTAAGGTATTACGACCGTGCCCGCAATATATTCGATAAGGAAGGCGGAATACCGCTGGCGATAGTGGATTACAATCGCGCCAATATCTTTGCCAATATGGGTGAGTTGAAGAAGGCTGAGGAACTGTATCGGCAGACCTCGCTTATTTATAAAACTGCTGGTATTGGAATAAATGCCGTGAAAGCCGATTATTCTCTGGCCTATCTCTACTTTCTGAGTGATAAATATACACTCGCCCTGAGCGCATTCGAAAAGGTACATCAGGACTTCATGAATCTGGGGGACGAGAAATCCGCCGCCGCCGCTCTTCTGGATATGGCCGAAATGAATATATATCTGCATCAATATTCCTCCAGCATAGCCCTTGCTGAAAAAGTAATCCCGCTCTACCGTAGATTCAGACAGCCCTATGAAGAGGGCAAGGCCCATTTCTTTGCGGCCCAGTCGTTAAGAGAACTCGGCGATTATAAATATGCTCGAAAATATTTGAAAAACGCAGAAAGATTATTTAAGGCGGAAAAGAATCGTCTCTGGCAGGGGATGGTGTACTATCTTAAAAGCCTCATAAGCCTGGATAAGGACAGGATTAAGGATGCTCTGTCCAGCGCCTCTGAGGCCAAAAGACATTTTTCAGGCAGCGGCGATGAGAGACGTCTTATCGATGCGGAGCTTTTGCTTCTGGAAGCAAAACTCAGAGCCGGTAATGGCAGTCTGCAACAGGCACAAAAAATTAAAGGCAAAAAATATCTGGGATATCAAAAATACAATCTAAACAAGATGATTGGCGAATATTACCTCCGGCAAAGAGATTATAAGACCGCCTCGATCTATTTTCGTGCAGGTATAGAGATTATAGAAAGGATTCTTTTGAATCTTTATCCTGATGAAATCCGCTTTTTCTATGCGCTTGGCAAACAGGAGGTATACCTGAAATTAATAGAGTGTCTTCTGAAGATGGGATGGGTAGATGAGTCGTTTGCAGAGAATTCCAGAGCGCTCTCGCTTTTGAATCAACAGATTCCTCCAGGGAATATAAAAAAGACAGATGTTCCCGAAAAATATATTCGCAGGCAGGAATATCTTCGCAGCCTTTTGAAGGAGGTGGAACGTCTTCCCAAATCCGGGGAACGTCAGGCCGAATCCACCCGGGCACTGAAAAAGGCAGAGATGGAATTGTGGCAGACGGAGATGAAAATCAGGGCCATAAAATACCCGGACAGCGAGAATATTGTATCATCCGTGCCGGAAACAGATTATTCCGACTACCTGGCATCAGATGAAATCCTTCTGAATTTCGTGGCCTTTGATGATGATGCGGGAGCCTATCGTGTTGAAAAAAACCGGATTGAATATATTCCGCTTGAGATTTCAATTTCGGAATTGTCGGATTTAACAAGCGAATTCCATTTCCTGATGGAGAAGTCGGTGTATTCCACATCGGAATCGAGTTCATCTATCCCAATAATTGAAGATTATCAAAAGAGACTCTATGAGATAATGCTGAAGCCAGTCTTGCGTGATGCAAATATCGGGCGGCTGATTTTCATGGTTGACGGCGCATTTGCCCAGATACCGTACTGGGGGCTTGTAGATGAAGAAGGTAGACCGCTTTTCGAAAAATATGAAATCAGAATTATTTCGAATCCCGCTGATCTTAAAAACCGGAGAGGGTCTTTTAAATTCGGCCAAAATAAAAAAACGGCGATTTTTGCACCGGAAAATTCCAGCCTGCCTTTAATAAATATCGAGGGAAAGAAGATAAGGGAGCATTTTAAAAATGCAAAACTTTTTGAGGAGGGCAGAGCCTCCTGCCGGAATCTGCTGGATGCGCTTGGCAGTACCGATGGATTCGTACATATTGCGGCTCACGCCTCGCGCTCCTCGGAAAATCCCCTATTCTCGCGGATAATTATGGATGATGGCCCGTTCTTCCCCTTCGATCTCTTCGGTGCAAATGTAAGTTCAACGCTGATAACTCTTTCTGGATGTCAGACAGCCGCTCCGGGGGTGTTTTACGGCAACTCGTTCAGCCTTGCCAAGGCCTTTTATCAGGCGGGAGCCCGTTATGTTCTGGCTTCGCTCTGGCCGGTATCCGATAAGATAAGTGTGGTATTTATGGATGAGTTTTATCGAGCGCTTAGCGAAGAAAGGGATATTTTCAGGGCATATAGTCAGGCATTGAAAAAAACACGAAAATTAAATTTAAACCCCGCTTTTTGGAGTCCGTTTGTGTTATTGGGAATTTAGTGTATATTATATACGGAGAGTTGATGTCATGAAAAGACACATTATAATATTTGCGCTTGTACTAATAATGGTGGCCGCATTAAATCCACATGATGCCTCTGCACAGGATTCTCTCTTCTCATCCTGCGGAGTTCTTGTGCAGGGAGATCAATGTGTTCTGTACACTCCTACAGGTGGAGGGTTCGAGGCCGCGCTTGAGTTTTACGGCGGTTATCAGCCGGGCGACAGCGTTTATGTCTCCGGAATCATACTTTTTGACTGCGATACGCTTTGTGCCGAAGCCAATGTCTGCATAGTCAATAATTCCATTGGTGAGTGTAGCGGTGAGCCGCAAACACTTTTTAACGGCGCTGGTATTCTGATCCAGACCTCCGACTGCCTGCTTTTCACACCCTTCGGGAGCCCCTCGGAGTACTATGTTCTGGATCAATATGATGGTTTTGTTGAATATGATACCGTTTTCGTAAGCGGTACATTGAATCAATCCTGCCAGACTCAATGCTCGGAAGCCACCGGGTGTATCATCGGCAACACGATTTCCCCTCCGGAACCTCCACCCGATTATCCTTTTGAGGCTTTCGGTACGCTTTATCAGGGCTTGGATTGTGTTTTATTTGCGCCTCACGGCGACACGGTTGCCGGCTTTGAGCTTGAATTTTTAGATGATTTTGGGCCGGGCGATACGGTATTCGTACGCGGCGATCTGGTGGCGTCATGCCAGACATCATGTACCGGCGCCATTGCCTGTATTGAAAACAATACTATAAGCGGATCCTGGATGCCGGTCAATCCTATAACGGGACGAGCTGTAATCAAGCTTACGAATCCAAATGCCGCCTTTGGGATATTGCAGGCAACACACTCGACCATTATCGACAGCATAACATCCGAGCAGATTTATCTGCTCAGTTTTGCGGATTCTATATCCCCGGATTCCATGGCGGTTGTACTTCTGCACTATCCCGATGTTATTTTTGCAGAACCTAATTTCGAGGTGGATTTTCCCGAGAATCTGCAACTGAGCATATCATTCCCTGATGAGTACGCCCCTCCACTTGATATAGAGAACGACCAGCCTTCATCGTTTTTCGAGCAGAACTCCGTAGAGCTTCTGGGAGTTGATTCCGCCAATGAACTGACTACGGGTTCCGGTTCGATTGTGGCGGTTATAGATAACGGCTTTGATCTAAACCATCCCTTCCTCGAGACAGCCTCCTTTACAACCGGCTATGATTATCTCAGCGATGATACCGATCCCAGTCCCGATTCAGGTCTGGGAAGCAGTCATGGTACCTTTGTCTCGGGCCTGGTTCAGCTAATCTCTCCCGATTGCCAGATTATGCCGCTCAGGGCTCTGGGAGAGGCCGGCAAGGGGGATGGGTTTGCTATCGCCAAGTCGATATATTATGCCATCGATAATAATGCGGATATAATAAACATGAGCTTCGGTGTATACAAGGACAGTTACTTGCTGCGTACTGCATGCGAAGCCGCTAATGCCGCGGATATAATCCTCGTGGCGGCGGGCGGTAATGACAGCACGGATATTCCGATATTCCCGGCCTCCTATGACGGCGTCATCTCGGTCTCTGCTGTGGATTCAACAGATTTTCTGGCGGATTTTTCCAATTACGGCCTGGGTATGGATTTGTGTGCTCCCGGCGTTAATATATACAGTTCGCTGACCGGTGAGTATAACTGGGGTACCTGGACTGGCACATCATTTTCCGCCCCGCTTGTAACCGCAACATGCGCTCTGATGCATTCATTGAAACCGCAGATAACCGCCGACGAGGCCGGTCTTCATCTGCGCCTTTCTGCCGAGACCGAACTCGGTCCCGGCACAATCGATCCGCCTGATCTTAATTATGCCCACGGCAGGCTGGATATTGCCAATGCAATCTGGACTCTTGATCAGGAAAGTCCGTTTAATGGCTGTGGCGATGTCAATCAGGATCAGAGCGTTAATATCAGTGATGCTGTCTATATCATTAATTATGTTTTTCTCCCGGGCAGTCCTGCTCCGGCGGATATGAATTCCGCCGATGTCAACAGCGACAGCGCCGTGAACATCAGCGATGCAATTTGCCTGATTAACTACATTTATACAGGCGGTTCAGAGCCCGACTGTCCCGAAGGTTAAAGATCGTTATATATGCCGGAATCTAATTCCGGTATAATTACTGTCAATAAATTTGTATTTTACCGGCTTCGAACCTGCTCCTATTGTTAGAAACTGAAATTAGATTCAATATTCTATAAAAATATCACAAGGACATTATCATGAAAAGGATTTTGATTATATCCGCCTGCCTGCTTTTAATTAGCGGTTTCCAATTTGCGTTTGCAGGCAGCGGCGGGAACGGCCAAACCGGGAATAATCCCGACAATACCAGGCCGCACGAAGGAATAGATATCGATATCTTCGAGGTCTTCCAGAGCATCATGACACAGATCATGACCGGCGCACAGGTTTACTCCGGCGGCGATACAGGCGCTATGCCCAAAGTTACCGATTCTACCGGTTGTGTATATGTTGATGTTTACCTTCCTGATTCGGTATCGGCCCCGCGGCCGTTTGATTCGACTATGACAACCGGCTCGCTGCTGATACAGAATTGTGATTCACAAGCAGCCCAGATCGAATTGGCATTTGCCTTCACTATAAGTGTAAACAATTTCATCGATACTACGCTGACTATTGAAAATCTTTTTATCCATCTCGATGCCGGTGATTCGGTATATTGCGAATTTATCTTCCCTGTACCTCCGTTTAATGCTGCTTATACATTATGTGTAACCGCGAGCAGCGGGGATGCGATGATGACCGATTGTGCGACAATGGTTGTCACCGGCCAGGATATCCCCGATATTCCCTATCATGCCCCGGGATCTCTTTTCCAGGGTCCGGACTGTGTGCTCTTTATGGAAATGGGTGATTCGAATGCAGCCTTGATTCTCGAGAATTACGGCGAATTCGGACCGGGCGATTCGGTATATGTAGTTGGTACTCTTGTTGACGACTGCGGTATCGAATGCACCGGGGCCTTTGGATGTGTGATAAACAATATTATCGACTCACTGCCCGGACCGCCTCCACCGCCCCAGTTCAGCGCCTGCGGAATTTTGGTACAGGGGCAGAACTGTATCTTGTTCTCACCCGAGGGCTATGGCGATACAGCCTTTGTACTGGATAATTACAGCATTTTCCAGGTGGGAGATACTATCTTCGTATCCGGTGATCTGGAAGTCGGTTGCGAGACCGATTGTATCGGAGCTATGGGATGTATTTATAACAATACGATCGCACCCTGCCAAACTCCGCCTCCGCCACCGTTTCCGTTTGCCGGATGCGGTCTTTTGGTGCAGGGTACAAACTGTGTGCTCTTCAGTCCCGGTTTTGCCATTGATACTCTCTTTACACTGGCAAATTACGGCGCATTTCAGGCGGGCGATACTGTATTCGTAATCGGGGATTTGTTCCACCAGCCGGACTCGATTTGTGTTGACGCCTGGGGGCATATCGATAATGAAGTTATCGAGCTCTGCCAGGATACTGTGCCCGATGTTTTTGCCGGATGCGGCTATCTTTACGAGGATCAGGGATGTGTGATCTTCCAGCCAGAAAATCATACTGAAGGATATCTTCTCTATAACTATCAGGACTTTGGCCCCGGAGATACGGTGTATGTTGAAGGCGAAATAGTAGCCTGCCAAACCGACTGCGATGTGTTTGCCTGTATCGATAATCCGATCATAGAGCCCTGCAGTCCGCCTCCTCCGCCGGTTTTTGATGGCTGCGGCATAATTCTCGATACTCCGGAATGCACGCTCTTTAAGCCGTTTACATGGATCAACGCCTACTTCGTGCTGAGTGATTACGGCGGTTTTGTTGACGGCGATTCGGTTTTAGTGTCGGGCAAAATTTCAGAATTGCCGGATACCCTGGATTGTCCCGGCGATGTCGGATATATTGCGGTTGATTCTATCGTTCCCTGCGATTACAATCCCGACAACCAGTATTCCGGAATCGGCTATCTTGACTATGAGGGCACCTGCCTGGTTTACTATGATCTTTTCGAATACTATACAACATATGTGCTTGAAAACTATGGTGATTTTGTGGCCGGTGATACGGTCCTTGTAGAAGGTACTGTCGGAGACTGCGATTTCAACTGCTCCGATACTGCCCTTTGCCTTCTGGACAATACCATCATTCTGGCAAATCTGCCGGATTCGACTCCTGTAAATATGGGAATGAAGAAGATTATGAATGCTAGGAGCTATCCAAATCCGTTCAATCCGATCACGAAGATATCCTTCAATATACCGGTACAATCCACAGTCACATTGGAGATATATAATATCCTCGGACAGAAAGTCGAGACTCTGATTGACGGTGAAATCCTGCAGGGTAAGCAGGAGGAAGTCTGGAGCGGCGACCGCTTTGCCAGCGGCATCTATTTCTACAGAATCAAAACCGATTATGATGTGGTAACGAAGAAGATGATATTGAATAAATAGTCCCATCACGAGAGTGTGTATGGTAAGAAGAGGGGAAAACGAATCATGAATTCGTTTTCCCCTTAATCTTTGCAATTTAAGGTGTCCGCTCCCATTCGATTTTATCGCCTGTTTTTATATCATGGCTGTTACAGAAACCGGCGTTAACCTCCACAACATATCGGGCGGGAATAGTGGATACGTAGGATTCCTGAGAAAAAGGTACCGTGTGCTCGTGGATGGTAACGATTTTGCCCTCATCATCAGTGAAGATCATATCCAGGGGAAGGATTGTGTTTCTCATCCAGAATGCGCGGGGAGCTTCCTCCGGAAAGATAAAGAGCATGCCCTGCAATGGATCCAATAGGTCGCGGTACATTAATCCAAGAGTTATCTTTCCGGGATTATCTGCTATTTCAACATCGATTTCGACTTTCTGCGTACCATCCTCTCCAAAGAACACAACCTCACCCTCTTTTTTGAAGTCATATACCGAAGATTCGCTTGAGCTTATGTTATTTAACTGCGATTCCTGCTCCGATCCGGAAAAAAACCTGCTTATCAGTACTGCCGCCACCACTGCAATACCAAATATGAGCCAGATCAGCCTCTGATTTATGCGAGGCTGTGTTTTGATCTGCTTTTTGTTCTGCCCTTTATTTCTCTTTTTCTTTTTGGACATAACCTTATAAGCTCTGCTATTCTTTTATATGTTATTCGATTATTGCGATCTGGCAACAAGAATGTGGTGATTATTTCAAAGCATCCTCTATTTTATGCGCAATATCAAGCAGATTTGCCAAAAGATTTCTCTCGAGCGGATCGATAGCCACAACCTCGCCCTCAATAGCGCGAGCGATAGATTCGGCGCTTTTAGGATCGAATTGAGGCTGAACAAATACGACCCTGATATTATTTTTGCGGGCTTCGTTTATAATCGATTCAATCTGCTTAGGTCCCGGGCTTTTGCCTTCAGTTTCCACAGCAAATTGCTCCAGCCCATAAGATTCGGTAAAATAGCCGAATGCCGGATGAAATACCATTATCGAATCACCCTTATACGGTTCTAGAATAGAATCGATTAACCGGTCTATGCTGTCCAGATCGTTAAGAAAAACCCTAAGATTATTCTCAAAGAAATTGCTGTCGGCAGGATTTTGCTTTTTGAATGCATTGGTCATGTTTCTGGCTACAACAGATATATTTTCCGGCGATAACCATACATGCGGATCATGATGTTCAGATTTTCCAGAATCATATAAACCTGAATTATGTGAATGCATATGCCTTATTTTAGAGCCTTCAGTAATATCAATTATCTCAGGATTTCTCCCTTTTCCAAGCTTACGGGTTATCTGTGATTCAAAGGGAAAGCCCAGCTTGAAGTAATATTTCGCCTTCGAAAGATCGATCATTTGCCTGGGAGTGGGCTCGAAGGTATGCGGCGATTCCCCGGGCTGTAGAAGCACACGACATTGAACCTGATCTCCGCCTATTTTATCTACCAGATATGCCATTGGAGGAATGCCGACAAAAATTCTTATTTTTTCAGCGGCATGCATGGAGATTGGAAATAAAAGTATGAGAAGAAAGATTACGAACTTTTTCATAATTAAAGCTAGGTTTAATATTAATGTAATACAAAGTAATACAATAGTCAATATTATTGGGATTTAGATAAAATACCGGCGATTCGAATTGAATCGCCGGCCTTAAAAGATCCCCGCACTACATGCCCTTAGGCCACAGGGGACAGCCCCCTTCTAAAAACCTACTCCTGGAGGACCGTGCTTCCCTGTTGGCTACAGGCAATCTTATCGCAGGGTGAATATAAACCCAGGATAAGCTTTGTGAAATGATCGCGACCTGCAAATGCAGAGCGCGAAAAGCCGAAAAGCTTTATTTGCTCCGGCAAATACATTAAATTTTATGCTGCTGACAGCATTGGTATGGAAGCAGAGTAAGCTTGCTCTGTGGAATTTTAGCTGCTGTCAGCAGCGCTGGTAGCTTATTTTATCTTCTTCCAAATACAGGATAGCTTAACTCCCGCAACGAATGCCTTTGTTACAGCCAGGGGCGAACTCTTCAAAGGTTTTCAAATCCCGAGTATTATAGGATTTTGTCCAATTTGCGGGGACTTCAGCGAATGAAGTCTGATTCCCCGTTTAATGACCTCCCCTCTCAGCCAGTCAGCCAGGCTTTTCCAAAAAGTCTCATTAAATAGAGTATGGAGAATCGGAAAAAATACAAAAACCTGCATTTTTTTAATGTTTTCCGGGATTTTTTAAAGTAGATGTTTAGCAAAGAAAAAAGCCCCGATGTTTATCGGGGCTTTTTTCCTGGATACAGAATTACTCGCAAGGAGTTGGTTTTGGGCCGCCATTATTAAGATAATTTATTAATATTTGATAATCGGCCAAATCAATATCCCCTGAACAATCCAGATCGCCCACATTCGGCAATGGTACCGGAGCGGGTCCATCATCATAAAGATGTTGTTCCATATAGGACATATCGGTAGCATTGATTTCACCGCTATAATCAACATCGCCCTTATTCAAAGCCGAAACCGCCGCCAAAGCGTCAACACGCCCGTAGCCGTAAAGCGAATCATCTGGAACAACAGTTCCCCATTGCAAATCGGTTTCGGCGTTACTCTGAAGAACTTCTTCAACGCGGACTGGATCCAGATTTGGTTCCAGACTCAGCATCAAAGCGCTCACGCCCGCAATCATGGGTGCGGAGAATGAGGTCCCACTCCAGGTACCCCAATCATGATCCCCTGCCAGGGAGCTGTAAACGTCTTCGCCCGGAGCGCAAACATCTATCAGATCTCCGTAATTGGAGAAATCACTTATAACATCAAGAGTATCAATAGCAGATACGCCCACAACGCCTTTATAATCTGCCGGATATACGGTGACATTACTGCTGTCATTTCCCGGCGCTGCGGCCATCGAAATATCCGCATCGAAGGCGGCGCTGATTGCATTTTTCAAAATCGCATTGTTGGTGGTCATGCTGAAACTAAGGTTCAGAACATGCGCAGTATCGCTCACTGCCCGGTGAATTGCACTGGCGATATCAAATACATTACCGGAACCATCCTCATCAAATGCCCTGTAGGGGATAAGCTTGCATTTCGGGGCAATTCGCATGATTATTCCCGCCACAAAAGTACCATGACCATAATAGCTGCCGGAATCTTCGGCCGCAGAGGTATCATCATCGACAAAATCATAGCCGTTATCTTCAAATACACTATCGAAAAGGGGATGATCGAAGTCGATGCCGTTATCTATAATTGCCACAACTACATTTTCACCCTCGGAAATCCTGTGGGCCGAGTCTGCCTTGATAGCATCATAACCCGGATGTCCATAATAGTTCGGCGGACTGCTTCCTTTGAGCAGTGGCGGATCGTTTTGATCCGGAACAATCATATCGACCTGGTCTAATTCTGTAAATTCCAATATGTGATTTGCCTCGGCAGTATCGACATTGGAATTGCCGTTGAGCGTAGATAAGGCCTGGCTGACTGTTAACGAATCAGGAAAAGATATCAGATATGTCATATGACCGGGAATCGAATCGATTATGGTACCATTAACTGCCTGCGCGGCCTGTTGAGCGGACTTGCCCGCTCCTATTTTTGCGATTGCCTGCTGGCTGACAACATCAGTGGCAAAAACCTGCCCCGCAAAGAACAATAGAAGTACCGGTAGAATTACCCATAATACAGCCCTGTTAATCTTATAAAGATTTGCCATGACCAATAACTCCTTCTAGATACCCAGCAGAATGAATGAGCTCCAAAATGCGGGGTTATCTGTTATGCCCTTGATTTGATAAACTGCATCCAAATAAGCAGAGAAAATATTTTTCTTCCTTTTCAGGGAATCATAGAACCGGTTCATGAAAACCATGCTGATTTTGTCCGAAACCGGCCAAAGTGTAGCCAACACAAATTTGGCTCCTGCCTGGAAGAATGATTTGGCGAGACTAAATGAATTGCCTTGATACAGACCCGGGGCTGCAGTCTGGCATCCGGAGAGGGTTATTAGCTCAGCCTGAATGCCCGACTGGAAGAGGTCAAAAGGAAAAAACGGCCCGTCACCCAGGAGAATCCTGCTGAAAAGGGGATTCTCCGATGAGCGCGAGGCATGAGCGGCGATATGGATAAACCCATCGGCCTTTTTGATTTCATGAATAAGAGCTTTGCTACCAGCCTTATCATCAATATATACGTGTGCTTTTCTGAATACCTCCTTTATTCGGTTTGCCTCGCTATCAGTTGAGGGCAATGAGTCGGACGAAATTGCAAAGACGGCATTTCTTCTATTTCCGTATGCATGATTTGATAATGTCCGGAGTTTTAAGCTCTCCGGATTAACTGCCATCTTACTTTTGTATCTGTCCAGCATTAAACGGCCCTCGCTATCCTTTAGGGCGCCAAACGGAATCTGTGCGAAACTGCCGTCAGCTATTATTATTAATCGTTTTTTATTTGTATGATCTGTAAGCGGCTTGAAAACATGCTTATATATATAAGAGAGATAGCTTTCGGATATATGTCCGTTACCCTCATTTTTAATGCCAAAAACGGCGGATTCAAATACAAAATGAAGTTTTTGCAGGCAAAAGTCCAACTCCAATAATGATATATCGAATTCTATAAATTCAGTTTTATTATTATCCGCAACAAAAGCTCCGATTTTTTTACCGGATGAGAAGAAGTTAAAAACCACCTCATCAGGCCGCAGACTTTTCTGCAATTCCGCCAAATCAAAATTACCGTTTTTACCGTGGATTTCGCGTGGATATAGTATAGACCTTATTTTTCTTTCATTGGACCAGAGCTTTTGCTCCAGAGATGCATAAGTTGCGGGTTCCTGCAAGTGTCTTTGTTCGGAGCGCTCCAAATGATTGAGCTTTTTAAGCGCAGCCCTGAGGCTGTTGCGCTGTTCAATCAGATCCTTTGGAACCGAAGCTTGTTCCTTGATGTCAAGGTTGGCCGAATAGTTGATTGTATGAAGCGCCTTCAAATTTTCCAAAAAGGAATCATCGACCTTCTTCAGCTTCAAGAGACACTCAACTACCTTATTGTAGCAGTCATGCTTATCGATGGCAAAGAAGAACCGTATTTCATCCGGGTATAATCCGCTGAGCATTTTCTCCACTATTGATACGGCCTCACGGAATTTTCCAAGCGCTCTGGAATAGTCTTCCATCAGATAATAGCATTTACCCATCATGTAGTTGAGGTTATATTTTTGATAACTAACCAGATTCTTCCTGGAAAGGGAACGGGACATTTCAAAAGCGCTTGCTGTGTCGCCAGCCATGATGCATGTTTTCATAAGCTCCAGCTCCGCATCGATTTTTCGCCTTTTGTCTCCGCTCTTTTCAAACCTGTCGATTGCATCGCGGGCCGCTTTTGATGCTCTGGAATAATGCCCACGCTCCGCATTCAGTCTGCCATTGGCGATATTGACCATACCAAGCCAGAGGTTGTTTTGCTCCTTTTCAAACAGATTCCTGGCTTTTCTTAGCTTTATTGACGCCGATTGATAATCTCCCAGCCTAATTCGTGCATCGGCCGCAAAATAGCAGGCCTTGGACTGCTCATAACGCATCCCTAGCCGCCTGAGCTCCGGTATGATCTGATCTGCAAGCATTACAGCCGAACTGAATTGATTGAGATGAATATCTACCTCAGCCATATCAAGCAACGTTACCATGGCCGTTTTATTATCGCCCAATTGTTTAAACTTCCCGTAAACTATCTCGAAAAGCTTTATCGCTTCTGTATATCGATCCTGCAGGAAATAGAGGTATGCCAGAGAATAAGTTATCTGATTTTCGGCAATTTCCATGTTAAGATTATTAAAGAATTCCGCCGCCTTAAGATAAAGCTCCTCGGCCTTTTCAAGCTTATTCATATTGGCAAAGATATTGGCGCGGTTAAATTCTACGATTCCCATTTTGAGCTCATCGGAATCGTGATAGATTTCTCGGGCTTTGTTATAATATTTTAGCGCTAGACGATTTTCATCAATGCGATGGTAGATGTTGCCAATATTGTTCAGCACATCGCCGGCATCAATCATCAGCCCTTTTCTCCTGAAATAGCGCAGGGATTTCTTTCCGATCTCAAGAGCTTTGTCATGCTGGCCCAGGAACCTGTAAACATCCAGCAAACCCTTTCCCAGACGCGCAACCGCCTCCCATTCACCGGCTTTTTCGTGTAATTCACGGGCTCGGAGATAATAGTTCAGCGCCTTCTGAGATCTGCCTATCCAATGGTTATACCTGGCGTTAATAGCCAGCAGGCGCGGTTTATACTTGGGAGGAAGATGCCTGAAGATTTTATCCAGCCGAGCTACATATTCGCCCGCCTGTTTCAAATCTATTTTCAGCAAGCTGTTTACGCTTTTACTAATTCCTTCAACGAATTCAGCTGGATCAGATTTGAATTCCGTTTCAATTACTCTTAATAAAGCTCCTTTATCGTGGAGCTTTTTAAGCTGTGATAATGGTATCATATTTCAAAATCAGCCATGCCGACAATCTTGTTTCCTTCATAAACCTTCAGTCTGTAATGATCTGCAGGGATTTTCTCGAAATGAAAGACATGGAATTCGTCGGTGTCTGCCGTATATGTTTTATTTCCGGCTTTTAAAACGATTTTAATCTCCAGCCCTTCCTCCAATCCGGAAATCTGGCCCAGAATATTGAAGTTTTCCATGGAAACAGGCTGCAGAGATAAAACCAGCTCTAAACCGTTGATTTTATACTTAATTCGACGGGAATTTACGGTGGAGGAAAACTCCGATCTGATTCCGATTGGAAGTGACAATACGTTTGAATCATATACGGTTATACCGTAGGGAGGCTGATCTTTTCTTCTGCTCTTTAGAAAATCCTCAAATTGTCGGGATGATAGTTTTAGTGCTGACTTAAATACATTGTTCCATTCAGCACGCCTGCCTTTTGGTTGTAGACTCTTCAGCAAAGCAAGCATTTCAGCCATCTCCTTGTCTTTTTCAAGACGGGATTTCACTTTCCTGCTCTCCTTTGCATTTAGTTCTCCCCTCAAGAACCTTAGAAGAATGTCTACTTTATCCTCATTCTTGTTCACGATCAGCCTCCCTCAAATAATAGAGTATTAAGGGGTCAAAATAATACCAAAAAATCGAATCCCCGGTTAAATAATATATCCCGGAGTTTGTCAAGACACCTTTGCCGTTTAGGTCCGATAGACGATTCCGGTATATTCAGCTTTTTGGAAATTTCCTTGTAGCTGGGTTTGGGAAATGTCCCAAACAAAAGTTTTATCAACTCAGTGCATTCCTCCGGCAGTTGCTCGATTGCCTCAAGGATTGTCTCACGCCGCAGCTTTTCGCTGAATAATTCATCCGGATTTTTGGGCATATTCTTATATAAGGCATCTTTGATCCTGTCTTCAGAATCCCTGTCACGCTTTCTTCCCCTGAAAAGGCCCTTTATCTCATTGAGAATTATGGTATGATAATAGCTGAATACCTTTTCAGGCTCTTCCAGATTTTCAAGATTTTTCAAAAGCAGGTAGTTGCATTGGGCAATAATCTCCAGGGCTTCCTCGCTGGTAAGGCGCATCCGGCCGCAAATTTCGGCGCCAATAGGAATCAGATTCCTCATTAACTCTTCCCAGGCATTATTATCACCCGAAAGACATTTCTGTACAAGTTCGTTGATACGATCTTTATCAATATAATCCATATAAATCGAAATGCTTTTTCGGAATAGGTATCTCCGTCAAACTCAGGCTATAGTATCCTGATGATTCCAAATTGTCAATGCAAAAAGAAATCGAATATGGAAACTCCGGGGCATTTTTTTATGCGGAGTTTTCCGATCCAATTGCATATAAGATATTTACGGGGGGTTAGGGCTTATGATTCAATTCTTTAAATCCAGCGACGATTTAGCCGAATGTTGCCAGAAGGATTCCGGCCGCCACTGCCGAGCCAATAACTCCGGCCACATTGGGCGCCATGGCATGCATAATCAGGAAGTTGCTCGGATCCTCTTTGGCGCCAACCATTTGACAGACCCGCGCCGAATCCGGCACAGCCGAGACCCCCGCCGCTCCGATAATAGGATTGATCTTTTTCTTGAAGATAAGGTTCATGATCTTGGCAAAGATCAGGCCTGAGGCTGTGGCGATGCAAAATGATACCGCTCCCAGAATAAATATTTTGATCGAGTCCGGAGTCAGAAAACGGCTGGCATCTGTGGATGCGCCCACAGTGAATCCCAATAGTATTGTGATAATATCTATAAATGCTGTGCGGGCTGTTTTGGCAAGGCGTTCCGTTACACCGCATTCTTTCATAAGATTGCCGAAAAACAAAAATCCAAGCAGGTTGATTGAACCAGGCGCTATGAATGCTGTAATAAGAAAGGCAAAAATCGGAAACAGTATTCGCAGGCGTTTGCTGACCGGTTTGGAGGGCTGCATTTTTATCAGACGTTCTTTTTT
Organism: uncultured Ignavibacteria bacterium; assembly: GCA_964496505.1. Lineage (GTDB taxonomy): Bacteria > Zixibacteria > MSB-5A5 > JAABVY01 > JAABVY01 > JAABVY01. The sequence goes on along the minus strand of CAZBZV010000021.1, from coordinate 22,812 downwards.
TGTCGTCAAAAGCTTTATAATCGGAGGCTGAATAACCGGAACCAGAGCCATATAAGAGTATGCCGATACAGCAATTGCGCCCAGAAGATCGGGCGCAAGTTTGGAGGATAGGAAGATCGCGGTGGGACCGTCGGCTCCTCCTATAATTCCAATTGCAGCGGCGTTATTATAGTCGAATCCCAGCGCGATTGCGCCCAGAAATGTCAGGAAAATACCGGCCTGAGCCGCAGCTCCCAGAATTATCAGACGCGGGCTGGCAAGCATGGCCGAAAAGTCGGTCATAGCTCCCAAACCCAGGAAAATCAGGGGCGGATACCAGCCATCGGTAACTCCTTTATAGAGAATGGAAAGAACACTACCCTCTTCATAGATTCCGATATTCATGCCCGCCTGGAAGGGTATGTTGCCGACTAAGATTCCGAATCCTATAGGCACCAGAAGAAGAGGTTCGTAATCCTTTGCAATTCCGAGGTATACAAAGATGCCGCCCGCTATGAGCATGAAGAAATTGCCCCAGGTGAAGCTTCCAATAGCGCCGCTCATCAAAAAGTCTATAATAATTTCCATTGCAGTTCTCCGACCCGGCCTATTCGAATTCGGCCAGAATCTGGCTCTCGTGTACTGTATCGCCGACCGCTACCGGAATCGATTTGATCTTACCGGCAGTGGGTGCGGCGATAGAGGTTTTCATCTTCATCGCCTCAATGACCAAAATTATTTGTCCTTTTTCCACGGAATCTCCCCCCTTGACCTTGATTTCGACCACAGTCCCGGCGATTGGGGAGGCCACCGATCCGCCCTCGGTTCCGGCTGGCGCCGGAGCAGTTTGCTCTGCTGGTCTGGCAGGGGGTGCGCCTGCCGAAGAACCACGTTCTCCACGGGGACGAGATCTTGTGGATGATGTTCCGGCCGGGAAGCCCTCGCCGGGATCAAGAACCTCCACCTCGACCTCATAAGCGACACCGTGTACGGTTATCTTGAGTTTCACTTCAGTTCTCCTTTATAATTTCAGCGTAAAATATGCGCATTATCATCTCTTTTTTGTAACCACATGAGAGCCATGCAAAATCGCCCGCCCCTGCATCGACCAGGGACTTCTCGGAGCATCCTTCGGCATCAATCTGCGTACGCTTTTTATATGATAGCGTCCGGTAAGTATGGTTGCCACTGCAGCGCAGATCAGAATCAAGGTGGTGGTATCAATACTCTGATCTTTGCTGACTGCCGCCTCTTCCCGTTTTTTTTCCTTCTCCTGCCAGCCCTTATCAAGGCGTTTGATAAGACTCACCGCCAGTGATATAAATGTAAGCGAGAGAAAGACAATCAGTATTCCGATTATCGAGAATTTGATTCCGAATCCGAAAAGCTCAGACATTTATGCTCCGTTTGTATTAAATACAGACCTATTAGATTGTCATTCTGAGCGAAGCGAAGAATCTGTTTTATTCATGAGAGATTCTTCGATCGCTATGCTCCCTCAGAATGACCTCAAAGTCAACCATTCAAATACAAGAACAATCACAACAAATTCCTACATTGGTATCAGGCCGTGCTTTTTTGTCGGCCGCAGTTCACGTTTAGCTTTGAGCACATCCAGAGACGCGGCCAGATATGAACGCGTTTCGGACGGCTCCAGAATTTCATCAACCATACCCCGTGAGGCGGCGAAATAAGGATTAGCGAAGATCTCCTTATATTCTTCGATTTTTTCAGCCCGCTTTGCGTTAGAATCTTTCGCTGCTTCAATATCCTTGCGATAGAGCACATTAACAGCTCCCTCCGCGCCCATGACCGCGATTTCGGCCGAGGGCCAGGCTACCAGAACGTCAGCCCCCATGCTCTTGGCGCACATGGCCAGAAATGCCCCGCCGTAAGCCTTGCGCACAACCACAGTCAGTTTCGGCACAGTCGCAGCGGCATAGGCAAACAGCATTTTTGCCCCATGCCTGATTATTCCACCGTATTCCTGCTTAACGCCCGGCAGAAAACCGGGTACATCTACAAGCGTAATCAGGGGGATGTTGAAGGCATTGCAAAAACGTATAAAACGCGAAGCTTTATCTGAGGAATCGATGTCGAGCACGCCCGCTTTCTGGATTGGCTGATTGGCCACTACGCCTACGGTGTAACCACTCAGGCTGCCGAAGCCGATTATAATATTCGGCGCGAACTGCTCCTGTATCTCCATAAAATCGCCGTCGTCCAGAAGCCTCCAGATAATCTCATGCATATCATACGGCTCACGAGAATCTTCGGGAACAATATCATTGATGGTCTCATCGGGAAGCATTTCCTCATCGCGATATTCCGTGAAGAAGGGGGGATCCTCGGTGTTATTGCTGGGCAAAAACGAGAGCAGCCTTTTAGTGATATTGATAGCATCCTCATCATCCTCGGCAATGAAATGTACCACGCCGGAATAGTGCGAATGGCTTTCCACTCCGCCCAACTGCTCGGCAGTTATATCCTCCCCGGTAACCTCTTTTATGACCTTGGGGCCGGTGATAAACATCTGCCCCTCATGCCTGACCTGTATAATGAAATCAGTCAGGGCGGGGGAATAGGCCGCACCGCCCGCACATGGTCCGGCAATGATACTGATCTGCGGCACAACTCCGGAAAGCAGAACATTGCGGTAAAAAATCCCGCCATAGCCGGAGAGAGCGTCCACGCCCTCCTGAATACGTGCGCCGCCGCTGTCGTTTATCATCACAAATGGATCGCCGGTTTTCAGGGCGGCATCCATAACCTCATGAATCTTGCGGCTGGTGGCCTCGCCCACAGAGCCGCCGGCTACGGTGAAGTCCTGGCTGCCAACGTAAACCGGGCGGTCTCCCACCAAACCATGCCCGGTAACCACGCCCTCGCCGGGAAATTCCTTTTTCTCCATGCCAAAGCTTGTGCAGCGATGTTTCATGAAGAGGAGGGATTCGCGGAAGGTATTTTCCTCGAAAAGCAGGTCAATTCTCTCACGGGCGGTCAGTTTTCCGAGCTCATGTTGTTTTTCGATTCGTTTATCGCCGCCGCCCTTGATAAGATGGTCTTTGATATCTGCAAGCTTTTTATTCTTTTCATCCGACATATCTCAACCGCCTTTTAGTGATCTGAACCTAATTTATCCTAATTTGAAATCCAATATACATTCAAATAATGCAAAAATCAAAACATATACTGATAGCATACGATAGATCAATCTATCAAAATGCGATATAATAAAATATTTTCATTAGTCAAGTGAATTATTTCACATAATAAATAATATTTTACGATTATATATTATTGATTTGATTAGGTTTGTGGCTATTTATTTTTGAGCTGGTTTTCGAATTTTTGCAGTAATTCCCAGGCGGCCTGGGTTGCGGGAGTTGTTCCTTTGAGAACATCATCCTCAATTTCCGGCAGTATTTTTTTGATCGCCTCGTTGTTGTAAAAGAGATCGCGAAGCTTCTCGCGAAGCATGCTGTGGAGCCAATCTCTGGATTGTTCACGGCGTTGCTTTTCAAAATAGCCGCTTTTTTGGGTAATTTCACGGTATTTATTGACCAGATCCCAGATTTCGGGTATGCCTGTACCTTCTTTTGCCGAAGCTGTGCGTACCTCGGTGGTCCAGCCCTCGGTGCGGGGCTGAAGATAATGTAATGCCCGGGCATATTCTTCGCGTGCCATTTTGGCTCTCTTGATATTATCGCCGTCAGCCTTATTTATAATGATGGTATCTGCCAGTTCCATCACACCTCGTTTGATACCCTGGAGCTCATCCCCTGCGCCGGCTATCATTATCAGAAGGAAGAAGTCGACCATGGAACGGACTGTTATCTCGCTTTGTCCCACGCCGATGGTCTCCACAAGCAGCACATCAAACCCCGCGGCCTCGAAGACAAGCATGGTCTCACGTGTCTTGCGGGCCACTCCACCCAGCGTGCCCCCACTGGGACTGGGACGTATGAAGGCGTTGGGCTGTCGTCCCAGTTCCTCCATGCGAGTTTTGTCCCCAAGAATACTGCCCCTGGTCAGGCTGCTGGTGGGATCAACCGCCATTACTGCAACCTTATGATCTCTGTCGGTCAGGTAGTTTCCAAGGGTCTCGATGAAGGTGCTCTTACCTGCACCGGGAGTACCGGTTATGCCCACACGTATTGACCCACCAGTGTGGGGCATAAGCTCCCTTAAGACCTCCTGGGCCTGATCCTGATGGGCCGGTGCATTCGATTCGATCAGGGTTATGGCCTTACCCAGAATTGTGCGGTCGCCCTCAAGTACGCCCTTTACATATTCCTCTGTAGGCATCTGCCGTGCAGCACGGCGGTTGGATTTGCCTCGGGATGATGATCCGGGCATACCCTCATGACCGCCCTCCACGCCCTTTATCACATTCAGGGCCGAGGGCGTTTTCTTATCCTGCTTTTTGCGGTTTTTGTCTTTTGCCAAATCTATTCTCTTTTAATCAATTATCGGAATTTATCAGCTTTTCCAGAACCTTTTTTGCCGCAACCGGAATCACCGTACCGGGGCCAAAGATTGCGTCTGCTCCGTGATCGTAAAGGAAATCATAATCCTGAGCCGGAATAACACCGCCGACCACTATCATGATATCATCACGTTTCAGCTTTTTCAGCTCCTCATTCAGCTTTGGAAGAAGCGTTTTGTGTCCGGCTGCCAGCGAGCTCATACCGATTATATGCACATCGTTTTCGGCTGCTTGGCGTGCGGTCTCGTCCGGGGTCTGGAAAAGCGGCCCAACATCAACATCAAAGCCAAGATCGGCAAAAGCTGTGGCGATCACCTTGGCTCCGCGGTCATGTCCGTCCTGCCCCATTTTGGCAATCAGGATTCTGGGGCGGCGCCCCTCGATTTTCTCGAAATCATCGGTCATTTTGCGCACTTCTGCGATCATATCCACCTCGGCAAATTCGGAGCTGTAGACACCGGAGATAATCTTCGGTTCGGCTTTATGCCTTCCCCAGACTTTCTCCAACGCCTCGCTGATCTCACCCAAGCTGGCGCGGACTTTGGCGGCTTCAACAGACAGCGCCAGAAGATTGCCTTCGCCGGTTTCGGCACATTTAGTCAAAGCGGCAAGAGCGGATTTGACATCATCCTCATCGCGCTCGGCGCGCAGTTTTTCCAGCCGCTCAATCTGCTGCTGTCGCACAACTTCGGTATTAACTTCAAGAATATCAATCGGTTCTTCTTTTTGCAGACGGTATTTATTGGTGCCGATAATCGATTCGGCGCCGGAATCTATATGTGCCTGGCGTCGGGCCGAGGCCTCCTCGATACGCATCTTGGGCAGTCCGCTTTCGATTGCCCTGGACATGCCGCCCAGCTCCTCCACCTCCTGAATATGTGCCCAGGCCTTGCGAACCAAAGCTTCAGTCAGGTATTCGACATAGTAAGATCCACCCCAGGGATCGATCACATCGCAGATTCCCGTCTCCTCTTGCAGATAAAGCTGAGTATTTCGTGCGATTCGTGCGCTGAAATCGGAAGGAAGCGCGATAGCCTCGTCGAGCGCATTGGTATGCAGGCTCTGGGTGTGTCCCATGGCTGCCGCCATAGCCTCGATACAGGTGCGGGCGACATTATTAAACGGATCCTGCTCAGTTAAGCTCCAGCCGGAGGTTTGGGAATGGGTGCGGAGCATCATCGACTTTGGATTTTCGGGATTGAACTGCTTCATAAGCTTGGCCCACAACAGACGCGCCGCACGCATCTTGGCGACCTCCATGAAATAATTCATGCCGATACCCCAGAAGAACGACAGCCGTGGTGCGAACTGATCGATTGTCAGACCCGCATCGAGTCCGGTGCGGACATATTCGAGACCGTCGGCCAATGTGTAGGCCATTTCCAGATCGGCGGTGGCTCCGGCCTCCTGCATATGGTAGCCGGAGATCGAGACACTGTTGAACTTCGGCATATTTTCTGAGGTGAAAGCGATTATATCCCCGATTATTTTCATGGAATGTTTGGGGGGATATATGTATGTATTGCGCACCATGTATTCTTTGAGAATATCGTTCTGGATCGTGCCGGTAAGCTGATCCATAGTAGCGCCCTGCTCAAGGGCGGTCACGATATAGAATGCCATTACCGGCAGAACCGCGCCGTTCATGGTCATGGATACCGACATCTTATCCAGCGGGATGCCGTCGAAAAGGATTTCCATATCGAGAATCGAATCGATTGCGACCCCGGCCATGCCAACATCGCTGACCACACGCGGATGATCGGAGTCATAGCCGCGGTGAGTTGCCAGGTCGAACGCTACCGAGAGCCCTCGCTGACCGGCAGCTAAATTCCTGCGGTAGAAGGCGTTGGATTCCTCGGCGGTAGAAAATCCGGCGTATTGACGGATTGTCCAGGGGCGCATGATATACATCGTGGCATACGGTCCTCGAAGAAAAGGGGGAAGACCGGCGGTGTAATCCAGATGCTCGGAGTCTTCAATATCTTTCCGCTCATAGAGAGGGCGGACATCAATCATTTCCATAGTTTGCCAGAGAAGTTCGTCCAGGCTTTTGCCGGTTTCCTTTTCGACACGCCTTTTCCAGCTTTCGAAATCGCCGGAGGCTTTGTTTTTGCCAAAGTCTATGGATGTAAAATCCGGTATGTGGGTCATAATATCACCCCCTGTCTTGAGGCAATTTCGGTGAGTGTTTTGAGTGCATTTGACCTTAGATGGATAAAATCGTCAACTCCGGCATCTTCATATTTTTTCCTGAGCTCGTCATCTGGCGGCATTCCGGCCATGATAACTACCGCATCCGGTTTTTTCTTTTTCACCTCAGATGCAACGACCGGCGCCATATCGGGATATGCATCATCAAGCCCGCAAATCACCACGAAATTCGCATCTTCATCGAGAGCGGCATTGGCCGCCTCCTTGGGGTTGTCGTATCCCATAGTGCGTATCACCTCGAAGCCGCCGACCTCGAAGAAGGAGGCCGAGAAATCGAGACGGGGCATATATTTGCGCACCGGACCGAGGGTCGCCATAAAAACCTTCATATCGCCCTTTTCCTCGCGATGCTTTTCCACCGCCAGACGCAGTTTTTCGTAATCCTGAGATGCCCGCAATGTGAGGATGCGTGTTATTGATGCTGACGGTTGTTTGCCCTGACGAATTATTTTCAGGACTTCAGAAAGCGGCATGTTTTTGCTGACAGCATCAATGACAGCTTCTGTGAGAGAACCGTCCTTGATTTTATGGCTGAGAGCTGTTTTATCTTCCTCGCTAACCGCATTGCTTAACTTTTTCAAATCGTTAATTCGTGTTTTTTTGAATTCGCCGTAATCGAATGGATGCAGGTCCAGGCTCTGCTCCTCGGTGTTAGGATATTTATTGGTGCCAATAATCGAGTTTTTTCTGGAAGCATAGCCGTTGGCGCGCTGTTCGGCTGTTTTGGCAACCTCAGACTGGGGATAAGCATCTAGAAGGGCCTGATACATACCGCCCATTTTCTCGATTTCGGTAAACTTTTTCCATGCCTCTTCAGCGATATTATCGGTAAGCTTCTCGATATACCATGATCCTCCGGCCGGATCCATGATCTGCGCCAGATGTGACTCCTCCTTCAGTATAAGCTGGACATTCCTGGCAATCCTTCGCGCGAACTCATCAGAAGGACGAATCTGCTCGTCGAAGGTTGCGCTGTGCACGCTGTCCGCTCCGCCGGCAATGGCCGAGAAGGTCTCGGTAGTGGCACGGAGCATATTTACATAGGGGTCGTAAAATGTCTTGGTATAATTCGAGGTGCGAGCATGTATGTGTATTTTGCGCTTTTCCTCGGGAAGGCCGCAGGCCTCGGTGATTTTGTGCCAGACCAGCCGAGCGGCGCGGAGTTTGGCGGTTTCCATGAAGAAATTAGCGCCCATACCGAAGCTGAACCTGAAATGCGGCACACTTTTTTCGGGATCGACGCCGCGTTTCTCGAGGGCGCGCATATATTCAACCGCAGTTGCCATGACATAAGCCAGCTCCTGCACAGCATTAGCACCGCCGTTGTTATATGACTCGCCGTGGATTCTGATTGTGCCGATAATGGGAGCATTTTCCAAAGCCCATTTTGTAATATCCGCTAATTCGTCGTACAAAGATTCTATATCAACAGTAAGCTTGCCGTTGGAAACCAGCATTCCCAGGGGATCAACGCCGATCGACCCTCTTAATTGATCCGGCTTTATGCCATTTTTCTCTGCCAGTTTGACATAGAATCCGAAAAATGGCAGTCCACTGATACCGCAGTCGATGAATAGAGGAAATTTAGACAGGTCAACACCGTCAAGAGCGGCCTCGAATTCGCTTAGTGAAAAGACCGAAAGACCTCCGTCCCCGGCCGGAAGATTCTTAGTGTTTTCAGGGTCGAGTCCGAATTTGGCTGCTGTATCCAGCGGAATCGTGACCGCTGTCAGGCCGCGTTCGAGGTCATGCCGAAGGGCGCTGTTGAATGCTGTGAGATCAGGGTAGTTGATTTCCTGTGCGATTTCCCAGGCATGCGTGTCACGATAGATCGCATGATTGCCACGGAGATAAGGCGGAAATCCCGAGGGGGAATTAATATGCCTAAGATCGGCGATATCCTCTTTGCGGTAGATCGGTTTTAAGGTGATACCCTCGACCGTTTTGGTGAACATCTTCTTCTCAAACGGGATGCCCTTCAGAAGACGTTCAGCCTCGCCCACCCATTCCTCATAAGAAGGAGGCTCGAATTCGTTGAGCATCCTGCCCTTTGCGGGCTCGGGACCGGTTTTTATATCATCATCTGATTTCATAAGATACTTACCTCAAAAATCAAGGTTGTCATCGGCAGAGAGTCGTTCTACGCGAAGAATCTCCGCATATTATTTGAGAATGATAAGTTATGGATATTAGATTTGCAACCATATAAATAGATTAATCTAATTTAAAATAACAGTGTAAGTGGGATGGGGTTTCATTTGCGATTTAGCAAAATAAGTGTAGGGCAAAACCCTTTAGTGGTTTTGCCTATTTTTCTTGAAATCAGATAGGCAGAATCACTTTGTTTCACTTCGGATTCTGCCCTACCATGTAATTTACATCTCACCTCTTATGGGCCAAAACGGCCCAACGGGATGGGCACCCGGATTTATATCGTGCGGCGGGGTACGTCCTCGTGCCCCGCGTTCCCTGCGCGCACCGGGAGGTACGCACAGCACTAATCTAAAATCAGATAGGCAGAATCACTGCGCTCCGCTTGGATTCTGCCCTAATGCGACTGGGTGGCCGGGTCAAACTGTGTTTGGCCCTGATGAGATTATGCCCAAAACCAGTTTGGGCATGCCACCCATATCTCACATTAATAATTTGGAATAACGGTAGGTCAAGCCCTGAATGGGCTTGACATCTCCCAACGAAAGCGTCAATTCCCTTCAGGAATTGACCTGCTTGTTGATCAATAGCAATTTGTAATGATCACAGATTTAAGATTACGGTAAGATTTGCTGTTTTTCCACCAGTTCGCGGTAGAGCTCGCAGCTTTGCATGATCTCCTTGCTGGTGCCCTGATCTATGATTTTGCCCTTTTGAAGAACGATGATCCGGTCGGCATGCTGGATAGTGGAAAGCCTGTGGGCAATCATGATGGCAGTTTTGTCTTTCAGTATTCTGGAAAGTGAGTCCTGTATCAACTGCTCGGAAACAGAATCGAGGGCAGAGGTGGCCTCGTCCAGAATCAAAATAGCTGGATCGCGGATTATCGCACGCGCAAGGCATATCCGCTGTTTTTCTCCGCCTGATAATGTTACGCCCCGTTCCCCAACCTGGCTCTGATATTTCTCAGGCAAGGCCTCGATGAAGTCGTGGATATTGGCGTTTTTGGCAGCTTCGATAACATCTTTTTCGTCCACATCCGGAATTCCGTAAATGATATTCTCGTAGATAGTTGAGCGGAATAAGAGAGGCTCCTGATCGACCAAAACAATATTATCCCGCAAAGATTTGAACGACAGTTTTTTCAGATCGATGCCGTCGACTCTTATCTCGCCCGAAAGCGGATCATAGAAGCGCATCAGCAGATTTATAATTGTGCTTTTACCGGAGCCTGAGGGTCCGACTATGGCAACTTTTTCGCCCGCCCTGATTTTCAGATTCAGGTCATCGAACCGGAAACCACCGGTTTCATAAGTGAAGGAAACATCTTTGAATTCGATTTCGCCCGTTGCTTTTTCAATTTCGACCGGTTCGGGCGCCTCCTCGACTGCAGGGGGAATATCCAGGTATTCGTAGACCCTATCAACAGAAGCCATAGCCGACTGCACATCGATATTGATCCGCGCCAGGCCCTCGATGGGCGAGTATAGATATGTGAGCAGGATATAGAAGGCCATCAACTCGCCGATCTGCATCGAGCCACCGGCGATCAGATAGGTTCCCCATGAGAGTATGATGATCGGCCCGAGCATACTGACGAAGTTGATAATCTGGGTGGTTACCGAGGTTACCACGCTGTTTTTGATATACAGCCCGGTGAGGCCTTTCATGACATGATCTACATTCTTTCTCTCGCGTTCTTCCTGACCGAAGGCCTTGATGGTTTTGATAGCGACGAAGGTTTCCTGCAGGCGTGCCGAAAGATGGGCGATTTTTTCCTGAAGCATGCGGGCTATCTGATGCAGGCGCTTACCGAATTTGTGCGTCATGAGAACCGTAAACGGCACCGGAATCAGGGCCACCAGTGTCAGGTACCAGTTGAGATTCAACAGATAAATGACAATTGCTATTAGCAGAAAGATGTTTGTGAAAAACATCAGAAGTGTTGTAGTCAGCAGACCCTGAATGCGGTTGATATCCGAAAGAACCCGTGACATAATTTCGCCCACCTGACTTCTCTGAAAGAATGTCAGTGAGAGCCGTTCGACATGAATGAAGAAATCGGAACGCATGTTCATGATGATATTGGCGCCGATATATGCTGCCAGATAATCGCGAAGCCATGCAAGAAGGAACTGGCCGACATAAATAGCCACCAGTACCAGTCCGAATATAATTACCGGACGGATTTCGACATTCTCTCCCGCCTGAGCGGCGATCGACGGTATCAGGGTATCGATCATATATTGCAAAGCGGCGGGTACTGCGATTCCCAGCACAGCAATCGCAGCCATGACAACAAAAGTTATGATCTCAATTAGCCAGTAGGGCTTGAGATATGCCAGAAGTCTTCTAATTTTGCCTGTATCTTGGGTCATTTTTCCAGTCCGGGAAATATTTTGCGGCAGCGAATTTAAATGCCTGAGGGGCCAGCGCAGCCTTCATGGCTTCATCTCTTTCAGTGAACATATCATGCCAGAGATTCGCTCTCTCTCCCGACAAATCGAACGAGGGCTCGTTGGCAATACTGGCGCCGAATTGATCCTCTTCCTCTTTCCACCATTCTCCGCCCTTGAATTTACTGCCAAACCGCTCTTTAAAAAAGTCCATATTCGAATAAAGTTCACATCCCGGGAAATGCATATACTCGGCCGAGGCCCACATCAGATAGCGGTCTTTTCGGGTAAGCTCGTTGTCCACGTAGCTGAAGGTCTCCTCCAGGCTTTTCTGGGTCTCGCCGGGGTGGTTAAAGATCAAGTTAGCACGATGTAGTATGCCATGATCGGAGAGCATATTGCTAACCTGGCTGAATTTATCGAGGTATAATCCTGGATTTTTGCATTTTCGCATCAACAGAAGCATCTCAGGCGAGGCGCTTTCCAGTCCAAACTGAATTTCCATCTTCAGGTTCGATATATTTTCGATATCCTCCTGATCGAGGTATTCGTGGCGGGTTTCCAGTACGATCCAGAAATCCGGTTTGGCCTCGACCAGCCGTTTTATAAGCTCCTTACGCCATTTGGCGCTTTTGCCGAAACAGGCATCGCAGATTGCGACTCCAATTGAATTGAAACGCTCTGCTGCGATAAACATCTCCTCGACCGACTTTTCCGGAGAAAATGCGCGCCAGCTTCTGTCCTTCAAAGGTTCCATGCAAAAGGAGCAGTTAAACGGGCAGCCGCGGGATAGATAGAGATAGATATTGGGCAGACCCTCGGGATAATGCTCCTGCATGAAGCTTTCCACAATATCCCAGTTGAAACCGACAAACTGCTCATTTTTGAAGACATCGGATTTTACAATTTGAGTTTCCGAAGGACGTCCCAAGGTCGAGAGCCCTTCCGCAATTCCTTTTAAGGCATTCTCACCTTCGCCAATGATTACATAATCGAAGAGATTCTCGGGCAGGAGAAAGTCCTCGGCGCAGGCTGTGGGATGATATCCGCCCACGACGATTAATCGGTCGGGATACAGTTCACGGCAGATTTTGGCCACACGCAATGTGGCGGTATAGGAGAGGCTGGCCCAGCATGACAGAGCAAGTATATCGAAGTCACTCTGGGCCAGATACTTTTTGACCTTGCGCTCGAACCTCCTGACCTGGGAGGGAGAATTGGGAGCGCCGATAGATATTTCAAAATCAGCGAATTCCACCGAAAAATATTGCGCCAGGTACGATGCCAGGAGGAGCTGTGAGGTTTTCAGTTCCAGTCTCGTACCCCAACCTGCGGCGTATAATGCTGATGGATATGCCAGAAGAATTGACGGTGAACTGCTATTTCTCAACCGTCTCGACCTTTCCGCCCAACTGCTGATGCACATGATCCAGAAGGCTCTGAATCATCTCATTATCCTCGCACTCGATGCCGTTTGCCTTCTCGATCTGATACATGCAGTAAGGATTATTCGCGCGCATATTTGTGGCCGCGAATGACGTTGTGGCACATCCTCCACGACAGAGCGGGAGATACTTGCATTCTTTGCACCAGCCGCCAGCATCAGAGCTTCTGAAGACACGGTTGTACATGAAGTTGTTGGGATCGTCCCAGATTTCGGTGAAAGAAGAATCCCTGATATTGCCTTCATTGAAATATTCCGGCATCGAAAGACATCCGCGCACCTCGCCATTGGAGGTAATTCCGGCTACTCGCATACCCGCAAAACATCCAAAGTAGGGCTTGCCGCCCCAGAGCTGGGTACCCTTGCATCCGTAAAAGCCGATATTTTCGCCCACGTCGATATCAATTTTGCCTTCTTCCTTGTATGCCAGGAGCTTATCGACCAGGTACGGGAAATTGTCGGTGGTGAGCACCATATCATCCTGCTCTTTCATGCGTCCGGTCGAGGTAGTCATCTGAATCCGCCATTGACGACAGCCTACATCCTCGAGAATCTGCTTGATATCATCCATTTCGTTCAGATTCATGTTAGAGACCTGTGTGATAGCGCAGAATCTGATTTTGCCGGTGTCCGACATCATCTGCATAGCATTTTTGGCTCTTTTGAAGCTTTTGTCCCGCTGACGGATATAGTTGTGGGTCGGTTCGGTACCGTCAAAGCTCACACCGACATTTGTGAAATTTACATCCAGAAAATCGTCTATTGTCTTTTCATCGACAGCATAACCGTTGGTAATCAGATAAGCTTTGGCGCCGCCCTCTTGAACACGACGGGCGAGCTGGGGCCAGTCCTTACGAAGGAGTGGTTCTCCGCCCGAGAGTGTGATCTCCTGTGCTCCCAGACCGCAGAGTTCATCTGCCAGTGCCAGCGCTTCCTCGGTTGTGAGCTCATCGGATCTTTTATGTCCGGCGGCGGTCCCGCAATGCAAACAGCGCATATTGCAGGCAAATGTTATTTCCCATACCACGGCGTGGGGATAATATTTTCTTTCCTTTACTTCTTCGCTCATGTCGTCTCCTTTGCGGCTTTTTGGGCCTGACTCTGCCGCGAACGTGCAATAATTTCGAGCATAGGTCCAAGGTTATGTTTCCATGTTTCACAGGCTTCACCGCTTTTCAGATCGAAGTCGGCGCGGCGTGCCGGACAGCCTCCCATACAGATGGGAAGTACACTGCAATCCCGGCATTTTTCGTCATCGAATGCGTCGAATTTGAAAAGGCGGGTGAAGTTGGGATGGCTGTAATTTATATCCTCTTTGATATTGCCCATAGCTTTGGGAATATCGCCGACATAATTATAACATTTATATATATAGCCCTCCGGATCGAGAAGATGGGAGCTTATAATCTGGCTGAAGCAGACTGTTGCCATAGGCTGGGGAAGATGTGTAATAGAAAAGCCGTTATCCAGAAGCAGGCGGTAGAAATCAGTTTCGACAGTGGAGAAATCCTCGGCGCCGTAACAGCTTTCGGAAATATTGGAGCAGGCCGAGGTGGCGGCTTCGATTCGTCCAAAATAAAGCCCTGCTTTGTTTTTAAGACCGGCTTCCGACAATTCATCCAGAAGTTTCTGTATTGTCTCGACCGTGAAGCTCTTATCGATATTGACCCTGATATTCACCTGCATCTTTTCGGAGGCATAGAGGGCATTTTTCAAAATCGTATCGAAGCTCTCCCTGCCGTTTTTAAGGGGCCTTTTGCGGTTATGAATCTCCGAGGGACCATCAAGAGTAATCTGGACATTTCTGATTTTGAAATCGTTTGCCAGACGGTCGCAGTTTTCCTCGGTCAAAAGGTAGCCGTTGGTAATCATAGTGGCGTTGAAATTGAAGTTAAATTCCTGCGCCAGGTCCAGCATAGATTCGGTCAAATCCTCGATTATATCCATTGCCAGAAGCGGTTCGCCGCCGTACCAGTTGATATCGAGGCTGCACAGAGCGGAAGCGCGGGTTTCGATATAATCCAATACCGCCTCCACGATTTCAGGCTGCATTCGTCCCTTCTTATTGCCCTCATAGCAGTAGCCGCAATCCATATTGCATGCCAGAGTGGGGGCGATGGAAAGGCCCAGAGAGGTCTGGTCGAAGCGCGCCAGGTGATGCTGGAATTTCAATTCTTCGACTTCATCATAATAGTCGTAATGTATGAATCTGCCGTATTCGAGCTGTTTTACCAGATGTGCTTCTTCCGGATTGAATTCAGCCTTGTTACCGTTTTGGATTTTTTTGAAGACACTCTGGCAGGTTTGGTAGTTCTGCTCATCCATCAATCCCAGCGCTCCGCTTCGTGCATTATAGGCGATATAATGCGTGTCCCCCCAGGGTTTGATGTGATTGAATTTTGAAATCTTGTACATGTCAGAATCCCGAATGGTTATTAATTATTTGCACGATCTTTAATTTTTAATGTGCCGCAGCCGGAGCTTCTTTGGATTTTTCCGTTTACGAGGCTTAAAGTCTCGCAATACGGAATCCACTTCAAGGAACCATAATAATTGAAAAGAGTATTTGAAGCAGCTTTCGCGATAAAACCAGCATCAAGATAAATCCGTCCGTTGGCTGAGTATCTTCATACCGGAAAGACGCTTCATTTCCATTTACAATAAAGTATTAGTACTCTATCGGTCCCGGGGGAACACCGTACATCGGATAAACGATACTCTTGCACAGTGTCGAGCATTTTAACGGGCACCAGCCCGCAGTGATATCCATAGGATCGATAAGATAGTTCATGCTTCCTCCTCTCACTTTCCCATGATAGGTTGGCTCGTTATCCGTAACTGCGGCACATTAATTCGGACTCGATATCATCTAAGGTATCGAGTCAGGATATGCCTCTAATACTTTTCTAAATAGGCACTCCGTACATCGGGTAATTGATGCTTTTGCAGAGAGTTGCACACTTAAGCGGGCACCATCCCTGAGTAATATCCATGGGATCAATGATGAAATCCATTCACACCTCCTCTCAACAGATTGGATCCCTTAATGTTACTGCCACACGTTTTGCCGCACCTTGCTGCAAAACCTCTTTTTTGTCATCAGCATTAGCTTGCCGAAAACCAATCAAGCAGTCCTAAGGCATGGTGACTGCGCCCGATGCAGAGTGCTTAATGCCTTGTTTTTCAAAATCATCCCGTAATCAAAATGAGGTATACATAATTTAGTCACAGCCGGGACAAAGTCAAGCGCTTTTTAGGTGATGACCCACCGGAGATATTGTTTTTGCTATTGCACGCACTTGATGGCAATTTTAATATCCGAACAGGGTCGGATATTCCGAAGCGGGCATCTCATGAATAACGGTGCTGTCGTTGTCTCTCATTGCCGCAAGCTCCGGATCGAATTTGCCTCTTTTTCTCAGCCGGAATTTTGTCCAGTTATGCGGATTGATGGTATTGTGATGGCAAATCCTGATCTCATATTCCGAGTTCAGCAAGGTCCAGTGCGAGACAACCAGAATTTGAGGATAGGTATTGTAGCAATACCACTCCTGCCCCGATAGACCCGAGTATTCCGGATAATGTTTCATCAGCCATTCATCGAAATCGGTCAAAAACTGAAGAGCATTTTCGGGATAACAGCTATACCATTGTATAATTTCCACATCAAGTGTCAAGTTCTCGAAAATACCTTCACTGACTGCTCGAATTTCAATCTGGTATATGCCAAATTCAATGGAGCTGTCCGGATTTACTGTGATCTCTGCCACACTGGAAATTTTATTCAGAACATTTTTGTCAAGGCAGGCATGAAGGCATTCATCGGCATTAAGATGCAGGTTGACCTCTCCCTCGAAGCCAATATTCGGCGCCAGACGCACAATAAAATGTCCTCCTCCGCCTTTCATGCTTCTTATGTAATCATATTTTGCTTCAATCGAAAATCTCTCCTTGCTAAGTGGCATGGGGGATGTTCCTTTTTCCGAAGAACACCCGCAAAGCAAGAGGACAAGCATAAGCAGACCTGTTTTATATATGATTTTTTGCATGGTGATACTCCTGTATTTGATAATAAAAGATCGAATGAGGCGTGGGATTATGCTCAAAAGTGAGGTTCTCATTTGTTAAGACGAAATTTGGATATTAATGTTTACTATTTTTTATTATTGTTAATCTCTTATTGAAAAAGCTTGATATTTTCAAAGCGGGGATACAATTTGAAAGCATCAAATCTCATCATCTAAATCTGGGAGAAAAATATGAAAAAGCGCATGATTATGATCTGTATTTGCATAATTGCATGCTTTGCAATTCCGATAGAATTGCTGGCCGATTCCGACAGTCTGGAGATTACCAAACAGGATGTGATTGAAGCACAAAAGATAATCGGTTTTGAGTTTACCGGGGAAGAAATCGATTCGATGCTGGATGAGCTCAATACGAATCTGGGATTTTACCGAGAGATGAGAGAGGTTGAGATTAAAAACTCGGTTTCACCCGCTTTAATATTCAACCCAATACCTCGTGATATGGAATTCGAGACTGAGGAAAAGCCAATTGAGCTCTCGGCTCCCGGAGATATCAAACTTCCGGATGATTTTGATGATCTGGCATTTTATTCAGTGCGCGATCTGGCGGAGCTTGTGCGGACCCGTCAGGTAACCTCGATGGAGTTGACCGAACTGGCTCTTGAACGGCTTAAAAAGTATGATCCCATGCTGCATTGTGTGATAACCCTGACCGAGGAGCTGGCCCATGAACAGGCGGCTCGGGCAGACGTGGAGATCGCGGCGGGAAAATACCGCGGTCCATTGCATGGTATACCTTACGGTGCCAAGGATTTGCTTGCAACTAAGGATTATAAGACAACCTGGGGGGCGGAACCGTATAAGGATCAGTATATTAATAAGGATGCCTTCGTGATCGAGAAGCTTGAAGAGGCCGGGGCGGTACTGGTGGCCAAGCTGTCGCTGGGTGCGCTGGCCTGGGGGGATGTCTGGTTTTCCGATACCACCCGCAATCCATGGAATCTGGAGCAGGGCTCCAGCGGATCGTCAGCCGGATCGGCTGCTGCGGTCTCGGCCGGGTTGGTGCCGTTCGCAATCGGCACCGAGACCTGGGGCTCTATTGTCTCGCCCTCCACCAGATGCGGCACCACCGGACTTCGTCCCACATTCGGACGGGTCAGCCGTACCGGGGCTATGGCCCTGAGCTGGTCGATGGACAAAATCGGTCCGATCTGCCGTAATGTCGAGGATTGCGCGATCGTATTAGATGCAATTCGCGGGCCGGACGGCCGGGATAAGAGTGCGATTGATCTGCCGTTTAACTACGATCACCAAATTCTGCCTGAGCAGGTCAGGATCGGCTATCTAAAAGAGGACTTCGAGAACGACACCATGTATTATGAATATAATTATTCCGCGCTCGAGATGATGCGAGCGCTGGGATTCGATCTTATCGAGATGAAGCTTCCCCGGATGCCGATTAATCCGATGCAGATAATCCTATCGGCAGAAGCGGCCGCGGCATTCGATGAGCTTACCAGATCGGGACGCGATGATTTGATGGTGAGGCAGATCAAAAATGCCTGGCCCAATGTTTTTCGTGCCAGCCGTTTTATTCCGGCGGTGGAGTATATTCAGGCCAACCGTCTAAGGGAGATAGCAATCGATAGCATGGCTGCGATTATGGAAAATATCGATGTCTATATGTCGCCAACCTTCGAAGGTGACAATCTGCTTTTGACCAACCTGACCGGGCATCCGAGTGTGGTGCTTCCCAATGGTTTTGCTGAAGACGGCACCCCTGTCAGCATAACATTTATAGGCGGTTTATATGACGAGGCCACTATTCTGGCCGTTGCTAAGATGTATCAGGATGCGACGGACTTTCATCTGAAGCATCCGCCGCTGTTTGAAGAGTGAGATAGGATTATCGGATAGGCGGCTATCTCATTTGAACTTTAAAAGCTAATAAACTTTTTTATGACATGACCGTATTCAAATAAAACCAATCTGCGATGAAAATATTGATATGTGTGGAGGAATCGCATGATACAGTTAATCACCCTGTTGACCGTTATGGCTTTGACATTTATGCCATTCTATGATCTTATCGGACAGAATATCCAAAGTGAGTTTGAAAGCTACGCTCAGGTTCGGGACAGCCTTGATGTTCTCTATGATCTCGAAAAATATACAGAGGCAATCGATCTTATAAAAACCGTTGAGGGCATGTTTCCGGAAAATGATTTCGAGCTGTCCAGATCGCATGCGCTTTTCTGCCGCAAGGCCGGACTAAATGAGGAATGTATGGATGTATTTGAGATGGGGCATAAAAAGGGATACTTCTACTTTATAATTCCACAAATGAAGAAGTATGAGCAGTTTGCCGGATTCGAAAGGTTTACTGCTATTGTCCGAGAGGATGCTCGCCTGCGAAAAAAAGCATTGGAGATATCAAAGACTGTAATGGAAATTCAGATTCCGGTAAACTATTCGCCCAAAAAGAAATATCCGCTTCTTATAGTTCTGCATGGGGGCGGAAGCTCGATTGAACGGGCAAAAAGCAACTGGAAGTCGGAGAAGCTTGCCAAAGAATTTATTGTGGCTTTTTTGCAGTCATATATGCATCAGGACCTGATTACGTTTGGATGGCGCACTTCCGATCCTCGGGTTCGTGAAGATATTAAGAAGCTCTATACACAGATTGTAAAAGACTATTCCATCGATACGGAAAATATCGTTGTCGGCGGAATATCCGCGGGAGGGTCGATGGCCTTCGATCTTGCAATAAATGATATTATACCGGTTAACGGAGTATTCGGTGTATGCCCGGGAAAACCTCAGGAGTTTGCTGAGGAGAATATCAAAGCTGCAAAAAGCAGGAATGTGAGAGCATACATACTCGGGGGAGAGAAAGATTTTTATCTTCCCAGGCAGGATGAAATGGCAAAAGCCTTCGATTTTGCAGACCTGGAGTATGAGCAGGTAGTGATCGAAGAACACGGCCATGATTATCCGGAGGATTTTTCAAAGTGGATCGATTCTGCACTGGAGTTTTTGGTGCAAACCGAAAGAAATCTGTGAATTCTTATAGATCAAAGCGATAGACATATTTTCTCAGCAGTCCGGCTGGCCGTCATCATCCGTGTCGCAGGGAGCATTGCCTCCGATAAATACATAGTTGATAATCCAAACCGCATCCGAGACATTAACACTGCCATCGCAATTGACTTCGCCCGATGCGAGCGGAATAGGGGGATCGCCGCCGATGAAAACGTAGTTTATGACAAAAACGGCATCAGAGACATTTACGGCCTGGTCGAAGTTGGCATCACCGCAAATATACGGTTCGGAATTTATATAGATTTCAATAAACTCATCGTCGGTCAGATCGCCGTCGGATGAAATAAAATGAACATTGCTGTAGGTGCCATCCTGACCGGAATTGGGAGTCCAACTGAACAAACCTTTGTATTTACCTGAGCCGCTGTCATATCCAAGATCATCAAATGTTGCTCCCGAAGGAAGGTTCTCTGCTGATAGAGCAACAGAATCGCCGTCGGGGTCGTCAGCAAAGACCTCAAATTCCAAAAGATTTTCTGTTAAGCCGAATTTGTTTCCGATCGATTGAAGGTCAGGCGGCAGATTAGCCGACACAGATTCGGTCTTATATAAATAGATTCTGCCGCGAAATTCGTCGTATCCGGGAGCTCCTGCAATCGCTATAAATGTATTGTTGTTATTATAGCCCTGCCAGATTCCAACCGCCGAGCCCATCTCCTCGGAATCATTGCTGCCATTGACAGTCGTATCCGGGGATATGTTTCCCCCGCCCTTTAAAATTATCGCACCGCCTCCCTCAGTGGCTTGATTGTCGTTGCCCGGCATTCCAGCCATAAAATCGTCATTTCCATCATTGTCGATATCAACACCACGTGATACATCAAACCCCAAATAGTCGTTGGCCTGTTGTTCCCGGCTGTAGCTGTCGTCAATTCCGGCATCCGGCGTGGAATTGCCGTAAAATACGTATACTTTGCCCGCGGAGAATGTATCAACGGTATAGGTGTCCGTGCCCATGATAACGTCATCGAAGCTGTCGCCGTTTATATTTCCGGCTGCCAGATTCCATCCAAATTTGACGCCGTCAGTCGGACCCTCGATAGTAAGATCCCACAGGGAATCAGGGGAACTCGATCCCTGAAAAAGATACATCCTTCCCCGGTTTATAAGGCTATTATCATAACTATAAGCTCCGACCATAATATCGCCTGTATTGTCACCATTGAAATCACATCCTGTAAGTGAAAATCCGAATCGTTCCCCGTCGGCCTCGCCGACAAGGATTTTGTCGACTGAATTATCAGGTGAAAGGCCGCCATAAAAGATATAGGCTTTACCTGAATTCGAAAACGAGCCCCAGTCTGCGCGGTAAGCGCCGATTACTATATCGTCATAGCTATCATTGTTGAAATCGCCCGCATGGGCAACTGCAATTCCAAAATAATCACTGCCGTTTTCGCCGTTAAATTCCAGGTCCGGAATCGTATCGGGATTTGAACCGCCGAAGTACAAATATGCCGCTCCGGCGCTGGTTTCCGGGATATCGTAAAAAGGCGCACCAATGAGTAAATCCTCTGAACCGTCATTGTTGAAATCGCCCGCCGATGACAGCGCTTTGCCGAAAAAAGAACTTGCCGGTCCGACAATTTCCAGATCGGGAAAGGTGTCCGCGGCGGGGCCGCCGTAATAGATATATACCTTGCCTGATGAAGAGCCGTTATAATCGGCGGCAGGCGCCGAAACTACAAGGTCATCATAACCGTCATTATTGAAGTCCAAAGCGCAAACAGCCTCGCCGTATTGATCGCCGAGAGTTTCGCCGTCAACAGTGCCCAGATATCCGTAGCCATAGGCATTTGCAAATAATAGGATCAGAGAAAAGGTGAATGATATAATGCGCATATTACAAAATCCCGTTTAAAGTGAAACGGGGAGATGAATTATTTAAATCCACCTCCCGTTTCGTTCTGTCGGCAATAGACAGAGTTTCTATACACCCATACTATAGATTAGATATATTCTATTTAACCAGAATCATCTGCTTTGAAATAACTGTATTTTCGGTTTCGAGGCGATAGAAGTAGACACCGCTTGAAACCTGATTGCCGCTCAGGTCAGTTCCATCCCAGGAAACCTGATGTTTTCCGGCCGAAAGAGCTTCTTCGTTCACAAGGGTTTCCACATGCTGTCCGAGCATGTTATAGACCTTCAATGAAACTGTGGTTTCGGCGGGAAGAGTAAAGGCGATATTTGTTGCCGGGTTAAACGGATTGGGATAGTTATTTATGCTCAGGTCGCCGTCGTTCTCTGAATCCTCCGGAGGAGTCCAGGCTATGACATGAATTGTTTCGCAAGATGTAGACATAGCCTCACCCGCGGTTGCAGTGATGCAAATCGTATAATCGCCTTCCGGTACTGCCGGCGGTACCGGGAAGTACAGTTCGCGTGTGACTGTTTCACCGGCTCCAAGCTCGACCGGAACGTTAATGGGACCGACATCCAGATTTTCAATAGAGAGTTCGAGCCAGACTGTGACGGCCTCATCACCGCAATTTGTCAGCTCAAAATAACCCTCGGCAAAGAAATCGCCAGGCGTTGTGGTTACCGTATCCGAAAGCTCGAATTCGGTTTCCACACAATCATCGGTATTCATGGAAAGATCAATACCGAAATCGCCTTTACCCGCTGAGGCGAGAGAGCCTTCAAGAATTGTCGTGGATGCGCAATCACTGGCTTCGGCGTCACCAGAAGTGGCCGTTATGCAAAGTCCGAAGGTATTGCCGGCGAAAGGCGGCGGGGCGATAAAGCTGAAGTCACGTGCAATTGTCTCACCGGCACCCATTTCGACAGGGAAGCCCGGGAGTTCAATTGTCTGGCCGTTAAAAAGTTCAAGTGTTAATGCCAGTGTTATAACAGCCGCATCATCGCCGCAGTTGGTTAATTCGAAATAACCCTCAATCGTTTCCCCCGCAACGACTTCCGGTGTCAATTCGACATCAACTTCAACGCAGTCCGCAGCAAACAGACTTTGTGCCCCAAAAACAGCAAAGGTCAATACCGTCAATAGCA